>NZ_CAXIAM010000006.1:0-83033 GCF_964021865.1 uncultured Sphingomonas sp.
AGCGACTGGATGGTGGTGGAGGCCGACGAGAGCGACGGCAGTTTCCTGCGGCTCGACGGGACGATCGCGGTCGTCACCAACATCGATCCCGAGCACCTCGACCATTATGGCAGCTTCGACCGCGCCAAGGACGCCTATGTCGAGTTCGTCGAGAACGTGCCCTTCTACGGCGCGGCGCTGCTGTGCCTCGACCACCCGGAGGTGCAGGCGCTGATCCCGCGCGTTCGCGACCGACGGATCGTCACTTATGGCTTTGCGGCGTCGGCGGATGTGCGCGGGGTCAATGTCACTCCCTATCCGGGCGGCAATCGCTTCGAGGCGCTGATCCGCGCGCGCGACGGCGGGGTACGCTCGATCGAGGGGATCGATTTGCCGATGCCCGGCCGCCACAACGTCCAGAACGCGCTGGCTGCGATCGGCGTCGCGCTGGAACTGGGCATCGACGATGCCACTATCCAGAAGGGCTTCGAGCGCTTTTCGGGGGTCAAGCGCCGCTTCACCAAGGTCGGTGAGGTCAATGGTGCGACGATCATCGACGATTACGGGCACCATCCGGTAGAAATCCGCGCGGTGCTCGCCGCTGCGCGCGAGAGTGCGCAGGGGCGCGTGATCGCGGTCGTCCAGCCGCACCGTTACTCGCGGCTCGGCAATCTGATGGAAGATTTCCGCGGCGCGTTCAACGACGCCGATCAGGTCTATGTCACTCCGGTCTATGCCGCGGGCGAGGCGCCGGTGCCCGGCGTCGATGCCGAGGCGCTGGTCGCGGGATTGCAGGAACGCGGGCATCGCCAGGCGGCGGTGGTGGCGGACGCCGCCGCGCTCGCCGATGTGCTGGCGCGCGAGGTACGGGCGAGCGATCAGGTGATCTGCCTCGGCGCGGGCGATATCACCAAATGGGCAGCCGGGCTGGCCGCCGCGATCGGAGAACGCGCATGACCAACTGGTTCGACGCCGCGATCAACTGGCAGAAGCAATTGCTCGACACGCAGCGCACCGCGCTGGAGGCCGGTCGCCACGCCACCGATGCCGGGGCGGCGCTGATCGCGGCGCAGGAGGCGACGCGGCGCGCGGGCGAGGCGAACATGGCGGCGTGGCAGGCCTGGGCGCAATTGTGGCGCGCCGGGCCGTGGTGAGCGCGCTTCCCGAGGTCCGCGGACGGCTGACGCCCCACGCGCCGCTCGCGCCGCTCGTGTGGTTCAAGGCGGGCGGGGCGGCGGAATGGCTATTCGAGCCCGCCGACTCGGACGATCTGTGCGCGTTCCTCGCCGCGCTCGACCCCGCGGTGCCGGTGATGCCGCTCGGGCTCGGCTCGAACCTGATCGTCCGCGACGGCGGGGTGCCGGGCGTGGTGATCCGGCTCGGCAAGCCGTTCGCGACCGCGACCGCGCTGGACGAGGTGACGCTGCGCTGCGGGGGCGGTGCGAGCGGGATCCTCGTCTCCTCGACCGCGCGCGACGCGGGGGTGGCGGGGCTCGAATTCCTACGCTCGATCCCCGGCACGGTCGGCGGGTTCGTGCGCATGAACGGCGGCGCTTATGGGCGTGAGACCGCGGACGTGCTGGTCGCGGTCGAAGTGGCGCTGCGCTCGGGCGAGCGGCGGACGCTGGCGGCGGCCGAGCTGGGCTACACCTATCGCCACTCCGCGCTGCCGGAGGGCGCGGTGGTGATCGCCGCCACCTTCCGCGGGCAACCCGGTGACCCTGAGGCGATCCAGGCGGAGATGGACCGCATCGGCGCCGCGCGCGAGGCCTCGCAGCCGCTGCGCTCGAAGACCGGCGGCTCGACCTTCAAGAACCCCGACGGCCACAAGGCCTGGGCGCTGGTCGATGCGGCCGGCTGTCGCGGCTTGCGGCGCGGCGATGCGCAGGTGAGCGAAAAGCACACCAATTTCCTCCTCAACCTCGGGGGCGCGACCAGCGCCGATATCGAGGCGCTGGGCGAGGAGGTCCGCACCCGCGTGAAGGCGGCGAGCGGCGTCGAACTGGAATGGGAGATACAGCGCGTGGGCGTGGCGACCGATCACGGAGGGGCCGCATGACCCCGCTCCACATCGCGGTCCTGATGGGCGGCTGGTCGGCCGAGCGCGAGGTGTCGCTGTCCTCCGGCAACGGCGTCGCCGACGCGCTCGAATCGCTTGGCCACCGCGTGACGCGCATCGACATGGCGCGCGACGTCGCCGCGCGGCTGGCCGACGCCAAGCCCGATCTGGTCTTCAACGCGCTCCACGGCACGCCGGGCGAGGACGGCAGCGTGCAAGGGCTGATGGACCTTATGGGCGTGCGCTACACGCATTCCGGGCTCGCCACCTCGGTGATCGCGATCGACAAGGTGCTGACCAAGCAGGTGCTGGTTCCCGCCGGCATCCCGATGCCCGGCGGCCGGATCGTGAAGAGCGCCGACGTCCACGACGCCGATCCGTTGCCGCGCCCGTACGTGCTGAAGCCGGTCAACGAAGGCTCGTCGGTCGGGGTCGCGATCGTCACCCACGAAGGCAATTACGGCAATCCGATCGCGCGCGACGCGACCGGCCCGTGGCAGGAATTCGACGAGTTGCTCGCCGAACCCTATGTCCGCGGGCGCGAGCTGACCACCGCGGTGCTGGGCGGTGTGGATGGTCCTCGGGCGCTCGGCGTCACCGAATTGCGACCGAAGTCCGGCTGGTACGATTACGACGCCAAATATACCGACGGGATGACCGACCATATTTTCCCGGCCGAGATCCCCGACGAGATCACGCAGGCGTGCATGGCGCTGGCGTTGCAGGCGCATCGCGTGCTCGGCTGCCGCGGCACCAGCCGCTCCGACTTCCGCTGGGACGACGAGCGCGGCGTCGACGGGCTGTTCCTGCTCGAGGTCAATACGCAGCCCGGCATGACCCCGCTCAGCCTCGTCCCCGAACAGGCCCGCCACACCGGCATGAGCTACCCGCGACTGGTGCAGGCGATCGTCGACGAGGCGATGGCGGAGGCCGGGCTCTCATGAGCCGCACGATCAAACGCGGCGCGGCTCACCCGGGGCGTCGCCCGACCCCGAACCGCCGCCGCGTGCCCAAGGCGTCGCTGGGCGACCGGCTGCTCGCCAAAATGCCGATCAGCGAGGATGCGCTGCGCAAGGCGGTGACTTGGACGGTGCTGGGCGGCGTCGGCGTCGCGACCTTGTTCGTCGCCAATCTGATGGGCGTGCCGCAGGCGATCGGCGCGGGCATCGCCGAGGCGGCGGGGCGCGCCGGCTTGCGGGTCGAACAGGTCGACATCACCGGGCTCAAGCGGATGGACCGCGAGACGGTCTATGCGATCGCGCTGGAGGATCAGTCGTCGCGCGCGATGCTGCGCGTCGATCTGGAACGCGTCCGCGAGCGGTTGCTCGCCTATGGCTGGATTTCCGACGCCTATGTCGCGCGGCGGCTGCCCGACCGATTGGTGATCCACATCACCGAGCGCGAGCCGGCGGCGATCTGGCAGGACAAGGGGCAGTTGACGCTGATCGACGCGACCGGTCGGCTGCTCGCGCCGGTCGCGCCCTCGCACATGCCCGACCTGCCGTTGGTGATCGGTCCCGGCGCGAACCAGCAGGAGCCGGGTTATCAGGCGTTGCTCGCCGCCGCGCCCGCGCTGCGGCCGCGCATCCGCGCCGCGACCTGGGTCGGCAATCGCCGCTGGGACCTGACCTTCACCACCGGCGAGACGCTGGCGCTGCCGCAGGACGGGGCACCGCAGGCGCTCATCAAGTTCGCGCAGATGGACGGCGCGGATCCGCTGCTCGGCAAGGGCTGGCTGCGCTTCGACCTGCGTGACCCGGCCAAGATGTACGCGCGTCGCGCAGGGCAGGATAAGCAACAGGTCGCCGATGACGGCCGCAACGACCCGCCCGCCGATGCCGCCGCGGCGACGGGCAACAACGTGATCGGCGACAACGACCGAACGATCGAGGCGCGCGCCGGGGAAGCGTTGCGCTCCGGCGAAGCATGAGGGGGTAGAACGATGGCGAAGGTAGCACCCGACGGCCTGATTACCGCACTGGACATCGGATCGTCCAAGGTATCGGCGATGATCGCGCAAAAGGGCGATGGCGGCGAACTCAACGTGCTCGGCACCGGCCAGCGCGAGAGCCGCGGCGTCAAGCGCGGCTATATCGCCGACATGGGCGCGACCGAGGTTGCGGTTCGCGAGGCGGTGGAGCAGGCGGAGCGGATCGCCGGGTTCAATATCGAGAACGTCTGGGCGGGCTTTTCCGCGGGCGGGCTGGTCAGCGACGAGGCGTTCATCGAGGCCGAACTCGGCGGGATGCGCATCGAACAGGCCGATATCGATGCCTTGCTCCACGAAGGGCGGCAGTCGATCGATC
Source organism: uncultured Sphingomonas sp. (assembly GCF_964021865.1). Lineage (GTDB taxonomy): Bacteria > Pseudomonadota > Alphaproteobacteria > Sphingomonadales > Sphingomonadaceae > Sphingomonas. Next base: position 4,345 of record NZ_CAXIAM010000006.1, read on the forward strand.
CGCAGGGTCGCATGGTGCTCCACGCGCAGCCGGCGCTTTATACGCTCGACGGGCTGACCGGGGTGAAGAAGCCGCTCGGCCTCCACGCCGACCGGCTCGGCGTTCACATCCACGTCATCGCCGCCGACGGGTCGCCGGTGCGCAACCTCGATCTGTGCGTGCGCTCGGCGCATCTGGAGGTGAAGTCGATCATCGCGTCGCCGGTCGCGACCGGGCTCGCCTGCCTGACCAGCGAGGAGCGCGATCTGGGCGTCGCGCTGGTCGAGATCGGGGCGGGGATCACCAACGTCTCGCTGTTCGCGGGGTCGATGCTCGTCGGGCTCAAGTCGATCCCGTTCGGTGCCGCCGACATCACCGACGATATCGCATCGGCGTTCGGCACCACGCGGCTGCAGGCCGAGCGGATCAAATGCTTCCACGGCTCCGCCAACGCGTCCCCGCGCGATAATCATGAGATGGTCACGATTCGCGAGCGGACGCAGGAAGAGGACTCGGAGGCGCTTCAGATCACCAAGGCGGCGTTGATCGCGGTGATCCGCCAGCGGCTGGAGCATCTGGTCGGCGAGATTCAGGCCGCGCTCAAGGAACTGAAGTTCGAGGGGCCGGTTGGTCGGCAGGTGGTGCTGACCGGTGGCGGCGCCGAGCTGAAGGGCATTGCCGATTACGCGCAGCAGGCGCTGGGCCGATCGGTGCGGATCGGTCGCCCACGCGGGCTGACCGGACTGCCGGAGGCGCATGCCGGCCCGGGATTTGCAACCCTGGCGGGCCTCGCGTTCTTCGCGGCCAGCGATCCCATCGACCTGCGCGGCCTCGCGCCGACGCAGCAGATGGTCCACCGTCAGCGTGGCCTGCGCGGGTTCTGGAAGCTCGTTCAGGCGGCGAAAGCGAATTATTGACGCGACAACAGGGCGGTTGACGGTGTTTCCTCTTTCACCCGACGCCCGCATGTTGCACATCGGTGTAAACGGCCCGTTATGAACCATGCGATGCGGGCGGACGGAGTAATGTTGCGATGAGCATCGAATTCATCACGCCCGATCTGGACGACCTGACCCCGCGGATCACCGTGATCGGCGTCGGCGGGGCCGGCGGCAATGCGATCGCGAACATGATGCGCGCGGACGTGCAGGGCGTGAACTTCCTGGTCGCGAACACCGACGCACAGGCGCTCAAGCAGTCGGAGGCGGAGCAGAAGATCCAGCTCGGCGCGAAGATCACGCAAGGTCTGGGCGCGGGCAGCCGCCCCGAAATCGGGCGCGCCGCCGCCGAGGAAACGATTGAGGAACTGGGCCGGCTGCTCGAGGGCAGCCACATGTGCTTCATCGCCGCGGGCATGGGCGGCGGCACCGGCACCGGCGCGGCTCCGGTCATCGCCAAGGCGGCGCGCGACATGGGGATCCTGACGGTCGGCGTCGTGACCAAGCCGTTCAGCTTCGAGGGCAATCGCCGCTCGAAGTCGGCCGAGGCGGGCATCGAGGAGCTGCAGAAGTTCGTCGACACGCTGATCGTGATCCCGAACCAGAATCTGTTCCTGGTCGCCAACGCCAACACCACGTTCAAGCAGGCGTTCGAGATGGCCGACGAGGTCCTGCAACAGGGCGTGCGCGGCATCACCGACCTGATGGTCATGCCCGGCCTCATCAACCTCGACTTCGCCGACGTCCGCTCGGTGATGCAGGAGATGGGCAAGGCGATGATGGGCACCGGCGAGGCGGAAGGCGACGACCGCGCGTTGATCGCGGCGCAGAAGGCGATCGCCAACCCGCTGCTCGACGGCGTGTCGATGCAGGGGGCCAAGGGCGTGATCGTCTCGATCACCGGCGGCGACGACATGCGCCTGCTCGAGGTCGACGAGGCCGCGAACCACATCCGCGAGCTGGTCGACCCGGATGCGAACATCATCTGGGGTTCGGCGTTCAATCCGGAGCTGGAAGGCAAGATCCGCGTCTCGGTCGTCGCGACCGGCATAGAGAGTGTCGGTCAGGCGACCGCACCCGCCGCCGCCAGCGCGCCGTCCGAGCCGCCGCGCACCTTCAGCTTCTCCGCGCCGCGCCGCAACGAGGCCGCGCCGGCCCCGGCGCCGGTCGCCGCCGCGCCGGCCCCGACGCCCGCACCGCAGCCGGTCGCATACGAGCCGACCCCGGCGGTTCCGCCGCAGCGGCCGAGCGGCGCCGCGGCGGATGCGATGGCCGAGGGCGTCCCGCCGGCCAACGGCGGCGTCGGTGTCGATCCGTCGCCGGCGCGCCCGGCCGAGGACGAACTGGTGCTGGGCGCCGAGTCGCTGATGCCCGCGCCGGGCGCGACCCCGCCGGCCGGGGAGGCGCAGCGCCGTCGCTTCCTGTCGCCGGGTGCGCCCGAGGAGGAAACGCCGGCACCGGCCGCGCCGCGCGTCAAGCTGGGCGGCACGCTGTTCGAGCGGATGCAGAATGCCACCCGCAACGCCGGTGGCCGTGCCGCCGAGGACGACGGCCGCGAGCCCGGCGACCTGCCCCGCTTCCTGCACCGCCAGAACAACCAGTAACCTTGTCGCCGGCGGTGCGCGGATCGACCGTGCACCGCCGCCCAGGCTCGCTTCGTCGCAGGCGGGGGAGCCGTGTCATTGCCGGGTCGGCGCCGAACGGCTCTATGGCGCGATGGTCGCCCGTCCGTTCGCCCTTGTTGCTGCCGTCACCGCGGCCTTCCGGGGGACGGACGCGCCGCGCACGGTTTCGATAGTTCTTTCTTCCGGTCCGTCCGGCCCGTTCGCGGGCCGCGACGGGGAGCTTTACGCATGACCCATGTCGCTCGATCGCGATCGGGACGTTTCCGCCTCGCCGGTTGCCTTGCCGTGTCGCTCGCCGCCCTGTCGATGACGGCGGCGGGCGGGGCGGTGGCGCAAGAGGTGGTCGCGACCCCCAATCCCGATGCCGATCGGCTCGCCGATGTCGTGCGCCGGCTGGGCAGCGCGCCGCGCGACCTGTCCGCGCTGATCGAGGCGGGCGACCTGTCGTTCGCGCTCGGCGACGCCACCGCCGCGGCGGCGCTGTACAAGCGCGCGGAAGCGGTCGATCCCAATAACGGTCGCGTCAAGGCGGGCATCGCGCGCATCCTCGTCAACGGCGAGCGTCCGGGTGAGGCGTTGCGCTATTTCGAGCAGGCGCAGCGCCACGGTGCGCCGATGCCGCAATATGCCGACGATCGCGGGCTCGCCTATGACCTGATCGGCGAACAGGAACGTGCGCAGCAGGACTATCGCCTCGCGCTGGCGCAGGGCGGGCGCGAGGCGACGCGCGAGGACGAGATCCGCCGCCGCTATGCGCTGTCGCTCGGCATCTCGGGGCGGCGTGACGACGCGCTGGCGCAGATCGAGCCGTTGCTGCGCCGTCAGGATCGCGGCGCATGGCGCGCGCGCGCCTTCATCCTGGCGATGAACGGCGACGTGTCGGGCGCGAACAAGATCGCGACCAGCATGATGCCGCGCGGCATGGCCGGCGGGCTGGCGGCGTTCTTCCAGCGGCTGCCGACGCTATCGCCGGTCGACCGCGCCTTCGCGGTCCATTTCGGTGAGGTCGCGCCCACCCCGGCGCGGCTCGCCGACGCGCGGATGGTCCCGCCGCTGACGCCGCTGGCGGGTACGCCGGCCCGCACGCAGGTCGCCGCCGTGGCCCCGACCGTCCAGCCGCTGCCGACACCGCAAAAGAAGCTGTCGCGCAGCGAGCAGCGCCGTCGCGATCGGGCCGAGGCGCAGCTGGCGGCGGCGAACACGCGTTCGCCCGTGCCGACCCCCGCCGCCGCAACGCCGACGCCGACGCCGACGCCGACGGCCACCGCGCCCGTGCAGCAGGCGGCGGTGCAAGCGCCGCGCGCCGCACCACAATCCGTTACCGAGCCGGCGCGGCCGGCGGCACAAGTCGCTGCGGCGACGCCCACGCCGATGCCGACTTCCGTTGCGCAGAGCCAGCCGGTTCCTGCGCGGACGATCACGCCCGCGCCGCAGCTCGCCGCCGCGAACACCACGCCGCCGCGCCCCGAGGCCACACGCCGCGCGCCGCCGTTGCGCGTCAGCCCGCCGCGGATCAGCGAGGATTCGATCCTGGCGCGGATCGTCGCCGGCATCTCGGTCCCGGCCGCCGAACTGGGCGTCGCGCCGATGCCGGGCGCGCAACGCGTCCCGGTCGTCGCGCCGCCGGCCCCGGCCGCCGCGACGCTGGAGGATGCCGCGCAGACCGCCGAGCGCAACGCCGCCGCCGACGAGCAGAAGCGCACCAGGCTCGCCGCTACCAAGCGGCTGTCGCAAAAGGCGGTCGCCGCCGCCGAGCAGCCCGAGGAGGCGTCCGCCGCCAAACCGCTCGACCGCAAGGCGCGCGCGAAGGAACGGGCTGCGGCGGACACCGCAGGGAAGCCGGCGGCCAAGCCGCTCGACCGCAAGGCACGCGCCAAGGAACTCGCCGCCGAGAAGGCGAAGAAGGACGCCGCCGCCAAGGAAGCTGCCGAGAAGAAGGCCGCGCGCGCCGAGCCGGCGCGGATCTGGGTGCAGGTCGCGAGCGGCGCGAACGCCGACGACATGCCCAAGGCGTGGAAGAATGCGCAGGCCAAGGCCGATGCGCTCGCGGGCAAGCGCGCCTACACCGTCCCCAACCGCGCGACCAACCGGCTGGTCACCGGCCCGTACAAGACCGAGGCCGAGGCGCGCGCGGCGGTCAACGCGCTGAAGAAGCAGGGGCTGTCCGCCTTCACCTTCACCAGCGAGCCCGGGCAGAAGATGACCAGGCTGGGCGGCAAGTAACATGGCCGCGCTGGCAGCGTGGGCGGCCGATCCGGCGCGCAGCCGCGGGCGGCTGCATGTCGAGGAAAGCGCCGATCGCGGCCCGCGCGACGCGTTCCAGCGCGACCGAGACCGGATCATCCACTCGATCAGCTTCCGCCGGCTGCGGCACAAGACGCAGGTGTTCCTCGCCCCCGACGGCGACCATTTCCGCGTCCGCCTGACCCACAGCCTGGAGGTCGCGCAGATCGGCCGCACGATCGCGCGCGTGCTGGGGCTCAACGAGGATCTGACCGAGGCGCTCTGCCTCGCGCACGACATCGGCCACCCGCCGTTCGGCCACGCCGGCGAGGATGCGCTGCGACAGGCGATGGGCGCGGCGGGCGGCTTCGATCACAACGGGCACACGCTGCGCACGCTGATGCGGATCGAGCGGCCCTATCCGCGCTGGCCCGGGCTCAACCTGACGTGGGAGACGCTGGAGGGGCTGGCCAAGCACAACGGCCCGATCGCGGTGCCGGCATGGGCGCTGGCGGAGGCGGATGCCGAGGCGGCGCTCGACCTGACCTGCCATGCGTCGCTGGAGGCGCAGGTCGCGGCGCTCGCCGACGATATCGCCTATGACAATCACGACATCGACGACGGCCTGCGCGCCGGGCTGCTGACGCTCGACCAGATCGCGGCGGTGCCGCTGGTCGCGGACGGCTGGCGGCGGGTCACCGCGCGCTTCGCGGACGTGCCGCGCGACCGGCTGGCGGGCGAGCTGATCCGCAGCCAGATCGGCGCGATGGTCAACGACCTGATTTCCGAGTCGCGCACCCGGATCGCTGCCGCGGGGGTGCGAAGCGTCGAGGACGTGCGCGCGGCGGGGCGCGCGCTGATCGGCTTCTCGCCCGCGATGGCGACGGCGGAGCGCGAGCTGAAGCGCTTCATGTACGCCAATCTCTACCACCATCCGCGGCAACTGGCGGCAGCGGGCGCGGCGCAGCGCGTGGTATCGGGGCTGTTCGCCGCCTATCGCGATGATCCGCGGCTGTTGCCGGAGGAATGGCGCGACCGGCTGCCCGAGGGCGAGCCGGCGGTCAGCCGCCACATCGCCGACTTCATCGCCGGGATGACGGATCGATACGCGATCTCACGCTATCGCGAGACGGTCGGCGCGATCGACCTGCCCGAGGGCTTCTGACCAAGAACGTCATTGCGAGCGTAGCGAAGCAATCCAGGGCCGGATCAGGACGCCCTGGTTCGCTTGGCTACGCTCGCAATGACGTAAACCTTTCGTCATCCCGGGCTTGACCCGGGATCCCGCTTCTTCTTTTGGCCGTCGGCGTAAAGCGGGGCCCCGGATCAAGTCCGGGGCGACGCGAGATCAGTTCGCCGCGACCGACACCGGCGCCAGCGGGCGGGCAGTGCGGAACGAAACGTCGCGGCCGTTGGCCTGGCCCGAAACGCGCGTGCCCTTGACGGTCAGACGGAAGCGGCCGGCGCTGCTGCCGACTTCATGGCCCTGGATCAGCGTGGTGCCGTCTTGGTTCGGAGTCAGCGAATAGACATAGGTGTGCCCGTCGCGGGTGAAGCTGCGCTCGGACGTCGCGGCGGCGGCAACGGCGGGGACCAGCGCGGCGGCGGTCAGGACGAGAGCGATCGAAGAGCGCATGAGACGTTTCCCTGTCTGAAGATGATGCGGTGCAGCATCCATGCTGCGCTGCAACAGCGCAATTGCCGGTCGCGCATTCGTCGTTGCGGCTGCTGCAACTACGCGCGTGGCCCGGCCTTTTGCGTCCGCGCCGCCCTTGGGCTAAGCGGCGCGCATGACGCTCTTCACCCGTTTCACCGCCCATGTTGATGCCGCACTCGACGCGCTGACCGCCGCCGGCACGCTCCCGGCCGACCTCGACCGCCGCAACGTCACGGTCGAGCCGCCGCGCGACGCGACGCATGGCGATCTGGCGACCAACGCCGCGATGGTGCTCGCGAAGCCCGCCGGGACCAACCCGCGCGCGCTGGCCGAGGCGCTGGCGGGCGAGCTGCGCGCGCTGCCGGAAGTGGCCGACGTGTCGGTCGCCGGGCCAGGCTTCATCAACCTGCGCCTCCACGACGACGTCTGGCGGCGGGAGATCGCGACGATCGTCGGCGAGGGCGGCGATTATGGCCGCTCGACACGCGGGCAGGGCGTGTCGGTCAACATCGAATATGTCTCCGCCAATCCGACCGGCCCGATGCACATGGGGCATTGCCGCGGCGCGGTGGTCGGCGATGCGCTCGCCAGTCTGCTCGAATTCGCCGGACACAAGGTGATCCGCGAATATTACGTCAACGACGCCGGCGGGCAGGTCGACGTGCTCGCGCGTTCGGCGCACCTGCGTTACCGCGAGGCGCTGGGCGAGGAGGTCGGCGCGATTCCCGAGGGGCTGTATCCGGGCGATTACCTCGTGCCCGTCGGGCAGGCGCTCGCGCAGGAATTCGGCGACCGTTATGCCGCCGCGCCGGAGGACGAATGGCTGGCGCTGTTCCGCACGCGTGCGGTCGCGGCGATGCTGGTGCTCATCAAGGACGATCTCGCCTTGCTCGGCATCCACCACGACCTCTTCTCGTCTGAGGCGGCGTTGCAGGCCGCGAAGAAGCCCGAGGCTGCCGAAGCGGTGCTGCGCGCGCGCGGCCTGATCTACGACGGCGTGCTCGACGCGCCCAAGGGCGAGACCCCCGAGGACTGGGAGCCGGTCGAACTGCCGCTGTTCCGCTCGACGCAGTTCGGCGACGATCAGGATCGCCCGATCCGCAAGTCGAACGGCAGCTGGACCTATTTCGGCGCCGACATGGCCTATCACTTCCAGAAGGCCGAAAGCGCCGACCAGTTGATCGACATCTGGGGCGCCGACCACGCCGGCACCGTCAAGCGTATCCAGGCCGCGGTCGCCGCGCTGACCGAGGGCAAGACGCGCTTCGACGTCAAGCTCGTCCAGATGGTGCGGCTGCTGCGCGGCGGCGAGCCGGTCAAGATGTCGAAGCGCGCGGGCAATTTCGTCACGCTCGCCGATGTCGTGCGCGAGGTCGGCAAGGACGTCGTACGCTTCACCATGCTGACGCGGCGCTCGGATGCGCAGATGGACTTTGACTTCGCCAAGGTGGTCGAGGCGTCGAAGGAGAACCCGGTTTTCTACGTCCAATATGCGCACGCGCGCGTCCATTCGTTGCACCGGCGCGCGTCGGAGGCGGGTATTTCGGCCGCAGATGCCGATCTGTCCCGTCTCGATACGGAAGAATTGGCGCTGATCCGGCTCGCCAGCCAGTTCCCGCGCGTCGTGGAGACCGCGGCGGCGGCGCGCGAGCCGCATCGCATCGCCTTTTATCTCTATGATCTGGCGGCCGAATTCCATTCGCTGTGGAATGCCGGCAACGATCGGCCGGACCGCCGCTTCCTCGTCCCCGACGACCACGCCGTCACCGCCGCAAGGCTGTCCTTGGCCGCCGCGATCGGCCAGATTATCCGAAACGGCCTCGCCATCATGGGGGTAGAGGCGGTGGCGGAGATGCACTGATGCGTGAGGGGGAGCCGATCGGGCGGATGAGCGACGCGGATCGCCTGCCGTGGCTCGATACCGTCGAGGCCGACGATCCCTATGCGGTGCCGGTCGGGCGGATCGTCGTGCTGGTCGCGATCGGCTTGCTGGTGCTCGGTGCGATCCTGTTCGGTCTCTATCGCTGGCAGTTTTCCGGGAGCGGCGGCGACGGGCGGCTGATCGCCGCGCCGGCCGGCGACTATAAGATCCGCCCCGACGAGCCCGGCGGGATGAAGGTGATTGGCGAGGGCGATTCGGCGATCGCCGCCAGCGCGGGCAGCCATACCGACGCCGCGATCGATCTCGGGCAGGTACCCGAAGCGCCGGTGGCGCGCGCGACGACGCCGGTGCCGAGCGCCAGCACCCCCGCGAGCGGCGCGCCGACTGCCAGCGTCGCGGTGCCACAGGCCGCCGCGCCGCTGCGCGCGCAACGTCCGGTCAGCGCGCCCGCGACGCAGGTGTCGGGCGCATCGTCGGGCGGGGCGATGGTTCAGCTCGGCGCCTTCCCCAGCCAGGCGGTCGCGAACGGCGCGTGGAGCCAGATCGCGCGCCGCTTCGGCTATGTCGCGACACTGGAAAAGGTCGTGCAGCCGGCGGTGGTCAAGGGGCGCACCGTCTACCGCCTGCGCGTCAACGCCGGCAACGCCGCCGCCGCCGCCGATCTCTGCGCGCGGCTGAAGCTGGCCGGCGAGGGCTGTTTCGTCACCGGATAAGCCGGAAGATGCCGCGATCGGGCAGCCGTACCGAGAAGGTATAGTGCATCCCGATCGCCACCTGTAGCTGCGTCGCCGAATCGGCGCGGCGGATGATCGGCGAGTCGGCGGCATCCCCGACCAGCCGTTCGTAGGTGGCTTGCGCCTCGATGCCCCAATGGCGCGAAATCTCCTTCGAGGCGCTGCCGGTCAGCGCGACCGAGCGCAGCCCGGCCTTGGGCGTATAGCGCTGCAATCCGGTCGCGGCCGCCGCGCGATCGTCGACCCCGAACCAGGCGCGCTGATAGCGCCCGTCGCCCAGCAGCACGCGCGGGCCCAGCGACACCAGCCAGTCGTCGCCGTCGCGGCGGACGTAATCCATCCCGAGCTGGCTGATGAAGCCTTTGTGGCCGTTGACGCCCTTGCGCACGTCGCCACGCCAGCGGACCTGATCGCCGGTCCACGTCTCGATCGAGCCACCCAGTTCCAGCGTCCGCCCGACACCCGGCAAGCCGGGGACGAGATCGCCGCCGCGCCGCCGCCCTTCGCGGCGCAGCGCGATCGCATATTCGGTCCGTCCGCGCCGAATCAGCGTCAGGTTGGTGCCGTCGTCGGGCGCGCCGAACGCGAACGGCGTGTCGCCGCGTGTCCGCGAGAGGCTGAACCACGGGCTCAGGCGGCGCTGATCGTCACCGGGGAACCACGGCTGCCATTGCGGCCCGGCGGCAACCTGCACGCGCATCGGGACACGGGGCGGGGGGACATCGTCAGGGGTGGTCGATTGCAGCGCGCCCGGATCGGCCGGCGGCGGCGCGTCCTGCGCCAATGCAGCTTGGGGCAGGGCAGCGACCAACAGGCAAGCCAGGCAACCCGAAACGCGCATCGTCTTCTCCTGCAATCGCCCATAGCTAGGCCGGACGCGCGGACTTCCAAAGTCATTTCCTCCGCGCCGCGTTCCGCCCTAGAAGCGCGCGCATGAAGCCTGTGATCTTCGGCCTGTCCGGCCCCGTCCTCACCGCGGCGGAACGCGCCTTCTTCCATGCGGTGCGCCCCGCTGGCTACATCCTGTTCCGCCGCAACGTCGAGACGCGCGCGCAGCTGCGGGCGCTCACCGACTCGCTGCGCGAACTGGAGGGGCGCGACGATGTCGCGATCCTCGTCGATCAGGAGGGTGGACGCGTCGCGCGGCTTGCGCCGCCGGAATGGCCGGCCTTTCCCGCCGGGCCTGAGTTCGACCGCCTCTATGAATTGGCCCCGATGTCGGGGATCGAGGCCGCGCGCGCCAACGGCCACGCCTTGGGGCTGATGCTGTCGGAGGTCGGGATCACCGTCGACTGCCACCCGATCCTTGACGTCGCGCGCCCCGAGACGACCGAGGCGATCACCGGTCGCGCGTTCGGGCGCGAGCCGATGCGGGTCGCCGCGATGGGCCGTGCGACGCTGGAGGGGCTGGCGGCGGGCGGCGTGGTCGGCGTCGTCAAGCACATGCCGGGGCATGGCCGTGCGCTGGTCGACACGCATTATCACCTGCCGACCGTCACCGCGTCGGCGGAGGAGCTGGAAGACGATCTCGCGCCGTTCCGCACGATGGCGCATGCGCCGATGGGGATGACCAGCCACATCGTCTACCAGGCGTGGGACGCCGAGCGGCCCGCGACGCTGTCGCCGGTGGTGATCGACGAGGTGATCCGCGGGCGGATCGGCTTCGACGGGCTGTTGATGACCGACGACATCGACATGAAGGCGCTTTCGGGCTCGGCGGGGGACAAAGCGGCGGGCGCGATCGCGGCGGGGTGCGACGTGGTGCTCGATTGCTGGGCGCGGATGGCGGAGATGGAGGAGATCGCCGCGCGGCTGGGGGAGATCACACCCGCGGCGCGCGAGCGGCTCGACCGGGCAATGGCGGGGCGCGTGGCGGCGAAGGGCGACATGGCGCCGCTGCTCGACAAGCGCGACCGGCTGTTGGCGTTGGTATAGCCGAGACTCGTCGCCCCGGACTTGATCCGGGGCCCCGCTTCTTCAGGCGAACCGCTCGAAAAGATCGAGCCAGTCGGGATTGTCCTGCTCGATCAACGCGAACTTCCATTCGCGTCGCCAGCGTTTAGCTCAAGATAAAGTGAAGTAGACTTACCCCTCCCCTTCAGGGGAGGGGCAGGGGTGGGGTAGTGTCTCACCGAGACCGATCCTCGCGTACCCCACCCCAACCCCTCCCCTGAAGGGGAGGGGCTTGATATCGTCACGCGCCTTTCACTTGTCACCCGCGTTGCTGAGTGACGCATGCGATAAATCTACCGTCACGCAGGCATATATCCTGCCGCGAACGAAGCGGGGCCCCGGCTCAAGCCCGGGGCGACGCAGAATGGGGAGGCTACCTCACCCCTGCCTCGCCAGCCACTCCTCCAGCCACTTGATCGTGTACGCGCCCTCGCGGAACTCGGGATCGTCGAGCAGCGCCTGGTGGAGCGGGATGGTCGTCTTCATCCCCTCGATCACGAACTCCTCCAGCGCGCGGCGCAGGCGGCGCAGCGCGCCCTCGCGAGTGGTGCCATAGACGATCAGCTTGGCGATCATGCTGTCGTAATAAGGCGGCACCTTATAGCCCGCGTAGAGCCCTGAATCGACGCGCACGTGCATCCCGCCCGGCGCGTGATATTGCTTCACCAGCCCCGGTGACGGCGCGAAGGTGCGCGGGTCCTCGGCGTTGATCCGGCATTCGATCGCATGGCCGCGGAACACCACGTCTTCCTGACGCAGCGTCAGCGGGTGCCCCTCGGCGACGCGGATCTGCTCGCGGACCAGATCGAGCCCGGTGATCGCCTCGGTCACCGGATGCTCGACCTGCAGCCGGGTGTTCATCTCGATGAAGTAGAATTCGCCGTTTTCCCACAGGAATTCGATCGTCCCCGCGCCGCGATACGCCATATCGGCCATCGCTTTGGCGACGATCCCGCCCATCCGCTCGCGTTCTTCGGGCGTGATGACCGGGGAGGGGGCTTCCTCGACCACCTTCTGGTGACGGCGCTGGAGCGAGCAGTCGCGCTCGCCGAGATGGATGGCGTGGCCGTTGCCGTCGCCGAACACCTGGAATTCGATATGCCGCGGATTGCCGAGGTATTTTTCCATATAGACGGTCGCGTCACCGAACGCCGCCTTCGCCTCGCTGCCCGCCTGCTGCATCAGCGTTTCGAGCTGGTCGGCGGACTGGCACACCTTCATGCCGCGCCCGCCGCCGCCGCTGGCGGCCTTGATGATGACCGGATAGCCGATCGCTTCCGCCAGCGCCTGCGCCTCCGCGACATCGCTGATCGCGCCGTCCGAGCCCGGCACCAGCGGCAGCCCCAGAGCCCCCGCGGTGCGCTTGGCCTCCACCTTGTCGCCCATCACGCGGATATGCTCGGGCTTCGGCCCGACGAAGATCAGATTATGCAGCTCGACGATCTCGGCGAACTTGGCGTTTTCGCTCAGGAAGCCATAGCCGGGATGGATCGCGTCCGCGCCGCTGATCTCGGCGGCCGAGATGATGTTCGGGATGTTGAGATAGCTGTCCGCCGCCGCCGGCGGCCCGATGCAGATCGCCTCGTCCGCCAGCCGGACGTGCATCGCATCGGCGTCGGCGGTCGAATGGACCGCGACGGTCTTGATGCCCATTTCGTGACACGCACGGTGAATGCGCAGCGCGATCTCGCCGCGATTGGCGATCAGCAGTTTCTTGATCTGGGGCATGGGTGACAAACCTAGAGATCCGTTCGCCCTGAGCTTGTCGAAGGGCGTGTCCGAAGCGCGATGCTTGCGGCACGTGCTTCGACAGGCTCAGCACGAACGGGGAAGAGAAAGGCGCGCGGGAGCGGCGTAGCCTACTCCACCACCACCAACGGCTGGTCGAACTCGACCGGCTGGCCGTTGTCGACCAGGATCGCCTTCACGACGCCTGCCGACGGCGCGGTGATCGGATTCATCACCTTCATCGCCTCGACGATCAGCAGCGTATCGCCCGCCGCCACGGTCTGCCCAACCGCGGAGAACGGCTTCGCGCCCGGCTCGGCGGCGAGATAGACGGTGCCGACCATCGGCGAGCGCACCGCATTGGCGTCCGACGGCGCGGACGGCCCGGCGACATCGACCTGCGGCGCGGCCGGCGCGGCGGGGGCGGCAGGCGCCGGCGCATAATGCATCGCCGGCGCAGCACTGACCGCCGCCGCCTTGCGCGCCACGCGGATCTTGCGATCGCCGTCCTCGACTTCGATCTCGGTCAGCTGCGTGGTGTCGAGCAGCTCGGCGAGCTGGCGGACCAGATCGACGTCGACCTGCATCGACCCGCTATTGTGTGAAATGTCAGCCATTGAACCCCGATTATCCCTGACCTTTGGCCGCGGCTCCTGTCAGAAGCGCGCCGCGGCTTCAAGCGCGAGCTGGTACGACAGTGCGCCGAAACCGGCAATGCTGCCCTTCGCGGCGCGTCCGACGAAGGACACATGACGGAATGCCTCGCGCGTGTGCGGGTTCGACAGATGCACCTCGATCACCGGCGTCCTGATCGCCTTGATCGCATCGTGGATCGCGATCGAGGTATGCGTGAACGCCCCGGCGTTGAGCAGCACGGCGCGCGCGTCATGCGCCTGCGCCTCGTGCAGCCAGTCGACCAGATGCCCCTCATGGTTCGACTGGCGCATGTCGATCGCCAGCCCCAACGCCCGCGCCCGGTCTTCCAGCGCGCCGGCGATATCGTCCAGCGTGTCGTGCCCATAGATGTCGGGCTCGCGCATGCCGAGCAGGTTCAGGTTCGGTCCGTTGAGGACATAGACAGTGTCGGTCATCGTCGCGCTTCATCGCATCCGGCGACATGCGACGCAACGTTGCCCCACGACGTCCGCAGTCCTAGATGACCCGCATGGCACATACCGACGGCACCATCACCATTTCCGTGAACGGCGAGCACAAGCGTGTGACCGCCGGGATCACCCTTGCCGCTCTGGCGGAATCGCTCGGGCTGGTCCCCGAAAAGGTGGCGGTCGAGCGCAACCTAGAGGTCGTGCCGCGCTCGACGCTGACGCAGGTCGTGGTCGAGGATGGCGACGAATTGGAGATCGTCCACTTTGTCGGCGGCGGCGATCATGTCCAGGCGATCACCGAAGACACATGGACCGTCGCGGGCCGCACCTTCCGCTCGCGGCTGATCGTCGGCACCGGCAAGTACAAGGACTTCGCGCAGAACGCCGCCGCGGTGGAGGCATCCGGCGCGGAGATCGTCACCGTCGCGGTGCGCCGCGTCAACGTCAGCGATCCGAACGCGCCGATGCTGACCGACTTTATCGACCCGAAGAAGGTTACCTATCTGCCCAATACCGCGGGCTGTTTCTCCGCCGAGGACGCGATCCGCACGCTGCGGCTGGCGCGCGAGGCGGGCGGATGGGATCTCGTCAAGCTGGAGGTGCTAGGCGAGGCGCGCACGCTCTACCCGAACATGCGCGAGACACTGAAGGCGACCGAGGTGCTGGTGCGCGAAGGCTTCAAGCCGATGGTCTATTGCGTCGACGATCCGATCGCGGCGAAGCAGCTCGAAGAGGCGGGCGCGGTGGCGATCATGCCGCTCGGCGCGCCGATCGGCTCGGGGCTGGGCATCCAGAATCAGGTGACGATCCGGCTGATCGTCGAGGGTGCGAACGTGCCCGTGCTGGTCGACGCCGGGGTCGGGCAGGCGAGCGATGCGGCGGTGGCGATGGAGCTGGGCTGCGACGGGGTGCTGATGAACACCGCGATCGCCGAAGCGAGGGACCCGGTGCTGATGGCGGCGGCGATGAAGGCGGCGGTCGAGGGCGGGCGGATGAGCTATCGCGCCGGCCGCATGGGCAAACGTCGCTATGCCGACCCGTCGAGCCCGCTGTCGGGATTGATCTAAAGAAAGGATTGTCCTGCCGTTACGGAACCGCGTCGTTGCAGCACCGTTTCATCGTCACAGGGTTTCGAATAAGGAGATCGACGATGGGCGAGCTGACCGACAAGATCAAGGGCAACGTCAACGAAGCGATCGGCAAGGTGAAGGAAGCCGTCGGCAACCACAACCATGACACCGATCTTGCTGCCGAAGGCAAGGCCCAGCAGGCCGAAGGCAAGGGCGAGCAGTTCAAGGGCAAGGTCAAGGGCGCGCTCGGCGACGACATCTGATCTGGCCAACGCTTGTAAAATGAAAAGGCCGCCTCGTGCAGAACGGGGCGGCCTTTTCTTCGTCAGCCCGTATTTGATCCGGGATGTCGCTTCTTCCATCAGAAGTAGCGGAGCTGCGGATCAAGTCCGCGGCACCATGTATTTCTGTCATTGCGAGCGTAGCGAAGCAATCCAGGGCCGGATCAGGGCGCCCTGGATTGCTTCGCTACGCTCGCAATGACGACCGAGCGCTAACCCCGCCCACTCCACAATCCGACACCAACCCCGACCGCCGCCACCGCCAGCACCATGGCCACGATCATCAGCAACCCGTCGCGCACCGTGATCGCCAGTCCGAAGGCCGCGATCGCCAGCATTGGCACGGTGGTCGCCAGCGGCAGCAGCTCGAGCGGCGGCACCGCGCACGCCAGCGCGATCACCCCGAACGGCGCCGCGCGCGCGAACGGTCCGCGCGTCAGCGCCGGAAAGCGGCCGTGGAACGAGCGATCCATGAACCGCGCCACGCCGCGCGTCTTGTCGACGGCCTTGCGCACCTTGTCCGACGACACGGCGCGTCGCCGCACGAACGCAGGCAGCCACAGATGCTGCCGCCCCAGCGCCATCTGCACCGCGATCAGCATGATGATCGCCGCCATCGCGGACGGCAGGCCGGGGATGCTGCCGATCGGCGAAATGTCGATCAGCGGCATGACGATCAGGAACGGGCCGAACCCGCGTGCGCCCAGCGCCTCGACAACGTCGCCGACCGCGACCTCGTCCTGCGCGTCGGCAAGCTTGCCGATCGCGTCGAGGATGTCGCCGACACTGTGAGGTTCGTTCGCCATCGCCGATCAACCGACCGGCGCGGCGCAGGTTTCCTTAGGCCTGGGCGGCCGGCGCGGCACCCGCCTTCTGGAACAGTTCCCCCAGCTCGCCGGCCTCGTACATCTCCATCATGATGTCCGATCCCCCGACGAATTCGCCGCCGACGTAGAGCTGCGGGATCGTCGGCCAGTCCGAATAGCCCTTGATGCCCTGCCGGATCGCCTGATCCTGCAGCACGTCGACGCTCTCGAACTGCACGCCCAGCCGCTCGAGGATCGCGATCGCGCGGCTCGAAAAACCGCATTGCGGGAACAGCGGCGAGCCCTTCATGAACAGCACCACCGGGTTGTTCTTCACCAGCGCATCGATGCGGGCGTTGGTATCGTCGGTCATATCGTCTTCCTTGCGAATGCGGTCGTGCGTGCGCGCTTACTTCGGAACGGCGGTGGTCAACTGCAAGGCGTGGAGCACGCCGCCCATCCGCCCGCCCAGCGCGGCATAGACCGCCTGATGCTGTTTGACGCGCGGCATCCCCGCGAACGACGCCGACACGACGCGCGCCGACCAGTGATCGCCGTCGCCGGCCAGATCGGTCATTTCGACCTCCGCGTCGGGGATGCCGGCCTTGATGAGCGCGGCGATGTCGCTTCCTTCCATCGGCATGCGCGTTACTCCGGTTGCATCAGCTGGCGACGCGCCTCGACGGTCTGCTCCGCCAGCGCCTGGCGCACCGCCGCCTCGTCGACATCGACGTTGGCCGCGGTCAGGTCGCCGTACACCTTGTGGACGACGTCCTCGTCGCCGGCTTCCTCGAAATCGGCCTGCACCACCGCCTTGGCATAGGCGTCGGTTTCGGCGGGGGTCAGCTGCATCAGCTGCGCGGCCCATTGCCCGACCAGCCGGTTGCGGCGCGCGATGATCCGGAACGCCACTTCCTCGTCGCGGGCGAACTTCGCCTCGAATGCGCGTTCACGATCGTCGAAAAGGGTCATGCTGGCTCCCGTCGGTACATCACCGATGGATAGTGCGCGCCCCGCCGACATTCAACGTCGCTCGATGGCACCGCCGCTCAGTCGGCGACGCGCACCACCAACTTGCCGATCGCGCTGCGCTGACCCAATCGCGCGATCGCCGCGCCGCCCTGCGCCAGCGGGAACACCTCGGTGACGCGCGGCGCGATCCGCCCGGCTTCCCATAGTTCGAGCAGGTGGTGGATGTGCGCGCGATTGGCCGCCGGCTCGCGCCCCGCGAACGCGCCCCAGAACACCCCGCACACGTCGCAGCTTTTCAGCAGCGTCAGGTTCAGCGGCAGCTTGGGGATGCCGGCCGGGAACCCGACCACCAGATAGCGTCCCTCCCAGCCGATCGCGCGCAGCGCCGGCTCGGCATAATCGCCGCCGACCGCGTCGTAGATCACCTGAAAGCCGTTGGCGCCGCCGGCCTGCTTGAAGCGATCGGCCAGCGCCTTGGAGGCCGCCTTGTCGAACGGCGCGTGCGGGTAGACGAGCACGTCGTCGGCACCGGCATCGCGCACCGCCTGCGCCTTGTCCTCGCTCGATACCGCGCCGACCACCTGCGCGCCGAACGCCTTGGCCAGTTCGACCGCCGCCAGCCCGACGCCGCCCGCCGCACCCAGCACCAGCACGCGGTCGCCCGCCGCGATGCGCCCGCGATCGACCAGCGCATGGATGCTGGTGGCATAAGTGAGCAGCAGCGCCGCGCCTTCCTCGAACCCGCGTCCGTCGGGCAGCGGGTAGAGCGCGTCCGCCGGGACCGCGCGCCGCTCGGCGAGCCCGCCCATCAGCACGGTTCCCATCACGCGGTCCCCGACCTGCCATTGCGTCACGCCCGCCCCGACGTCGGCGACGATGCCGGCGATGTCACCGCCCGGCGCGAAGGGGCGGGGCGGCTGGAATTGGTAGCGGTCCTCGATCACCAGCACGTCGGGATAGTTGATCGAACACGCCTTGATCGCGACCACCACCTCGCCCGGTCCCGCAACCGGATCGGGCAGATCACCGACTTCCAGAGTTTCAGGTCCGCCCGGCGCCCTCGACAGCAAAGCCCGCATG
Organism: uncultured Sphingomonas sp.; assembly: GCF_964021865.1. GTDB lineage: Bacteria > Pseudomonadota > Alphaproteobacteria > Sphingomonadales > Sphingomonadaceae > Sphingomonas. The sequence goes on from NZ_CAXIAM010000006.1 coordinate 22,379, forward strand.
TGCCGCATCTCTCCTGATCCAGGGCCGCTCGTCGTCGAGCCGCTCCTCGAATTTCGAAATCGCGGTATCCTTTGCCAGCGTCAGGCCGACCTCGTCCAGCCCTTCCATCAGGCACCGGCGACGAAAGGCGTCGAGCTCGAACGCAAAGCGGTCCTGATAGGGGGTGGTGACGGTCATCGTCTCCAGATCGATCGTGACCGGATCGGTCTTCGCCACCTCGATCAGCCGGTCGACCGCCTCCTGCGGCAGCACGACGGGGACGATGCCGTTCTTGAACGCATTGCCCGAGAAGATGTCGGAAAAGCTCGGCGCGATCACCGCCCTGACGCCCATGTCGCCCAACGCCCAGGCGGCATGTTCGCGGCTCGATCCGCAGCCGAAATTGTCGCCCGCGATCAGGATCGGTGCGCCGGCATAGCGCGGATCGTCGAAGATGTTCCCCGGCTGCGCGCGCACCGTCTCGAACGCGCCCTTGCCCAGCCCCGAACGCTTGATCGTCTTCAGCCAGTGCGCCGGGATGATGACGTCGGTATCGATATTCTTCGCACCCCAGGGATAAGCGGTGCCCGAAACGCGCGTGACCGGCTCCATCAGCGCGCCGGACGGCTGGCCGGGATCGCGGGGCGCGCGATCGCGGCATAAGCGGCGACCCCGCTCAACACCGACCCGGCGATCAGGAAAACGAAGATCTTCTTCATGGCGCGTTCCCTTATCCTCAACCCATCAGTTCGCGAACGTCGGCAAGCCGTCCGGTGACCGCCGCCGCCGCCGCCATTGCCGGCGACAACAAATGGGTACGGGCGCCAGGTCCCTGACGTCCCACGAAATTCCTGTTGCTGGTCGAGGCGCAGCGCTCACCCGGCGGCACCTTGTCGGGGTTCATCGCCAGACACATCGAACAGCCCGGCTCGCGCCACTCGAACCCGGCCTCGGTGAAGATGCGGTCCAGCCCCTCCGCCTCGGCCTGCCGCTTCACCAGCCCCGACCCCGGCACCACCATCGCGCGCACGCCGTCGGCGACATGCCGCCCGCTCGCCACCCCAGCGGCGGCGCGCAGATCCTCGATCCGGCTGTTGGTGCAGCTGCCGATGAAGACATGCTGGACGGCCACGTCCTGCATCCGCATCCCCGGCGTCAGCCCCATGTAATCGAGCGACTTCTGCGCCGCCTCGCGCTTCGACGGATCGGCGAAGCTGTCGGGGGCGGGGACGATACCGGTGATCGGCACGACATCCTCGGGGCTGGTGCCCCAGGTCAGCGACGGCGCGATGTCGGCGGCGTTCAGCACCACGCTTCTGTCGTAACGCGCGCCCGCGTCACTCGGCAGCGTCCGCCACCACGCGACCGCTTTGTCCCAGTCCGCGCCTTGCGGCGCGAGCGGGCGGCCCTTGAGATAGGCGAAGGTCGTCTCGTCGGGCGCGATCATCCCGGCGCGCGCGCCGCCCTCGATCGACATGTTCGCGATCGTCAGCCGGCCCTCGACCGACAGATTTCGGATCACCTCGCCGGTGAATTCGATCACATAGCCGGTCCCGCCTGCGGCACCGATCTTGCCGATGATCGCGAGCACGACATCCTTGGCGCTGACCCCGAAGCCGAGCGTGCCGTCGATGCGCACTTCCATCGTCTTCGACGGCGACAGGATCAGCGTCTGCGTCGCCAGCACATGCTCGACCTCGCTTGTGCCGATCCCGAACGCCAGCGCGCCGAGCGCGCCATGCGCCGAGGTATGGCTGTCGCCGCACACCATCGTCGTGCCGGGCAGCGTGAAGCCCTGTTCGGGGCCGACGACATGGACGATGCCCTGCTTCGCCGACAAGGCGTCGATATAGGGCACGCCGAAGTCGGCGACGTTCCGGCGCAGCGCGCCCAGTTGCTCGGCGCTGTCGCGGTCGGCGATCGGCAGCTCGTGCCCGTTCGCATCGACCCGCGCGGTGGTCGGCAGATTGTGGTCGGGCACCGCCAGCGTCAGGTCCGGTCGCCGCACCCGCCGCCCGGCGGCGCGCAAGCCCTCGAACGCCTGCGGGCTGGTCACCTCATGAACGAGGTGCCGGTCGATATAGATCAGGCAGGAACCATCGTCGCGACGCTCGACCACGTGCGCGTCCCAGACCTTCTCGTACAATGTGCGGGGAGCGGAGGACATGATCCGCGGCTGTTAACCGAAAAGCATCGCGCGTCCAAGTTCAGGCGTAACAAAATGGCGTGGGAGTGACGGTCGCGCGGGCCACGGCAGAGAAGGATGCACCTCCAAAGCCTTACGACGGTAGTGCGCGATGATCCTCGGTTACCACGCCGACCGCATCAACCTCCGCCTCGTGCGAGGCTTCGCGGAACGTCTCCGCCAACGCTGCATCTTCCCACGCGCGCATCGCCGGATGCGCCAGCATCCGCGCCACCCACCCGGCGCCTGCTGCGCCGACGTCGATGCCATAGGTCCGCACCCGGAACACCACCGGCGCGAAGAACGCGTCGACCGCGCCGAACCGCTCGCCCGCCAGAAACGGCCCGCCGAACCGCGCCAACCCCTCTTCCCACAGCTCCGCCAGCCGCGCGACGTCGCGCGCGAGTCGCGGCGAGGTGCCGTGCGGCGTCACGCGCTGCCCGACCGTCATCGTGCGCTCGTCGCGCAGCGCGCCGAACCCGCCGTGCATCTCGGTCGCGGCGCACATCGCCCATGCACGCGCCGCCGCCTCGACCGGCCACACTCCGTCGTGCCGCTCGCCGAGATACAGCGCGATGCCGAGCGAATCCCACACCGTCCGCCCATCGTCGATCAGCACCGGCACCTGTCCGGTCGGCGAGAAGGCGTGGAACGCGTCGTAATTGTCCATCGACGCGAACGGTTCGATGCGATCCTCGAACGGGATGCCCAGCGCGGTCATCAGCATCCACGGGCGCAGCGACCAGCTCGAATAATTCCGGTTCGCGGTGATGAGCGTATAGGCCATCCGCCTCAGACCTCGTAATGCGCCGCCGTCTTCGCCGCGACCTCGTCCGCGGTTACGCCCGGTGCCAGTTCGACCAGCCGGAACGGCGTGTCGTGATCCGCGCGCTGGAACACCGCGAGATCGGTGACGATCATGTCGACGACGTTCTTCCCCGTCAGCGGCAGGCTGCACGCCGGCAGGAACTTCGGCGAACCATCCTTGGAGACATGCTCCATCACGACGATGATCTTCTTGACGCCCGCGACCAGATCCATCGCGCCGCCCATCCCCTTGATCATCTTGCCGGGGATCATCCAATTGGCGATGTCGCCGCCTTCCGACACTTCCATCGCGCCCAGCACGGTCAGGTCGATATGCCCGCCGCGGATCATCGCGAAGCTCTGCTCGCTGCCGAAATAGGCCGACGACGGCAGTTCGCTGATCGTCTGCTTGCCGGCGTTGATCAGATCGGGGTCGACCTCGTCGTCATACGGGAACGGCCCGATCCCCAGCATCCCGTTCTCGGATTGCAGCGTCACCGTCATGCCGTCGGGAATGTTGTTCGCGACCAGCGTCGGGATGCCGATGCCGAGGTTGACGTAATAGCCGTCCTTTAGCTCGCGCGCCGCCCGCGCCGCCATGCCGTTACGATCCCAGCCTTTCGCTTCCTGCGACATCAGTTCAGGCTCCCGTTCTGAATGGTGGTGATCTCGGTCGCCTGCTCGCGCAATTGCTCGCTCAGCCCGGCGACGATCGCCTGCAACGCGGCGTCTTCCGTCAACCCGTACGTGCCTGCGTAGGCACGCGCGGCGTGCCGGATCGTGTCGGCCATCAGATAGCCGAAGATATGCGCGTCGCCGAGCACGCGTGCGTCGATCCACACCGATGCGCCCGCGCCGTCGGTCACCCAGATTCGCGCCACCTCGGCGGAGCGATCGGTCAGCTCGTCGCCATGTTCCAGCGAGATCGCGCCCGCGGGTTCGTCGGTCACGGCACGTCCTTCCAGCGTTTGTCGGCCGGGAAGGTCTCGTCCCAGCCGGTGCCGAGCCCGGTGCCGTAGACCGGGTTGGGCAGCACGAACCAGCCATTGCCCCAGCGCGGCTCGATCGGCGCGACCGCGGTCAGCATCCGCCGCCCGACTGCCGGGGCGGGGCCGGGCGGGTTGAACAGGTCGGCGAAGTCTCCGAGCTGGTCGCCCGCCAGCGCGATGACGCAAAATTTCGCCGCGATCGCCGCGCGCCGTCCGTCCTTGCCAGACTTGCCGTCGACATCGCCCTTGAGGAACAGCGTCTCGCCGTGGCGGAAGTCGCCCAGCCCGGCGTTGGCCAGCGCCTGCACGGTCGCCTCGGCATTCCCGGCCGAGCGATTGGTGTTGACGACCATCGTCACCCCCATCGCGCGCAGCGCGTGGAATGCCGCCACTGCGCCCGGCACCGCGGTGACGCGCGTCGCGCCGGCCTTTTCCCAGCGTTCCCAGCGTTGCTGGTCGAATCCGCGCTGCGTTTGCGCATCGTCATATTCGTAACCGAGGTTGAGCACCGCGGTTTCGTCCATGTCGAGCACCACCGCAGGCGGCAGCGTGCCGCACGGCATCGTCTCGGCGCTCGCCGCGGTCGCGCCCGGCGCCAGCACCACCGACGCCGGCCAGCGCGGCAGCGTGCCGGGCTTGCGCTGCGACGGCAGCCGCCCGCGCCGGTCGCGCGCGGCGGTCAGCACGTCGCGGACATAGCGGACCATGCCGTTATACGCCTGTTCCGACAGCGCCGCCGCCTCGCCCGAGCCATAGAGCCACGCCATCGCAGGCGGCACCCCTGGCGGCGCGGGCGGGTCGACCGCGGGCGGCGGCGTACTCGGCCGGCCGAGCAGCACCTGCCGCTGCGCCGCGCAGCCGCCCAGCGTCGCGGCGAGCGCCAGCAGGACGCCCGCGCGCTTCACGCCGCTTGCACGCGCGGGCGGGTGGTGCGGAACTCGATCTTCTTCTCGTACGGGCTGCCTACGATCATCCGCTTCACATAGATGCCGGGCAAATGGATGTGATCGGGGTCGAGCGTGCCGACCGGCACCACTTCCTCGACCTCGGCGACGCAGACGCGCCCGGCGGTCGCCATCGGCTGGTTGAAGTTGCGCGCGGTCTTGCGGAAGATCAGATTGCCGCTCTCGTCGGCCTTCCAGCCCTTGATGATCGACAGATCGGCGCGGATGCCGCGTTCGAGGATATAGTCCTCGCCGTCGAACACCTTCACTTCCTTGCCCTCGGCCACCTGCGTGCCGACGCCGGTCTTGGTATAGAAGCCAGGGATGCCCGCGCCGCCGGCGCGGCAGCGCTCGGCCAGCGTGCCTTGCGGGCAGAATTCCACCTCCAGCTCGCCGGACAGGAATTGCCGCTCGAACTCCTTGTTCTCGCCGACATAAGACGAAATCATCTTCTTCACCTGCCGCGTGCGCAGCAGCTTGCCGAGCCCTTCGCCGTCGACACCGGCATTGTTGCTCGCGATCGTCAGGTCTTTGGTGCCGGCATCGCGGATCGCATCGATCAGGCGTTCGGGGATGCCGCACAGCCCGAACCCGCCCGCGCAGATCGTCATGCCGTCGAACAGCAGCCCGTCCAGCGCGGCGGCGGCATCGTCATACACCTTGTTGACCACGGCTTGCCCACTCCCGTCCGGCCCTAAGATCGCGCGCGTTCACGGTGCCCCGTGTCGCGCACCCACGCTCCTTAGCGCGCGGCACCGCGAAGGCAACGGCCGTGCGCGTGCCCGACCACAACCCCCTTGCGGCCCCTCCGCCACACGATAGGCTGTGTGTCCATGACAAGCCTCAGAAACGGCGGCCGCATCCTGGTCGACCAGCTCGTCGCACAGGGCTGCGACCGCGTGTTCACCGTGCCGGGGGAGAGTTTCCTCGCGGTGCTCGACGCGCTCCACGACACGCCGGCGATCCAAGTGGTGACGTGCCGGCAGGAGGGCGGGGCGGCGTTCATGGCCTGCGCCGACGGCACGCTGACGCACCGTCCCGGCGTCGCCCTCGTCACGCGCGGGCCGGGCGCGACCAATGCCGCGATCGGCGTCCATGTCGCTTGCCAAGATTCGCAGCCGATGATCCTGTTCGTCGGCGACGTCGACCGCGGCACCCGCGACCGCGAGGCGTTTCAGGAGATCGACTTCGCCGCGATGTTCGCGCCTATGTGCAAATGGGCGGCGCGGATCGACGATGCGCGGCGCATCCCCGAATATGTCGCGCGCGCTTATGCCACCGCGGTCAGCGGCCGGCCGGGCCCGGTGGTGCTGGCGCTGCCCGAGGACATGCTGCTCGATGCGGTGGAGGCGACCGATCGCGCGCGCGTCGACCGCGTGTCGCAGGACGTCGACGCCGACACGCTCGACCGGCTGCGCGACCTGCTCGCCACCGCCGAGCGGCCGCTCGCGATCGTCGGCGGGGCGGGGTGGGACACCGCCGCCGCCAACGCCTTCGCGGACTGGGCGACGCGCGCCGGCGTGCCCGTCGCCGCCGCCTTCCGTCGGCAGGACGCGATCGCCAACGACTGCCCGGCCTATGCCGGCAACCTCGGCTATGGCCCGAACCCGGCGCTGGTCGCGCGCGTCCGCGATGCCGATCTGCTGCTGGTCGTCGGCGCACGGCTCGGCGAGGCGACCACCGACGGCTACGCCCTCGTCACCCCAGACCACGCCGGGCAGCGGCTCGTGCACGTCCACCCCGATCCGGAAGAGCTGCACCGCGTCTACGCCACCGATCTCGCGATCTGCGCCGGCATGGCGGAGTTCGCCGAGGCGCTCGTCCCGCTCGACGGCGGCGCGCACCCGCACGCCGCCGAGGCGCGCCGCGACTACGAAGCGTGGTCAGTGCCGCAGCCACGCGACGGCGTCGCGCTCGATCTCGGCCCGTGCGTCGCCGCGATGCGCGACGCGCTGCCCGCGGACACGATCATCTGCAACGGCGCGGGCAATTTTTCGAGCTGGTGGCACCGCTACTGGCGCTACGCCGGACCGGGGACGCAGCTCGCGCCGACCGCCGGGGCGATGGGCTACGGCCTGCCCGCCGCGGTCGCCGCCGCCTTGCGCCGCCCGGGGCGCAGCGTCGTCGCGCTGGCGGGCGACGGCGATTTCCTGATGAACGGGCAGGAACTGGCCACCGCGGTCCAGCATGGCGCCGACCTGCTCGTGATCGTCGTCGACAACGGCGCCTATGGCACGATCCGGATGCACCAGGAGCGCGAATACCCCGACCGCCCCGCCGCAACGCGGCTCCACAACCCCGATTTCGCCGCGCTCGCCCGCGCCTATGGCGCGACCGCCGAGACGGTCGAGCGCACCGGGGACTTCGCCCCCGCGCTGGACCGCTTGCGCGCTGCCTCGGGCGTGCGGCTGCTCCATTGCCGCACCGACATCGAACAGATCACCCCCGCCTCCACGCTGACCGCGATCAAGCAGCGCAAGCTGTAAGAAATACCGCGGCCTACCCCGGCCACCGGCTATTGACTACAGACGTAATCGATATGATTACAGCTGTAGTCGAAGAGCGTGACGAGGGAGCGAGTCGTGGTCGAGCGGATCAGCGATGCCGAACATGCGGTCATGGAGGTGCTGTGGGACGAAAGCCCGCTCACCGCACAGGATGTGGCCGAGCGGGTGGACCCGGAACGCGGCTGGAGCGCCGCCACCGTCAAGACCTTGCTCGGGCGGCTGCTCGGCAAGGAAGCCGTCCGGCATGAGGTCGACGGCCGTCGCTACCTCTACAGTCCGGCGGTGCGCCGCGAGGATTATGTCGCCCGCGAATCGGACCGGCTGATCGACCGGCTGTTCGGCGGCCGGCTGACCCCGCTGGTCGCGCACCTTGCCGAGCGTGATGCGCTCAGCGATCAGGACATCAGCGAGATCGAGGCGCTGCTCAAGGCGCTCAAGCAATGATCGGCTGGGCGATCGAGGCGATGCTGGCGTCGGCGCTGCTGATGCTGGCCGTCCTGGTCCTGCGTGGACCGGTCCGTACCGCGTTCGGCGCGCGCGTCGCCTACGCGCTTTGGGCGCTGCCCGCGCTGCGGATGGTGATGCCGCCGCTGCCCGAGGGGTGGCGCGGCGAGGCGCTGCCGATGCTGCCGACGCCCGAGCCGCTCGTCATCTCGCTCGGGCATCCGGTCGCGACGCTGCCGGTCGAGACGACGCACACCGCGCTCGGCTGGCCGCTGATCGCGCTGGGATTGTGGCTGGGCGGCGCGGCGCTGCTGCTCGCGTGGCAGGCGGTCGGCTACCTCCGCTTCCGCTACGACGTCCTGCGGCTCGGGATCGCGGTCGACCGCGTCGGCTCGATCACCGTCGTGCAGAGCGCCGCCACCGACGGCCCGCTCGCCTTCGGGGTCTTCGACCGCGTCGTCGCCTTCCCGCGCGACTTCGCGGCGCGCTTCGATCCCGAGGAACGCGCGCTCGCGCTCGAACACGAGCTGGGCCACCATGCGCGCGGCGATCTGGTCGCCAATTGGGTCGCGCTGGCGGTGCTCGCGCTCCACTGGTTCAATCCGCTGGCATGGATCGCCTTCCGCAAGTTCCGCGCCGATCAGGAAATGGCGAACGACGCGCGCGTGCTGGCGCGCGCCGACAGTGCCGCGCGCCACGCGTATGGCTGCGCGATCGTGAAGGCCGCGCATGGCCGCGCGGTGTCGCCGGCCTGCCACCTCAACACCGTGAAGGATCTGAAGGGGAGACTGAAGATGCTCGGCAAGAAAACGGCCACGCGCACGCAGATGGCGACCGGCAGCATGGCGATCATGGCGCTGGCGATCGGCGGGCTCGCCTTCACCGCCTCGGGCACGCAGGCCGCCGAGCGCGTCCGCGCCGGGATGGAGGATGCGACGGGGATCGAGATGACCATGCCCGAGATGCCGGAAATGCCTGAGATGCCCGACGTGCCCGAGGCGCCGTTCAAATCCCGCCATGTGGTCGCAGATCGCAACGAAGGTCGTGAAACGAGGGTCACCGTCACCACCGATGGCCGCACCGTCACCTACACCGGTGAGGCGGCCGAGCGGTATCTCGCCTCGCATCCGGCACCCCCGGCGCCTCCGGCACCACCCGCGCCGCCGGCCCCGAGCGTCGCCCCGGTGCCGCCCGTGCCGCCGATGCCGCCGGTCCCACCGGTGCCGGGTGATGCCGACGTGGCCGAGCTGAACGCGCACGCCGCCGAGCTGGGGCGCGATGCCGCCCGGCTTGCCGCGGTCGACGCCGCCCGCCTGCAACGTCAGGCCGCACAGATGCAGCGCGACGCTTTGCGCGACTCGGCCCGTCTCCAGCGGCAAGCTGCCGCGATGGCGCGCGAGGCGGCGCGAATCGACACCGCGCAACTGCGGCGCGACGCGCTGGAGACGCAGCGTCAGGCGCTTCGCGCCGCGCTGAGCGGGCTGGCGCAGGCCCGCGCCGGGCTGACCGCCAACCGCAACCTGACCGACGCGCAACGCGCCGCGGCGATGGCGGCGATCGACGGCCAGCTCGCCAAATTGCGCGACCGCGTCGCCGACCGGGACTGATCGTAACCCGTCGTCGCCGGGGCAACCCGGCACGACGCTTGGGCTTCTTCCGTCATTGCGAGCGTAGCGAAGCAATCCAGAGCCGGACCAGGACGCCCTGGATTGCTTCGCTACGCTCGCAATGACGACCGGGGAGAGCGGGAGGGGCAAGTCGTCCAACTCTTGCACCGGCCCCACACCACCGCCATGTGAAGCCCACATGGCAGACGACCTCCCCACCGGCGTGGCGATGACGCTGGAACCGCTGGTGACGCGCGTCCTCGCCCCCAATGCCTCCGCCTACACCTATACCGGCACGCAGACGCATCTCGTCGGCACGCGCGACCTTGCGATCATCGATCCCGGCCCCGCCGACCCCGCGCACCATGCCGCACTGTCACGCGCCATCGCCGGTCGCCCGGTGCGCGCGATCCTTGTCACCCACCACCACCGCGACCATTCGCCCGCCGCGCGCCGCCTCGCGGCGGAAACCGGCGCGCCGATCGTCGGCTGCGCCCCGATCGTGGTGCGCGACGCGGGCGAGCAGGCCGATGCCGCGTTCGACGCCGATTACGCCCCCGATCGCGTGCTGACGGACGGTGATGAGGTCACCGGCGGCGGCTGGACGCTCCGCGCGATCGCCACCCCCGGCCACACCGCCAACCATCTCGCCTTCGCGCTCGTCGAGACGAACGCGCTTTTCTCGGGCGACCATGTGATGGGCTGGGCGACCAGCGTCGTCTCGCCCCCCGACGGCGACATGGGCGATTACATGGCGAGCCTCGGAAAGCTCCTGCTGCGCGACGACCGCATTTATTACCCCGGCCACGGCGAGGCGGTCGAGCGCCCGCAACGGCTGGTGCGCGGGATGCTCGGCCACCGCAAGCAGCGCGAGGGACAGATCCTGCGGCTGCTCCGCGAGCGGCCGCAGCCGATCGCGGCGATGGTCGCGCGGATGTACGTCGGGCTCGACGCGCGGTTGCTGGGCGCGGCATCGCGCTCGGTGCTCGCGCATCTGATCGATCTCGCGCGGCGCGGGCTGGTGGTGGAGGAGGGGAACGCATGGCGGAGCATCTGACCGGGCTCGGCAAGCTGCTGGTGTCGCTGGCGATCGCCACCGCGATCCTCGTCGCGACCTTCGTCGGCTATCGCTACTTCACCGAAAAATACACCGTCGCCACCGATGAGAGCGGCGTCGCGGTCGCGCGCGTCGTCGCCGGCCGGCTGTACGGCAGCAACGAACTGCGTGTCAGCCACCTGTCGGGCACCGTCCAGTCGACGGCCGCGGCAACGCGGATGTTCGGCTGGCTGAAATACGTCCGCGTCATCAAGGCACCATATGACGTCGATTATTTTGTGCCGCTCGGCAGCCTGCGCCCGCGCGACTTCCGCTACGACGAACGCCGCCGCCGCTTGCTGGTCGAGGTGCCCGACGTCACGGTCGGCGCGCCGAACATCGACGAAAGCCGCGTGACGATCGACACCACCACCGGCGTCCTGCCCCCGCGCGGCGCGATGGCCGAATTGCAGAAGAAGGTCTCCGCCAAGGCCACCGACGTCGTCGCCGCGAAGGCGCGCGAGCCGGAGAATATCGCCAAGGCGCGCGAGAACGCCCGCACCGCGCTCGAACGCTTGTTCGAGGGCACGCTGGAGGCGGCCAATCTGCCCGTCAACGTCGAGGTACGCTTCGCCGGCGAGCCGCGCCCCGACAACCGCGACCAATGGGACCTGACCCGCTCGCTGGAGGAAGTGCTCGGCAACGCGCGGTAGCGGCGGGCGTTCGCATACCCATCCCATTCCCACCATCCCACCGTCATTCCCGCGAAGGCGGGAATCCAGAACCTCTGAAGTCTCGACCCTTGCGAAGACCTGCGCGTCTGGATCCCCGCCCTCGCGGGGATGACGGCGGAGGTTGTGCCCATTCTCTCCCCGTTCGTGCTGAGCCTGTCGAAGCACGTGCCCCAAGCGAAGCACCCGCAACACGCACGTCGACAGGCTCAGTGCGAACGGAAGGGAATGTGAGGCGACGCTCAGGCCCCCCACACTGATTCGCTTGATTGCGCTCCCCGCACGGGCCATCTGCTGCGGCATGGAACAGCCGACGAACCTCACGGGCCTCGACCTGCGCGCCGAGATCGACCGCCTCCGCCGCGAGCGCAACGCCGTGATCCTCGCGCATTACTATCAAAAGCCCGAGATTCAGGACCTTGCGGATTTCGTCGGCGACAGCCTCGACCTCAGCCGCAAGGCGCAGGCGACCGACGCCGACGTCATCGCCTTCTGCGGCGTGCGCTTCATGGCCGAGACCGCCAAGATCCTGTCGCCGCAGAAAACCGTGATCCTGCCCGACATGGACGCCGGGTGCAGCCTGGAGGACAGCTGCCCGCCCGAGCAATTCGCGGCGTTCCGCGCGCAGCACCCCGATGCGATCGCGCTCACCTACATCAACTGCTCGGCGGCGGTGAAGGCGCTCAGCGACGTCATCGTCACTTCCTCCTCCGCCGAGACGATCCTGTCGAAGATCCCGCCCGAGCAGAAGATCATCTTCGGCCCCGACCGCAACCTCGGGGGCTATCTGGCGCGCAAGACCGGGCGCGACCTGATCCTGTGGCCGGGCGTGTGCATCGTCCACGAGGCGTTCAGCGAAACCGAACTGCTCAAGCTGCGCGCGCAGCACCCGAATGCGCCGATCGCGGCGCACCCGGAATGCCCGGCGGTGATCCTCGACCATGCCGATTACGTCGGCTCGACGCGCGGCATCCTCGATTATGCGATGGCGATGCCGGGCGACACGCTGATCGTCGCGACCGAGCCGCACATCATCCACCAGATGGAAAAGGCGCTGCCGGGCAAGACGTTCATCGGTGCGCCGGGCGCGGACGGTAACTGCAATTGCAACATCTGCCCGTACATGGCGCTCAACACGCTGGAGAAGCTCTACGTCGCGCTGCGTGATCTGACCCCGCGAATCGAGATGGACGAGGGGCTGCGCGTGCAAGCCAAGAAGAGCCTCGACGCGATGCTGGAAATGGCGAGCACGACGGTCGGGCAGGGCGATCTCGGCCCGGCGAAGGTGACCGGCGACTGACCAACGCCGTCGCCCCTGCGAAGGCAGGGGCCCATGTCAGCAACGTCACGCGCAACGCCGACCCAATCACGGCCGCACCTGTGTCAAACCGCGCATCACATCGCAAACATTCACGACGCTTTGCACACCATCCCGGCGAACATTCACGGGCCTTTCCAGCAACCTGGGGCCCCGCCGTCACGCGCTCCGCGTTTCTGCGCAACCATCGCCAACATCCGCGGCCGCGCTTCCTAATCCCGGTGCGCCCCGCTACGCTGGTCGCCGATGAAACGTCTGATCCCGCTCGCGCTCGCCCCGATCGTCCTCGCCGCCGCCCCCGCCGCCGATCCGTACCTCTGGCTCGAAGACGTCGAGGGCTCCCGCGCGCTCCAGCAGGTAAAGGCGTGGAACGCCGAAACCGAAGCGCAACTGACAAAAAGCCCGCGTTTCGAACAGGATCGCGCCCGCGCCAAGGCGATCCTCGATGACGAGGCGCAGATCGCGGAGGTCGACACCGTGCTCGGCGACCGCGTCACAAACCTCTGGCGCGACGCGAAAAATCCGCGCGGCCTGTGGCGGATCGCGACGCTAGCCGATTATCAGGCCGGTCGCCCGCAATGGCGCACGCTGATCGACGTCGACGCGCTCGGCAAGGCGGAGGGCAAGAGCTGGGTCTGGCACGGCGCGAGCTGCCTTGAGCCCGACTACGCGCGCTGCCTCGTCCGGCTCAGCCCCGGCGGCACCGACGCGCAGGTGGTGCGCGAGTTCGACCTGACGACCGGCCGCTTCGTCGACGACGGCTTCGTCCTCCCCGAGGCCAAGAGCGACGTCGCCTGGGTCGATCGCGACACGTTGCTGGTCGCCACCGACTGGGGCGCGGGTGCGCTCACCACCTCGGGCTATCCGCGGATCGCGAAATTGTGGAAGCGTGGCACGCCCTTAGCGGCAGCGACCACCGTCCATGAATCCCCCGCCAGCGCGGTGCAGGTCGGCGCGGCGGCGTTCGTCGACGCCACGCGGCGCTGGCCGATGGTCAGCGTCGGCCACACGTTCTTCGAGCGCGAATTGCTGGTGCAGGCGTCCGACGGCCGGTTCGTCCCGCTCGGGCTGCCCAAGGGCGCGGACGTCACCGACGTGATCGGCGGGCGCGCGATCGCCAGGTTGAACAAGCCGGCGGACGGCTTCCCGGCCGGTGCGCTGGTCGCCTGGTCGCTTGCCGACATCGTCGCCGGTCGCCACCCGAAGGGCGAGCTGGTGATGGCACCTGGCGCGACGCAGGCGATCGAGGAAGTTTCGGCCAGCGACAATGTGTTGTGGGTCAAATTGCTGGATGATGTGTCGGGCCGGTTGCTCGCGCTGCGCCGGCAGGCGGACGGACGCTGGACGCAGACCCCGGTCGCGCTGCCGGGCAACAGCACGCTCCACCTCGGCGCAACCACGGGAAAGAGCGACGCGGCGTTCGTCACCGTCGATGGGATGCTCACCCCGCCGACGCTCTATGCGGTGCGGGTCGGCGCGGCACCGCGCGCGGTGCAGGCGCTGCCGGCACGGTTCGACGCGACGAAATATCAGGTCGTTCAGCGCTTTGCGACCTCGCGCGACGGGACGCGCGTGCCGTATTTCCTTGTCACCAAGAAAGGCACAACCGCTCCCGCGCCGGCCTTGATCCACGCTTACGGCGGCTTCCGCAACGCGCAGACGCCCACGTACCTGACCGAGCAGCCGTATCGCGCGGGGCCGCTGGCGCTGTTCTGGGTCGAGCAGGGCGGGGCGTATGTGCTCGCCAACCTGCGTGGCGGTGGGGAGTATGGGCCGCGCTGGCATCAGGCGGGGCTGCGCGAAAAGCGTCAGAACGTGTTCGACGACCTCCATGCGGTCGGCGACGATCTGGTGCGCACCGGGGTGTCGGCCAAAGGAAAGATCGGGATTTCAGGACGTTCGAACGGCGGATTGCTGGTCGGGGTCGCGATGCAGCAGCGGCCGGACCTGTACGGCGCGGTGATTGCGGGGTCGCCGCTGGAGGATATGCAGCGCTATTCGCATCTGTCCGCCGGCGCGTCGTGGATCGATGAATATGGAGATCCCGACAAGCCGGCCGACTGGGCGTTCATCCGCCGCTACTCACCGTATCAGAACGTGAAGGCAGGGGTCCGCTATCCGCCTGTGTTCTTTTATCTTTCGACCAAGGATGACCGCGTTCATCCCGGCCATGCGCGCAAGCTGGCGGCGCTGCTGAAGCAGAACGGAAACACCGTCTACTTTCATGAATATCTGGAGGGCGGGCATTCGGTCGGCGCCGATCACGCCGAAGACGCGCGCCGCGCGGCGCTGCTAAATGCGTTCCTGGGACGCGAACTGATGCGAAAATAGCCTAGACGGTGCGCTCATCGGCGAGCGCGCAGGCGGTGCCGGTTTCGATCTGTACCGTCGTATGGCCGATTCCGAAGCGTTCGTGCAGCATCCCCTGCACGTCCTCCAGAAACGCGTCGCCCGGATGCCCGGCCGGGATGCGCAGATGCGCGGTCAGGCTCGGTTCGGTCGTCGACATCGGCCAGATGTGGAGGTCGTGAACCGCCTCGACGCCGGGCAAGGCCGCGAGCGCGTCCTTGACCCGGTCATAGTCGATCCCCCGCGGCACCGCCGACAGCGACATCTCGACCGTCTCGCGCAGCAGCCCCCACGTCTGCCAGAAGATCACTACCGCAATGACGAGGCTGACGAGCGGGTCGATCCACGCCGCGCCGGTCAGCCAGATGACCACCCCCGCCGCGACCACCCCGGCCGAGACCAGTGCGTCGGCGAGCATGTGGAGATAGGCGCCGCGAACGTTCACGTCGCCCTTGCGCCCGCGCGCGAACAGCCACGCGGTGATCGCGTTGACGGCGATGCCGAGCGCGGCGACGGCGGAAACGGTAAGCCCCGGCACCACGGGTGCCGACCCGAAGCGGTGCACCGACTCCCATGCAATCGCACCGATCGCAACCAGCAGCAGCAGCGCGTTGGCGAGCGCGGCGAGGATCGTCGACCCTTTCAGCCCATAGGTGAAGCGCTTCGACGGCGCCGTCCGCGCCAGAGCTGCACCGCCCCACGCCACCGCCAGCCCGAGCACGTCGGAGAGATTGTGCCCGGCGTCGGCGAGCAGCGCGACCGAGTCGAACAGCCAGCCGGCCACGCCTTCGGCGACGACATAGATGAGGTTCAGCGCGATCCCGATCGCGAACACATGATCCCAGCGCTCGGGCGGGGTGGCATGTGCATGGGAATGGCCATGATCGTGGTGATGCCCATGATCGTGGCCGTGATGGTGATGGTGATGGTGGTGGTGATGCCCGTGAGCCATGTGCGGCCTCTACCATCAGGCTGGCGAGGGTGACAGCCGGCTAGGTATGTGCTCCGGCGAAGGCCGGGGTGACGCCAAGCTTTGAATAATGGTGACGTGCGGTCGACTGAACCGGTCTGGACTGGGTGACGACGACCGGCCCTACCGCCGCGTGCCGAACCATATGACGTGGGTCGCGCCCTTGCCGTTTTCGCGCGCGCGGACCTTGACCTCGTCGACCGCGAAGCCGCTGTCGGCGAAGCGACGGGCGAAGCGCGGGTCTGGTGCTGCCGACCATACCGCCAGCACGCCGCCGGGGCGCAACGCGGCGCGTGCCGCGGCCAGCCCACGCGGGCCGTACAGGCCGTCGTTGGCGGGGCGGGTCAGCCCGTCCGGGCCGTTGTCGACGTCGAGCAGGATCGCGTCGTAGCGCCCACTGCCTGCGGCGATCACCGCGCCGACATCGCCCATCTCTAGCGTGACGCGCGGATCGTCGAGGCAGCCGTCGGTCAGCGCCGCCATCGGGCCGCGCGCCCATTCGATGATGCCGGGGACCAACTCGGCGACGGTGACCTGCGCTGCGGCACCCAGCCGACCGAGCACGGCGCGGAGCGTGAAGCCCATGCCATAGCCGCCGATCAGCAAGTGCGGTCCGGGCGTGTCGGCCAGCCGGTCGCACGTCATCGTGCCGAGCGCGACTTCCGAGCCGCTCATCCGCGTACTCATCAGTTCGTTGCGTTCGAGCACGATCATGAAGTCGGCACCGCGACGGAACAGCCGCAAGGGCGGCCCGTCCGGCACCTCCGCAACCCCGAGCAATTCGGGGCGGATCACTTCTTCTGGCGGGCCTTGCGCGCGGCGTAGCGGGCGTCGCGCGCCGCCTTCATCTCGGCTGCTGTCGGCATGACCGGTGGGCGCTTGGCGGCAGCGGCGGCCTCGGCGGCGGCGGCCTCCTCGGCAGCGGCCTGCGCGCGCGCCTCTTCCTTGGCGGCCTTTTCGGCGGCGATCGCAGCCTTGCGCTGCTCGCGCTTCTCGGCCTCCGCGGCTTCCTTCGCCTCGCGCGCGGCGAGACGCGCGGCGACCTCTGCAGGATCGGGGGCGGCCTTGTTCTTCAACGCCTCGAGCGCGCGTGCCTTAGCGTCGCGGGCGGCGGCGGCGCGCTGGTTGAAGTCAGGGGCCTTGTAACCTGCCATGCTGCGAAATTCTCCTTGGGGAACGATAACGCCGAAACCGACGAAAAGCACAACGGCCCCGCATCGCTGCGGAGCCGTCGGGAAAGCCGATGAAGCGAAAGGCTACACCAGCCGCATCCGAATATACGAGCCGGGCGACTTGAGCGCAACCGCTTTATCGGCCGCCGTCCACTGCCTGCCGCCCGAGCGCCGGATCGTCGGTGAAGAACGAATCGATGCCGAGCGCGATATAGCGGCGCATCTCGGCGATCGATCCGGCATCGTGGCGTGCGTCGGGTCCGGCGGTGCTGCGGAAGTCGGCGGCGAGAAAACGGTTTTCAGGCCGGAACGTCCACGGGCAGACCTCGAGGCCGGCAGCATGCGCGTCCGCTACCAGCGTGGTCGGGGCACCGAGTCGTTCGTCGGCGGCGAGCGGGATCAGCATCCGCGTGTTCGGGGCGACGATGTCGGCGTACCCCGCCATCTCGCGCAGCCCGGCGGGCGACACCATCGTGCGGTAATCGAGCGCACCGCCGGCTTTGGCGACGTCCGCAGGCTTTTGCGTGGGGTCGCCGATCAGCTGGACGAGCCGTAGGTTGCCGCCCTTCGGCCGCTTGCCGCGGACGTAGCGCAGGTTCGCGACCTCGAACGACTGCAATTGCACCGGCGCGCGACGGGTATAGGCGTGCGCGGCGAGCACCGCGAGGAAGCGGTCCTCGACGGGCAAGCCGATGCCCGCGAAATAGGTAGAGTGTTTCAGCTCGGGCACCAGCCCGATCGTCCGACCGCGCGCCGCCGCCTCGGCCGCGGCGAAGTCGATGACCTCGTCGAGCGTGACGATCTGGAACTGGCCGTCATAGCTGCGGCTTTCGGGGCGGACGGCGCCGAGCCGTTCCTTGGCGCGCAGCGTCTTCAGCTCGGCGAGCGTGAAATCCTCGGTGAACCACCCGGTCTGTTGCTCGCCATCGATTGTCTTCGTCGTGCGGCGCGCGGCGAATTCGGGGTGATCGGCAACATCGGTCGTCTCGACGATGTTGTTCTCGTGCCGCGCGACCAGCACGCCGTCCTTCGTGGGGACCAGATCGGGTTCAATGAAGTCCGCGCCGTCCGCGATCGCCTTGGCATAGGCGCCCAGCGTGTGTTCGGGGCGGAGCGCCGAGGCGCCGCGGTGCGCGAACACCAGCGGCGTCTTCGCAGCCGGGGCCGCGCCGGCGGTGGAGGCCACCCCCAGCGCGAGCGCGGAGCCGATGGCGGCGCGGCGGGTCATCACGCTCAGAAGCCAGCGCTGAGCGTGACGAACGCCTGACGCGGCGCGAGCGGGAAGAAATTGTACGTCCCCGATGCCGCGCCGACGCTGATCGTCGAAAAAGCCTTCTTGTCGGTGATGTTGGTGACGTTGAGGCTGACGTTCAGCTTCTTGGCCAAGCCTTCGCCCGACAGCGGCATGTCGAAGCCGACCCGACCCGATAGCGTGAAATAGCCCGGCACCTTCAGATCGTTCGTGAACGTGGCATAGCGCCGACCGATATAGTCACCGATCAGTTGCAGCTCCACCCCGTCGCCGCTGAGCGTGGCGACGGTCTTGTTGAGCCAGTCGGGCGAACCGGGGACCTTCTTGCCGGCGGTGGGGACGACGGTCTGCGCGGCGCCGACCGTGTAGTTATCCGCGTAGCGCGAGTTGTTGTACGACAGCGCATTGTAGAGCGAGAAACGGTCGCCGAAGCGCAGCGTCGCCGCCGCGTCGACGCCGTCGGTCTTCACGCTGCCGACGTTGGCGATGATCGGTGCGCCGCTGATGATTGCGGTGATCGTCGTGGTCGGGCTGATCGCGAGCAGCCGGTTCGAGAAGTCGACGTGATAATAGCTGATCTGGCCCTCGAACCCGGTCAGCGGCCCGAGATCGAGCGCGCGGCGGGTGCGGATGCCGCCTTCGTAGGTCCAGCTCGTTTCCGGCTTGGTATTGTCCTTGAAAAATTCGAACAGCGTCTGGCTGCCGAGCGCGAACGGCGACAGGCCGGCGGCGGCGCTGGTCTGGAACTGGCGGATGTTCTTTTGTGCGTTGACGAACACCTGCTCGTGGTCGGTCGCATCCCACAGCACGCCGACCTGCGGCAGGAACCATTCGTCGGTGTTGATCCGCCCGACCGGCAGCTCGCGCGAGCCGGTGAACGAGCCCGGGATCGGCTGCACGGGCACGCGCTGGCGCGCGTGCTGGAAGGTGCTCTTGAACCCGGCCTGGAGCGTCAGCGTCGGCACGATCTTCCATGCGTCCTGCAGGTGCGCCTGGATCTCGGTCACGCGGATCTCGCTGCCATATTGCGTGATGAGCGGATCGGCGAGGTCGAGCGGACGCTCATAGGGCGAGGACGGATTGTTGACGTCGAGTGCGTACCAGCGGCGATAGGCGGCCGAGCTTTGATGCTCGTACCAGCCGCCCAGTTCGATCGTGTGGTTGCCCAGCTCGGCGCGCAGCGTCGAGATGCCGCCGACGCGGTCGATGCGATATTCGGTGGTGCGGGTCGCAAGGCCGGAGCCGCCGAAGATCGTCGACAGCCGCGCCAGGTTGGCGGTCGAGGTCGGGCTGCTGCCCGCTACACCCGGATAATAGAAGGAGAAGAGCTGCGGCAGCCCGGCGACGGTGATCGGGCCGGCGACGATGCCAACGCCGTCGTTATGGTGGAAATACGCCTGGTTGGAGAAGGTCACGCGATCGGTGACGTTCCAGTCGTACTTGAGATAGCCGAGATAGTCGGTGCGCAGCGCCGCGCTGTAGTAATTGCTGTAGTTCGCGCCCGACGCCGCATAGCTGGCGGCGTTGTTGTAGGGCAGCTGGTTGGCGAGATACGCCTGCATGCCCGCGAAGTTCGGGTAGAGGAACGGACGGATGTACGGCTGGTAGGTCTGCGTCGCGGAGACGACGGTCGCGTCCTCGTTCGGCTCGGCCTTGTCGGAATAGGCGAAATAGGCGGTCAGCTTGCCGTTCGAATCATCGTGGACCAGCTTGGCATTGCCCTGCCACCCCTTCTGATAGCCCTCGAAATCCCACGCCCGCGCACGCTGGCGCACGCCGGAGATGTAGAAGCGCGTGTTCTGGCCGATGTCGCCGCTGTCGAGGCGGACGTAGCTGCGCGTCGCCTCGTAGCTGCCGACGGTCTGCGCCGCCGAGATGCCGAACTCGGGCTTCGGATCGCTGGTGAAGGTGTCGATCGTGCCGCCGAGGTTGCTGGTCGACGCCGTGCCGAGATCGCCCGCGCCCGAGGCGAGCACGACGCGGCCGACATTCTCCGAGATCGTGGCGCGCTGCGGGCTCAGGCCGTTGTAATTGCCGTATTGCTGATCGCCGAGCGGCACGCCGTCGAGCGTGTAGCCGAGCTGCTGCGCGTTGAAGCCGTGAACGAACAGCGAGATGTTCTGCTCGTTGTTGCCCCACGGATCGGCGGTCAGATAGGTGACGCCGGGCAGCGTCTGGAGCGCCTTGAGCGGGCTGATGCCGGGCAGCACCTTCTGGATCTCGACATTGGTGATCTGCGCCACCGCGCGCGTGGCGGTGCCGGTGACGATGATGTCGTCACCCGGCGTCGTGGCCGCGGCGGTGTCGTCCGCCGGAGCAGGCGCGGTGCTTTGCGCGACCGCGGGGGCCGATACGATCAGGGCGAGCGGCGCGACGCCTGCGATCAGGAGATGACGCATATGCAAAGACTTTCGGTAAAAAGAGGCGGTCACAAGCCGGTGCGCAGCGAGACGAAGAACTGGCGGGGCGCGCCGGCGAGCAGCGTCTGGCTGTCGCCGCTGGCGGTGTAGCCGTTCGAGCCGATCGTCGAGACGTAGCGCTTGTCGAGCAGGTTGGTGGCGCTGCCCTCGATCCGGACGCCGTGCAGCCCGCCGAAGTCGCCGATCGTATAGCCGATCGTCGCATCCACCAGCACGCGGTCACCGACCGACTGGTCGTTGGTATAGGTGAAATAGCGCTTGCTCATGTAATCGGCGCCCACGCGTGCGAGGAAGCGGCCGTCGTCATAGACGATCTCGCCCTTGGCCATGTGGCGCGGGCTGTCGACGACGGTCTTGCCGCGGGTCGCGGTGATGAGCGCGCCGTTCGCGCCGAGAACGTTGTCCTTATATTCGGAGTGGTTGTACGAATAGGAGGCGAAGATCGAGAGCGGGGGCGTGATCCTGTAGAGCGCGGTGGCTTCGGCACCGTAATTCTCGACGCCGCCGACGTTCTGGAGCGTCACCGGATTGCCGACGATCCCGGCCCCGTTGGTGTAGGCGAGCAGCCGGTTCGCGAAGTCGACGTAATAGCCCGCGATCGACCCCTGGAACCCGCCCGAACGGAAGCGCACGCCGGCCTCGGCGGTCTTCGACCGTTCCGGGCGCAGCGTGTTACGGATCGCGTTGAAACCGTCCTGCGTGGTCGCGAAGGGCGAGGCGCCGGTCGCCGACGAGACGAAGGCACGCATGTTCTCGGTATAGGTCACGAACGCCTCGGCGGGACCAAAGCCGTACACCGCGCCGACCTGCGGCAGGAACCAGTCGCGCGCATCGATCGTGCCGCTGGCGAGCGTGCCGACCAGCGGAATCGCCTTGTTGGTGACCTTGTAGCCCTTCCAGCCGCCGTTCAGCGTGAGCTGGCCGAGCGTCAGCCGGTCGCTGACATAATACATGGTCGTGTTGGTCTGGAAATCGACGTTGAACTGCGTGGCGAGCGGGTCACGCTGGAAGCTGAGCACGTTGCGCGAGATCGTCGCCTGATCCGCAAGGCCGTAGAAGCGCCGCGCCTGGCGGAAGCCGTTCGCCTCGAACCAGCCGCCGAGTTCGAGATGATTCGCGCCGGTATCGACCGAGACGCGCGCGATCGAGCCGAAGCGGTCGATGCCATATTCGGTCGTGCGGATCGACAGCGGCGCGCCGCCGGGCGTGCGCACATAGGGCGTCACCCACACACCCTGACCTTCGTTGCCGTGATAATAGCCGGTCAGCGACAGCTTGATGGCATCATTGACCGGCGCGTCCATCATGATCCCGGTCAGATAATCGCGGCGCAGACCCGCCGCGTCGAAATAGGCGTCGTCGACGGAGGTATAGGGGGACGGGAAGGTCAGCCCGGCATCCGGATAGGGCAGCGTCGCGGTCGCCGAGGCGGCGCGCGTCTGCTGGTTCCAATAGACCTGGCTCATCCGCACCGCGGTGGCGTAATCGGGGTTCAGGTTGTCGGTATCGTACCCGAGCCGCCGGATCATCTCCAGGCTGAGATCCTGATAGTCGTTCTCGCGCCGGTCGGAGAAGTTGAAGAAGGCAGTGATCGAGCCGCGCGCGCCGAAATCCTGCACCAGCTTGGCATTCGCCTGATGCTGGCGCTGGACGCCGTCGCCCTTCCACTTGCCAGCCTCGAGATAGCCGTAGCTGAGATAGCCGCGCAGCCCGTTGCCGGTCAGGTCGCCGCTGTCGACGCGCACGAAGCCGCGGTACGTGTCGTTGGAGCCATACGTGCCCGAGGCCGCGATCCCGAACTCGTCCGACGGCCGGCGCGAGGTGAATTGCAACGTGCCGCCAAGGTTCGAGGTCGACGCCTCGCCCAGCGCGCCGGCGCCCTGCGCCACGGTCGAGGTGCCGACGTTTTCGGAGATGATCGCGCGGCTGATGTGCAGGCCATTGGCGTTGCCGTAGCTCATGTCGCCCAGCGGGATGCCGTCGAGCGTGAAGCCGAGCTGGTTCTGGTTGAAGCCGCGCAGCGAGATGCGGCTCGCCCATTCATACGCCCCGAACGCGTCGGCGGACTGGAAATTCACGCCCGGCAGCTTCGCGAGCGCCTTCAGTGGGGTGGTGCCGGGCGTCTGGCGTTCGATGTCGGCTGCGGTGATCGTCTGCACCTGCCGCGCCTGCCCGAAGCCGAGCACGACGACCTCGCTGCCTTGCGTGTCGGCCGGGGTCTCGGCGGGCGTGTCGGCGGCGGAAATGGCGGGCGGCGTATCCGCGGCGAGCGCAGGAGTCGCGGTGACGGCGAACAGCGCACTGCCGGCGAGCAGCATCGAACGGAGCATGGTGAATCCCTTTGATGACGCAGCCGTTAACGGCCGTCGTTACCGAGCCTTTGGGCGCTGCTCCTTTCGTCTGCGTGACCGATTGGTTGCAGGTTCGTGACGGCGGGGCCGATCGCGTTGATTATCGGATTGCGTGGCGTTTGTGCGCGGGCATGCCGGCATCCTCATTCCCGCCGGTGCGGGAATGAGGACGGGCCAAGTTACGCCATGACGTTGCGGCCGCGCGCGACGGTTGCGGTGTGACCGATCGTCGCGGCGGTGGTGCGCTTCGTGATCGTCTCGACCATGATCCAGTCGTTGCGGACGCGATCGGACTCGATCGTCAGCGCCATATAGCCGCGGCGCGACGTGTCGCACCATTTCAGCTCGGGATTGGTACGCACCAGATCGGCGGCGATGCGGCGCGGATCGTAGGCGGTGCCGCTCTCGAAGCCCGGCGAGGTGACGCTGTGCCCGGCGAACTCGACCGCTGCGGCGTGGCCGTCCTGCGCGAGATTATAGGCCCAGGCGTTGTGGCTGTCGCCCGAGATCAGCACCGTGCTGCCGCCAAGCTGCTGCGCCTTGCGCAGAAAGCGCGCGCGGGCGGCAGGGTAGCCGCCCCAATTGTCGAAATTGAACGGCAGCCCGGCCTTCGCCGCGGCGATGCCTTCGCTGACATAGCCGTCCTGCTTACCGCCCGTCCAGGTTCCGGCATCGGCGGGCATCATCGTCTGGCCCATGATCGTGCCAAAGCCGACCACCTGCCAGCGCCGCCCGCTGCGCACCGACGCGGCGAGCGCATGGTCGAGCCAGCTTTCCTGTTGCCAGCCCATCATCGTCACGCCGGGATCCTGCCACGCGCCGTCGCGGAACGCGCGCAGCGCGGCGGCGGGGTCGGCGGCCTTGAACAGCGGGCCGAGATCGGGCTGTTGCGTGCGCCCGAGCAGGCGGGTTTCGGTGCGGAACAGGGTGGCGAGCGCGCCGATATCGTAGCTCTTCCACGGCTCGTCGGAGACCGGCATCCATTCGCGATACGCCTGGATCGACGCGGCGCGCCGCTGGTTCCAGTCGCCTTCGGTGGCGGGATCGTGGTTCTGCGCGCCGCCCTCCCAGCTATCGTTGGCGCTTTCGTGATCGTCCCATTGCGCGATCATCGGCAGCCGCGCGTGAAGCGCCTGAAGATCGGGGTCGGCGCGGTAGCTGGCGAAGCGCTGGCGATAGTCGGCGAGGTGGACGGTTTCGCCGAGCGGCTGCGGCAGTCGGCCGGCGATCAGCTCGGCGGTCTTCGGATAATGATCCGGCGCGTATTCGTAGAAATAGTCGCCGAGGTGGATCGCGCAGTCGAGGTCGTCGCGCGCCGCGGCATGGCCATAGGCGTTGAACCAGCCGTATCCCATGTTCGAGCACGAGAAGATCGCCGCGCGCCACGGGCGGACGCCGTCGGCGGGGAGGGTGCGGGTACGCCCGATCGCCGAGCGCGTGCCGTCCGGCGCGACGAAGCGGAACCAGTACCAGCGATCGGGCGCGAGGCCGTCGGCGGTGAGCTTCACGGTCCAGTCCCGCCACGGGCCGGTGATCTGCGCGCCGACGACGCGCGCCCCGCTCATGTCTGCCTGCTCGGCGATCTCGGCGGTGACCTCGCCCGCGCCCGCCATCACGCAGCGCGTCCACAGCAATACCGAGTCTGCCCCCGGCTCGCCGCTCGCGACCGAATGGGTGAAGCCGCGGGTGGCGGCGACGCCGGCGGCGAACAACGGCGCGGCGGTGAGGGCACCGGCGCCGGCGAGCAGGGAGCGGCGGGAGACGAGCACGGGCTGACCTCTTTTCTGTGCGAGCGGATCGCGGCGCGGATGGGCGCGGTTTGTGGAGGCTTGATGACAAATGGTGTCGCGCCGACGTTTTCGCGGCTGGGCAGGGGCTTGGCGGCGGCACGGTGCGTTGCCCCACTTCTCGACATGACCATAGGTGAACCGGCGTGCCCCGATTTCTGATCGCGCAGAGCGAAACCCCCGAGGAGCGCGAGGCGCGCCGGGCGCATACCGGGCAAAGTTCGGGCGAGAGCTATGCCGACACGCTGAACCAGATGGCACCCGATGCCGAGATCGAGATCTGCCAACCGGCCGACGACGACTCGCCGGTGTTCACGCCCGCGCAGTTGGCGGCGTATGATGCGGTGTTCCTGACCGGATCGCCGCTGCACGTCTATGACGACACGCCCGAGGTGCGCAGGCAACTGGCGTTTATGCGCGCGGTGTTCGCGTCGGGCGCGCCGTCGTTCGGATCATGCGCCGGGTTGCAGGTCGCGGTGGCGGCGGCGGGTGGCACGGTGCGCAAGATGCCCGAGCGCATGGAGGCAGGGCTGTCGCGACGGATCGTCGCCACGACCGAGGGACGCGACCACCCGCTGCTTGCCGGGCGCGCCGCGACCTGGGACGCGCCGGCGGTGCATGGCGACGAGGTCGAGACGTTACCGCCGGGCGCGACGCGGCTGGCGGGCAATGCGGTGACGCACGTCCAGGCCGCCGAGATCCGGCATGACAAGGGCGTGTTCTGGGGCGTGCAATATCATCCCGAACTGTCGCTGGGCGAGATCGCGATCGCGCTGCGGCGGCAGGCGGACGGGCTGGTCGAGGCGGGCCTGGCGGAGACGCCGGACGAGGTCGAGGAACGCGCCGACGTAATCGCGGCGCTGCACGAGGCGCCGGAGCGGCGATCGCTGCGGTGGCGGCTGGGGGTGGACGGGGAACTGGCCGACACCGACGCGCGACGGCGGGAGATCGCGAACTTCCTGGCGGCCCTGCCGACGATCGACCGGCGCGGGGCGCGGTGAAGGTTGCGAAGTTGCCGCTAAAACGGTGTGGAAAAACCGGCGGCCCGGCCGCTCGCTAGGGTGCGGGCTGCTCCCCGATGCCGCGGCAGCGATCCGAGCAATATTTGACCTGCTCCCAATCGCGCTCCCATTTCTTCCGCCACGCGAACGGGCGGTGGCAGCTCGCGCAGATCTTCTCGGGCAAATGCGGTTTCTTGTGTGCCATCGCCGCTGAACCCGTTTGGCGCGTGGTGCGATCCGTGCCAGCGTGCCGACCGAGAGAATTGGCGAGAGGATGCAGGATGATAGCCAAGGGGACGATCCGGCCGGGACGGCGCGCGGTGCTGGCGGGGATCGCGGGGGCGGGGCTGTGCGGATTCGCTGATCCGGCATCAGTGGTGACGCTGCGGCGGATGACGCCCGCGTTCGACCGGATCATCGCACCGGGAACGCGCGTCGAGGTGATCGCGCGCGACATTCAGTGGGCCGAGGGGCCGGTGTGGGTGCCCGAAGGTGGCGGCTATCTGCTGTTCTCCGATCCGCCCGCCAATATCGTGCGGCGCTGGTCGCACGGGGGCGGGGTGGCGACGTTCCTGTCGCCGTCGGGTGCAGCCGATCCCGACCGCGCGGTGCTGCGCGAGCCGGGCGCGAACGGGCTGGCGCTCGATCGGGGCGGGCGGTTGCTGATCGCGAACAGCGGCGGTCGGTCGATCGATCGCGTCGACCTGAAGACGCGCGCCCGCACGGTGCTGGTCGATCGCTACAAGGGCAAGAAGTTCAACAGCCCCAACGACATGCATGTCGCGCGCGATGGCGCGATCTGGTTCACCGATCCGCCCTATGGACTGGCGGGCGACGACCGGTCGCCCGCCAAGGAATTGACGATCAACGGCGTCTATCGCTGGCGGGAAGGCGGTGAGGCGGTGCTGGTCGATGGATCGCTGACCCGACCGAACGGCATCGCGCTGTCGCCCGACGAGCGGCGGCTGTACGTCGCGATCTCCGACGCCGACGACCCGCGCGTCATGGTCTATGACCTTGGCCGCAACGGGATGCCGACCGCGTCGCGGGTGCTGGTGTCGGCGAAGGCCGGGCATGCGCAGGGCAAGCCGGGGCTGCCCGACGGAATGAAGGTGGCGCGCGACGGCACTCTGGTCTGTTCGATGCCGGGCGGCATCATGTTCCTCACCCCGGAGGGCGAGCCGATCGGTCTGATCGAGACGACGACGCCGGCCGCCAATGCGGCGTTCGGCGAGGGCGGCAAGGCGCTGTACGTCACCAACAATCATGAGGTGCTGCGCGTCGCGCTACGGCCGGGATGGCAGCGATGAAGGACCGGGAGACAGATCGGGGTTGATCTCCTACTAAATCGGTGTAGTTTACCGGGGACGATGGCGCATTGCCATCGACCATGAAGGGGATGTGCGTTGATGAAGAAGATCGTTGCGGGCATGTCCGCGGTGGCGCTGGCGCTCTCGCTGGCGGCGTGCGGAACGAAGACCGACACCGCCAATGACACCGCGCTGAATGCCGAGATCGGCAACGACGTGGCGCTGAACGAGACGCTGCCGGTCGACGAGAACCTGTCGGATGCGGGCGCGCTGCCGCTGAACGCCACCGACGGCAACGTTGCGGGCGCCGCGACCACCAACGCGCTTTGACGATTTTGCGGGCGGCGCGCCACGGCGCCGCCCGCCAATCCTTACCGTCTGGAGTTGCTCCCTAGACGAAACTGGTCCGGTGCTCCCATGCGGCGCCGGACCTTTTGTCTGGGGAGCGGCTGCGGATCAACGAGCGGTCAGGTTGAGGCGGACGCCATGAGCGCTGCGTCCTCGGCCAATGCGAGCGCCGGCTGGGTCTCCGCGATCCAGCCGCCGCCCAGCACGCGATCGCCCGCGTAGAGCACCGCCGCCTGACCGGGCGCGACGCCATATTCGGGGGTGTCGAATATCAGTCGCTCTCCGACCATCTGCGCCGGCACCGGCCGGGCCATCGACCGCACCTTGGCGGTGAGCGGACCGTCGAGCGGGCCGAGCACGTTGAGCCGCTCGAGCCGCGCGGCGGCGACCGCCAGCGCTGCGCGCGGACCGACCACGACCCGCTGCAGCTCCGGATCGAGCCGCACGACATAGAGCGGTTCGGGCGTGCCGCCGATCTCCAGCCCGCGCCGCTGCCCGACCGTGTAATGGACGAGCCCGCGATGTTCGCCGAGCTTGCGGCCGGAAAGGTCGACGATGTCGCCGCCGGTCGCTGCCTCCGGGCGCAATTTCTTGACCAGCGAGGCATAATCGCCGTCGGGGACGAAGCAGATGTCCTGGCTGTCGGGCTTGTCCGCGACCAGCAGCGCAAGCTCGGCGGCGAGTTCGCGCACGCGCGCCTTTGGCAGTCCGCCAAGCGGGAAGCGGAGGAATTCGAGCTGTTCCTGCGTGGTGGCGAACAGGAAATAGCTCTGGTCGCGCGCCGGATCGGCGGCGCGGTGCAGTTCCGCACCCGCGGGCCCTTCGACGCGGCGCACGTAATGGCCGGTGGCGAGACAGTCCGCGCCGAGATCGCGGGCGAGCGCCAGCAGATCGGTGAACTTCGGCCCCATGTTGCACTGGACGCACGGGATCGGAGTGCGCCCGGCGAGAT
The DNA here is from genome assembly GCF_964021865.1 of uncultured Sphingomonas sp. Taxonomy (GTDB): domain Bacteria; phylum Pseudomonadota; class Alphaproteobacteria; order Sphingomonadales; family Sphingomonadaceae; genus Sphingomonas. Next base: position 50,838 of record NZ_CAXIAM010000006.1, read on the forward strand.
ATTCGTCGGCGAAGGCGTCGACGACGGTCGCGCGGAAGCTGCTTTCGTGATCGAACACGTAATGCGCGATGCCGAGCCTGTCGCAGACCGCGCGCGCGTCGCGGATGTCGCGACCCGCACAGCACGCACCCGCGCGCTTCGTTGCCTCGCCATGATCGTAGAGCTGGAGCGTGACGCCGATCACCTCCGCTCCCGGTTGGCGCGCGGCGAGTGCCGCCACCACCGAGCTGTCGACCCCGCCCGACATCGCCACGACGATGCGTCGCGCACCGGGCGCGAGCTGGAATTCACCGCTGTCCATGATGGCGTGCAGCATACAGCCGCCGGCCCCCCGGCGTAAACTGAAATGAACGAACCGTTTCGCGTGGCTTTACCGGGCTTTCAGACCGTGTGGCGTACATCGGTGGGATGACAGCCGAGACACCCCCTCAAGATGTGCCGCTGCTTTGCAGCTTGCGGGCGCGCCAGCTCGCCTCGCGCACCGCGCAGGTTGCGCGGACGCTGGACGAGCCGACGCGCCCGCATGGCGGCGCCTTCAACGCCGATGCCGCGGCTGCGCTCAACAACTGGAAACGCTCGTGAAGAGGTCGTTTACCGCACCGCTTTAGGAGGCGTTCAATCCATCGCCGTTACGCGACAGTCACGACATGGAATGGGGTCGCGCCCCCGAACCGAGGTTTGGAATGATCGAACAACAAAATAATTGTCGCCCTGCCAAGGTCATAGGTCCGTTAGGGGAGCCGTTGACGCTCGACACGCTGCCGCCGTCGAACACCACCCGCTGGGTGGTGCGACGCAAGGCGGAGGTGGTCGCCGCGGTTAACGGCGGGCTGCTGAGCGTCGACGACGTCTGCACCCGCTATGGCCTGACGGTCGAGGAGTTCGCCGGCTGGCAACGCGCGATCGACCGCTCGGGGATGCCCGGGCTGCGGGTCACGCGTATCCAGCACTACAAATCGCTGTACGAGCGTCAGCAGAAATTCTGACGATTGCCCACATCCGTCCCGCGGCGATACAGGTGCGCGGGACGGGGTGCAAAACCTTGTTACATTATGGATTACGCGACCGGAACAATGTGCCGGGCTCGTGAGTAATTCCCACCAGAGCAGCCACTCCGGGCGCATCTGAGGGGAGTATTATCATGGGTATCATTCTGTGGCTTATCATCGGCGGTGTTATCGGCTGGCTGGCCAGCATGATCATGCGCACTGACGCGCAGCAGGGTATCTTCCTCAACATCGTCGTCGGCATCGTCGGCGCGTTCCTGGGCGGCCTGATCTTCTCGGGCGGTTCGATCAACAATGCGCCGCTGACGATCTATTCGTTCCTCGTCTCGCTGCTGGGTGCGGTCGTGCTGTTGGCGATCGTCAACCTGGCCCGTCGCGGTCGCGTGCGTTAATCGCACCGACGACCACGGTTCGACGACAAGGCGGCCGCCCGGATTACCGGGCGGCCGTTTTTGTGTCTGAGATCGTGTCGGTTTGACGGGTTTCGCTCGAGAAAGCGCCGGCTTTCTTCATCCCCGATCGGGGCCGGGATGGCGGAGGGAGGCCTACTTCAGCAAGAAGCGAACGTTGACGCTGGCCGTGACGTCGGTTTCGCCCGGCAGCACGACGGTTTCCGCGTCCGATTGGACGGCGGCGCGCGCCATCATCGGCATCGGGCGCGGACGGTCGCCGCCGTTCTCACCCGCTTCGTTGATCGCGACGATCCGGACGACCGACAGGCCCGCGGCCTTGGCGTAGAGGTCGGCACGCGCCCGCGCCTTGGCGATCGCCTGCGTCCGCGCCTCGTCGAGCGCCGCGTTCGGATCGGAAAGCGACAGGTTCGGGCCGTCGATCTGATTGGCCCCGGCGCGCACCAAAGCGTCGAGCACCGCGCCGGCCCTGGCGATGTCGCGGAAGCGGATCGCGACCGAGTTGCTCGCCTGATAGCCTGTGACGACCGGCGGCTTGCCGTCCTGATAGCGATATTGCGGCGACAGCGCGACGTTGCTGGTCGACAGGTCACGCGCGGCGAGGCCGGCGGCCTTCAGCGCCTTGATGACCGCGTCCATCCGCTGCGCATTTTCCGAAAGGGCCGCGGCGGCGACCGGCGCCTGCGTGACCACGCCCGCGGTGATCGTCGCGAGATCCGGGGTGCGCGACACGCGGCCGGTGGTGGTGACGTCGAGCACGGTACCCTCCGGCACGACCGTCGCCATCGGCAGCGCGACCTGCGCGGCGGCCGGCATCGCCATGACGGCGGCGGCGGACAGCATCAGCGCGGGCAACAGGCGGTTCATGCGAAAACTCCCTTAATCCAGTTAAGAAGACCTCTGCCGCGGTGCGTCGGAATGCAAGATGAACGGGACAGGCCGTTGCAACCACGATAAGACGCGGCCAACCGCGCGCCGCTTGTCACGGTGACGTATGCGTGTAATACACGCCGGGGCGCGAAAGGGGAATCATGACGTACCAGGGCGGGGAGATGCAGGGCGAACAGCTGGTGCTGGAGGATCGCTCGCCACGCACGCGGCGTCGCTGGCTGCTGATCGGTGGACTGGTGGTGCTGATCGTTGCGGCCGTCGCCTGGTACGTGCTCCGACCCAAGGGCGACGAGGCCCCGCCCGCCACCGCCTCCAGTCAGGCGCCGGCGGTGACGGTGATCGTGCCGGGGGCACAATCGGTCGCCCGCATCATCAGCGCGACGGGCACGCTGGCGGCGACGCGCGAGATGCCGGTCGGCGTCGCGGGTGAGGGCGGAATGGTCAGCCGCGTGCTGGTCGAGCCGGGCCAGTGGGTGCGCGCCGGGCAGGTGCTGGCGACGATCGACCGTTCGGTGCAGGCGCAGACCGCGCAATCGCTGGCCGCGCAGATCAATGTCGCCAAATCAGACCTGACGCTGGCGCAGGCCGAGCTGGAGCGCGCGCAGAGCCTCGTCGATCGCGGCTTCATTTCGAAGGCCGACGTCCAGCGCCGGATCGCGACCCGCGACGCGGCGCGCGCACGGTTGCAGGTGGCGCAGGCGACCTTGTCCGAGCAGCGCGCGCGCAACGCACGGCTCGACATCCGCGCGCCGGCCGCCGGACTGATCCTGACGCGCGGCGTCGAGCCGGGGCAGATCGTCAGCTCGGGCTCGGGGATGCTGTTCCGCATGGCCAAGGGCGGCGAGATGGAGATGCGCGCACAGCTCGCCGAGGGCGATTTGCAGGTGGTGCGCGTCGGATCGCCGGCAAAGGTGGTGCCGGTCGGCGACACGCGCGCGTTCGTGGGGATGGTGTGGCAGGTGGCGCCGGTGATCGACCCGCAAACGCGGCAGGGGATCGCGCGGATCAAGCTGTCCTATGACCCGGCGCTGCGCCCCGGCGGCTTCGCGAGCGCGACGATCACCGCGGGCGGCGCGCGCCAGCCGGAACTGCCGCAATCGGCGTTGCTGAGCGACGAGAAGGGCAATTACGTCTATATCGTCGATGCGCAGAACAAGGTCGAGCGCCGCGCGGTGACGCTGGGTACGGTCGCCGACGATCGCGTTGCGATCGCCAGCGGGCTGAACGGCGACGAGCGCGTCGTGCAATCGGCCGGTGCGTTCCTCAACCCCGGACAATTGGTGAAGCCGCAGCGCGCCAAGCCGACCGCCGCGCGATAGGAGGACGGGACGTCATGGGCTTTCGCAATATCTCCGCCTGGTCGATCCGCAACCCGGTGCCGTCGATCGTCCTGTTCCTGATGCTGACGGTCGCCGGGATCGTCAGCTTCGTGCGGATGGACATCAACGAACAGCCCGATATCGATTTCCCGATCGTCTCGATCGACATCACCCAGCCGGGTGCCGCGCCCAGCGAGCTGGAGACGCAGGTCACGCAGCGCGTCGAGGCGGCGGTGCGCTCGCTGGAAGGGATCGACGAGATCCAGTCCTACGTGTCCGAGGGCACGTCGACCACGATCGTCCAGCTCGACATCGGCACCCCGATCGATCGCGCGGTGAACGAGGCGCGCGATGCGATCACGCAGATCCGCGGCAACCTGCCCGAGGGGATTCTCGAGCCGCAGGTCGCGCGGGTGAAAATCAACGACAACGATCTGGGCAGCTATACCGCGGTCGGGACCGATATGACGCTGGAACAGCTCAGCTGGTACATCGACAATACGGTGACCAAGGAGCTGATGTCGGTGCCCGGCATGGGCGGGGTGACGCGCAACGGCGGGGTCAGTCGCGAAATCCGCGTGATCCTCGACCCCGCGCGGCTCGCCGCGCAGGGGCTGACCGCCAGCCAGATCAACGCGCAATTGCGGCAGGTGAACCTCAACGCTCCGGGCGGGCGCGCCGAGATCGCGGGCGCCGAGCAATCGGTGCGCGTGCTCGGTAATGCGCACACCGCCTATGAGCTGGGGCAGTTGCAGATCAACGTCGGCAATGGCCGCACCGTCCGGCTGTCCGATGTCGCGACGGTCCGCGACCTCTATGCCGAGCAGCGGTCGGCCGCGTCGGTCGACGGGCGGCAGGCGCTGTCGTTCGATTTCACGCGCGCCAAGGGCTATTCGGACGTCACCGTGTTCCGCGAGGCGAAGGCCAAGCTGGAGGCATTAGAGAAGCGCAACCCGCAGGTCCGCTTCAAGATGCGGCTCGACGGGTCGAAATATCCGCTGGAGCAGTTCAAGACCGCGATCCACGCGATGATCGAGGGCGCGATCCTTGCGGTGATCGTCGTCTTCCTGTTCCTGCGCGACTGGCGCGCGACGATCATCTCGGCGCTGGCGATCCCGCTGTCGGCAATCCCGGCGTTCTGGTTCATGGACCTGATGGGCTTTACGCTCAACAACATGACGATGCTGGCGCTCAGCCTGGTGGCGGGCGTGCTGGTCGACGATGCGATCGTGGAGATCGAGAACATCGTCCGCCACATGCGGATGGGCAAGACCGCGTATCAGGCGTCGATCGACGCCGCCGACGAGATCGGGCTGGCGGTGCTGGCGACGACGATGGCGATCGTCGCGGTGTTCCTGCCGGTCGGGCTGATGCCGGGGATCGCGGGCCAGTTCTTCAAGAATTTCGGGCTGACCGTCGTCGCGGCGGTGCTGATGAGTCTGGCGGTCGCGCGGCTCATCACCCCGATGGTCGCGGCGTACTTCCTCAAGGCCGGCGGGCATGTCGAACATGGCGGGGGCTGGTTGCTCAACACCTATCAGCGGCTGCTGATCTGGACGCTCGACGGCACCCGCGCGGCGCGCGCGCGCGCCAAGGGCGGGGTGCACCGCGTCGTCGGCTACTGGCGCGATCATCGCCTGTGGATGATCGGTGCGGGCGTGCTGGCGTTCGTGGCGACGATCGCGATGTTCGCGACCTCCGCAATGACCTTCCAGCCGGCGCGCGACATGCCACGCTCGACGGTGACGATCACGATGCCGCCGGGCAGCACGCTCCAGACGACGCAGGGCGTGGTCGATCAGGTCTATGCCGTGCTCAGCAAGCAGCCGGAGGTGGAGAGCATCTACACCCGCACGCTGGTCGGCTCGGGCCGCGTCACCGCGCAATTGCGCGAGAAGCGGAACAAGACCTCGACCGAGTTCGAGCGTGCGCTCGCCCCGGAGCTGGCGAAGATCGCCGACGCGCGGGTCAACTTCCAGTCGCAGTTCGGCTGGGGCGACAACAACCGCGACGTCTCGATCACGCTGGGCGGCGACGATCCGGTCGTGCTGCGACAGGCCGCCGACCGGCTGGTCAAGGAAATGGGGACGGTGCCGGGGCTGCTCGCGCCGCGGATCGCGGGCGATCTCAACCGTCCGGAGATCATCATCAAGCCGCGGCTCGATCTCGCCGCCAGCCTGGGGGTGACGACATCGGCGCTGTCGAATGCGATCCGCATCGCGACGATCGGCGATATCGACCAGAACAGCGCGCGCTTCTCGCTGAACGACCGGCAGATCCCGATCCGCGTCGCGCTGGAGCAGAGTTCGCGGTCGCGGCTGGCGACGATTCAGAACCTGCCGGTGCAGACGCTGACCGGCGGCTCGGTGCCGCTGAGCGTTGTCGCGGAGATCGGGTTCGGCTCGGGTCCGACCCGCATCCAGCGCATCAACCAGCAACGCCAGCTGACGATCGGCGCGGACCTGAGCCCCGGGCAGACGATCAGCGTGATGCTGCCCAAGGTGAAACAGCTGCCGGCGATGAAGAACCTGCCGCTGGGCGTCGGCGAGCTGAGCGTCGGGCAGGCCAAGTGGCAGCTGGAGATGCTCCAGAACTTCATCGTCGCGGTGGTGGCGGGGGTGTTCCTGGTCTTCTCGGTGCTGGTGCTGCTGTATCGCCGCCTGCTGCCGCCGCTGGTCAACATGGCGTCGTTGACGCTGGCGCCGCTCGGCGGGTTGATCGCGCTGCGGCTGACCGGCAATCCGCTGTCGATGCCGGTGTTCATCGGGCTGCTGATGCTGCTGGGCATCGTCGCCAAGAATTCGATCCTGCTGATCGACTTCGCGCTGGAAGAGATGCAGGCGGGCGTGCCGTCCTATGACGCGATCGTCGATGCCGGGCACAAGCGCGCGCAGCCGATCGTGATGACCACCGTCGCGATGGTCGCGGGCATGGTGCCGACGGCCTTGTCGCTGTCGGGTGACGGCGCGTCGCGCGCGCCGATGGGGATCGTGGTGATCGGCGGGCTGATCGTCTCGACCTTGCTGACGTTGCTGATCGTGCCGGCGGCGTTCTCGCTGGCGATCGGGGTCGAGCGGCGCATCGGGCCCTGGCTGGGGCGGCGTTTGCTGACCTATCGTCCGGGCGACGAAGGTCCGGTGATCGAGCATACTCCTCAGGACGCGATCGGCGCGCCGCATGGGCGGATCCCGTTCCGGGGTGAGGGGTCGCATCCGGCGGAGTAATGCCTGACACATGGGCGTGGTCGGCGTCGGAACGGTGGGGATCCATTTGACAGACATGGGCCCCTGCCTTCGCAGGGGCGACGGGCTCGGTAGGGCCGTCATTGCGAGCGTAGCGAAGCAATCCAGGGCGTCCTGGTCCGACCCTGGATTGCTTCGCTACGCTCGCAATGACGAGGGCGCTTGAACTTCGCGAGCGATCGGGGATTGTTACGGGGATGATCGTCCGCGCCGCTCCTCCGCCTGCCGCCCTTGTGAGGATGCGGCGGCGCGCGACTAGCCTACTTGTGCTGATGGCAGCCACCTTCTTGGTGGTGCGACTGGCTGCGCCACCGCACGGGTTTTGGGGTTACGTTCAGGCCTTCGCCGAGGCGGCGATGGTCGGCGGGCTGGCGGACTGGTTCGCGGTGACCGCGCTGTTCCGCCACCCGCTCGGGCTGCCGATCCCGCACACCGCGATCATCCCGCGCAACAAGGACCGGATCGGCGACCAGCTCGCGCAATTCCTCCGCGAATATTTTCTGATCCCCGCGGTCGTCGCGCGGCGGATGCAGCGGATCGACGTCGCCGCGGCGGCGGGTCGCTGGCTCGCCAACCCGCGCGGGGCGGGGGGCAGCCGGCTGACGCGCGGCATATCGCGGCTCGCCACCGAGGTGTTGCAGGCACTCGATCAGGAGCGGCTGGGCGGGATGGTGCGCGCGATGATGGTGACGCGCGTGCGCGAGACCGAATTGTCACCGATGCTCGGCCGTGCGCTCGCCGCCGCGATGGCGGAGGAGCGGCACCGGCCGGTGATCGACGCGCTGGTGCGGTGGATGCGCGGTGCGCTGGCGTCGAACGAGCATCTGATCCGCGCGATGGTCCATGATCGCGCCGGCACGGTGCTCCGCTGGACCGGGCTGGACGAGACGCTGGCCAACAAGATCATCGACGGGCTGGACAAATTGGTCGCGGAGATGGCCGATAATCCCGAGCATCCGCTGCGTCTGAAGGTCGAGGAAGCGATGGCGAGTGTTGCCGAGCGGCTCCAGCACGATCCCGACATGCGTGCGCGGGTGGAAACGATGAAGATCGAGCTGCTCGAAAATCCGGCGATGCAGGACTGGATCAACGGGCTGTGGGAACAGGCGCGCGCCGCGATGCTACGCGCCGCGCGCGACCCCGACGCCTTGATGGCAGGCAAGCTGGGCGAGGCGCTGCATCAACTGGGCGCGACCTTACAGGACGATCCGCGGCTCGGGCGGATCATCAATCGCTTCGTCCGTCGCGCGGCGGTGGGGGCTGCCGCCGATTACGGCGATGCGATCGTCCGGCTGGTGTCGGAAACGGTGCGTGGCTGGGATGCGCAGACCGTGACGCAGCGGCTCGAGAATGCGGTCGGCAAGGACCTGCAGTTCATCCGCATCAACGGAACGCTGGTCGGCGGCCTGGTTGGCGTGGTGATCCACACGATCGACGTGCTTTTGTGAGCGAACGATCACAAAAGTGGTACGCGCGCGGAACGATTGCCCTATTGGGTGCTTGTGACGTCATGAGCTTTGCCGCATGGATCGACCGATGAGTGCGGCTGCCGACTTCAGCATGGATCGTGAGGGCGCCGGGCGCGCCGACGGGCAGGTGTTGCGCGTGACCGGCGACCTGTCGCTGGCGCGGCTCGGCGATCTGCCGAACCGGCTGGAGAAGCAGGACGGGCAAGTGGCGGTGGTCGACCTGTCCGCGGTCGAGCGGATCGATACGATCGGCGCATGGGTGATCCATCGCTTCGCCCGCCAGCGTGGTGCGCGGATCGAGGGGCTGAGCAGCGACGGGCAGAATCTGCTGGAGCAGGTGCAGGCCGCCGACCAGCCGGTGCAGATGCGCCCGCAATCACGCTCCGCATTCGGGCGCGTGCTGGCCGAGATCGGCGAGTCGACGGCCAATTCGGCGCGCACTGCGCTGGGGCTGCTGGGTTTCATGGGCGAGACGGTGATCGCGTTCGGCGGCATCATCCGCCATCCCAGCCGCTTTCGCTTCAACGCGACGGTGCAGCGCTTCGAGGTGGTCGGCGTCTCGGCGCTGGGCATCATTGGGCTGATGAGCTTCCTGATCGGTGTGGTGATCGCGCAGCAGGGCGCGGTGCAGCTTCGCCAGTTCGGGGCCGAGGCGTTCACGATCAATCTCGTCGGGCGTATTTCGATGCGCGAGCTGGGCGTGCTGATGACCGCGATCATGGTCGCGGGGCGTTCCGGGTCGGCGTTCGCGGCGCAGCTCGGCACGATGAAGCTGACCGAAGAAATCGACGCGATGCGGACGATCGGCGTGTCACCGATGGAGGCGCTGGTGCTGCCGCGCACGATCGCGGCGATCGTGCTGATGCCGTTGCTCGGCTTCTATGCGGCGGTGCTGTCGGTTTTCGGCGGCTGCCTGTTGTGCTGGTTCGCGCTCGACATTCCGCCGATCGCGTTCGTCGCGCGAATCCGCGAAGTGGTGCCGATCACCGACGTCTTCGTCGGGCTCATCAAGGCCCCGGTGTTCGGCGCGATCATCGCGATCGCCGGGTGCTTTCAGGGCATGCAGGTGAAGGGCGACGCCGAACAGGTCGGGCTCAAGACCACGTCCGCGGTGGTGCAGGCGATCTTCATGGTGATCGTCGTCGACGCGTTCTTCGCGGTGTTCTTCGAACAGATCGGCTGGATCTGATGCCGCAGCATAACGCCAGCCGTCCCGACACCGCGCCGATCATCAAGGTGACCGGGCTGCGCAACGAATTCGGCGATCAGGTGATCCACGACAATCTCGACCTCGAGGTGCGGCGTGGCGAGATTCTGGGCGTGGTGGGCGGATCGGGCACCGGCAAGTCGGTGCTGATGCGCTCGATCATCGGGCTGCAATCGCCGACGCAGGGCGAGGTGGAAGTGTTCGGCGAGCCGACGCTCGACCGCAGCGAGCATGACACGGTCGAGATCCGCAAGCGCTGGGGCGTGCTGTTTCAAGGCGGTGCCTTGTTCTCGACGCTGACCGTCGCCGAGAACGTGCAGGTGCCGCTGCGCGAATTCTACCCGGACCTCGACCTTGCGTTGCTGGACGAGATCGCGTCGTACAAGGTGGTGATGACCGGGCTGCCCGCCGACGCGGGGCCGAAATTTCCCGCCGAGCTGTCGGGGGGCATGAAGAAGCGTGCCGGGCTGGCGCGCGCGCTGGCGCTCGATCCCGAATTGCTGTTCCTCGACGAGCCGACCGCCGGGCTCGACCCGATCGGCGCGGCGGCGTTCGACGAGCTGACCAAGGCGCTTCAGAAGACGCTGGGGCTGACCGTGTTCCTCATCACCCACGATCTCGACACGCTCTACGCGATCTGCGACCGCGTCGCGGTGCTGGCGGACAAGCGCGTGATCGCGGTCGGGACGATCGACGAATTGCTGGCGCTGGATCACCCGTGGATCCAGGAATATTTCAACGGGCCGCGCGGCCGGGCGGCGGTCGCCTCGCAGGAGCGCGGCGCGGCACGCGATGCCGCCGCGCACCCGACCGAGGTGGCGCAACTGCAAAACGGGCAGCGCTCGCAGGGCGGCATGGCCGACGATTATGCGCGCGACGCGGATGCGGGTGGCCATCATCGGTCCGCCAGCATCACCGGGTCGAGCGAGAGGGGCTAAGAGATGGAAACGCGTTCGAACCATGTCCTCGTCGGCGCGGTGGTGCTGATCCTGCTGGCGCTGGTCGCGGTCTTCACGGTGTGGATCGCCCGGATCGGCGGCGCGGAAGAGCGCGACTATGACATCTTCTTCCGGCAGGCGGTCGACGGGCTGGCGAAGGGATCGTCGGTCACCTTCTCGGGTGTGCCCTCGGGGCAGGTGAAGAGCATCTCACTGTGGAAGCCCGATCCGCAATATGTGCGGGTGCGGATCAGCGTGAACGACGACACGCCGATCCTGCGCGGCACCACCGCGACGATCCAGGGCAGCTTCACCGGCACCAGCACCGTCAGCCTCGACGGCGCGACCAAGGGCGCGCAGCCGATCACTTGCCCTGATGGCGACGCGGCCAAGAGCGTTTGCCCGCTGGGCGTGCCGGTGATTCCGACGAAGACCGGTGGGATCGGCGCGATCCTCAATTCCGCGCCGCAGCTGCTGGAGCGTTTGTCGACGCTGACCGAGCGGCTGACGGGGATGCTGAGCGATCGTAACCAGGCGTCGATCGCGGGCATCCTCGACAACACCAACCGGCTGACCGATGCGCTCGCCGATCGCGGACCGGAGATCGCGGCGACGCTGGCGCAGACGCGCATCGCGATCCAGCAGGCGGGCAATGCCGCCGAGCAGATCGGCGCGCTGGCGCAGACCACCAACGGCGTGCTGGCGAACGACGTCCAGCCGGCGATGGCCAATCTCAACAAGGCGATCACCTCGGCGCAGCAGAGCGCGGACACGCTGAACGCCGCGATCGGCGATGCGCGCCCGGGCCTGACGACGTTCAGCAAGCAGACGATCCCGCAGGTCAACCAGCTGGTGCGCGACCTGCGCGTGACCGCCTCGTCGCTGAAGTCGATCAGCGAGCGCGTGGAGCAGGGTGGCGCCAGTTCGCTCGTGGGGCAGCCGGCGCTGCCGGACTATAAGGGGAAGTGACCGTGCGTGCTTTGGCGAACAAGCTCCTGATCGTCGCGGCGCTGGTGCCGCTGGCCGGCTGCATCCGTTTCGGTGCGTCGCCGCCGCCCTCGCTGCTGACGATCGCGCCGCAAGCGCAGCCCGCCGCCGGCACGGTGCAGAATTCCGCGACCGGACGCGCGATCGTGATCGAGGTGCCGGCGGTGCCGCAGTCGATCGCGGGGACGCGTGTGCCGGTGCAGGCCACCGACACCTCGCTCGCCTACGTCAAGGACGCGCAATGGGCCGAGCCGCCCGCGCGACTGTTCGCGCGGCTATTGTCGGATACGCTGACCGCGCGGGCGCAGATGGTGGTGCTGTCGCCGGCGCAATCGTTCGATGCGCCGAGCGCGACGCTCGGCGGCGAACTGCGGACGTTCGGAGTCGATGCGGCGCAGCGGCAGGCCGTGGTGACCTATGACGCGTCCTACACGCCGGCGGGAAAGCCCACGGTCGAGAAGCGCCGCTTCGAGGCGCGGGTGCCGGTCGCCGAGATCAATGCGGAGCAATCGGGTGCTGCGCTCAGCCAGGCGGCCAATCAGGTCGCGCAGCAGGTGTCTGACTGGGTCGGGGCACAGCGGTAGGGAGTATGGCCCTGCGTCGATGCAGGGCTGAGCGTCGTTAGAAGACGCAGGCTGCGGCCGGCGATGAAGGTCGGCCGGTCAAGCCCTCGTGATCTCACGGTGCTCGCCGCACTTCGAGCGGCACCTCGCATACCTCGACCCCGCCACCACCGATCGTCGGCGCGGTCGGGTTCTCACGACGACGGATCATCGCCGCGAAGCGCGGATTGTCCGCCGCGCGGTACTGGAAGCGCGGGCGCTCGGCCGACGGAAGGTCGCTGGCCAGCCGCATTTCGACGATCGGGGTTCGCTCGGTCGCCTCGGCATAGACGCCCATCGGCGCATCGCTGCGCGGAAGCGACGAGAGATGCTGCATCCCGGCGATGACGCGCCCGACCAGCGCATAATTGCGGTCTAGCCGGCGCGCCGACTGGCCGATCGGTGTCGACATTTCCGCGCCCGATCCCGATGTCGGATCGGCATCGCGCGCGACATTAACCATGCCATAGCAATGCGTCAGCCACTGATGGCCGTTCGCGTCGCTGGCGACCGGCCAGCCGTCCGCGGTGATCCCAGACACCGCCGAATGCGGATCGGCGCGCGTCAACGTCTGCGCGGGCGCGAAGTGCGCGATCTCGAATTCGGGCGGGAGATGCGTCGGCACACCGGGCGCGAGCGGCTTCTTCTCGCTGGCGTCGCCCCATTGCGCGACCCAGTTTTCCTGCACGCGGTACACGCTCAACCCGTCCCACCAATGCGCGCGCGCCAGCTTGCGGATGCTGGCGACGTGCAGCGGCGCGTAGCTGGCCGCGAGCCGGATCACGACCGTGCGATCGCCCTTCAGCCGCATGACCAGCAACTCGTCATCGGGGATCGTGCGCCAGTCGCTCTCGATCGGTTCATAGGGGGCAGGCACCGCGGCGGCGGGCGCCTGGGCGAACAGGAGCAGGGCGGCAAGCATCGACATGCCCGCGTCGTGACGCATCCCCGCGCGCGAGGCAATCGACGCGCTTGCGCAATACGGCGACACCGACTAGTGCCGCCCTTCCAAGCATGCGGAGCGGTGGCCGAGTGGTCGAAGGCGCTCGCCTGGAAAGTGAGTATACGTCAAAAGCGTATCGAGGGTTCGAATCCCTCCCGCTCCGCCACCCATAAAAATCGTTAAATGTCAAGGCCTTACGACGGGCTTATTGGAATTCGAACGAGGATCGTTTTCTGCTAAGCCATTGAAAAGTTTGGGCTCAAAGACTCGGCAGCCGCAAGCCAGAGGGCTGAAGCGACGTTGCGGGAGTGGGTAATTTCGTGGGTTAGCATGATCGCGGTGGGCAAATTTCGGGGCGTTTGCATCTTCAACTTACAAGATGCACTACTGGTTCGAATCCCTAGGTAGAAGCCGCACCCGCGGTTCTAAAAGGAATCTCGGCTGATCGAGCTTCGCGTTACAGCTTGGCGCAGTTAACCCGCGTATCATCACGACGTCAGCCATCTTCCGGACCGACTAAAGATTCGCTCAAGCGACGCTTTCACCTCGACTTTGGCGAGCCGCCTCGCAAATTTTGCGATTTGATAGCTAGAACTTAGGCTTAGCGGCAACGAGAGCGTGTGGGTTCACCATCTGCCGAACTAGCCAATTCGTATGAGGTGAAATCCAGCTAATTACCTCCATGGCAACCTGAAGCCGCTCCAAGGGTCGTTTATCAAAAATTGCGTAGTGGTGCGCCACGTCGTTCCGAAAGGTACGGATTGCCTCGATTCGGTCATGTACGTCGCCCTGCGTGAGCCCTTGTGGTGCGTGAGGTAGCGCACGATATATGCCTGGAGCCTGCCACAGAATGTGGGCGAAATTTTTTGTGAATAGCTGCGACCAGAATCCGAACGTCAGGGCTGCGACGACATGGTCGCCTGTGAAGGCGCCCATCCGATCCATCTGTTCCCGGAAAACTGTGGACGTTAGCGCGTTTTTGTGCCGATCCGGCAGGATGTCGACGAATTTGTGATTGCTGTACCAGCCCAGCCCGAAACGGCGTATTAGGATGCCGGTAACGGAATTTCGGATACACAGTTCGGCGGTTTGCAGAGGAATATAGAACTCTTGGCAGAGTCGCGCGTTGAACAGGTACAGGCGCAGCGCGAGGTGCTTATCGCCCCGTGCAGCGTGCATGTACCGGGCAAGCCGGGCGGGCGAGATCGCGGTTTCGATCTCGTTCAGAACCGGATCGGTACAGGAGAAGAGCGGTTGCAAGGGCTACACCTAGTCGCTAGACGATGATTATGAGCCGTCGGGCAAGATCACTGCGGTAAAACGTACATCTCCGGCGGACACGATTGAGGCCGGGCCTGCGGGTCCGGCCTCACCATTTTGTGGCCTACTCACTCCTCCTCCTCGTCATCGAGGACGGCTTTCTGGGCTTCAAGCAGCTTGATCAGCTTGCCGATTTCTCTCGGCCCCATGTCGCCTGAAACAATCAGACGATAGCTGGCTGTGCGCGACAATGGACCTCGCAACCACTCCCGCTCGTCGGCGTCAGCAAGCCTCCCGGCATTGCTTACCGGAATTACGCCGCTTGCCCCCTGCTGAGCTACAATGGGCGGTTCCGATGAACTGACCACTGCGCTGCCATCGGCTGGCAGGCTGAGGCTGGGCGCGTCCTCCAGACCATCCACGAGCGCTTGAGTCTCTCTGTACGAGCGGATTAACCGCTCAGCTGAGTCGGGAAGAAAGGCCCGCTTAGTTATGAGAAAAGAGCGAATGGCAGAATCGCTAGCCTTTGCCGGGAAAGCCTCATCGATTTCGTTGTATAAATCGACGTTCCGGGCGGCTGTGCGGATAGCAGTCGCTCGCTCTGGGTCGTCGGGCTCGCGCTCTAAAATATCCACCGCGAGCGGTGTGACGCCCATAGCATCCACATTTCCATCAAGCAGGCCGTACTTGGAAACCGCAGATATAATTCCCAGCGACTTACCATTCAGCCCTTGATATCCCATGTGCTCCGCGACCAAGATTTTTGGAATGCGGTTGCGATTGTCAGCGCGGTAAACGGCGCGCACCCGCTCGATTGCCTCAGGTAGCCCTATGACGGGATAGCGGGGACTGCGAACCAACTTGATAGCCATGGCGCACCTACTTGATCGTTCTGTCGCAAGATGCGCTTATTCCCTAAGCTTTGCAAGGGTGGGTGCGAACAACAAGCGAATAAAAGTGCGATTAGGCTCGATTAACCTGTCACGAGCTGTGCGATAGGGTTGCACTGGCAGCCGAGAGTGCCACGAGTTACGCTTGTGGCGATGCCACGAACTTGGGGAAGGCCGATGTTGCAGGACGGCCGCTTGAGGACGAGGCGCAGGTGACGAGCTGCGAGACAGAATCTTGGGAGTGCGGTCGATGATGACTCCCGGTGAAGTGCCTCTGCCGGTTAGCGCCGCTAGGAGCTTAGGTCACGCCTACCATGAGGCGAAATCGGTGGGTAAAAAAGTGGGTAAATAGGCCTTTGTACGAGGGGGTTCGAATCCCTCCCGCTCCGCCACCTACCATCATAAAATCTAAGGTTCTTAGTCAAAAGAGCCTTTAAAAGTGCCATTCTTCGTTTGGTTCGACCCGTGCCTTTCGTCCGCATTTTGGCGTATGGTTCCGCATCAATTTGCCCTGTGGTATAGGACCAGAAGTAAGAACGGATTTCCGGCGGCATCGACGATCTTGCTGGCAAGCAGGCGGGGGTAGCCAGTGCGGATGCGCTCGCCACGTATGTTTCCCATCATCAACGTCCGTGCCGCGTCGAACGTCGCCTTGTCGATAATGATCTCGTGCTGGCCGGATCGATAACACCGCGGTGCGCGATGCGGCCGGCGGCGGTCACGTGCTTTAGATTAGATAAAGCTGCCCGCATGAAGCTGCTGCCCCGAGCGGCCGGCTGGTGAAGATGGTGCGCCGCGGAATAATGATCCGCTCCGCCTGCAGCTCGGTTTCGAAACTGGCACACCCCCGAGGGATGGCGCCATGTGATCCGCTGCGTTTGATAGAGGAATATCGCGCCTTTCTCGGGCAGTCTGCGCTGCCCGCACGGCCGCCGAGCTAGTCGGGTAGGGGCGACGTGACTCACGCAAAGAGGCCCGGATTACAAATCTTTGCTGCAACACCCGGCGTCTAACGCTTCCATCGTGCTGTCATGCGCGCGTTGATTGGCCGGCCGCCAGATGCTCAAATACAATTGTTGCAAGCGGCTCTTTGCAGCGTCCGGTGGCCCGCCCGACGTGCGGGCGGGCCGGATGGTGTTAGGCGACGGCGACGGGTTCGGGCTTGATCGCGCGGCTGGCGTTCCCGTCGATGCCACGCGGCACGTCCCCGGCGACGGTGGCGCGGCGCAGGTGGCGGCGTTGCAGCCCGAAGTCGGCGACCGCACGATGTTGCGTCGAGCGATTGTCCCAGATCGCCACGTCACCGGCCTGCCAGCGCCAGCGCACGACATTCTCCGGCTTGGTGATGTGATCCTGAAGGATCGCGAACAGCCGCTGCGAGTCCGCCGGGTTCAGCCCGACGAAGCGCTTCACGAAATGGCCGAGCAGCAGCGAGCGCGCGCCGCTTTCGGGATGGACGCGTACCACCGGATGTTCGGTTTCGTAGATCGTCGAGGTGAAGACCTTGCGATGCTCCTGCAAGGTCTTGGATGCGCTGGCGAGCACTTCGGCATAGTCATAGTCGTTGCTGTGGATCGCGGTGAGCCCGTCGACCAACGTGCGCAGCGCGTCGGGCAGTTCCTCATAGGCGGTCTCGCCGTTCGCCCAGACCGTGTCGCCGCCCGCATCCGGCACCACCAGCGCGCGCAGGATCGATGCCTTGGGATAGGCCGGCACGAACGTGACATCAGTGTGCCAGCTGGAGGCGGCATAGCCTTCCTTCGAATCCAGCTCGAGCAGGTAGCGCGATCCTTCGGCCACCGGCACCGTCGGGTGCGCGACCGGATCGCCGAGCAGGGCGGCGAACGCCTCGTGCGCGGCATCGTCGATATGCTGGCCGCGGAAGAAGATCACCTTGTGGCGGACCAAAGCGGCATGGATTGCCGCCACGGTCAGCGCGTCGAGATTGCCGCCCAGCTTCACGCCGCGGATCTCGGCGCCGATCCGGCCGGCGACCGGGTGGATGTCGAGCGGGCTTTCCGCTTCGGCGGCGTTGACGAACCGATGTACGAGTGACGTCATGACACTTCTCCTTCTTCGTGGTGGTGGTGGGTGATGGTGGACGGGATCAGGCGGCGAGCGCGCGGCGGATGCGGGCGTGTTCGGCCTGGTCGAGCGGGAAGCCGTAGAGGCAGGCGGCGGAGATCAGGTGCGCGAGCGCGGGGCCGAGCGCGAACACCAGCAGCAGCCCGTCGAGCGCGGCGGGCGTGTTTGGCCCGGTCGGCGCGAAGCCGAGCCACGCGACCAGTGGCAGCGCGATCCCGACCGCGGCGGCCATCCCGGCCTTGCCGGTCAGGCTGAACACCGAGAAGAACAGGGTGGTGCGATCCGCGCCGGTCTCCAGCCGGTGCTTGTCGGCGACATCGGCGACCATCGAACGCAGCATCAGATTGCCCGAGCCCTGCGCCAGCCCCTGCGCCAGCGTGAGCGCGAGCAGCAGCGGAAAGCGCGCCGGAGTGACGAGCAGCAGCCCGAGGTTGATCGCGACCTGCACCAGCTCGCCGAGGATCGCGGTGCGATGCTTGCCGAGCCGGGTGGCGATTCGCATCCAGATCGGGCCGGCGGCGATGCCGAAGACGAACTGGAACAGGAACAGCCCGCTCGCCCATTCGGGACGGCCCATATAGGCGCTGACGAAGAACACGATCAGCGCGGAGCGGATCAGCTGCCCGGTGGTCACGGCGAAGTCCGAGGCGATGACGCGCAGGAGCAGTCGTTCGCCGACGATCAGCCGCACCGCGCGCCCGAACGGGATACGCGCGTTCGCGGCGGGCGGGCGGCTGTTGTCCTCCACCGCGCTCAAGGCGAGCGGCAGCGTGACGACCAGCCCGCCTATAACCACCAGCCCGAACGATGCCAGCTTCAGCGGGGCGTCGTCGGGGCGGAGCTGGTCGATGATCGTCGGAAGGATCAGCACCAGCAGCAGCGAGATCGCGCCGGCGACGGTGCCGTAGGTGGCGATGCGGGTGCGTTCGTCATAGTCGGCCGAGATCTCGCCCGCCCATGCCAGATATGGAATCTGGATCATCGACCAGCCGAGATAGAACAGGAACAGGCTGACCGCGAGCAGCGGCGCGCTAAATCCGGCCGGCGGGAAGAACAGCATCGCGGCGGCAACGGCATAGACGAGCGCGCCGGCGATGATCCACGTCCGCCGCCGCCCCAGCCGGGCGCTGCCGCGATCCCCGAGGAAACCGATCAACGGGTCCGCCAGCGTGCCCCAGATCCGTTCGAGCAGGAAGATCAGCCCGAGCGTCGTCAGCGGCATCCCGTAATGTTCGGCGTAGATCGCGGGCAGGTACACCGCCACCGGGCTTTGCGCCGCGTAGATCGGCAGCGCGAGCGACGAGAAGGCCGCCAGCCGTAGCGGCGTGAGCCGCCGCGTGCTGCGAGCCCGGTCGTGCGGGGCGAAAAGGGATGCGTGGAGCGTGGCCATGCCGCTAGATCCTCACAGCTTCGTGCGAAGGGTGGCGCCCCACGTGCGCGGGTCGCCGACGATGCCGGTCACCAACCCCGTATTGGTCGGCGACAGCGTCTGGAAATATTCGGTATCGCCCAGGTTACGGACCCAGGCCGACAGGTCCCACCGCGCATCGTCGGTGCGCAGCCCGACGCGCAGGTTGAGCACGCCGTAGCCGTCGACCACGCCGAAGCGCGAATTGCTGGCGGCGGTGTTGAACGACGAACGGTGCGAATAATCGGCATGGCCGTACAGCTCGACCGCGGACCCCTGCCACCCGCCGAGCGGCTGGCCGGCGTCCGCGCCCAGCGTGTAGGTGAACTTGGGCACGCCCGCGAGCTGTTGCCCGGTCAGGTCCTGGATGCCGCCGAGGTTCAGCCGCTCGGGCGCTTGCGGCGCGTTGCGATAGTCGCGATATGTCGCCTCGGTATAGCTGAACGACCCGTTGAGCGACGCGCGCTTCACCGGTGACCAGGCGAGATCGCCCTCGACGCCGCGCGAGCGGACCGACGGGATGTTGGCGATATACTGGCGGTAGGTGACGGTATTGGCGAGCTGCTCGGTGATGCCGGTTTGATAGTCGGAGACGTCGGTCCAGAAGCCGGCGAGGTTGAACGTCATCTTCCGGTCCAGCCATTGCGACTTCAGCCCGGCCTCGTAGGCGTTCACGCCCTCCGGCCGGACGTTTGGGTCGATCCCGGCGGGAAGCGCGGTGAGGTTCAGCCCGCCCGATTTGCTGCCGCGCGAATAGGAGGCATAGAGCAACGCGTCGGGCGCCACGCGATAGGATAGGGTCGCGAGCCCCGAGACGCTGTCGTCGTCGGTCATGGTGCTGAAATCCATGACCGGGTTGAACTGATTGCGGATCGCCACCGCCGCCGCCCGCGCCGCGGTGGGCAGCGCGTTCAGGTCGGCGCCAGCGACGTGAAACTGGCGGAAGGTGCCGTTCTTATGTTCCGAGGTGTAGCGCAGGCCGATGGTCAGGTGCAGCGCGTCGGTCGCGTTCCACGTCGCCTGACCGAAGGCGGCGAGGCTCTTCGTCTTGGGAGTCGACGTTGACTGCGCCTCGAACCCCGACAGCGCGGCGTTGCCGATCGTCGCCGAGACCGCCGGCAGGTTCCAGTTGGCCGCCGCCGCGCCATACGCTGTCGCGCCGTAGCCGCGGACGATCTGCCAGAAGTAATAGCCGCCGACGACGTAATCGATCGTGTTGCTGCCGGTCGAGGCGAGCCGCAGCTCCTGACTAAACTGGCGCTGGCGGTTCGCCTGTTGCGCCTTGGTGGTGACCGGCAGCGCGGTGTTGTCGCCGTCATTGGCGGGATCCCAGTCCCACCAGCGATAGGCGGTGATCGCGGTGAGCGCCGCGTGGCCGAGATCCCAGTCGACCTGCCCCGACGCGCCATAGCTCTTCATGTTCGACTGATAATGGCTGTCGGCGTCGCCGCGCCGCGCGAACGGCTCGACCGGCAGCGGCGTGTACCCGGCGCGCGCGGCGCGGTCGCGGAAGTTGTTGGGGATGGCGGCGCCGTTTTCGTACGTGCCGAAATAATCGGCGACGATTCCCAGCACGAAATGCTGCTTCTGCTTGGCATAATCGCCGATCAGCTTGATCGACACCGCCGGCGCGGGGGTGACCAGCAATTGCCCGCGCGCGGTGAAATTGTCGTAGTCCTGCGCGCGCTGGCGAGTCGTCACGTTGGTGAGGAAGCCGTCGCGATGCGTGTCGGCGATGCTGAGGCGATAGGCGATCGTATCGGCGACGATCGGCCCCGACAGCGATCCGCGTACTTGATGGTAGCCATAGTCGCCGAGCGTCGCCTCGCCCGCGAATTCGGTCGTGAAGCTCGGGGCGCGGGTCGAGATGTTGATCGCGCCGGCGGTGGTGTTCTTGCCGAACAGCGTCCCCTGCGGTCCGCGCAACACCTCGATCCGGTCGAGATCGACCAGATCGAACTGCGACTGGCCGACGCGACCGTAGAAGACGTTGTCGATATAGATGCCGACGCCGTTCTCCAGCCCGTCGTTGGTCAGCGCGACGTTCGAGCCGAGCCCGCGGATGTTGATGTTGGTGTTGCGCGGGTTGAAGCTGAACACCTGCAGGCTGGGGACCAGCTGCTGCACCTGTCCGAGCGTGAAATTGCCGGTGCGCTCCAGCGCCTCCGATCCGACGACGCTGAGCGCGATCGGCACGTCCTGCGCGCGTTCCTGACGGCGCCGGGCGGTGACGAGCACTTCGTCTCCCGCGGCGTCGGCGCTCGAATCGGCGGCGGGTGCCGGATCGGCGGCCGGCGCAAGCGCGCGTGGGGCGGCGACGTCGGTATCTGCGCGCGGCGCGGCGAGCGCCGTCGTAGAGGTGGCGGTGAGAAGACCGGTCAGCAGGATACGCCAGGCGCGGCGCGACGATCCGCCCGCCAAGGTGGTCGATGGCAACAAGATATGGAACTCCCGTCACGATCCGGCGCCCGCCCCCCTGGCGGCACGAACCGGTCGATAGGTTTTTTGTTGGAGCATGGAGCGCGCCTTCACTGCCGTGGCACGCGGCTGGCGCGATCGATCTAGCTGGTGAAACGCATCACATTCCCCTTCACGTCAGGGGGAAGACACGAAGCCTGGCGTGGTCGCCTCGGCATCGTGCGCTTTAGCCGTTGGTGACGCGGAGCAAGCTGCATCCCGATCAAAAGCCGCGGGCCCGATGATCCGGCGAACCGGAAAGCGGGAGGCCAACCCGCCGTATGAATATCTATCGATCGGATAGGGTTTCAGGTCACGAAAGCTTTGGTATCAGCGTCCAAAGTTCAATCAGCAAAGCGGCGGCGGCGGGTGACGTCGAGCTGGACGACGCGCGCGCCGTGGACGGTGATGACGATCGAGCCATAGTCGAGCCCGGCGATCGCCTCCTCGACCGCGCGCAGCACGGGTTCCGGCGGAGGAGCGGGGCGTTCCGCCGGCGCAGGTAAGTGATCGATCATCGCATATAGCCTTTCGCTGGCAAATGGGCGGAGCGGCCGGGCGACACTGCCGCCCGGCCGCTCCGATGCTGGTCAGTGTGCGCCGCCTTGCTGCACCGCCTGCTTCACGCGGGAGCGGATATCGTCCCAGGTGATGAGCGGATAAAGGTTATGTGCCTGCGCCTCGGTGTCGAACAGCGCCTGCAATTCGGCGAGCTTGGCGGGGTTCTTCGCGGCCAGATCGACGCGCTCCGTCGGATCTTTTTGCAGATCGAACAGCCGCCATGCCGGCGCACCGCGGCCCGCGCCGACGTCGGCGCCCGCGATCAACGGATTGGGGGCGGCAAGCGATGCCTTCCATCCGTCCTGGTAGATCGCGCGGGCGCCGAAAATGTAGTAATATTGCGTGCGGTGGCGCGACGCCGCGGTCGCGTCGTCGATCGAGTAAGCCAGCGATGTCCCCTCGATCGGCTGCTGCGCGATTCCGCGGATCGTGGCGGGGGCGGCGATCTTCGCCAGTTCCAGCGTGGTCGGCAGGATGTCGATGACATGACCGTATTGATGGCGCACGCCGCGCGCCGCAATCGCCTTCGGCCAGGCGACTATCAGCGGGTTGTGGGTGCCGCCCTCGCAATTGGCATCCTGTTTCCAGCAGCGGAACGGCGTGTTGGCCGCCTGTGCCCAGCCGAGCGGGTAATTGACCTCCACCCCCTTGGGCGTCCCGATCTGCTCGATATGCGCGAGGTTATAGGCAAGATTATCCTTCTCCGACAGCGGCGGCGCGGTGAGCGAGCGATCGATGTCGCCGTTCAGCGTGCCTTCCTTGCTGGCCCCGTTGTCGCCGATCACGACTACGAACAGCGTGTTGTCGAACTGGTTGATCTTCTTCAGATGATCGATCAGTCGTCCGATCTGTGCATCGGTATAGCCGAGATAGCCGGCATAGACTTCCATGAAGCGCGCATACAATTTGCGCTCGTCTGGGCTCAGCTTGGCCCAGGGCTTGATCGCGGGATCGCGCGCGGGCAGCACGGCGTTGGCGGGGATCACGCCCAGCTTCTGCTGCTGCGCGAAGACCCGCTGGCGATACACATCCCAACCGGTGTCGAACTTGCCGCGATAGCGGTCGCGCCATTCGTCCGGCACCTGATGCGGCGCATGCGTCGCGCCGGGGGCGTAATAGAGGAAGAACGGCTTGGGCGGAGCGGCTGGCGCCGCGCCCAGCCCGGTGCGGGCGGGGGCGGCCTTCTGTTGACGGTCGATGAAGCTGATCGCCTTGTCGGTGATCTGCTCGCTCAGGTGGCGGCCGTCTGGGGTAACGTGTGCCTGATCCTCGACCAGGTCGGGCTTGTACTGGTCGGTTTGCGAGCCGAGGAAGCCGAAGAAATGGTCGAAGCCCTTGCCGGTCGGCCAGCGATCGAACGGGCCGGCGTCGGTGGCGTCCTCGTCGGGGGTCACGCCATATTTGCCGACCGCGAAGGTGCTGTAGCCGTTGTCGCGCAGGATCTCCGCGGCCGTCCCCGCCGTGGAGGGCAAATACCCGTCCCAGCCTGGAAAGCCGGCGGCCAGCGCGTGGTGCGAGAAGCCCGCCTCGTGCACCGACGCGCTGTTGCGGCCGGTCAGCAGCGCGGCGCGGGTGGGGGCACAGATCGCGGTGGTGTGAAAGTTGGTGTAGCGCAGGCCCTGTTGCGCAAGTTCCTCGAGCCGCGGCGTGCTGATCCCGCCGCCGAACGCGCTGGCGGCGCCGTAGCCGACGTCGTCGAGCAGGATCCACACGATATTGGGGGCGCCCGCCGGGGCGCGAACCGGGGTAGGCCATGCCTCGGTCGATTCCGCCAGCGTGCGGCCGACCTTGCCGGCAAAGGCTTGCGGCGGCTGGCTTTGTGCCTGCGCCTGCGCGGTCAGCGACAGGATGGCGGCGAGTGCCGTCATGGATCGTCTCATCATCATTTCGTCCCCTTGTGCGTGGTTGTGATCGCGGGGCGCCAGACGCAGCGGAAACCGATGTGCGTGGTGCCGGTATCAATGGATTGGGCGTGCCGCGCGGCCGGGCGGTAGCGGCGGCAGTAATGGTCGGCGCACAGATGCGAGCCGCCTTTCAACACCTTGCGCCCGCCACTGTCGACGCGGGTGCCGCCGCGCGGATTGGCGGGGGCGCAACAGGCGCGTGCGGGAGCGGTCGGGACCGCATACCAGTCGTCGGTCCACTCCCACACGTTGCCGATCATGTCGTGCAGGCCGTAATTATTGGCCGGATAGGTGCCGACCGGCGAGGTCCGGTGCCAGCCATCGGGCGTCTCGTTTCGCAGCGGGAACGCGCCGTGCCAGTAGTTCGCGAGGATGCGGCCGCCCGGTGCCAGTTCGTCGCCCCACGCGTAATCGGCGCCGTCCAGTCCGCCGCGCGCCGCGAATTCCCACTCCGCCTCGGTCGGCAGTGCCTTGCCCGCCCATTCCGCGTAGGCGGCGGCATCCTGATAGGCGACATGGACGACGGGATGATCCTCCAGCCCGTTGATCGAGCTGTCGGGGCCGGTCGGATGCTGCCAGTCGGCGCCGAACACGAAATGCCACCATTGGCGATGATCGCGGGTGTCGTAGAGTTGCGCGGGCGGCACGAACACCGACGAGCCGGGGTGCGCCATGTCCGCGGCCATGCCGGGATAGTCGCGCGGGTCGGGTGCGATCTCCGCCAGCGTGCGGTAGCCGGTCGCCCCGACGAACGCCGCGAACAGACGGTTGGTGACCGGGTGCCGATCGATCCAGAAGGCATCGACGTGGACGCGGCGGATCGGCGCTTCCTCGGGATAGAAGCGATCAGATCCCATATGGAAAGTGCCGCCGGGCAGCGCCACCATCGCCGAGCGGTCCGCCAGCGCATGTGCGCGGCGCGCGCGGTGGCGCGCGAACCGCGACATGGTTGCTGCCGCGCGTCTCACCGTCGATGTCCGTCCATCGAGAGTCCCCCTCTCACCAATTGGCCAGTAATACACACTGGTTTGATGGGAGTTGGAGAGGCGTCAATTCTTGGGCGGGGAGAAGGGCAGCTTTTCGGCCTGTCGCCGGCGCGCAGATCCGCAAGGGATGACCTCCCGCCGAGGGACTGGCGCCGTTCAACCACAAGCGTGTCTGCCGCATCATAGCGGCGCATTGCCTCCTGCTGGCACGGCGCCACACCGAGCGGGCCGACTGTGGCCATGACGGCGTCGTGGTGGCGATCGGCTCAAACCTGCGCTGGTGCTCGGACTGCTTCGAGTTGACCCGCCGGAACGGCGAGGTCGTGCGCAGCGTCTTCCTTATTGATGTCTAGGGCCGCGAGCTCATCACGTGGCGCGCCGTCGCCAATGCCGGCATCGGCGGCTCGGGTGCGCGCGATAACACGCTACAAGCCTTAGAAACACCGCCTCGACGGCATGGGCGCGGCCACGTCGGTTGATATGCTTTCGGACAACGGCTCGGCCTATATCGCCCCCAAAATACGAACCTTTGCCCGGCAGCTGGGGCCCAAACCCTGCTTCAACCCCCGTTCGCAACCTGCAATTCAACGGCATCTCGGACGCCTTCGTGGATACCCTCAATCGCGACTATGTTCGCGTCTCACCGCTGCCCGATGCACCCACCGCATCGACATCGCTGCCGGATGGAGTGGTGACTACTACGCTCCCGCCATTCAGAGCTCAAAAGCACGTTCGCCGCGCGAGCAGCGCAAATTTATTTCAGCAAGCGCTTGAACCCTTCCGGTGAAACGGGGGCAGGTTCCACGCAATATATTCGGAAGCATGCGGACCATTAATGCGTAGGTGAGCAGAAGGTGGTAGTGGAGGCCTCGTGACCAACGCTGCACCGCATCGCTTCTCCATCGGCATCGAGCCGGTCGACATCGACTTCATGGGGCACGTGAACAACGCGAGCTACCTGAAGTGGGTACAGGCGGCTGTGCTCGATCACTGGCGCGCCCTGGCGCCAGCCGAGATCGCCGCGCAGCATCTGTGGGTCGCGCTCAAACACGAGATTACCTACCGCAAGCCAGCATTCCTTGAGGATGATGTGATCGCCACCGTCCTCTTGGAGAAGGTTCATGGTGCGCGCGCCTTCTACGAAACCGTGATCAAGCGCGGCGAGGAGGTACTGGCCGAGGTAAAGTCGAGCTGGTGCTGCCTTGATGCGTCCACGATGCGTCCCGCACGGCTGGCGCAGGACGTCATCGAGCACTTCTTTCCCCGTACTGAGCCGCAGGCCGAGCGCTGATTAGGGCTGCGGCTGCGGCTCGCCGACAACGCGGAGCCGCGTTCTCGACGTCCTGCGGCTGCGCACCGGCAATGTAGCTCCTCGTGCCCGATCGGCGCAACCATGAGCGCGCCATCATGGGCGTAGGGGACCTGTTCGGCAGTGACGCTGTCCGATCAATCAGTTGTTCTCAGCGCCGCTTTGCGCGCCGCGCTTGGGGAGACGCCATAACGCTTGGTGTACGCACGAGAGAAGTGAGCGTTGCTGGCGAAGCCAAACAGACCGGATAACGTGGCAATCGTGCGCTGTTCCGATGGGTCAATCAAAGCGGCGTGCACGGCGGCCAGTCTGCGATCCCAGATGAGGCGCACGATCCCTCCGGACGGTGACGCTGAATAGAGCTGTGACCTCGACACGCCGAGTTTGTCCGCGATCCACTCGGGCGTTAGATCCCGAGCGCTAAGCCGCTGACCGATCAGGCGCTCAACCCTGTCCATTAGACGCCGGTCCGGGCTTTTCTGTTCTACAAGACGTCCATCGTCGCTGGCATCGAACGTTAGGGCCACCAACTCCATCAGGACGTTTGACAATGCCGATGTATGCGCAGCGCGAACCGCCGGTGCATGAGCAATCAGTCCATCCAAGAAGCCGGCCAGCGCAGCGCCCTTTGCCCCGACGGCAAGAGACCCGTGCAAACTTGCCGGATCTTCGATGGTACGGCGAGCCGACGCTCTTGGGATCAGGACGTTGACGAAGGACCGGTCACCGATGTCCGACAAGGTGAAACTCTGACGGAAGTCGAACAAGGCCACTGCTCCGGGCTCTCCGGACAGCGACCTATCCCGTGTACGCCCCTGCCAATAGCCTTCTTGGGTCAGTTGTAAGGCGATGCCGTCGAAGCCGTCCCGCGATGCTGTCTTTTGCGTGCGGCGCACCGTCCGCGGCGAATGTCGGCCATGACTGACGTGAATTTCGCCGATGTAAAAGCCATGCAGAACCGCTTCCGGACAGTCGGATGTAACCCTGACATCCAGAAGGTCGTTCAAGGCGCGCCGATAACAGGCAGTATGCTCCGCAGGGGCCATGCCCATCATTTCGACGGTGGCGATGGCCGCTCCTTCCCGAACGTCGCGTAACACGACCGGATGAGGTGAAACGAGCGGCGGGTCTTGGGGGCAGCCGGTGCCCGAAACATTCTGCGAGCGGGTCATATCAGGCATAGGTTGATTGGCCTGGTCGGTTAAGTCGAGGAAGGGAACCACCCAAAGGAGAAAGCTGGCCGATCGGCTTGACTGCCGAACGGCCGTTCACCGCTTAGCAATCGGCTGTGACGCGTCGAGGGCGCCTGCGGATGGATACGCCTACAAGCCCGAAACCAGCAATAAGCATCACCCAAGTAGCCGGCTCGGGGACTGCGCCGACCATATCGATCGTCGCCCCGCCGCCGCCCGGCGCGACTGGATCCGATACGGAAATGCGCATCGATCCGTTGGTGTAGGATCGTACCTGGAGTGCCGACATTGCACTTGCGAACAGGTCGCCATCTCCGGGTGTGCCGGGCGTCGCACACAATGCCGCAACGGTTGCCGCGCAGGCCAGATCGATTTGGCCAATGTCTTGTACGCAGGCTTGAGGATTGGATGACGCCTCGCAGCCCGCCGCGATGAATGAGTAGATAGTTCCTGCATAGTCACTTGGTACGAATGTCTTTGTCGAGCAGGACGCCTGAGCGCCGCGCGTACAGACCAATTCCCCGGTCAATATCGTAATGAGATCTGCTTGACTCGGTGATTGAACTTTTTCCTGTCCGGATGCCTTAATTTTCACGCTGGTTTGATATAGGTCCTGCATTTTTACAGATAAGTCGCTGAGAAGTGCGTCTATATCAACGTTGCTGGTGTTAAGGAACTTCGTGTCTGCTTTCAGAAGGTAGAACAAGGATGTTTTATAATCAGCCGATGTGCCCGCGCCGCCTGAGCCGATGCCGCCCGAACCAACCTTGTCAGGGCCGTTTTGCGGGTTAGTCGTCGGATTTGAGCTGCCCGGCCCAATTGAATTTTGGGCTATCGCCGGCTGTGCGATGCCAACGCTGCCAACAACTGCTGCAAGGCACAGCACGGATCGCACGCTGCGTTCTCCCCGCCGTCGTGCCGCCACAAGCCCAAAAGCCGCCTTCAACATTCTCCGCATATTTGCCCCCGTTCTGCCGATTGCTTCAGATCGCTGCTCGGATTTCGACCACACCTCGAATGCCGCAATCTCGTTTGATGCAGGGGCACCTAGGGTATTAACGCGCATCAGTCGTTGACTGTGCGTCTCGATCTGTTGACCGATGCAGGCCACTAAGTCGGATTACTCTCCGCGTTGCCTCGAATTGGCACGGTTGCGGGGTCGGCCGGATGAACCTGAAAGACCACCTTTTTGCGACCGCGGTCCGTCTGCTTCGTAACGCAACCGATCGTTGACCCTGATGCCGTAGCTAGCACTCTGATGCCGTAGCTAGCACCATGTGCTTATATGCGGTCGCTTGTGCTCGCCGACACATGCCGTGGACCCTGCGCTTGCCTATGACTTGCTGGGGAGCAACGTCGGCTCTGCACAAGCGCTACTCAAAGGTCAGCGCGCCAAAGCGGTAATCGCCTTCAAGCCTGTGACGGCAACGACTTGCGTGATCAGATCGCAGCCATGGATGCCGAGGCGGTGATCCCGTCGAGGAGCAACCGCAAAAAAATAACAATCCCTTACGATGTCGGCATCTATAAGCAACGCAGCCAGATCGAGCGATGCTTCGAACGCCTCAAACATTTCCGTCGTTCCACCATCTGCTATCACCGGAGAACCATCAACTCCACGGCTTCGTCGATTTCGCTGCTGCCATGATCGGGCTACGCTAAATGTCGAGCGGCTCCACGCCTCATCTGCGGAAAGGTGGGTGGGATATTATGACTCTCGATAGAGTTCTCGATTGCGGCACCAGTGACAGGAAACCGGCACGAGGGCCGACAAAATAAAAAGGCTCCCCGGCACCTGGTGCCGGAGAGCCGAGGAGGGATTAAAATCGTGCACGCACACCGAAGAGGTAGCGGGCACCCGTGTTCTGGAGGAGCAAAAGTCGCTCCTCGAGCACCGAATAATCGTTCACATACTGGTTGGTGACGTTCACGCCCTGGGCATAGACCTGGAATCGATCGTCGATATCATAGGCGAGGCTGAAATCGAGTTGACCATAGGCCGCGCGATTTTCCGGCCGTGACGCCGCGCCGAAGCAGGCTCGTTGGAACGATGAGCGCCAGTTGTAGGAACCGCGCGCCTGAATGCCGTACTTCTCATAGAAGATGCTGCCGTTTGCGGAGTGCGGCGACAGCCCGTTATATCCGCAATTGTCCGTGGCGGCACCTTGGGCCCGCTGCACGTTGCTGGTCACATAGGTATAGTTGCCAGCGACGCCGAAGCCCGACAGCACACCCGGCAACTTGTCGAGCGTATACTGCCCGCCCACTTCGACGCCGGCGATCGACCCCGACTGGCCGTTGCGCGTTCGGGTGTCGAAGAAGGTGAAACCGGCAAGCTGGACGGGCAAGGTCTGGCTTTCCAGGAAATCGGCAAACTGTTTGTAGAAGCCGGATACGCTGACGTAGCTGACGTCGCTCAGATAATATTCGTACGACAGATCATAGTTCGTGGAGCGGAACGGCCTCAGCAGCGGATTGCCGCCGCTCGACGTTGCGTTGGTGATGCGCCCGCCATAGCCGTTGTCCACGCCAAGTGAGGTGAGGGTCGGTCGTGTCACTGTTTTCGACACCGCGCCACGTAGGAACATGTTAGGCGTCAGTTCATATTTCAGGTTAGCCGATGGTAGAAAGTCGGTGTAGTTGTTGCGGATCGCGACTGGTTGTGCCGGGCCGAAGTTGAAGTTGAGATTGTCATCTCCCGGATTGACGGTGATGCTCAAGATCGGCTGCTGGAAGCCGCGTGACGTGACACGCGTGCTCACGAAGCGAGCACCGATGTTGCCTGACCAGGTGTCGCCCCCGAAATTTGCGTTAAGATAGCCGGCCACGACCTTTTCCTGAACGTCCAATCGCGCATTGGGGCGGTTACGCAGGCCGTAAGGACCGCCTGGAATGGCGAGGATCCGCGCTGCCTCCGCCGCCTGCTGGGCGGCCGTGCGGCCTTGGCGCGGCTGCGCCAAGACTGACGGCTGCGAGATATAGGCGAGGATGTCGGCGGGGTTGAAGGTGAAGAAGTCGGCGGGGATCAGATCGCTGCCCGATGCCTTGCTGAGGAAGCCATCGAGAGTGTAAGGTGTGACAAGGTTGGACGGGATGCTGATGTCGTACCCGCAATAGGTGCACAGAGTATCCTGGTTGTCGGCCAGGTCACGGGTCTTGCGCCGCTGGTTGTAAGCGGCCCCGAACATCAGCGACTTGAATATTCCGTCATTGGCCTTCCACTCGCCGTCCGCGTGGAATTCAATGCCCTTGTCACGCACGTCGATCAGTTGGTTTAGCGCATAGTGTGCGCGCAGAATGTTCGGATCGGTGATTGGGCCGAGGTTTGATACCGTAGGAATGTCGTTTTCCGTAAGATCGAAACGAGGCGAAGTCTGCGCCAGCGTGCCGACCACCACGAACTGGTGCGGCTGCTCGCGCGTCGCCTGGGTCGCAGATGCATCAAACTTCAGCTTCAGGCGGTCGCTGACGTCCCAAGCGAGGTTTGCGCCGAACTGGTAGCTCTCGGTGTTCCGATCGTAGGTGTAGACGATGTTGTCGTTTTGTGACAGCGTGACCCGCTGATCGGCCAGCGAGGGATCTGTAAGTCCGGGGTTGGCGGCAAGAAACTGC
Source organism: uncultured Sphingomonas sp. (assembly GCF_964021865.1). Classification (GTDB taxonomy): domain Bacteria; phylum Pseudomonadota; class Alphaproteobacteria; order Sphingomonadales; family Sphingomonadaceae; genus Sphingomonas. The sequence continues at coordinate 81,518 of NZ_CAXIAM010000006.1, forward strand.
GATCCTGGGCGATTGAAGCCAATGACTGTGCCGTTGGCGTTCGTCTGCAACCCGATGAAGCGCGGCGTGTAGAACAGGCCGAACCGGCGCGTGCGCTGCGCCACGTTGAACTTCGAATAGATGCCGTCGACGGTCAGAAGCAGGCTGTCGTTGATCTGCGCCTGGATCGCGCCGGAGACGTTGATGCGTTCGCGGCGGTTGTCCTCGCGATTGAAGTTCGTGTCTCGCGGGGTGTGGATGTCGCCGCTGTTGATCAGCGACGCGCCGGTCAGTCCGGTGGACGATGCCGTTCCGTTGATCAGCCCCTCGGGGCCCAGGATCCAGCCACCGATGTTGACGTTGTCGTTCTGGCTACGGCGATTGGTGTACGAGGCAGACAACACGACGCCGAACGTCTTGTCATCTGTGGTCCACGACGCGACACCCGACAGGTCGGGACTGAGCTTGTCGGCCAACGTGTCGTAGATGCCGCCTACGGCCCCGGCGAGGTGGAAGCCGACCTTCCCGTCCAACGGACGCGCGGTGACGACGTTCACGGTCGCGCCGATGCCGCCTTCCTGCAATTGCGGCAGCGAAGATTTATAGACGTCGGTGCGCTGGATCATGTTCGACGACAGGACGTCGAATGAAAATTCGCGCCCATCATTGTCGGTCGCCATGATGCGGCCGTTGACCAACACCGTATTGAACTCCGGCCCTAGGCCGCGAACAGTGATAAACTGTCCTTCGCCGCCCGATCGGTCGATCGCGACGCCGGTGATGCGCTGGAGCGATTCGGCGACGTTGTTGTCGGGAAACTTGCCGGTATCCTCGGCCGAAATCGAGTCGACGATGTTCTCCGCATTGCGCTTCGTCGCGACCGATGAGCGCAGGCTGCTGCGAATACCGGTGACGACGATGTCGTCAGGTTCGGGCGACGCCTCGGACGGGCCGCGGACCTCTGCCGGCGTGTCAGCCTGCGGCGTACCGGTAGGCGCGACGGAATTGGCGTTCGATTGCCCCATAACGGGCGTTGCAAGCAACGTACAGAACGTCACACTCGCGAGCAGACGAGCCTTCATAATCCCCTCCTGTCAGCACGCCTCTGCGGGCGCACCAGAGTCTTATCTTGTAAGAGTAATGAGAAGTCAAGAGATCGGGTTTTTAAAAAAAGGCTGGTATCGCTATCGCTTCCATAGGCAACTGATAAATAGCGATTTAGCGCTAACATGAGCCACTTTTTTGTTCTTGAATCAGTTATTGATCATGGAACGTCTTGCTGACGACGATTGCCAATCCTTTTAATGTATGAGCAAATAGGACATTGGCGTAGGACGAAGCCGACGCACGAAAATGTCATGGAGAGGAGAGGGTCAAGCCATGCAGGTAAGCCGCAGGAATATTCTCGCGTCCGGCGTCGCCGGGGTGGCGGCATCGATGGCAGTGTCGGGGCGGGCTAAGGCCCAAGGCACATCAAACGGCCTGCTGGCGCCGCGCCCGCCGATGGGGTGGAACAGCTGGAACAGTTTTGCGACGA
>NZ_CAXIAM010000007.1:0-82115 GCF_964021865.1 uncultured Sphingomonas sp.
CCTGTGGCCTCTGCCTTCGGAGGGCAGCGCTCTATCCAGCTGAGCTACGGGTGCCGGTTCGGTTCGCCTAGCAGGGGTCGACGCGCGGCGCTACCCGTTTCGACAGCGAAATTCGTCAGCGCGTGAGCGCCACCGGCTGGAAGGGCGCCAGGCCGCAGCTTGCGCCACGCACCGGGCCGCTCGCGTAGAGGACCGTGATCAGATCCTGCGCGCACAATTGCCCGATCGATGTCGCATAGCCGAAGCGACGTTCGCTGCCGAGGCCGGGGCAGCGTTGCGGCAAGGTGACGCGGTATAGCCGGCGGCCGATCGTGCGGAAATCGATTACCCGGTCGCTGCGGACGAGCGTTTCCTCGATCGATGACAGCGGCAGGCAGGTGCGCGACGGCCCTATCGGCGTGGCGGGCGGTGCGTCGGCAGCGCGGTCGCGGGCCAGCGCCGGGGCGGCGGCGATCAGCACGGCGGCAACGATCAGCGGGCGCATCGTCACTCCTTGGTGCGCGCGGGTTGGGGCGGGGTCTTGGGCTTGAACGCACAAAGGTCCGCGACGATGCAGCGCCAGCATTCCGGCCGCCGCGCCTTGCAGACGTAGCGCCCGTGGAGGATCAGCCAGTGATGTGCGTGGACGCGGAACGGCGCGGGGGTCGCCGCGTCGAGTCGCTTCTCGACCGCGAGGACCGTCTTGCCTTTCGCGAGCCCGGTGCGATTGCCGACGCGGAAGATGTGCGTGTCGACCGCGAACGTTTCCGCGCCGAACGCGACGTTCATGACGACGTTGGCGGTCTTGCGCCCGACGCCCGGCAGATTTTCCAGCGCCTCGCGATTGTCGGGGACGCCGCCGCCGTGATCGTCAATCAGCGCCTGCGACAGCGCGATGACGTTCTTGGCTTTGGTATTGAACAGCCCGATCGTGCGAATGTGCTGCTTGAGCCCGTCGAGCCCGAGGTCGAGCATCTTCTGCGGCGTGTCGACCGCGGCGAACAGCGCGCGGGTCGCCTTGTTCACCCCGGCGTCGGTCGCCTGCGCGGAGAGCACGACCGCGACCAACAGCGTGTAGTCGTTGACCGATTCCAGCTCGGTTTCGGGATGCGGATTGGCTTCGGCAAGGCGTCGGTAGAATTCGACGACGTCGGCCTTCTTCAAAGCCCGAGCACCTCGGCCATCGCGTAGCGGCCCGGTGCGCGGCCGGCGAGCCACAGCGCCGCCTTCACGGCACCGCGCGCGAAGATGGTGCGGTCGTCTGCGCGATGGCCGATCTCGATCCGCTCGCCCTCGCCGGCGAAAATGACGTTATGGTCGCCAACCACCGATCCGCCGCGCAAGGACGCGAAGCCGATCGTGCCGTCACTGCGCGCACCGACCAGCCCGGCGCGGCTGTCGACGCGGACCTCGGGCAGCCGCGTGTTGCGCCCGGTCGCCGCCGCCTCGCCGAGCAGCAGCGCGGTGCCGGATGGGGCATCGACCTTATGGCGGTGGTGCATTTCCGTGATTTCAATGTCCCAATCGGCGCCGAGCCGCGCCGCGGCCTCGCGCACCAGGACGCTCAACAGCGTCACGCCGAGCGAGGTATTGCCGGTCTGGAGCACTGCAATCGTCTCTGCGGCACGTTCGATGAGCGTTTGGTGCGTCGCGAGCAGCCCGGTGGTGCCGATCACGATCGGCGTGCGGGCCGAAATTGCCGCCGCCAAATGCGTTTCGAGCGCAGCCGGTGTCGAAAAATCGACCAGAACATCGGCGGCGTGCGCGATCGGGAACGGATCGCTGCCGGCATCGCCGCCGCCGGCGACCGTCACGCCTTCGCCGGCGGCGATCGTGGCGATCGCGCGGCCCATGCGGCCGTTGCTGCCATAGATGCCGATGCTGGTCATGCGGGATCACTCGATAGGGATTGTGTCAGACAATTCCTCTTCGCACGAAACGATGCGGCGGGGCAGGGGGCGAGGCGAACTTTTCCCGCATCCGGCCGCCGCCGGATGCGGCGGGACGGCGCTGCGCTGCGACGGTTCATGGCACGTCCGTCATACCCGTTTATGCTGGCGTCATGCGGCGGCGCTATTCCTCGATCATCAAAGCGAGGGGTCGTCATGAAGAAGCAGTTTGTCGCCGGGGCAATGGCCGCCGGTGCGTCGTTGGCGGCTGCGGCCGCGGTGAGTACAGCGGGCGGGAGCACGGCTCCCACAACCACGCCGGTGACGGTGGTCGCCGCGGGAGCGACGGTCGCACCGAAGCCGACGCCCACGGCCTCGCCCCCCGCCGCCAAGGCCGCCGCAGCGGCGGTCGTCGCGACTCCAGCGGCGGCCACGACCACCGCGTACAAGAAGGCGGTGTATATCGGCAATTATCCTGCCGATCTCGTCGCGTACGAGCTATGGCTCGGTAAGCGCACCGATGGCGTGCAGTTGCACACCGGACGCGCCGGCTGGGTCGACTGGGGCAGCTCGATCGGCTGGCTCGTCGGGCTGTGGAAGGGCGTCGACCGCCCCATCTACTGGACCATCCCCTTGATCGCGCAGGGCGCGACGCTGGCCGACGCAGGCGCGGGCAAGTACAACGCCAATTATGTCGCGGCGGCACGGACGCTGGCGCAGGGCTATCCCAACGCCGGCAAGATCTACGTGCGGACCGGCTGGGAGTTCAACGGTGACTGGCAGCCCTGGGCCGCCAAGGGCAAGGAAGCGCAATATCGCGCCGCCTATCGGCAGTTCGTCGCCAGCTTCCGCAGCGTTTCCAAGCGCTTCGTGTTCGAATGGACGCCGAACAACGGCGATCTGGGGATGAACCCCGAGAACGCCTATCCGGGCGACGACGTGGTCGACATCATCGGTATGGATTTCTACTATAATCATCAGTGGGATCCGGCGGACGGCGCGAAGGCGTTCGCGTATCACCGTGACGAAAAATACGGGCTGGCGTGGCATCAGGCGTTTGCCAAACGGCACAAAAAGCCGACCGCTTACGCCGAATGGGGCGTCAGCAAGAATTCCGACGCCAGCTATGTTAAGGCGGTGGGCGACTGGTTCGCGACGCACAACATCGTCTATGCGTCTTACTGGAATTCGAACGCGGCCTATCCGGGCAAGCTGAGCGACAATCAATATCCGGCGGTCAGCACCGCATATCGGGCGCTGGTGCTGAAGTAGGCTCAAGCCACCGCCGTTCCCGTCGCCCCGGATCCTTCGACAAGCTCAGGAGAGCCTTGATCCGGGGCCCCGCTTCTGCGCGACGGAAGCTAAGAAGCGGGATCCCGGATCAAGTCCGGGATGACGGGAGTGGCTTTGACTCCGGTCAGTCGACCGACAGCGCCAGCTTGCCGTCGCCTTCGTCGACATGGACGGTCGCGCCGTCCTTCACCTCGCCACGCAGGATCAGCTCGGCGAGCGGGTCCTGCAGGTGGCGCTGCACCGCACGCTTCAGCGGGCGCGCGCCATAGACCGGATCATAGCCGACCCGCCCGAGCCACGCGCGCGCCGCATCCGTCAGGTCGAGCGTTACCTTGCGGTCGGCGAGCAGCTTGCCAACGCGCCCGACCTGGATGTCGACGATCGGCCCCATGTGCGACTGCCCCAGCCGGTGGAACAGGATGATCTCGTCGAGCCGGTTGAGGAATTCCGGCCGGAAATGCGCGCGCACCACCTCCATCACCTGCGGCTCGACACTCTCCACCGCCGCGTCGTCGGGCATGTTCGCCAGATACTGGCTGCCGAGGTTCGAGGTGAGGATAATGAGCGTGTTCGAGAAATCGACCGTGCGCCCCTGACCATCGGTCAGCCGACCGTCGTCGAGCACCTGCAACAGCACGTTGAACACGTCGCCATGCGCCTTCTCGACCTCGTCGAACAGCACGACCTGATAGGGCCGGCGCCGCACCGCCTCGGTCAGCACGCCGCCTTCCTCATAGCCGACATAGCCTGGAGGCGCGCCGATCAGCCGCGCGACCGCGTGCTTCTCCATGAACTCGCTCATGTCGATGCGCACCATCGCATTGGGATCGTCGAACAGGAATTCGGCGAGCGCCTTGGTCAGCTCGGTCTTGCCGACGCCGGTCGGCCCGAGGAACAGGAAGCTGCCCAGCGGCCGGTTCGGGTCCTGCAAGCCGGCGCGCGCGCGACGCACCGCGGTGGAGACGGCGCGCACCGCATCGGCCTGGCCGATCACGCGCTTGCCGAGCACCTCCTCCATGCGCAGCAGCTTGTCGCGCTCGCCCTCCAGCATCCGCTCGACCGGCACCCCGGTCCAGCGGCTGACGACGCCGGCGATGTCGTCGGCGGTGACTTCCTCGCGAAGCATCGCGCCCTGCGTCGCACCAGCCGCCTCGGCGAGCTGCTTTTCGAGCGCGGGGATGCGCCCGTAAGACAGCTCGCCCGCTTTGGCGAGATCGCCCTGCCGTTGCGCCTGTTCGAGTTCGAGCCGCGCGGCGTCGAGCTGTTCCTTCAGCTTCGCCTCGCCCGCGATCTTGTCCTTCTCGGCCTGCCAGCGCGTCGTCAGTTCGGCGGATTGCTGTTCGAGATTGGCGAGTTCGCCCTCCAGCGTCTCGAGCCGGTCGAGCGACGCGGCGTCGGTCTCGCGCTTCAGCCCCTCGCGCTCGATCTTGAGGCGCAGGATGCGGCGGTCGAGCGTCTCGATCTCCTCGGGCTTGCTCTCCACCTCCATCCGCAGCCGGCTCGCAGCCTCGTCCATGAGGTCGATCGCCTTGTCGGGCAAAAAGCGATCGGTGATGTAGCGGTTGCTGAGCGTCGCCGCCGACACCAGCGCGCCGTCGGTGATCCGCACGCCGTGGTGAAGTTCGTACTTCTCCTTAAGCCCGCGCAGGATGCTGATCGTATCCTCGACGGTCGGCTCGCCGACGAACACCGGCTGGAAGCGGCGTTGCAGCGCCGGATCCTTCTCGACATGCTTGCGATATTCGTCGAGCGTGGTCGCACCGACGCAATGCAGCTCGCCGCGCGCCAGAGCGGGCTTGAGCAGGTTGCCGGCATCCATCGCGCCTTCGGATTTGCCCGCTCCGATCAGCGTGTGCATCTCGTCGATGAACAGGATGATGTCGCCATCGGCCTGCTTGACCTCGTCGATGACGCCCTTCAGCCGCTCCTCGAACTCGCCACGATATTTCGCACCCGCGATCAGCGCGCCCATGTCGAGCGCCATCAGCGTCTTGTCCTTGAGCCCGTCAGGCACGTCGCCGTTGGCGATGCGCAGCGCGAGCCCCTCGACGATCGCGGTCTTGCCGACGCCCGGCTCGCCGATCAGCACCGGATTGTTCTTGGTGCGGCGCGCGAGCACCTGGATCGTGCGGCGGATTTCCTCGTCGCGGCCGATCACGGGGTCGAGCTTGCCGTCGCGCGCCGCCTGCGTCAGGTCGCGCGCGAACTTCTTGAGCGCGTCGTAGCGATCCTCGGCGCTGGCGGTGTCGGCGGTGCGGCCGCCGCGCAATTGCGCGATCGCGGCGTTGAGCGCCTCGGGCGTGGCGTTGGCGGTCTTGAGCGCCTTGCCCGCCGCGGTGTTGAGGCTGAGCGCGAGCGCGACGAGCAGCCGTTCGACCGTGACATAGCTGTCGCCGGACTTTTGCGCGATCTGCTCGGCCTGATCGAGCACGCGCACCGCGTCGGCCGACAAGCCGGGCTGGTTCTGCGCACCCGATCCGCTGACCGACGGGATCTTCGCGAGTGCGGCGTCGGTTTCGCTCACCGCGCGGCGTGGGTCGCCACCCGCAGCGGTGATGAGGCCGGCGGCCATGCCCTGTTCGTCCTCCAGCAGCGCCTTGAGCAGATGCTCGGGGGCGATCTGCTGATGGCTCATGCGGATGGCGACGGTCTGTGCGGATTGCAGGAAGCCGCGTGCGCGGTCGGTGAATTTCTCTAGGTTCATCTGTAAGCCCTGTTTCTCTTGGGTGTCAGATGGTGTTGCCTTTGAGCAACACAAGGGGGTGGGTTGCGCCACCGAAGCTAGGATGGCACCGCGAGCGCCGCAAGCATGGAGGCAGAAGTGGCGCGTCGTGTTCTGGTGACCGGGGGCTGTGGGTTCGTGGGGCGCCATCTGGTCGCCAAGCTGGCCGCAGAGGGCGGCGCCGAGGTGTGGATCATCGACGATCTTTCGACCGGCAAGGCGCCGGCTGATTGGGAAGTGCCGCAGCTTCGCCACGTCGGCGAAGAAGGAGGTGTCGCGTTCCACGAGGTCGTCGGGCATGAGGCGGTGGTGCGCTTCATCCGCGCCGACTTCGTCGCAGTGGCGCAGGCGGAAATGGGGATGACGCCGTCGCTGGGGCTTGCCAGGCTGCCGGCGTTCGACGAGGTCTATCACCTCGCCAGCGTGGTCGGCGGGCGCAACGTGATCGACAACGATCCACTGGCGGTCGGGATCGATCTGGCGATCGACAGCACCTTCTTCCTGTGGTCGGCGAAGGTCGCGCGGCCGGAGCGCATCCTCTATGCGTCGTCCAGCGCGGCCTATCCGATCGATTTGCAGGAAGCCGGCGAGAGTCGCGCGCTGCACGAGGACGATATCTCGTTCGAGAAGCGGCTGGGGCTGCCCGATTACACCTATGGCTGGAGCAAGCTGACCGGCGAATATCTCGGGCGGATCGCGCACGAGAAATACGGGCTGAGCGTCGGGGTGGTGCGGCCGTTCTCGGGCTATGGCGAGGATCAGGACGTGGTCTATCCGTTTCCGGCGATCGCGTTGCGGGTCGCCGCGCAGCGCGATCCGGTGCGGGTGTGGGGATCGGGGCACCAGACGCGCGACTTCGTGCATATCGACGATGCGTGTGCGGCGTGCCTGCTGGTGTGTCGCGGGGTGAGCGACGCGCGGGCGTTCAACATCGGATCGGGGAAGGCGACCAGCTTCCTCGATCTCGCCGGGCGGATGGTGGCGATCGAGGGCTATGACGCGCCGGTGCTGGGCACCGCGGGCAAGCCGGTCGGGGTGGCGGAGCGTTACTCCGATGCGTCACGGATCCGCGACGAACTGGGGTGGGCGCAGACGATCTCGCTGGATGCGGGGATCGGGCGCGCGCTGGATTACGCGCGGTCGCGGCTGGCGCGGGGTGTGGAGCCGGAGTGATCATTCCTCCCTCCGTCATTCCCGCGCAGGCGGGAATCCAGAACCTCTGACGTTGCGGCTCTATCGCCGGACCGGCGCGTCTGGATTCCCGCCTGCGCGGGAATGACGGAAGGGCGGCGTCACGTCTTCCACGTCTTCTCGCGCAGGTTCAGGTGGCCGAGCTTGCGGGCGTCTAACCGAGGGCCGAGAAAGCGGTAGAAATACCAGTCCTTCGCCGAGTCCGGCGTGAAATGGTAGAGCAGCCGTTCGGGCAGCGTCCAGCGGACGCGGGTGCGGTCGGTGCGGCGCTCCGAGGGGATGCACCACAGGTCGAACGGATAGACGGCGCGGCCCTGCTTCACGACCCGCTGCATGATCTCATGGTCCATCAGCACATAGGACCAGTGGCGTTCGGCATACCCCCCAGCCGCCACCAGCGCGGCGGTGCGGAAGGTCTGTCCGAACCCGCCCGTGTGCGTCTGCTTGGGCCACAGCCAGCTCGCGATACGGTTGTGACGGCGCTTGCGCAGCGCCTTGGCGGCGTCGGGCGGTACGTCGGTCGCCATCACCGCGACCACGTCGGTCGCACTGTAATTGGCTTCGGCAATCGCGAGATAGTCGGGCGGGTAATAGGTATCCGCATCGCCGAATGCGACGAACTCGGTCGCGAGATGCGGCATCGCGGTTTCCAATGCGAAGATCTTGCCGGGACGCGTCTCGCTCAGGTGCACGATCTCGACGTCCGGCAGCGTCGTGGCGCGCGCGAGTGCGGCCGAGCCATCGGTCGAGCCATTGTCGACCAGGATCAGCCTGAACGGCTTGCGGGTCTGCGCGCCGAGGCTGTCGAGCGTCGCGGCGAGATAATCCGCCTCGTTGAAATAGGCGATGACGAACGTCCACTTCATGCCGTCGTCTCCGCGAGGCGCAGCAAGGTGCGGCACGCCGCCTCGCTGGAGCGCAACCCGTGCGTCGCCACGACGTGCGCGCGCGCGGCATTTCCCAGCTGCACCATGCGGACGGGATCGCGCAGCAAGGCGGCGACCAGCGGGCGGAAGTCGCGCTCCGTGACGCGCAGCCCGCAATCGGGGGGGATCACGTCCGCTCCCAACCGATCTGCGAAGCCGACCACCGGCCGCCCGCATGCCATCGCCTCGGGGATCGCGCGCGGGAAATAGTCGCGGCGCCCGGCGTGGAAATACAGCCCGGCCTGCGCGAGCAACTCCGGTATCTCGGCATGGCGACGATGCCCCAGCCAGTCGATCGCCGGATAGCGCCGCGCCATCCGCGCCGCATCCGGCCCGCCACCCGCCACCGCAACGCGGTGCGCGCGCGACAGCATCCCGATCTCGGCGAAGCTCTTCCAGCGGGTCACGCGGCTGACCGACAGCACGTCCCAGCGGCGCTCCGCCTCGATGGGGCGGAACAGGCCGGTGTCGATCGTCTTGGGCAGCCGCGCCATCCGTTCGCGCGGGATGCGCGGGCGGAACCAGCCGCCGGCGGCCAGCGCTTCCTCCTGCAACGCGCATTCGGTGAACAGCAGACGCGCGTGCGGGACCAGCCGGCTCCAGTAATCGCCGCCGATGATGAGCGCGAACGGCCGCTTGTCGGGGCGCAGCGCGCGGTCGAACAGGCGGTAGCCCGCGCCGCCGTTGGTGCCGATCAGCACGAACAGGTCCGCCGGATCGCTGCGCGCCGCGGCCACCATCGCGTCGCTGAAATGGTTGCGCGATTTCGCCCCGCCGCCGGCCCGCTCGAACAGGCGGATGCGATAGGGCGCGCCGAACGCGGGGGCGGAGACATGCTCTTCCGCCGCCACCCCCACGCCCCACAACTCGACATCGGCGCCCAGCGCGGCTAGGAGCGCGGGCATCCGCCGGTCGCGATTGTCCCAGCGTAGCCACTCCGCCGGATCGGCGACGCTGTGATAGGCCGGATAGGTAAGGACGAAGATTATGCGTGTCGTCTGGCGTGTCATGCGGCGTTCCGTTCCCGCCGTACCAGTGCCGGCCCGCCCTGCCTAGGTAGCCGACGACGTGAACAACTCTCCCATGCCTTTTGCGGACGACGGGCCGCGTATCTCGTGCCTGATGGTCACCGCCAACCGCCGCAAGCTGGCGGAGCGGTCGGTCGATTGTTTCCTGGCGCAGGACTACCCCAACCGCGAGTTGGTGATCGTCGACGATGGCGAAGAGGATTATGCGCCGATCCTGCGCGGTATTCCCGCCGATCGCGTGCTGCATCACCGGTTGCCGAAGAACCCGGCGACGACGCTGGGCGAGCTGCGCAACCTGTCGCTCGATCTCGCGCGCGGCGACCTGATGGCGCATTGGGACGACGACGACTGGTTTGCGCCGCGCCGGCTGTCGCGTTCGTTCGAGACGCTGGGCGACAAGGCGGCGGTGTGGGGCGAGGCGACGCTGATGCACCTCGACGATCCCGCGTGGCTGGATCGCCCATATCTCAGCTGGTTTCAGGGTGGTGCGCCGAGCACGATCGTCCACCGCCGCCGCGACGACATCCGCTATCCCAGCGAGCGGAAGGGCGAGGACAGCACGTTCCGCGACGCGTGGCTGCGGCTGGGCACCGCACTGATCCCCAAGGCGGAGGCGCATCTGCTGATCCGCTGCTTCCACGGCAACAACACCTGGGATCGCGGGCATTTCGAGCGTCGGCTGGCGCTGCGCCCGATGCAGATCGTCGAATGGCGGCTGCGACAACTGACCGGGACGACCGCGCACTATTCCGCCTTCCGGCTTACGCCCGACCAGCAGGCCGCGTTCGACACCTATGTCGCGCAGTCGCGCGCGCTGGGGTTGTTTTGAGCGCAGCCGAGCGCTGGCGCACGCTTGCGGAGCGCCCGTGGGTGCGCGTCGCGGGCAAGGTGCTGCGTTGGGCGTTCTTCGCCGGCATGATCGCGTGGATGGTGCTGAAGGTGCGTGCGATCGGCTGGACGCAGGTGGTCCGGTCGCTGCCGACCAATCCGCTGTTCTACCTGTTGTTCATTGTCACCTTTCTGGTGCTGCCCGCGTCGGAGACGATCGTGTTCCGCACGATCTTTGCGCGGCCGCTGCCCGGCGCGTTCCCGGTGCTGATCCGCAAGCGCGTCTATAACAGCGCGTTGGTCGGTTACTCGGGCGAACTCTACCTGTTCGTCTGGCTGCGGCGCACGATCGGCCTGTCGAAGCGCGTGATCGCAATCGGGCTGAAGGACAATGCGATCCTGTCCGCGGTGTCCTCCGGGCTGGTCACGCTGCTGCTGCTGATCGGCTTTGCGGCGGCGGGCAATGGGCGGCGGATCGCGGCGTGGCTCGATCCGGGTCCGGCGCTGGTGATCGCGGGGCTGGTCGGGGCGGTGTTCCTTGCGCCGTTGCTGTTCCGCCTGCGTCGGCAGTTGATCGCGATGCCGTTGCCGCAGGCGGGCAAGGTGCTGGGGGTGCATGTCGCGCGGATCGTCGCGGTGGTGTTGTTGCAGGCGACGCAATGGGCGGTGGTGCTGCCGCAGGAACCGTGGAGCGTGTGGCTGGTGTTTCTGACCGCGCAGATGGTGATCTCGCGCCTGCCGATCGTGCCGAACCGCGACCTCTTGTTCCTCAGCGCCGCGCTGGAGATGAGCGGAACGATCCAGGGGCCGCGCGAGGCAATGGCGGGGCTGTTGCTGGCGGGCGGCGCGCTGACGCAGGGGAGCAATCTGGTTTTCTACCTGCTGACGTCGCTGTCGAAGCAGCCGCCGATGGTGGAAAACGCTGACGTCGGTAAAGAGGATGAGGACAAGATCGCGGGCGTGCCGTGAGTTTTGCCGTCATTCCCGCGAAGGCGGGAATCCAGAACCTCTGACGTTTCTGGCTACCACGAAGACCTGCGCGTCTGGATTCCCGCCTTCGCGGGAATGACGAAAAGGGTCCCTCACCGCTCCACTGCGGCCACATCGGCGCGGGTCCAGCCGCCGCCCATCGCCTGATACAATGCGACATAGCTGTTGAGGCGGTCGGCGCGCGCCTGCGCCAGCGACAGTTCAGCGGTCAGCAGCGTGCGTTGCGCGTCGAGTTGCTCGATATAGCTCGAATAGCCCGCCCGGTAGCGATTGGTCGCATTCTGGAGCGCGCCGCGCGAGGCGGCGACCTGATCCGATAACGCCTGCGCCTGTTCGCCGGTGCGGCGCACCCCCGCCAGCGCATCCTCGACCTCGCGGAACGCGGTCAGCGCGGTGCGGCGATAGGCGAAGGCGGCCTGATCGCGCCGCGCGGTCGCGCCGCGTTCCTGCGCGCGCAGCCGCCCGCCGTCGAAGATCGGGCCGAGGATGCTGGCGCCGAGCGAGAACACCACCTCTGGCTGCGCCAGCGCGGTCGACAGCACGAGGTTCGCCGCGCCGGTCAGCGACAGATTAGGCAGCATCGCCGCGCGCTGGCTGTCGAGCGAGCGGTCGGCGGCGACCAATGTCTGTTCGGCCTGGAACAGATCGGGGCGGCGGCGGAGCAGATCGGCGGGTAGTCCGTCCGGGATCGCCGGGGTCGCGAGCCGTTCCAGCGTCACCCCGCGGTCGATCGCGCGCGGCACGTCGCCGGTCAGCAGCGCCAGCGCGTTTTCGGCGCGCGTGATCGCCAGTTCGGCGGCGGGGACGAGCTGCGCGGTGCTGGCATATTCGGCCTGTGCCTGCCGGTATTCGAGCCGCGAGGTGTAACCGGCCTCGAAGCGCCGTTGCGCGATCCGCAGCGCCTCGGCACGCGCCGACAGCGTGTCGCGCGCAATCGCGAGCCGGTGGTCGAGCGCCCGCAGCGTGATGTAGCTTTGCGCGGTGGTCGCGGCGACTGCGAGCCGCACCGTATCGGCCGCCGCCTCGGTGGCGAGCAATTGCGCGCGCGCTGCGCGGGTCGCCTGTCGCAAGCGCCCGAACAGGTCGAGGTCGTAGCTGAGCGTGACGCCCGGCTGCACCGCCGCCGAGCGCGCGGTGGTGCCGAGCGCGCTGATCTGCTGCCCCTGCGTTTCGGGGACCGCGCCGCCGACCTGCGGGAGCAATTGCGCGCGCGCCAGTGCTTCGGCGGCGCGCGCTTCCTCAACGCGCGCGGCGGCGGTCTGGATGTCGAGATTGTTGGAGAGCGCGCGCTCGACCAGCGCGGTTAGCACCGGGTCCCCGAACCCCTGCCACCAGCCGGCCTGTACCGGGCCACCGACCGGCAGGGCGTTGCGCCACGCCGGGGGCGGCACAACCACGGCGCTCTCAGGCGCGGCGCGGCGCGGGCCGGGCAGGGCGCATCCCGCCAGCAACAGCGGGAGCAGCAGCGCGCGCGACCTGCTCATTGCGGCGCGGGCACGCCAGCGGTGTCGACGCGCGCCTGCACCGACATGCCGGGGCGGAGCCGTTCGGCGAGCCGCTGGCCGGGATCGACGCGGATGCGCACTGCGATCCGCTGCGGCACCTTGGTGAAATTGCCGGTGGCGTTGTCGGACTTGAGCACCGCAAACTCGCTGCCGGCGGCGGGCGAGATTCGCTCGACGCGGCCGGTGAGCCGCGCGTTGGCGAGCGCGTCGACCGTGAAGCTGGCGCGCTGCCCGACCGTGATCCGCGCGGTCTGCGCTTCCTTGAAGTTGGCAATCACCCACGTCTCGGCCGGGACGAGGAACATCAGCTGCGAGCCGGCGGTGACATATTGCCCGACGCGAACGCCGACCTCGCTCAACCGACCTGCCTCGGGCGCGCGGATCACGGTGTTGGCGAGGTCGATTTTCGCCAGGCGCAGCGCGGCGCGCGCGCCCGACACGCCGGCCTGCTGCCCGCCGCGGCCGACCGCGACGGTGCGGATATCCTGCCGTGCGATCTCCTGCGCGGCTTCGGCCTGGTTGAGCTGCGCCTGCGCCTGACGCAGCGCGGCGAGCGTCTGGTCGCGTTCGCGCAAGCTGACCGAGCCGTCGGTGACGAGATCGTTGACGCGGTTCATGTCGGCCTGCGCGCGCATCAGCTGCGCGCGCGCGTTGGCGACCGCCGCGCCCTGTGCGCCGAACGATGCCTGTCGGCTGGCGGCGGTCTGGTCGCTGTTGGCGAGCGTCGCTTGCGCGCTCTCGACCTGCGCCTGCGCCTGTTCGACGCGTTGCGCGTAGATGCGGTCGTCGATCGTGACGAGCGGCTGGCCGGCCTTCACATTCTCGAAATCGCGCACCAGCACGCGCGTGACATAGCCCGACACCTGCGGCGCGATCACCGTCGTGCGGCCGCGGACATAGGCATTGTCGGTCGACTCGTACGCCGTGGTGAACGGCCACACCCGCCATGCCGCCAGCACCGCCGCGATCCCGGCGAGGGCGAGCAGCAGGATCAGCGCGATCGCGGTGCGCGACAGCGCGGGCGGCCGCCATCCGGAGCCGGCGGGCGGGGCAGGGGCTGCGGCGGCGGCATCCTCGGCCACCTTCTCCTCGGTGGCGGGAGCGGCGGCAACGGGGGAACGGGTATCTGTCATGCGGTGGCCTGAACGCGTGCACGCCATGAACGGCGCAGCAGGAGGAACAGAAGGTAGAAGAAGGTGAGCGCGGCCAGCACCGCGATCAAGCGGAACATGTCGTCATAAGCGAGCACGTTCGCCTCGCGCGTCGCGGCCTGCGACAGGAGCGCGCCACCCTCGGCGCTGCGCAGGGTCGGGTCGCCGACGACGCGCGCGACGCCGCTCGCACCCGACTGAAGGCGCGCCTGCACGATCGGGTCGGTCGGGTCGATCGCTTGGACCAGCGCGGCGCTGTTCGCCTTCTCGCGAACGATCTGGTACGTCCCGAGCAGCGCGGTGCCGGCGAGCCCGCCGATCGAGTTGAGGACGCCGAACAAGGCGAGGAAGCTGATGACGTGCCCGGCCCCCTGTTGCAGCGCGCGCGTCATCCCGAACAGCAGCGACGGGCCGAGGAAGAACGCGCCGGCGAAGGCGATCGTCGCCTGCGTGGCGTAGAGTTGCGGCGCGCGCGTGAGGCTGGTCGAATAGGAATCGACCCAGGCGGCGACCGCGACCAGCCCGATCGCGAGCATCACCGGATGCGCGAGCTTGGTCGGGTCGAGCGTGATCGCGCTGATGACGAAGCCGGCGACGGTGGCGAGGAAGATGATCGTGAAGAACGGCACGAGCTGGTCGTTGTTCTGCCCCAGCACGGTCAGCAGCCCGACCGCGCCATAGGTCTGTTCGGACAGGACGATCCGCGCCATCAACGTGACGACGGCGAAGCGGATGATGTCGGCGCTGCCCAGCCAGCGGGTGTTGAGTAGAGGATTGGCGCGGTGATGCTCGATGATGAGCGCCGCGGCCAGCATCGGGATCGCGGCGAGCAGCGCCCAGCCGATCCACGCCGATTGCGTCCACCACACGTAGCGGCCGAGCCCGAGCACTGCCGCGAAAAGCCCCATCGACCCGGCGAACAGCGCGAATGTGACGAAGTCGAGCTTCTCGAACGCCTTCTGCCGCGTCGTCGGGGGCAGGCGGAAGGCGAGCACCGCGGCGAGGCTGAGCGCCGACAATCCGAGTTCGAACAGATAGAGCGTTCGCCACTGGCTCATCGACAGCAATTCGGGCGAGAACAATCGCGCGAGCGGGGTGGCGAGCTGCGGGATGCCGATCCCCAGCACGATCGCGCGCAGCCGCCAGTTGGCGGGGAAGGCCTGCATCAGATAATAGAGCGCGAAGGTGTTGAGCGCCGCGCCCGCCATTCCGCTCGCCGCGCGCACCAGCACCGCTGACCAGAAATCGCGCACGAACAGATGCCCGAGCGTCAGCAGCAGATACAATGAGAGGAAGATGATCGCGAACGGCCGCAGCCCAAATTGCTGGCGGAACTTGATAAGCAGCAAATTGATGCTGACGTTGGTCATCACATAGACCGTCGGCAGCCACGCGATCTCGGCCGGGTCGAGCCCCAGCGCGCCCGCCAGCGTGACGGTGTTCGCGCTGACCAGCGCATTGCCGAACCCGCTGGTCAGCCCGACGAGGATCGCGACCAGCGCATAAGCGATCTGCCGCTGGCGCGGGTGGTCGGGCGAGCCGGGCGAGCCGGGCATGACCGGGCGCTCGTGGGGGGCATAGTCCCAGCGTTCCTCGGCGAGGACGGTGCGCAGGCGGGTGAAAAGCGCCATTTCAGCTACATGCCTGTGGTCGAGGGCGCTGTCATGAGGGGGGCGAGCGCGTCTGCCCTTCTCTCGTCATCCCGGCGAAGGCCGGGATCCATGTCGCCGCAGGCGCCGCTGCCGTTGCTTGCGCGGGGCGCTGGACCCCGGCCTTCGCCGGGGTGACGAAGAGGGGCTCGCGCCATCGCTAACGTGGCGGCGGAGGAGAGAGACATAGGCCCCTGCCTGCGCAGGGGCGACGGTGGATGACCGTGCGTCACTCCACCCAGTCGAGGCCGAGGTCGCGGTAGATGCTGCGGTCCTCGTCCCAGTTCGGCTTGACCTTGACGTGGAGGTACAGATGCACCGGACGGTCGAGCAGCACCGCCAGCTCGGCGCGCGCCCGTGCACCGATCTCCTTGATCCGCGCGCCGCCCTTGCCGAGCACGATCGCGCGCTGCGAGGTGCGCTCGACCATGATCTGCTGGTGGATCTCGGTCGAGCCGTCGGCACGATCGGTGAACTTCTCGGTTTCGACGACGCTGGCATAGGGCAGTTCGGCGTGAAGTTGCAGGTACAATTGCTCGCGCGTCACCTCGGCGGCCATCGCACGCTCGGTCGCGTCGGAGACGTGGTCGGCCGGGTAGTGCCACGGTGCCGCCGGCATTGCCTTGGCCAGCTCGCGCTTGAAATGCGCGACGCCGTCGCCGGTCTGTGCGGAGATGAAGAACGTCTCTGCGAACGGCAGCAGCGCGTTCAGCTTCTCGGCGTGGAGCAGCAGCTTCGGCTTGTCGGCGAGATCGACCTTGTTGAGCACGAGGTAGATCGGTTCGGGCCGGCCCTTCAGCGCCTCGGCGATCTCGGTCACCTTGGGGCCGAGCCCGCCCTTGCCGTCGACGACCAGCGCGATCACGTCCGCGCCCTCGGTCCCGCCCCACGCCGCCGAGACCATCGCGCGGTCGAAGCGGCGCTTCGGCTCGAAGATGCCGGGGGTGTCGACCAGCAGCAGCTGCGTCTCGCCCTCGATCGCGACGCCCATCAGCCGGGTGCGCGTCGTCTGCGCCTTTGGGCTGACGATCGCGACCTTCTGTCCGACCAAGGCATTGACCAAAGTCGACTTTCCGGCGTTCGGCGCGCCGACCACCGCAACCAGCCCGCAATGTTGCGCCCCTGGCTCCGGGGCCGAATGTTGCGAATGTTGAGACGCTGGCGCGTTGGACTCCTGGGGCGCGTTTTCTTCAGACTCGGTCATTCGCCCGCAATGACACTCTTGAGCCGCGAGAAGAAGCCCTGGCTCTGCGGACACTCCTCGCCGGTTTCGGTTTCGCGGAATTCCTCAAGCAGCGCGCGCTGGCGCGTGGTCAGCTTGGTGGGCGTCTCGACGTCGATCTGGATGACGAGATCGCCGTGCCCGCGCCCTTGCAGCACCGGCATCCCCGCGCCGCGCTGGCGAAGCTGCTTGCCGGATTGGATGCCGGCGGGGATCTTCACGTCGTGCCGGCGACCGTCGAGCCCGGGGATCGACATCGTCCCGCCGAGCGCCGCGGTCGTGAAGCTGATCGGCGCGCGCGCAAACAGCGTCGTGCCCTCGCGCTCGAACAAGGCGTGGCGCTTGACGTGGAGAAAGATGTAGAGATCGCCGGCCGGTGCGCCGCGCGCGCCCGCCTCGCCTTCGCCGGTCAGCCGGACACGCGTACCTTCATCGACGCCGGGCGGAACCGAAACGGCGAGCGTCTTGGTCTTCTCGACGCGACCCTCGCCGCGGCAGTCGGCGCACGGATCGGTGATGACCTGCCCCGAGCCGTGGCAGAGCGGGCAGGCGCGTTCGACGACAAAAAAGCCCTGCTGCGCGCGGACCTTGCCGTGGCCGTGGCAATGCTGGCAAGTGTGCGCGTGCGTGCCGGGCTTCGACCCGGTGCCGTGGCAGGTGTCGCACGGCGCGGAGATGTCGACGGTGATCTCCGTCTCCTTGCCGTGGAACGCTTCCTCCAGCGTGATCTCCATGTCGTAGCGCAGGTCGGCGCCGCGGCGCGTCTGCTGCCGCCCGCCGCCGCCGCGCTGGCCGCCCATGAACTCGCCGAACACGCTCTCGAAGATGTCGGAGAAGCCGCCGAAATCCTGCGCCTGATGCCCGCCGCCCCCGTTGCGGAACGCGGCGTGGCCGAAGCGATCATAGGCGGCACGCTTCTGCGGGTCCTTGAGGCAATCATACGCCTCGCTGACCGCCTTGAAGCGCGCTTCCGAATCCTTGCAACCGGCGTTCTTGTCCGGGTGATACTTCATCGCGAGCTTGCGATACGACGATTTGATCGTCGCCGCGTCAGCGGTGCGCTCGCATTCGAGCAGCTCGTAATAATCGATGTCGGTCATGCGGCCTCTAGGTCGGATCGGCATTCCGGCAGGAAGGTGCGGACGACCCGTTTGTTCTTACCGTCATCCCCGCCCTTCGACTGCCTGCAAGGCAGGCGCTCAGGATAAACCTCGGCCTTCAGCCGAGGGCAGGGATCCAGACACGCCGACGTCGGCGATAGAAGCGAGACGTCGGAGGTTCTGGATCCCCGCCTGCGCGGGGATGACGGGTTGGAAGGGGTAGGGCGCGGGTGTGAGGAGGCGGCCACGAACGCTGACTTGCGATGCATCGTCACCCTATCCTCACTGCCCCTCTCCCAACCCTCTCCCCGCCGGGGAGAGGGCTTTAAGGGAGACGTTACTTCTGCTCGTCGACTTCCGAGAATTCGGCGTCGACCACATCGTCCTTCTTCGCCTCTTCGGCGCCTGCGTCGCCCTGCGGCGCGGCATCGGCCTGCTGCTGCTTCTCGTAGATCGCCTGACCCAGCTTCATCGCGACCTGCGCCAGCGCCTGGCTCTTCTCGTTCATCTGCTCCGGATCGCCGCTCTCGACCGCCGCCTTGGCGGCGTCGATGCCCGACTGGATCTCGGCCTTCAGCGATTCGTCGACCTTGTCGCCGTTGTCCGCGAGCTGACGCTCGGTGGTGTGGATCAGCGATTCGGCGTTGTTCTTCGCCTCGGCCGCCGCACGGCGCTTCTTGTCCTCCTCGGCGAAGCTCTCGGCGTCGCGGACCATCTTGTCGATGTCCGCGTCCGACAGGCCACCCGACGCCTGGATCTTGATCTGCTGCTCCTTGCCGGTGCCCTTGTCCTTGGCGCTGACGTTGACGATGCCGTTGGCGTCGATGTCGAACGTCACCTCGATCTGCGGCACGCCGCGCGGGGCGGGGGGAATGCCGAGCAGGTCGAACTGGCCGAGCAGCTTGTTATCCGCCGCCATCTCGCGCTCGCCCTGGAAGACGCGGATCGTCACCGCCTGCTGATTGTCGTCAGCGGTCGAATAGGTCTGCGACTTCTTGGTCGGGATCGTGGTGTTGCGGTCGATCATGCGCGTGAACACGCCGCCCAGCGTTTCGATGCCCAGCGACAGCGGAGTCACGTCGAGCAGCAGCACGTCCTTGACGTCGCCCTGCAACACGCCGGCCTGGATCGCAGCGCCCATCGCGACGACCTCGTCCGGGTTGACGCCGGTGTGCGGGTCCTTGCCAAAGAACGACTTCACCACCTCACGGACGCGCGGCATGCGGGTCATGCCGCCGACGAGCACCACTTCCGAGATGTCGTTCGCGGTGACGCCGGCGTCCGAAAGCGCCTTCTTGCAGGGATCGAGCGTGCGCTTGATGAGGTCCTCGACCAGCCGCTCCAGATCGGCGCGGGTGATCGTCTTCACCAGATGCTTCGGGCCGTTCTGGTCGGCGGTGATGAAGGGCAGGTTGACCTCGGTCGACGCCGCCGACGACAGCTCAATCTTCGCCTTCTCGGCGGCTTCCTTCAGCCGCTGCAGCGCCAGCTTGTCCTTGGCGAGGTCGATGCCCTCGTCCTTCTTGAAGCCCTCGGCCAGATATTCGACGATCTTGTTGTCGAAGTCCTCGCCGCCCAGGAAGGTGTCGCCGTTGGTGGCCTTCACCTCGAACACGCCGTCGCCGATCTCGAGGATCGAGACGTCGAACGTGCCGCCGCCGAGGTCATAGACCGCGATCGTCTTGCCGTCCTGCTTGTCCAGGCCATAGGCCAGCGCCGCTGCGGTCGGCTCGTTGATGATGCGCAGCACCTCAAGGCCCGCGATCTGCCCGGCGTCCTTGGTCGCCTGACGCTGCGCGTCATTGAAGTACGCCGGGACGGTGATGACCGCCTGCGTCACCGTCTCGCCGAGGTACGATTCGGCGGTTTCCTTCATCTTCTGGAGCGTGAAGGCGCTGATCTGCGACGGGCTGTATTCCTTGCCCCCGGCCTGTACCCAGGCGTCGCCATTCGGACCCTTCACGATGTGATAGGGGACCAGCTCGGTATCCTTCTTGGTGACCGGATCGTCGAAGCGGCGGCCGATCAGGCGCTTCACCGCGAAGATCGTATTGTCGCCATTGGTGACGGCCTGACGCTTGGCGGGCTGCCCGATCAGTCGCTCGCCGTCCTTGGCGAAGGCGACGATCGACGGCGTGGTGCGCGCGCCTTCCGCGTTCTCGATAACCTTGGCCTTGCCGCCTTCCATAACGGCCACGCACGAATTGGTGGTGCCGAGGTCGATACCGATAACTTTTGCCATGAGTGCTTTACCTAGCCCCTGCATATTTGTGACTTCGTCGCCGCCACGCCCCGTTACGGCAGCGCAACCGCGTGTGACAAAGGGCGATATAGGTGGCGTGTTGCAGCCCGCAAGATTGCCGCATCATGTCCGCGGGAACCATTGCCTGTTCGCCGCGTGGGACGTAGGAGGAGCCCATCATGCAGACCGCCCGCATCTATCAGCGCCCGAAGAACGCCATGCAGTCCGGCAAGGCCCGCACCGATACGTGGCAGCTGGAGTTCGAGCCCGGCGAGCCAAAGCGCCCCGATCCGCTGACCGGCTGGGCAGGCAGCGGCGACACGCGCGACCAGATCCGGCTGGCGTTCCCGACGTGCGCGGCGGCGGTCGCCTATGCCGAAGCGGAGGGGCTGGCGTATACCGTGATCCCGGCGCCGGAGAAGAAGCTGAAGTTGCAGAGCTACGCGGATAACTTCCGCTGAATTGACGAGGGCTTGGTGCCGTCGCCCCGGATCAAGTCCGGGATGACTTGAGGTGGCTGGCGGTTCACCCCAAATCCCGTCGCCCCTGCGCAGGCAGGGGCCCATGTCTCTCAACTCGGAGTGCGCGGTTTGACACAGGCGCGGTGCGTCATGTGTCGACGTCAGCCACGGACTAGACAGTCATAGGCCCCTGCCTGCGCAGGGGCGACGGCGATTGAGGGCTGGACGCGCCACGATTCCTGGCGTCACCCGATCAGCACATCCGCCAGCAGCACCAGCATCTTGACGTCCATCGCCACGCCCGCCGCGCGCTTCTGCGCGACGAAGGCGGCGATCTCGGTGCGGGGCACCAGATGCACCTCGATATCCTCGTCGGCCTCGCCGCCGCCGTCGCCGACCTTCACCAGATCGTGCGCGCGCACCAGCGTGAAGCCCTCGCTGTTCATCCCCGGCGAGGAATGGAAGAACCCTAGTTCCTCGATCCGCCCAGCGCGGTAGCCGGTTTCTTCCTCCAGTTCGCGCGCCGCGCCGACCGCGACCGCCTCGCCCTCGGTCTCGTCACCGATCAGCCCGGCCGGAAGTTCGAGGCAGCGGCACCCGAGCGGCACGCGATATTGCTCAACCAGCACCACCCGGTCGGAATCGTCGATCGCGACGATCACCGCCGCCTGGATGCCGCGCTGGCGCGCGACGAACTCCCAGCCGCCCTGCTTTACGACCTTGATATAGCGGCCTTCCCAGGCGGTTTCGGGCGGAAAAGCGGCGTCGCGGTGCGGATGGGTCATGCCGCTCCGTTTATCGGCGCGGCGGCGCTTGGCGAAGCGAAAAACCGCGCCTACCCTCGATCGCATCGTGCAACAGGGAAGGAAGTCGCTCATGCTCAAGGATTTCCGGGCGTTTATCGCGCGCGGCAACGTGCTGGATCTGGCGGTCGGCGTCATCATCGGCGGCGCGTTCGCGACGATCACCAAGTCGCTGACCGACGACGTCATCATGCCGATCGTCGGCGCGCTGTTCGGCGGTTTCGACTTCTCCAGCTATTTCGTCCGGCTCGGGCCGGTGCCGGCCGATTACAAGGGCTCGACGGCGAGCTATGCGCAGCTCAAGGCCGCGGGTGTGCCGCTGCTCGGGTACGGCGAGTTCATCACCGTCGTCATCAACTTCCTGATCCTCGCGTTCATCGTCTTCCTGCTGATGCGCAGCGTCAACAAGCTGATCGCGACCGTCGAGCGCGAGAAGGCCGCGGGCAATGCGGAGCCGGCGGCCGACCCCGCCGAAGTGGTGCTGCTCCGCGAGATCCGCGACGAGCTGAAGGCGCGGGGGCCGGTCCCGCCGCAAGCATGAGCGCCGTCGCCCCTGCGCAGGAGCGACGCAAAGAAAAGGGCCGGGGGGATCGCTCCTCCCGGCCCTTTTTCGTCTGGAGCCTGCGTCAGTGCGTCTCGTGCACTTCGACGATGCCGCGGCCCAGATGGCTGTGGCCGCGGCTGTAGCCGAAATAGATCACCAGCCCGACCGCGCCCCATACCGGCAGCACCAGCATCGCCGCCGAGGGCAGGTTGAAGAACAGGAACACACAGCCGGCGATCGTCAGCGGCCCGACCAGCCAGAGCGCCGGGGTGCGGAAGCTGCGCGGCTGGTTTGGCGCGGTCCGGCGCAGGATCATCACCGCCACCGCGACCATCGCGAAGGCGTAAAGCGTCCCGGCATTGGCGATATCGGCGAGCTGCCCGACCGGCAGGAAGGCTGCGGCGAAGGCGACGCCCACCCCGGTCATCCCGGTCACGATATGCGGCGTCTTCCACTTCGGGTGCACGGTCGACAGCCGTTCGGGAAGCAGCCCGTCGCGGCTCATCACGAAGAAGATGCGCGTCTGGCCGAACATCAGGATCAGGATCACCGACGGCAGCGCAACGAAGGCGGCGATGCCCAGCAGATTGCCGATCCCCGACCAGCCGATCGTGCGCAGGACGTGCGCCAGCGCCTCGCCCGAGCAGACCAGCGCGTCCTTATATTGCGGCAATGCGCATTCGCGGGCCAGTTCTTCCGATCCGGCCGGGAAGGGGATGCCGTTCGGCCCCATGATCGGCTGCCCGCCGATCGTCCCGATCGCGCCCGCCGCAACGAGGATGTAGAAGACGGTGCAGAACAGCAGCGACCCGATCAGGCCGATCGGCACGTTGCGCTGCGGGTTCTTGGTTTCCTCCGCGGCGGTCGACACCGCGTCGAACCCGACATAGGCGAAGAAGATCGTCGCCGCCGCGCCGACCGCGCCGACCCCGGTGCCGAACCCGCCGAACACGCCCGCGGGCAGGAACGGGTTGAAGCGATCGGCGCTGAAATAATCACTGGGCAGCGTCAGCGCGACGAATGCGGTCAGGGCGGTCACCTTGATCGCGACCAGCACGGCGTTGACGCGCGCGCTTTCGGTGGTGCCGATCATCAGCAGCCAGGTGATGAGCAAGGCGATCACCACCGCGGGCAGGTTGATAAGCCCCCCCGGCGCGCCGCCCAGCGCGAGCGGCGCCGCCGAAAGCCACGCTGGCAGATGCACGCCCAGGAATTGATTGAGGATCGTACCGGTGAAATAGCCCGACCAGCCGACCGCCACCGCGCTGGCGGCCACCGCATATTCGAGGATCAGCGCCCAGCCGACCGTCCAGGCGAGCAGCTCGCCCATCGTCGAATAGGTGTAGGTATAGGCCGATCCCGCCACCGGGATCATCGCTGCGATCTCCGCATAGCAGAGCGCGGCGACGATGCAGATCGCGCCGGCGATCGCAAAGGCGAGCATCAGGCCGGGACCGGCCTTTTGCGCGCCCGCTGCGGTCAGCACGAAGATGCCGGTGCCGATCACGCAACCGATGCCGAACAGCGTGAGCTGGAACCAGCCGAGCGTGCGATGCAGCGACTTTTTCTCGGCGGTGGCGAGGATGGCGTCGAGAGGTTTGACGCGCCCGAATATCATGTAGGTCGAAGCCCCCGGAAATGCTGATGGCCGGAGCCTAGCGGCGGATCGCGGGCGCGCAATAGTGTTGCGTTACGATGACGGTTTCATTCGTGGCTGTCGTTGTGCGCCAGCATGGGACCGAGCGCGCGCCCGCCGAGAATGTGGACGTGCAGATGCGGCACCTCCTGATGCGAATCGAGCCCGGTGTTGGCGATCAGTCGATAGCCGCTGGCGACCAGCCCGGCGGCACGCGCGGCGCGTCCGACGGCACGCGTGAAACTGACGATCTCCGCGTCGCTGGCGTTCGCGGAAAAATCATCCCAGCTGACGTAGCTGCCGCGCGGCACCGCCAGCAGGTGCGTCGGCGCCCAGGGCGCGATGTCGTGGAAGACGATCGTATGGTCGTCCTCGTACACGCGCTTCGACGGGATCTCGCCGCGCAGCAGCCGCGCGAAGATGTTGCCGTCGTCATAGGGCAAGGTGGCGTCGACGCTCATGCGCGGATCCTCTATTCGGCGCGAAAGGAGAGGGGTAGCGGGCCGCGCGCCGCCTTCTCCTCGTGCCCGCTGGTCCCCTCACGCCGCGCCAGTTCGGCACGAATGTCGTCGGGGGTAAGCCCGGCATCGGCGAGCAACACGAACAGGTGGTAGATCAGGTCGGCGGCTTCGGGCACGATCGCGCGCGGGTTCTGACCCATCGCGGCAATGACGATCTCGGTCGCTTCCTCACCAATTTTCTGCGCGATCCGCGCACGGCCGCGGGCGAACAGCGAGGCGGTGTACGAGCCGTCGGCGTCGGCACCCTTGCGCGCGGCGATCGTCGCGAACAGCCGATCGAACGTGTCGGTTGCAGTCATAGTGACGGGGTGCCGCGTCGCGCCGCCGGGGTCAAGAATGATGCGGTAGCGCCGTCATGCCGGGACTGGCCCGGCATGACGAAGCGACATCAGACCGCCGGCGGGTAACGCGACGGCTGGCCTGCCTTGCTAGCCCGGTGGCGATCGTACGCCTTCTTCGCAACATACGCGCCACCCAGCGCCCAGCCGAGCGGCCCCATCCGCGTCACCGCGCGGGCCGCGATCGCACCGATAATCGCGCCACCTGCGCCGCCGTCACGCCCGCGCCGGTCGAGTTCGCGCCCGACCAGTCCGCCCAGAATGCTGCGAATCATGCCTTGATCCTTTCCGATACCGTGTCGCCGAGAATTTCGATGCCCTTCAGCACGCCCCAGCCGATTGCCCAGGTTGCGACGATCGGCAGCGCGACCTTCAGGACATTGGCGGTGATCGCGCCGTACAGCGCGCCGTCTGCCGCGCTGTCGTCTCCCGACAGCGAGTCTATCGCGCCGCCGATCAGCGCGCCGATCGTGGTAGCACCCATGTTGATAACCCTCGTTCGTTTCGCATGAACAATGCCGGGGAAGCGGCGCGGTTCCGGTCGTCATCCGGTCAGGAACGCCCCAACATCGCCTCCGGCCGCACGACCCGGTCGAACGTCTCCGCATCGACCAGCCCCAGCGCGAGCCCTGCCTCCTTGAGCGTCATCCCCTCGGCATGGGCGTGTTTCGCGATCCTGGCGGCATTGTCGTAGCCGATCTCGGGCGCGAGCGCGGTGACGAGCATCAGCGAGCGGTCGAGCAGCTCACCGATCCGCGCCTCATTGGCGGTCAGCCCCTCGACGCAGCGTTCGGCGAAACTGTCGCAGCCGGTCGCGAGCAGGTCGATCGAGCGCAGCACCCCCGCGCCGATCACCGGCTTGAAGACGTTCAACTCCAGATGCCCCTGCATCCCGCCGACCGTGACCGCGACATGGTTGCCGATCACCTGCGCGGCGACCATCGTCAGCATCTCGCACTGCGTCGGGTTGACCTTGCCGGGCATGATCGAGCTGCCGGGCTCGTTGGCGGGCAGGTCGAGTTCGGCCAGCCCGCAGCGTGGGCCCGAGCCGAGCAGGCGAATGTCGTTGGCGATCTTCGTGCAGGCCACCGCCAGCGTATTGAGCGTGCCCGACAGATGGACGAGCGGATCGTTGCTCGCCAGCGCCTCGAAGAAGTTGTCGGCGGGGCTGAACGCAATCCCGGTGATCGCGCCCAGTTCGGCGCAGATATCGCGCGCGAATCCGGCGGGGGCGTTGAGTCCGGTGCCGACCGCAGTGCCGCCCTGCGCGAGCCGGTCGGTGCCTTGCTCGACCGCCGGCCCGATCCGCTTGAGGCAGCGATAGAGCTGGTGGGCATAGCCCGAGAATTCGTCGCCGAGCGTCAGCGGCGTCGCGTCCTGCAGATGCGTCCGCCCGATCTTGACGAGGTCGCGCCATTGCTGCGCCTTGGCATCGAGCGCGGTGTGGAGCCGCTCGACCGCCGGGATCAGGCGTTGCCGCACCGCGATCGAGCAGGCGATGTGGAGCGCGGTCGGGAAGCTGTCGTTCGAGGATTGCCCGCGGTTGACGTCGTCATTGGGGTGGACGGGGGATTTGCCGCCGCGCGTGCCGGTGAGGATCTCGTTGGCGCGGCCGGCGATCACCTCGTTGACGTTCATGTTGCTCTGCGTGCCGCTGCCGGTCTGCCAGATCACCAGCGGGAAATGATCGTCGAGTTTGCCCTCTGCGACTTCCTGCGCGGCCTGTTCGATCGCCCCGGCCTTTTCGGCGGCGAGCCCGTGGCGGCGGTTGACTCGTGCGGCGGCCTGTTTGACCAGCGCGAGCGCGTGGACGATCTCGATCGGCATCCGCTCGCGCGCGCCGAACGGGAAGTTTTCGAGGCTGCGCTCGGTCTGCGCGCCCCAATAAGCGTCGGTGGAGACCTCGATGGGGCCGATGGAGTCGGTTTCGGTGCGGGTGGCGTGGGTCATGCGGGGATAACTGGCCGGGCGGGCGGTTGTTGCGCAACCCGCTCTCCGTCATTCCTGCTCTCGTCATTCCCGCGCAGGCGGGAATCCAGACGCGCAGGTTCTCGCAAGGGCCGCTACGTCAGAGGTTCTGGATCCCCGCCTTTGCGGGGATGACGATTACCCGATCCGCTTCAAAAGGAAGAAGCGCGCTTCGCCGGGCGGGTAATCGTCGATCTGCCCGAACACGCCATAGCCGCGCTTCTCGTAGAAGCCGCGCGCCTGGAAGCTGAACGTGTCGAGCCAGATGCCGACGCAGCCCAGTCGTCGCGCCTCGTCCTCGGCCGCCAGCATCAGCGCGCGGCCCTGTCCCTTGCCGCGCGCTTCTGGCGGGAGCGCGAGATATTTGACGAACAGCCAGCGATAGCTCGCCTCCGCCCACAGCCCGCCGATCGCGGTGCCGGCGTCGTCGCGCAGCACCAGCGCGAGCTTGTGGCGCTCGGTCGGGCCGGCGGCGGCGTCGTTGTGCGCGACCAGCGGGGCGAGGATCGCATCGAGGTCGACGTCGCCGGGGTTGGGGATAAGGTCGATCATGTCGGGACTTTCGTCATTGCGAGCGCAGCGAAGCGATCCAGGGTCCGGCGCGCGACGCTCTGGATTGCTTCGCTGCGCTCGCAATGACGGTTGGGGTTACGGAGCGTGGAGGGCACGTCATGGGAGTGGATCCCATGACGTCGGACTCGCTTGCTGCGCCGGCCGTGCCGATGCGTCGCCTTGCGACCGCGGCGCACTGGTGCGCCGCTCGCATCGTCACTTCTTCCTTTTGAAATCCACCGCCACGACGTTCGACCCGTCCTCGACCGGCGTCACGCTCGGCCCGTCGTTCTCGGCCGGGTCGTGCGGACCGGGACCATCGCCGGGGCCTTCCTGCGCCTGGAAGCGCAGCTCGAAATTGACCGTCGGGTCGTGGAAGCCGGTGATCGCCGAATAGGGAATGACCAGCTTCGACGGCACCTGATTGAAGCTCAGCCCCACCGAGAAGCGCTCCTGATCGACCGTCAGGTCCCAGAAGCGGTTCTGGAGGACGATCGTCATCTCGTCCGGGAAGCGCTCGATCAGCCGCTGCGGGATGTCGACCCCGGGCGCCTGCGTCTTGAAAGTGATGTAGAAGTGGTGCTCGCCCGGCAGACCGCCCGACTCGGCCACGGTTCCCAGCACGCGCCCCACGACCGCGCGCAGGGCTTCCTGCACGATTTCGTCGTAAGGTATCAGGCTGTCGGGCAGCATATCGCTCATGGCCGCCATGGGTAGCGCGGTGCGCGGCACCGTCAAGCTCGCTTGGTAAGGTTACTCGGCAAGGTTGCCTGCACGGCGGGGCGCGTTATGGACGAGGCGATATGCGCACCGCCACGATCCGCCGCGACACTTCGGAGACGAAGGTCGCCGTCACCGTCAACCTCGACGGGACGGGGGTTTACGACGTGAAGACCGGGGTCGGCTTTTTCGACCATATGCTCGAACAGCTCTCCCGCCACGGGCTGATCGACCTGCACGTCCGCTGCGACGGCGACCTGCACATCGACGAACATCACACCGTCGAGGACACCGCGCTGGCGATCGGCAACGCGGTGGCGCAGGCGCTCGGCGACAAGCGCGGCATCCGCCGCTATGGCGATGCGCTGAGCCCGATGGACGAGACGCTGACCCGCGTCGCGCTCGATATCTCGGGGCGGCCGTGGCTGGTGTGGCGCGCACGCTTCTCGCAGGCGCGGCTGGGGGGCATGGACACCGAGATGTTCCAGCATTTCTTCCACAGCTTCGCGCAGAACGCCGGGATCACGCTGCACATCGAAACGCTGTACGGCGACAATAACCATCATATCGCCGAGAGCATGTTCAAGGGGCTGGCGCGCGCGTTGCGTGCCGCAGTCGAGATCGACCCGCGCAAGGCCGATGCGATCCCCTCGACCAAGGGGATATTGTGACGGGGTTTCGCGCCGCCGGCGCGCTGTGCGTCGTGTTGCTCAGCTATGTGCGTCCGCTCGAAGAGGTCGACGCGCAGATGGCTGCGCATGTCGCCTGGCTCGATGAGGGGTTCGCGCAGGGCGTGTTCCTTGTCGCGGGGCGGCGCACGCCGCGCAGCGGCGGGGTGATCGTGATGCGCGGCGAACGAGAGGCGGTCGAGCGCGTCGTCGCGACCGATCCGTTCGTGACCAGCGGGGTGGCGACCGCGGAGGTGGTGCCGTTCAGCGCCAGCTTCGCCGCGACCGAGCTGCACGGGTGGCTGGCATGACGCTCGCGCTGATCGACTATCAGGCCGGCAATCTCCATTCGGTCGAGAATGCGTTGCGCGCGGCGGGCTGCGCCGACCTGACCGTCACAGCAGACCCCGAGGTGGTGCGGCGCGCCGATCGCATCGTGCTGCCCGGCGTGGGCGCGTTCGGCGCCTGCGCGGCGAACCTGCGCGCGGTGCCCGGTATGGTCGCGGCGCTGGAGGAGCGGGCGCTCCGGCAGGGCACGCCGTTCCTCGGCATCTGCGTCGGGATGCAGTTGCTCGCCGAAACCGGTGAGGAACTTGGCGTCCACAAGGGGCTCGGCTGGATCGCGGGCAGCGTGCGCCGCATCGACCCGGCGGGCAGCGACGCCAAGGTGCCACACATGGGCTGGAACGACGTGGTGCCGATCGCCGGTCACCCGCTGATCGTCCCCGGCGAGGCCTATTTCCTCCACAGCTACGCCTTCACCGGCGACGGCGTGGTCGCGACCACCGACCATGCCGGGCCGGTGACCGCCGCGATCGCGCGCGACACGGTGCTGGGCGTGCAATTCCACCCCGAAAAGAGCCAGCGCTACGGTCTGGCGCTGCTCGAAAGGTTTCTGGCATGGCGTCCCTGATCGTCTTCCCCGCGATCGACCTCAAAGGCGGACAGGTCGTCCGGCTCGCCGAGGGCGATATGGCGCGCGCGACCGTCTATGGGGACGATCCCGCCGCGCAGGCGCGCGCGTTCGCGGCGGCGGGCGCGACGCACCTGCACGTCGTCGATCTGGACGGCGCGTTCGCGGGCGAGAGCGTCAACGGTGAGGCGGTGCGCGGGATCGTCGCCGCCTTTCCCGGCAAGGTGCAGCTCGGCGGCGGCATCCGCACGCCCGCGGCGGTGGAGGCGTGGCTCGATCTCGGCGTCGCGCGCGTCGTGATCGGCACCGCCGCGCTCGAACAGCCGCAGTTCGTCCGCGACATGGCGGCGCGCTATCCCGGCCGGATCGTCGTCGCGGTCGATGCGCGCGACGGGATGGTCGCGACCAAGGGCTGGGCGGAGGTTTCCACCACCAGCGTCGCCGATCTCGCGCGGCGCTTCGAGAATGCGGGGGTGGCGGCGGTGCTGTTCACCGATGTCGGGCGCGACGGGCTGCTCAAGGGCTGCAACGTCGCGGCGACGGTCGCGCTCGCCCGCGACGTGCGTATCCCGGTGATCGCCAGCGGCGGGGTCGCGGGGATCGACGACATCCACCAGCTCGCCGCGCATGCCGGTGATGGCGTGGAGGGCGTCATTACCGGGCGCGCGCTTTACGACGGGCGACTCGATCTGGCCGAAGCGTTGCGGGTAGCGGGACGCTGACCCGCCCGTTTCCCCGCCGCCTCGCCGCACTGCTCGCGCGGGCCGACCGCTTCCTGCTGCTGCTGATCGCGACGGTCGCGCTTGCCGCCGTCCTCCCGGCGCGCGGGGCGGCGGCGGTGTGGGTCGACCATGGCACCACGGTCGCGGTCGCGCTGCTGTTCCTGCTGTACGGCGCGCGGCTCGCGCCGCAGGCGATCTGGGCGGGGCTGGCGCAATGGCGGTTGCAGCTCCTGGTGTTCCTCAGCACCTTCCTGCTGTTCCCGTTGATCGGCCTCGGCGTCGCGGCGGCGACGCAGGCGTGGCTGCCCGCGCCGATCGTCACCGGGCTGCTGTACCTCTGCCTGCTGCCGTCGACGGTCCAGTCGTCGATCGCCTTCACCTCGATCGCGCGCGGCAACGTGCCCGCGGCGCTGTGCAGCGCGTCGCTGTCGAACCTCGTCGGGGTGGTCATCACGCCGCTGCTGGTCGCGCAATTGCTGAACAGCGCGAGCGGCGGGCTGTCGCTCGATGCGCTGCGCGACATCGCGGTGCAGATCCTGCTGCCGTTCGTCGTCGGGCAGGCGGTGCGGCCGTGGGCGCAAGGCTGGCTGCTCGCGCATCCGCTGCTGACCAAGGTGGTCGACCGTGGATCGGTGCTGGTGGTTGTCTATGCCGCGTTCGGCGCGGGGGTGGTCGCGGGGCTGTGGCAGCATGTTTCGCCGCTGACGCTGATGGCGATCGTCTTCGTCTCGCTCGTCATCCTCGCGATCGTGATCGGCGCGACGCGGCTGGCGTCGCGCACGCTGGGCTTTACCGTGCCCGACGAGATCGCGACCGTCTTCTGCGGGTCGAAGAAGAGCATGGCGAGCGGCATCCCGATGGCGGCGATCCTGTTTCCGGCGCACAGCGTCGGGCTGATCGTGCTGCCGCTGATGATCTTCCATCAGGTGCAATTGTTCGTCTGCGCATGGCTGGCGCGGCGCTATGCGGAGCGGGCGGCGTGACGCGCTTGCCCGGTCGCGCCGGCGCGGGCATGAGCCGCGCATGACCGTTCGCGCCCGTGTGATCCCGTGCCTCGACGTTGCCGGCGGGCGCGTCGTCAAAGGCGTTAATTTCGTCGATCTGGTCGATGCCGGCGATCCGGTCGAACAGGCGCGCGCCTATGATGCGGCGGGCGCGGACGAATTGTGCTTCCTCGACATCACCGCCAGCCATGAGGCGCGTGGCACGATCCTCGACGTCGTGCGACGGACCGCGGCGGTGTGTTTCATGCCGCTGACGGTCGGGGGCGGGGTGCGCACCGCCGAGGATGCGCGCGCGCTGCTGCTGGCCGGCGCGGACAAGGTCGCGGTCAATTCCGCCGCGGTGGCGCGGCCCGAGGTGGTCGCCGATATCGCCGAGCGGTTCGGCAGCCAGTGCTGCGTCGCCAGCGTCGATGCGCGGCGCAGCGGCGACGGCTGGGAGGTGTTCACGCACGGCGGGCGACGCGCGACCGGGATCGATGCGGTCGGACACGCGCTGCGGCTCGCCGAACTGGGCGCGGGCGAGTTGCTGGTGACGTCGATGGATCGCGACGGGACGAAGGGCGGCTACGACCTCGACCTGATCCGCGCGATCGCCGACCGCACCGCGGTGCCGGTGGTGGCGAGTGGCGGGGTCGGATCGCTGGCCGATCTGGTGGCGGGGGTGGTCGAGGGGCACGCCTCGGCGGTGCTGGCGGCGTCGATCTTCCATTTCGGGCAGGCAACGGTGGCCGAGGCGCACGCCGCGCTGGCGGCGGCTGGGGTGCCGGTGAGGTCACCGTTGCAATAAACGGGGCCTCTGACAGCGTTGACGCGTGACGCGGGTGAATGTCTGGCATTGGTGGATAGCTGCCATTGTCATGCGGTGGTAAGCCGCTCTCATGACCGTGGCGGCCCTGACATTTTGCAAGAGACCGAACGGCTATGAGGCGCCAAGCGCCGGTTATGTGCGTGGGCGGATACGCGTTGGCGAACTCGACGAAACGTTCTGGTCCAGTACGTCAATTTGGAGCATCGACCAGTATCAGAGGAGTTGGCGCGCTGCTGCGGCCTATTGTGTTTTGAAGCGCCAGCCGGTCCTTCTCTACACGGACGTAACGGCAAGGGCTTCGACGGCGTATCACGCTGTGCCGCATGGCCGCGACATCCTGATCTTCGAACAAATGCTGCGAGGCGCGCGCCGGCTCATCTCTCACCCACTCGCTGCTAATGCGCTCCTACGAGAGCTACATCAGGTTTCATGTTGGAGCGCGTGCCCCAAGGAACTCGAACCGCTGGCTCGATCCCGGTAAGCGACTGGGTGTGGTAGTGAGCGATCAGGCGGCTATCGGCGATAATATTGCAAAAGCAGCCGATCGCGCAGGGCCTGTCGCCATGCGCCTCCCCGTATTCTTTGTTCTCACTGCCTTGCTTGCTGCTTGCTCGCCTGAAGCTGACCAGCAAGCCGACGCAGGTCGCGATGCCTCAGAAGCGACAGAGACTGCGGCAATCAAGTCGGCTCGCCAAGCCTGTAAGCACCTGCGCAAACCGCGGGTGGAACACAAGTTTGACGTAGGCATCTCGGACTACGAAGCGTGTCTTGGCGGAAGAGCGAACTTAACGCGCCCGGCGAACGGGCAACTGTGCGATCTCGCCAAGAGCACAATGTCGCCTTCTGGGAAATGCGTCTTGGGGGAGTAAGGTTTTCAGATAAACCTTAGCGGAATGCTGTTCGTGGTGGGGAGCGGACCTAAATACAGTCGCCAGTGGAGCAGACCGCCAGAAGCCCAACAAAGGGCAGAGCGGGGATTGCCGCGACTGTGTAGGCGATCGTTAGACTGATCGTGACCCCATGGGGCCATCTCCCTAACCAAATCGCGATCACTCCGATCGCCCATGCCGCGATCAGCACTAAGTAGGCCATCACCGCTCCGCTCGAAAACAATCCGGTGTGGGCCGCGGCGAGCAGCAGCAGAATTGGCGCGGTAAGCATTCCAATCAAGGCTACGATCAAGCGTCTCATCACTTGAAGGTGCCGCGCACGGCCTATGTCCGCAAGTGGGCGCTAGCGGACGTTGAGAGCAGGTCTCGTCAGGGAGTGCAGGCAGCACTGAAGACGCTTGGATGAGCACTGCCGCAATCTCGGCCGTGGGGTCCTCCGCCGCGAGGTGCGCTACAGAGGGTCGGGAACGGTCGTTTTGGGCAGAAAGCCTTTTATTCGACGCGCATACCCCTTGCACGGACGCTGCGGTGCAAACTACGTTCCGTAACTGGGGATGGTGGCACGATCAACTGACCGAGACGGGCGCCTGGGACAGGTGCTGCGGTGGGCGTCTGCCACATGGTGGGGGAAAGTAGACGATGATCTGGATGGCTATGCTAGTGCTTGAAGAAACTCAAATAGCATTGGTGCCGGCGACGATTACGAATCAGAGTGAATTGCTGTCTCCCGAAGACTATGTCACGCGTGCCGCAGGGCTTGAGAAGAGCGGTTTGACAGTGGTCGAGGTTCTCGTCGATCCGACTGGCAAGCCACAAACGTGCGGTGTAGCCTCGTCAAGCGGATCCAAGGACCTAGATTTGAAGGCGTGCGCCGCAGCGGTGCTCCGGGGCAAGTACACGCCGGCAACAGACGAAAACAAGCGGCCTTTGTATGGCATCCTCCGACTGCGCGTTCGATGGATACTGACCAATGTCTTTGATGGGCCTTCTGGTAAGCCTCAGTCTCCTCCTGACATCGTGTTTGAGGTTGCGAAGCTGCCTGAAGCGCGAAGATCCGTTCAAGTCGCTCTGACATACCTCGTCAACGAGCAGGGGGCGATTGAACGCTGTTCCGTCTTGCAGTCCAGCGGCTTTAAGGCGTTCGACGCGAGCGCCTGCTCTACCATGAAAAAATTATACCGTTTCGCTCCGGCCAAAGACAAGGCCGATAAGCCTTGGCCGGTTGTCCGCATGCAAAGGGTTGAGTTCGCGACCAGCCAAATGCCTCCCCGTGACGCCTCGGCAGCGCCATAACGGCGTGAGCGGACGTCCTTTCCCACGCCGTTCCGCAAATTGAGCGCCGGCCAAAGGGGTCGTCTTTTGACCCCGTCACAGCCACCCCGCTTCCGCATGTTCTCCCAGCCGCGGACTCGGCCGCGCCGCCACCGCGCGCGCGCCGTCGTAGCGGATCGGGGAGGCGAGGCCGGGGATGTCCGCCATCGCCAGTTGCATCCCGCGCGCCACCACCTGCGGATCGGCGAAGACCTGATCGATGCGGTTGACCGGGCCGACCGGCACCCCCGCCGCCTCCAGCGCGGCGAGCAGGTCGGCGGCGCGCCACAGCACGGTGCGCGCGACCAATAGCGGGAGCAGAGCGGCGCGGTTCGCCACGCGCGACGGGTTTGTCGCGAAGCGCGCGTCCTCCGCCAGCGCCGGCACTTCCAGCACCGCGCACAGCTTCGCGAACTGGCGATCGTTGCCGACCGCGACGATCAGGTCGCCGTCGCTCGTTGGGAAGCTTTGGTACGGGGCGAGGTTGGGGTGGCCGTTGCCGAGCCGTTGCGGCACCACCCCGCTCGCCATCCAGTTGAGCGCCTGGTTGGCGAGCACCGCGACCTGCGTGTCGAGCAGCGCCATGTCGATATGCGTGCCGGTGCCGCTCGATGCCCGCGCGACCACCGCGGCGAGGATCGCGACCGTCGCATAGACGCCGGTGAACAGATCGGCGTGCGCGACGCCGCCCTTCTGCGGCGGGCCGTCGGGCTCGCCGGTGATCGACATCATCCCGCCCATGCCCTGGATGATGAAGTCATAGCCGACCCGCTGCGCATAGGGGCCGTCCTGTCCGAAACCGGTGATCGAACAGACGATCAGCCGCGGATCGGCGGCGCGCAGCGCGGCGGGGTCGATCCCGTATTTGGTCAGCCCGCCGACCTTGTAATTTTCGATTACCACATCCGCGCCGGCAGCGAGCGCGCGCACCTGCGCCTGCCCATCGGGGGTGGCGATGTCGATCGCGACCGAGCGCTTGCCGCGGTTGCAGGCGTGGTAATAGGCCGCCGAGCCGCGCTCGCCCGGCGTGTCGGCGATGAACGGCGGGCCCCAGTGGCGGGTGTCGTCGCCCTCGCCGGGGCGCTCGACCTTGATGACGTCGGCGCCGAGATCGGCAAGCAACTGCCCGGCCCACGGCCCGGCAAGGATGCGGGCCAGCTCCAGCACGCGCAGGCCGGCGAGCGGTTTGGGGGTGTCGGTCATCTTGCTCTTTAAGCGTGGCGTGGTGGGTGATGTCGAGATGGTTCGGGCGGAGCACGTAGAGGACGCAGAGGGGAAGAAGTTCGGTTCACGCGGAGGCGCGGAGACGCGGAGAGGTGCGGCGTCGGCAAGGTTCCGAGCCGCCACCGGCGGCTCAGTAAATGGTCAAGCAGTCGTTGCTGCCGCGGACCAGAGCCGCGCACGCCCCCCTCCGCGTCCTCTGCGTGCTCCGCGCGAACCATTCCTTGAAGCCACCACCCCGCCCGCCCTAAAGACGCGGCACCCGAAAGAAGAGAGGCCAGCCCCCATGAAGACCCGCGCCGCCGTCGCGTTCGAGGCGAAGAAGCCGCTGGAAATCGTCGAACTTGACCTTGAAGGCCCGAAGGCCGGCGAGGTGCTGATCGAGATCATGGCCACCGGCATCTGCCACACCGACGCCTATACGCTCGACGGGCTCGACAGCGAGGGGCTGTTTCCCAGCGTGCTCGGCCACGAGGGGTGCGGCGTCGTCCGCGAGGTCGGCGCGGGCGTGACCAGCGTAACGCCGGGCGATCACGTCATCCCGCTCTACACCCCCGAATGCCGCCAGTGTAAGTCGTGCCTCAGCGGCAAGACCAACCTGTGCACCGCGATCCGCGCGACGCAAGGCCAGGGGCTGATGCCCGACGGCACGACGCGCTTCAGCTACAAGGGGCAGCCGATCTACCATTATATGGGCTGTTCGACCTTCTCGAACTTCACCGTCCTGCCCGAGATCGCGGTGGCGAAGATTCGCCCCGACGCGCCCTTCGACACCAGTTGCTATATCGGCTGCGGTGTCACCACCGGGGTCGGCGCGGTGGTCAACACCGCCAAGGTCGAGGTGGGCGCGACGGTGATCGTGTTCGGGCTCGGCGGGATCGGGCTCAACGTCATCCAGGGTGCGAAGCTGGCCGGCGCGGCGCGAATCGTCGGCGTCGACATTAACCCGGATCGCGAGGCGTGGGGGCGGCAGTTCGGGATGACCGACTTCGTCAATCCGAAGGAGGTTGGCGATATCGTCCAGCATCTGGTCGCGATGACCGACGGCGGCGGCGACTATACGTTCGACTGCACCGGCAACACCGTCGTGATGCGGCAGGCGCTGGAATCGGCGCATCGCGGCTGGGGCGAGTCGATCGTGATCGGCGTCGCCGAGGCGGGCAAGGAGATCAGCACGCGGCCGTTCCAGCTCGTCACCGGGCGCGTGTGGAAGGGCACCGCGTTCGGTGGCGCGCGCGGGCGGACCGACGTGCCGAAGATCGTCGACTGGTATATGAACGGCATGATCCAGATCGATCCGATGATCACGCACCGGCTGACGCTGGACGAGATCAACAAGGGCTTCGACCTGATGCATGCCGGCGAGAGCATCCGCAGCGTCGTGGTCTATTGAGGGGATGGCATAATGTTCAGTCATGTGATGGTCGGGTCGAATGACTTGGCGCGGTCGAAGACGTTTTACGACGCGCTGTTCGCCGCACTGGGCGGGCGCGAGGGGCGGCAGGACGACAAGGGCCGCATCCTCTACGCGCACGATGGCGCGCTGTTCATGATCTCGCGTCCGATCGACGGCGAGCCGGCGTGCCACGCCAACGGCGGGACGATCGGTTTCCGCATGACCGGTCCGGAGCAGGCGCAGGCGTGGCATGCGGCGGGCGTCGCCAACGGCGGCACCGCGATCGAGGATGCGCCGGGGGTGCGAACCAGCCCGTTCGGGCAGCTCTACCTCGCCTATCTGCGCGATCCGGACGGCAACAAGCTGTGCGGCACGTATCGCGTGCCGGCGTGATCTAGCCGGTCATGGCGAGCTAACAAAGCTATCCAGGGCGTGCTGATCCGGCCCTGGATCGCTTCGCTACGCTCGCAGTGATGAAAGAGGTCAACGAGAAGGATCATTCATGCAAACCGTCTCCACCGCCCGCGCACATGGCGGGACGCAGGGCGTGTACCGCCATCGCTCGACCGCGACCGGCACCGACATGACCTTCTCGGTCTATGTCCCCGATCACGCATCGGGCGCGACGTTGCCGGTCGTCTGGTATCTGTCGGGGCTGACCTGCACCCACGCCAATGTCACCGACAAGGGCGAGTATCGCCGCGCCTGTGCCGAGCACGGGCTGATCTTCGTCGCGCCCGACACCAGCCCGCGCGGCGACGACGTGCCCGATGAGGACGCATGGGATTTCGGCAAGGGCGCCGGCTTCTACGTCGACGCGACCGAGGCACCGTGGGCGACGCATTATCGAATGTGGTCCTATGTCACCGCGGAACTGCCCGCGCTGATCGGCGCGGAGTTCCCCGCCGACATGACGCGCCAGTCGATCATGGGGCATTCGATGGGCGGACACGGCGCGTTGACCGTCGCGCTGCGCTACCCCGAGCGGTTCCGCGCCGTCTCCGCCTTCGCGCCGATCGTCGCCCCGACCCAGGTGCCGTGGGGCAAGGCGCTCGATCGTTACCTGGGGGACGATGCGGCCGCCAAGCGCCGCCACGATGCGGTCGCGCTGATCGAGGATGGCGCGCGCGTGCCGGAAATACTTGTCGATCAAGGCGAGGCCGATTCGTTCCTCGCCGAACAACTCCGCCCCGACTTGCTCGCGACCGCCTGCGCCGACGCCGGGATCGACCTGACGCTGCGGATGCAGCCGGGCTACGATCACAGCTATTATTTCATCTCGACCTTCATGGCCGATCAGCTCGCATGGCACGCGGCGCGGCTGCGCGCTTGACGCAAGCGGGCGGGGCGGGGCATCAGCCCCCATGCCCGATCGCCTGACCGCCGACCCGCACACCATGAAGCGTCGCGGATTGTTGTTCGTCCTGTCCTCGCCGTCCGGCGCGGGAAAGTCGACGATCGCGCGGATGCTGCTCGCCAGCGAGCCGGAATTGTCGCTGTCGGTCTCCGCCACCACCCGCGCCATCCGCAAGGGCGAGGAGGACGGGCGCGATTACCACTTCGTCTCGCTCGACCAATTCCGCGAGATGGCGGCGAATCATGAATTCCTCGAATGGGCGCATGTCTTCGATCAGCGGTACGGTACGCCGCGCGCGCCGGTGGATGCGATGCTGTCGGCGGGCAAGGACGTGCTGTTCGATATCGACTGGCAGGGCGCGCAGCAGCTCCACCAGATCGCCGGGGGCGACGTGGTGCGCGTGTTCATCCTGCCGCCGTCGATGGAGGAACTCCGCCGCCGGCTCGAGGGGCGCGCCACCGACGCGCAGGAGATCATCGACCGCCGCATGAGCCGCGCCGATGCCGAGATCAGCCACTGGGACGGCTATGACTATGTGCTGGTCAACGACGATGTCGAGAGCTGCTACGCCAAGGTGAAGACGATCCTCGCCGCCGAGCGGCTGAAGCGCTCGCGGCAGACCGGGCTGATCGGCTTCATCCGCAAGCTGCGCACGCCGGCGGGGTAGGGGGCCCTGCGTCATTCCCGCGCAGGCGGGAATCCAGAACCTCTGACGGTAGTGGCTGTTGCGGAGACCTGCGCGTCTGGATTCCCGCCTGCGCGGGAATGACGGGTTTTGCGGTCAGTTAGAGCGCTTTTTCGCCGACGTGACGTAGGTTGCCGCCGTTACTGCCCCGCCGTCGCGCCCTCGACCACCGTTTCGAACACCTGCGACCGGTCCGGTCCCTCGGCGATGTGGAGCAGCACCCAGGTGTCGCCGCGTCGCGCGATGCGGACGCGGATGCGGTCGTTGAACAACCCGTCCGCCAGCCCGGTCGGCGCGACCTTCCCCGAATTGAGGATCAGCGCGCCCATATCGCGCCCGCAGGCGGGGCCGGTGCAGGCGAACACCGTCTCGAACCCGGCGGCTTTCAGCAGATCGGCGTAATAGCGATCGATCTGCAGCGGGGCGGTCGCCGGCTTGATGCGGTAATCGATATGGGTGACCTGCCCGGTGAGCAGGCGACGGTTGGCGGTGTCGTCCTCGGCGGCGATCGCACCGGTCGGCATCGTCACTTCGTCTTCGGAGGCGCCGCGGTAGCCGTCGATCTCCGCACCGGCGTAGCGCGGGAGCAGCGGATGATCGGTTCCGTCGCTATCCTGCGCCGTCGCGGGTGCCCCGGCGATCGACACCGCTGCGATCAATCCCGCCATCCAGCCCGTGCGCATCGCTCATCTATCCCCGTCGTGGATCGTTACGGGGGTATGCCCTATTCGCGATCGTACCCGCAACCCGTCCGGGCAGCGTCCAGCAGCGACAGGAACCGCGCCGCCGCATCGTAATCGCGGCGCTTGCCCTCACGCGCCTGCGTCGCCAGCGAATCTTCGCCCCAGCGTTCGGCCTGCCAGTCCTCGTCGATCATCGCGGCCTGCCACAGCGCGTCCGCCGTGGCGGCGCCTTCCGCGAGCGCGAGCGCGCCCACCAGGGTGCCGGTCAGCGTCACCAGCGGCGATAAGGCCGCAAGGTGGAAGGCGTCGCGGCTCGTCACCGCCTCGGCCAGTCGCGCGACGGTCGTTGGCGGCTGCGCGTGGTGCATCACGCCGGTGACGATCTCGAAATGCACGTCGTAGCGGTCGCGCGCCCAGTCGAGCAGCGGGTCCCACGTCGCGGCCTGCCGCGCGACCAGCTCAACGGGCGCGTCGGCGCGATAACAGAGCAGGTCGCTCTCGGCATAGGCCGCCAGCCCGGCGGCGAACTCCGCGGTCGCCGGCGCGATGCGGTCGATCGCGGCATTGGCGAGCCCGGTGAGCGGCATCGCGCGCGGGTCGATCGTCTCGCCCACCGCGCGCCATTCGTCCGCCACCGCCTCGGCAAGCGCCGCGGTCGGCAGCGCGAGCGGCGCGCGCCCCGGCGTCCGCACCGGGCGCGCGTCGAGCCGGATCGCGCGGTCGGCGTCCACCGCCACCTCGGTCCAGAAACGCCTCACTTCGGACTCCTCCAGCGCCGGGCCAGCGCGCGCGGCACGGTGGCGATCATCCACAAGGCGCTGACGACGATCGCCACGCCCAGCAGCCGCGGGCCCATTGTCTGCGTGCGCCCGAGCAGCACCACGCCCAGCAGCGCGCCCGCGGTCCCCGCCAGCCGCGTCGCGACGATCGCCGCCCAGCGGCCGCGTGCCGGATCGCTCATACCGCCAGACACTGGGGCAGATCGGCGCAGCCGTGCGCGATGCGCGCCGCTCCCGCCTGCCGCAGCGCCTCCTCGCGGTGATAGCCCCAGCTGACGCCGATCGCGCGGGCACCCGCCGCGCGCGCCATCGCCATGTCGAAAGTCGTGTCGCCAATCATCGCGGTCATATGGGGCAGCGCGCCGGCCTGCGCCATCGCGGCGTGGAGCATTGCCGGATCGGGCTTTGAGGGATGGCGATCGGCGGTCTGCAACGTGACGAAGCGGTCGGCGAGGCCGTGGACCGCCAGCACATGCGCGAGGCCGCGATCCGACTTGCCGGTCGCGACGCCGAACGACCAGCCGTCCGCCGCCAGCACGTCGAGCGCCTCGACCAGCCCGTCGTAGAGTGGCTCGGCGTCGAGGTCGCCGTCCTCGCGCATCCGGCGGAAGATCGCCCTGTACGCATCGGCCAGCGCCAGATGCACCGCCGCGGGAAGGTCGGGCGCCAGCAATGCCATCGCCTCGACGAGGCTCAAGCCGACGATCGCGCGAGTCGCGGGGCGCGGCGGCGCGGCGAGGCCGAGCGCGGCGAAGGCGTGTTCCATGACGCGGCAGATATTGGCCTGACTGTCGACGAGCGTGCCGTCGCAATCGAAAACCGCGAGTTTGATGGGCATGTACCGCCTGTTAGTCGGCGAACCGTGGGAGGCAAGCGGCGAGGCGCGCGTTAACGACTTCGTGACGGACCGAAGCTATGGTTAATCGGGCACGGACGCCGGGGGGCGTGCGGGAACTTTAGCCGGAGCCGAGGGGCGGGTAATGATCGAAGCCGTTGCACTGACGTATGGGATGCTGCTGAGTTTCGTGCTGACGGGTGCGTCGCGCAATCGCAAGCTGGAGCGCGCGAACCCGCCGATGCTCAACTACATCGGTTATGTGCTGTTCGGGATCACCTGCTCGGTGGCGCTGATGGCCGCCAGCTATGCGGCCTGGGGTGTGATCACCGATTCGGCGATGGCAATCTGAGCTTTCCGCTATCGTCGCCCCGGACTTGATCCGAGGCCCCGCTTCCTTTTGCCGACAGTAGGAAGAAGCGGGATCCCGGATCAAGTCCGGGATGACGGACAGGGACGGTTGGCGGTGACGGCAAGCAGCCGATTACCCGCGCTTGCGCGCCTGCGCATAGGTGCCCAGCACCCGTACCCATTTCGAATGGAAGCCCAGCTCCTCCATCGCGCGGTCGAACGCCGGATCGCCCGGGCGCCCCTCGACATCGCAATAGAATTCGGTCGCCGCGAAGCTGCCGCCGCGCTGGTAGCTTTCCAGCTTGGTCATGTTGACCCCGTTGGTCGCGAATCCGCCCATCGCCTTGTAGAGCGCAGCGGGGACGTTCTTTACCTCGAAGATGAAGGTCGTCATCCACGGCCCCTCGCCCGATGGGGGACGCGCCCCGCGCGCCAGCGTGACGAAGCGTGTGGTATTGTGGTCGGCATCGGCGATGTCGGTCGCCAGCAACTCCAGCCCATAGATCGCCGCTGCCCCCGGCGGGGCGAGC
Organism: uncultured Sphingomonas sp.; assembly: GCF_964021865.1. Lineage (GTDB taxonomy): Bacteria > Pseudomonadota > Alphaproteobacteria > Sphingomonadales > Sphingomonadaceae > Sphingomonas. The sequence continues at coordinate 41,412 of NZ_CAXIAM010000007.1, forward strand.
GCCGCGACGCTCGGGTCGCGCAGCTCGGCCACCACCGCCGCCGCGCCCGCGGTGTCGGGGTAATTGACGGGTGCGATGCCGTGCGCCTTCAGCCAGTGGCGGCATTGCCCCAGCGCCTGCGGATGGCTCATCGCCTGCCGCACGCCGTCGCGCGGGCCGCAGCCGATCAGCGCGTGGCGGATGCCAAGAAAATGCTCGCCGGTAATGACCAGCCCGGATTCGGGCAGCAGGAAATGCATGTCGGCGACGCGGCCGTGCAGCGAATTCTCGATCGGGATGATCGCGCAATCGGCTGCGCCGGTCTTCACCGCGTCCAGCGCGTCTTCGAAACTGAAGCACGGCAGCGGCAGCGCGTCGGGGAACGCCTCCTGCACCGCGACATGGCTGTTCGCGCCCGGCGCGCCCTGAAACGCGACCGCGCGCGCCGGTTCGGCCGCGGCGGCGGCGGTCATGGCGGCGACGATCGGGCGGGCAGGCGCGGCGTAACTTTGCATGGCCGCGTGGCCTAGAAGAGCATGCCGCGCCGCTCAAGCGCTTGCGATGCGCGGGAGCCCTTTCTATGGAACGCTGAAGGAAGAGGGGCGAAACGGCGACATGGACGATCGGACCAACACGATTTTCGGCTGGGCGCTGGCGGCGGCGGGGACGGCCCTGGGGCTGTCGATCGCGGGCGGCATGCTGTTCCACGGCGAGCGCCCCGAGAAGCCGGGCTATGCGATCGAGGGTGTCGAAGAGGCCGGCGGCGGCGGCGGCGCGGCCGAGGTGCCGATCGCCTCGCTGCTGGGCAGCGCCGATCCGGCCAAGGGCGCCGAGGTCTTCAAGAAGTGCGCGGCCTGCCACACGATCAACCAGGGTGGCGCGAACGGCATCGGGCCGAACCTGTACGGCACGCTGGGCGAGCCGATCGGGCAGGGCAAGGGCGGCTTCGCCTTCTCCGATGCGTTGAAGAGCGTCGGCGGCAACTGGGACTTCGACAAGATGAACGCGTGGCTGACCAGCCCGCGCAAGTTCGCCAACGGCACGAAGATGACCTTCGCCGGGCTCGGCAACCCGCAAGACCGGGCGAACGTGATCGCCTATCTGAACCAGCAGGGGTCGAACCTGCCGCTGCCGGCCGCTCCGGCCGCGGGCGCGGCGGCGGCGCCGACCGATCCGGCGGTGGCGAACGTGACCGAAGCGACCAAGGGCGACACCGCCGATCTCGCCAACACCGGCACGCCGGCATCGGGTGCGCCGTCGGTCGATCCGGCGGCGAAGGGTGAGAAGGCGCTGGGCGTCGTGCCGCCGGCCAAGCAGTAAAACTTTATTGTCATCGCGAGCGTAGCGAAGCAATCCAGGGCGTCACGCGCTGGGCTCTGGATTGCTTCGCTACGCTCGCAATGACGGCTCTCGTCCTTCGTCGCCCCGGACTTAATCCGGGGCGACGGCTAGGCGGGACTCACCCCGCCGCCAACCACGCCGCGACCTGCGCCGCGATCGGCGCGAACACGCGGTCGTCCGCCTCCGCTGCCGGCGGCTGCCCGGCGTCCGACGCGGTGCGGATCGCGATATCCAGCGGCACGCGGCCCAGAAACGCGATCCCCGCCGCGCGCGACGCCGCCTCCGCGCCGCCGTGCCCGAACGGGTCGGACACCTCGCCGCAATGCGGGCAGATGTAGCCCGCCATATTCTCGACCAGCCCGATGATCGGCACCCCTGCCTTCTCGAACAGGTCGATCGCGCGCCGCGCATCGATCAGCGCGAGGTCCTGCGGCGTCGAGACGATCACCGCACCGGCCGGGCGATGCTTCTGCACCATCGTCAGCTGCACGTCGCCGGTGCCGGGCGGCAGGTCGACCACCAGCGTATCGGTCGCGCCCCAATCGGCGTCGATCAGCTGGCCCAACGCCCCTGCAGTCATCGGTCCGCGCCACGCGATCGCGCGGCCGGGCTCGACCAATTGCCCCATCGACAGCAGCGGCACGCCGTACGGCGTCGCGACCGGCAGCAACACCTTGTCACGCGCCTCGGGGCGCGTACCTTCCACCGCCATCAGCCGCGGCTGCGACGGGCCGTAGATGTCGGCGTCGACCAGCCCGGTGCGCCGCCCCGCCTTCGCCAAGGCGATCGCGAGATTGGCGGACAGCGTCGACTTGCCGACCCCGCCCTTGCCGCTGGCGACCGCGACGATCCGGCGTGCGACGCGCTCCGCGGTGACGACGGTGCGGACCTCATAGCCCGGCCGCGCCGCGGTCATCCGCACGCTTGCCTCCAGTGCGTCGCGCGCCGGCGCGTCGAGCCCGGCGGCGTCGATCACCACGCCGATCCGCTGCCCCTCGATTCGCACGGTCGCGCGGGTTCCGGCCACCGCGGCGACGGCTGCTGCCACATCTTTCTCGTCCATGCCGGCGATCCGTAGGCGCGTGCAGGCCGCTTGCCACTGTTTTTCGTGAACGGCGCACCTATAAAGGCCAACATGACCATCCTGCGACGCTGGCTCCGGCGCCCGATCATCCTTGCTGCCGACAATAATGGACCGTGGGGAGGCGGCGGCGACGACAGTGCCGGCCCGCGCAACCCGTGGTCGGTGCCGCCGGGCGGCCGGCGCGGTTCGTCCAAGCCGACCGCGCTCGACGAATTCCTCAAGAAAACGCGCGTCGGAGGCGGTGGTGGCGGGGGCGGCGGTGGCGGTCGGCCGCAATTGCCGCTCGGCGCGTCGGCGCGGACGCTGTGGCTGATCGGTGTCGGGCTGCTGGTCGCGATCTGGCTGCTGCTGACGTCCCTCCACCAGATCGGGCCGCAGCAGCGCGGGGTGGTGACCTATTTCGGCAAATATTCGGGGATGCTGGAGCCGGGCATTCGCGTCACCTTGCCCGCGCCGATCGTCAACGTGACCAAGGTCGACGTCGAGCAGGTCCGCACCGACGAATTCCCGCAGGACGGCGGGGAGACGGTGTTGACCGGTGACCAGAACATCATCGACCTCGCCTACACCGTGCGCTGGCGCGTGTCCGATCCGCGCAATTACGTGTTCGAGATCAAGGACCCGCAGGAAACTGTCCGCGCGACGGCCGAGAGCGCGATGCGCGCGGTGCTGGCGACCACGCGGATGAACGATGCGATCGGCGCGGGCCGCGGGCTGATCGAGGCGCGCGTGACGCAGGTGATGCAGCAGATCCTCGACAGCTATCAGGCCGGCGTGCGCGTGCAGGGCGTGTCGATCAAACAGGCGTCGCCGCCCGCCGCGCTGGTCGACGACTTCAACGCCGTCACCGCCGCGCAGCAGGAAGCGGTCGGCAACCTCAACAATGCGCGCAGCTATTCGCAGCAGGTGATCGCGCGCGCGCAGGGCGAGGCCTCGGCCTTCGATCAGGTCTACGCGCAATATCGCCTCGCCCCCGAGGTGACGCGCCGCCGCATGTATTATGAGACGATGGAGGCCGTGCTGGCCAAGACCGACAAGACGATCGTCGAGACGCCGGGCGTGACGCCGTATCTGCCGCTCGATCGCGCGAAGAAGCTGGTCGAGCCGGCGCAGGGAACGTCCACCGCGCCCGCCGCACCCGCAACGGGGGGGCAGCGTTGATGAACCAGCTGATCCGTAACCCGATCGCCATCGGCATGCTGGCGCTGGTGCTGGCGATCGTCGCCGCGGCAACCTTCGCGATCGTACCGGAAACGCAGCAGGCGGTGGTCCTGCGGCTCAACAACCCGGTGCGGCTGGTCAACCAGTGGCAGCCGGGGCAGACGATCGGCAACACCGGCGCGGGCGTCATCGCGCGCGTCCCGTTCATCGACAAGATCGTCTGGGTCGACAAGCGCGTGCTCGACGCCGATCTCGACAATACGCTGGTGCTGTCGACCGATCAGCTGCGGCTGAACGTCGATGCCTATGCGCGCTTCCGGATCGTCGATCCGCTGAAGGCGGTGACCTCGACCGGCAGCACCTCGAACACCGAGGAGCGCGTCGCGGACCAGCTGCGCCCGCTACTCGGCACCGCGCTGCGCAACGAACTCGGCAAGGTGCCGTTCGCGGTGCTGCTCAGCCCGGAGCGCGGTGCGGTGATGGATGCGATCCAGAATTCGTTGCAGGGCTCGGCGCGCCAGTACGGCGCGGAGATCGTCGACGTGCGGATCAAGCACGCCGACCTGCCCGACGGCAGCCCGCTCGACAGCGCGCTCCAGCGGATGCGCACCGCGCGCCAGCAGGAGGCGAATACGATCCGTGCGCAAGGCCAGAAGCAGGCGCAGATCGTCCGTGCCGAGGCCGATGCGCAGGCCGCGCGCATCTATGCCGAGGCGTTCAGCAAGGACGCTGATTTCTATGACTTCTACCGCGCGATGCAGAGCTATCGTCACACCTTCGGTGCGGATGGCGGGCAGCAGCCGGAAGGTTCGACCAATATCATCATGAGCCCGAACAATGGCTATCTTCGCGCGTTCGAAGGCGGCGGCCGTTAATCGACGATGAGCACGGCGTTCATATTCAAACGCCGTTCATCGCGATTGCCGCACAGGATGCAGTGTATTCTTCACTTTCGGATCGGGTGACCAAGAGGACATGAAAACCGTGCGTTACGCTTACGCCCTGACCGGCGCCCTCCTGCTTGGCGGCACGGCCGCGTCGCTCGCGCTCCAGAACCCGGCCACCGCGCAGATCGCGCAGAACGAGCCGGGCGCGATCAGCGCCGCCGCGCCGCGCGCCGGCGCGCCGATGAGCTTCGCCGACATGGTCGCGAAGCTCCAGCCGGCGGTGGTCAACATCTCCACCACGCAGAAGGTGACCGTTCAGCAGCAGGCGAATCCGTTCGCCGGCACGCCGTTCGGCGACCTCTTCGGCCAGTTCGGTGGCGGCGGCGGTGGTGGTGGCGCACCGGTGACGCGCGAAGGCCAGTCGCTCGGGTCGGGCTTCCTGATCTCGGCCGACGGCTATGTCGTCACCAACAACCACGTCATCGCGCCCGCCGCGAAGGGCGCGACGGTCGAGTCGATCACCGTCACGCTGCAGGACCGAAAGGAATATAAGGCCAAGCTGATCGGCCGCGATCCGACCTCGGATCTCGCGGTGCTCAAGATCACCTCGCCGACCCCGCTGCCGTTCGTGAAGCTGGGCGATTCGAGCCGTGCGCGCGTCGGCGACTGGGTGGTCGCGATCGGCCAGCCGTTCGGGCTGGGCGGCACCGTCACTGCGGGCATCGTCTCGGCGGTGCACCGCCAGACCGGCGCGGCGGGGCCGTTCGACACGTTCATCCAGACCGATGCCGCGATCAACCAGGGCAATTCGGGCGGCCCGATGTTCAACCTGAACGGCGAAGTGATCGGCATCAACAGCCAGATCTATTCGCAGTCGGGCGGCAACATCGGCATCGGCTTCGCAATCCCCGCGACCGAGGCCAAGCCGATCCTCGCCACGCTGATGAAGGGCGAATCGGTCAAGCGCGGCTATCTGGGGGTCGGCATCCAGCGCGTGAACGACGACATCGCCGCGGCGCTCGGCCTGCCCAAGGACCAGGGCGAGATCATCGGCCGTGTCGAGCCGGGCGGTCCGGGCGCCAAGGCCGGGTTGCGATCCGGCGACGTGGTGGTCGCGATCAACGGCGAGGCGGTGACGCCGGAGCGGACCCTGTCGTCGCTCGTCGCCAATGCCGCGCCGGGCTCGACGATCAAGCTCGACGTGATCCGTGACGGCAAGCGCCAGTCGCTCAACGCGACGGTCGCGACGCGGCCGTCCGACGACCAGCTTGCCGCGATCAACGGCGACGGCGATGGCGACGACGGGCTGCCCGATGACGACAGCGGCGCGCAGGCGACTCCGGGGTCCAGCTCGCTCGGCATTGCGGTCCAGCCGCTCACCCCGCAGATCGCGCGCTCGATCGGGGTCGACTCGACCGTGCAGGGCGTTGTGGTCGCCAGCGTCGATCCGTCGAGCGATGCCGGGCAGAAGCTGAAGCGCGGCGACGTGATCTCCTCGGTCAACTCGCAGCAGGTGCGCACCGGTGCCGATGTCGCGCGCATCGTGGCCGCGGCCAAGGCGGCGGGTCGTCCGTCGGTGCTGTTGAACATCACGCGCGGACGGCAGACCAGCGGCTTCCTCGCGGTGAAGATCAAGTAAGTCCTGTCCGTCACCCCGGATCACCCTCCGGGGCGACGAAGGCAGGTGACTAGCAAAACGGGTCGTCGCATCGCATGATGCGGCGGCCCTTGTGCTTGGGAGAGAGAGCGTGGCGGACGGCGGCAGCATTTTGATCGGCGCAGGCGCAGGCGGCGCCGATCCGCAGCGGCTCGACCTCGCACGCGCCAACCGCCACGGATTGATCGCCGGTGCAACCGGCACCGGGAAGACCGTGACCCTGCAGGGCATCGTCGAGGGTTTCTCGAACGCCGGGGTCGCCTGTTTTCTCGCCGATGTGAAGGGCGACCTGTCGGGGCTCGCGATGCCGGGCTCGGCGACCGCCAAGACCCACGAAGCCTTCGCCGCACGCGTTGCCGAAATCGGCGCGACCGACTGGAAATATGCCGATACCCCGGTGCAATTCTGGGACCTGTTCGGCGAACAGGGTCATCCGGTCCGCACCACGATCAGCGAGATGGGGCCGCTGTTGCTCGCGCGGTTGATGGGGCTGAATGCGGTGCAGGAGGGCGTGCTGACGATCGCCTTCCACGTCGCCGACGAGGAAGGGCTGCTGCTGCTCGACCTCGACGATCTGCAAGCGATGCTCGCGCATTGCGCCGAGCGCGCCGAGGAACTCACCACCCGCTACGGCAACGTCTCGAAGCAGTCGGTCGGCGCGATCCAGCGCGCGCTGCTGCAATTGCGCGCGCAGGGGGCCGCGCATTTCTTCGGCGAGCCGGCGCTCACGCTGTCGGACCTGTTCGGCACCGACGATCGTGGCCGTGGGCTGGTCAACATCCTTGCCGCCGACAAGTTGATGGCCTCGCCGCAGCTCTATTCGACCTTCCTGCTATGGCTGCTCGGCGAGATGTTCGAGTTCCTTCCCGAGATCGGCGATGCCGACCAACCGAAATTGTGCTTCTTCTTCGACGAGGCGCATCTGCTGTTCGACGAGGCGCCGCCCGCGCTGATGGACCGGATCGAGCAAGTCGTGCGGCTGATCCGCTCGAAGGGGGTCGGGGTCTATTTCATCACGCAGAACCCGATCGACGTGCCCGACAGCGTCGCCGGGCAGCTGGGCAACCGCGTCCAGCACAAATTGAACGCCTTCACCCCGCGCGACCGCAAGGCGGTTCAGGCCGCGGCCGAGACGTTCCGCGCCAATCCGGGCGTCGATGTCGCGACCGCGATCACCGAATTGCGCACCGGCGAGGCGCTGGTGTCGCTGCTCCAGCGCGACGGCGCGCCGTCGCCGGTGCAGCGCACGCTGATCCGCCCGCCATCGAGTCGCGTCGGCCCGGTCACGCCCGAGGAGCGGCGTGTGCTGATCCAGACCGATGCGATCGGCGCGAAGTACGACACGCTGGTCGATCGCGAATCGGCGGAGGAATTGCTCGCCGCCAAGACGCAGGAGGCGGCTGCGGCGGCTGCTGCCGCACGCGCCTCGAGCGACGCGGAGAAGGCCGCCGCGGCGCAGGCGAAGGAAGATGCCCGCGCAGCGCGGGAGGCGGACCGCGCCGCCCGCGAGGAAGAACGCGTCCGCCGCGCTGCCGAGCGCGAGTCGGCGAACGACCCGTGGAACCGCGCGATGACCTCGGCGTCGCGATCGGCGTCGTCGGCGGTCGGGCGCGCGGTGGCGAACGAAGTGACCAAGGCAGTCTTCGGCGGCTCGCGGCGCGGTGCGAGCGGCGGCGGGCTGCTGGGGCAGGTGGTGCGCGGCGTGCTCGGCGGGTTGATGCGGCGGTAGGGGCGGTTGTTCACCCCTCCCCTTCAGGGGAGGGGCTGCAAACCCCCCTGACCCCCCGCCCATTTTCCGCTAAGGCGGCGCACATGACGACCGACTACGACCGCCCGTTGCTGACCCCGCCCGACGGGCAGAAGAAAGTGCTGCTTCATTCCTGCTGTGCGCCCTGTTCGGGCGAGGTGATGGAAGCGATGACCGCGAGCGGGATCGACTACACGATCTTCTTCTACAATCCCAACATCCACCCCAAGGAGGAATATGTCCTCCGCAAGGAGGAGAACATCCGCTTCGCCGAGAAGCACGATATTCCGTTCGTCGATGCCGATTATGACACGGTCAACTGGTTCAAGCGCGCGCGCGGGATGGAGTTCGAGCCGGAGCGCGGGCTGCGCTGCACGATGTGCTTCGACATGCGGTTCGAGCGGACCGCGCTCTATGCGCATGAGCATGGTTTCCCCGTCATCACCTCGTCGCTCGGCATCTCGCGCTGGAAGAACATGGCGCAGATCAACGATTGCGGCGAGCGCGCGGCGGCGCATTATCCCGATATCGCATACTGGACGTTCAACTGGCGCAAGGGCGGCGGCGCGGCGCGGATGATCGAAATCTCCAAGCGCGAGCATTTCTACCAGCAGGAATATTGCGGCTGCGTCTATTCGCTGCGCGACACCAACGCGCATCGCGTGTCGCAGGGGCGGGAAGAGATCCGCATCGGCGAGCTGTTCTACGGCGAAGAGACGAAGGCGGAGTAGGAGCGCGAGGCGCGTTGGGCCCATGCTTCGACAGGCTCGGTACGAGAAGTAAAGTTTAGCTTCCGTTCGCCCAGAGCCTGTCGAAGGGTGCGTCTCGCACGCCAGCCTTACCTACTATCCCGCCAGCGGCACCGCGATCGTCGCGCGCAGCCCCGGTCGCGCGTCGTCCAGCGACAGCGTCCCGCCGTGCATCCGTGCGATCGCTTCGACCAACGGCAGCCCCAGCCCATGTCCGGGCCGGTGGCGGCTCGCATCCAGCCGGCCGAAGCGCCGCAGCGCCGTGGCGCGTTCCCAGGCCGGGATGCCGGGGCCGTCGTCGGTCACCGTCAGCCGCATCTGCGCCGCCGCGCGCGTCACCGCCACCGTCACGCGCGAGCCGGGCGGACTATGCGTCAGCGCGTTGCCGACCAGATTGAGCGCCGCCTGCGTCAGCAACTGCCGGTCGCCCTCGATATCGCCATCCTCGATCGCCGCGAGCGTCAGCACATGCCCGCTGTCGTCCGCGCTCGCCGCCAGCGTCTCGGTCACGTCGGTGGCCACCGCCGAAAGCGCGAAGGCGCGGAAGGCGGTCCGCCGCTCGCCGCCCTCGACCTCCGAGATGCGCAGGATCGCGGAGAACATCGCCAGCAATTCGTCGCATTGCTCCAGCGCCGCCTCCAGCTCGGGCGTTGGCGTCTCGGCGACGATCAGCGCGAGCCGGCTGCGCAGCCGCGCCAGCGGGGTGCGCAGATCGTGCGCCACATCGCCGCCGACATGCCGCAGGCTCTCCACCAGCGCCGCGATCCGGTCGAGCATCCGGTTGAACGTCGCCGCCTGGCCCGCGAATGCGCCGCTGCCCGGCTCGACCGGCACGCGCTGCGTCAGGTCGCCGTCGATGATCGCCTCGGCGGTGCTGCGCAGCTCGCCGATCCGCCGCCGCACGATCGTGCTGAACGATACCGCGCCCGCGATGACGATGATGACGATCAACCCGAAGCCGAGCGCGTAGCTGCGCAGCCACACCGCCGCGAAGCCCTCGACCGGCTCGGTCTCGACCAGCGTCACCAGTTGCAGGCCCCCGCCGGCATCGCGGCGCTGGATGCGAAACGCCGTCGTGCCCGGCAGAACGCTGTCGCCCAGCGTCGAAAAGCCCGGCGGCACCGGCCCGGACACGGTCACGTTGCCGCCCAGCCGTTCGCCGCGCGCGTCGACCAGTTCGAAGCCGAGGTCGCCGGTTTCGCGCTGCGTGGACAGCGCTGTGATCCGCGTCAGGATGGCGGCGGGATTGCCGCGCAACGATTCGTCGAGCAGCGCGCGGCTCACCTCGTCCAGCCGCCGGTCGACCAGCGCCTCGATCGTGTGCCGCGACGCCGAATAGCTGGCATAGCCGGTCACCGCGGTCGCGGCCCCGAACGCGCCCAGGAACAGCGCGGTCAGCCGCCCGAGCGACGCCATCTCACGCGCGCAGCATGTAACCGACGCCGCGCTTGGTCGCGATCGGATCGTCGCCGCCGCCCGCCGTCAGCTTGCGCCGCAACAGCCGCACCTGCGCGTCGACGATGTTGGTGCCCGGCTCGAAATCATAGCCCCACACGCGCTCGATCAGCATCGCCCGCGTCAGGAAGCTGCCGGCATGGCGGATCAGCTCGGCGAGCAACCCGAATTCGAGCCGCGTCAGGTCGAGCGGCTGGTCGGCGCGCCATGCGCGGTGCTGGCCGGGGCTGACGACGATGTCGCCGGCGCGCAGCATGTCGCCGTCGCCCGCCGCGGTCCAGCCGCGTGCGCGCAGCAGCGCGTTCAGCCGCGCCTCGATCTCGGCCGCCGGGGTTGGCTTCACGCAATAATCGTCGGCGCCGGCGGTCAGCCCGCCGATCTTCTCGGTCGAGCGGCCCAGCGCGGAGAGCATCAGCACCGGCAGGTTGTGCCCCGCATCGCGCAGCCGCTCCACCACCGCGACGCCGTTCAGCTGCGGCAGCATCGAATCGAGGATCATCGCATCGAAGGCGTCGCGTTCGATCGCGGTCAGTGCGCTCGGCCCGGTTTCGGCGATCGTGACGTGATGATCGCGCTGCGCCAGTTCGGCCTTCAGCGCGGCGGCATATTCGACGTCGTCTTCAACGACCAGCAGCTTCATGGGTGCGCATCGCCACTTTGAGGATGATCGTCCGCTGCTATCCGATCGACGCGGGGACTGCTATCGTGCTTGGCGCGCCAAAGGCTTATCTTGCCAAAGTTTAATGTTCGCGCGCTGCTGACGGGGATGAAGCCAGGAATGACGCGACCGTTCGGCACCGGGGACATGGCGGCGCGGATTCGTGCCTTCGACTGGGCGGCCACCGCACTGGGCCCGATCGCCACATGGCCGGCGGAGCTGATGTCGACGGTCGAGACGATGCTCGCGATGCCGCGCCCCGCGACCTTGCTGTGGGGCGAGGCGCTGCTGCAACTCTACAACGACGCCTATGTCGAGGTCGCGCGCGATCGCCACCCGGCGGTGCTCGGCCGACCGATCGCCGAGGGGTGGAGCGACATCTACGACGACGAGGTGACGCAGCGACTGGCGACGGTGCGCGCGGGCGCGGCGGTGTCGGTGGCGGGGCGCGAGGTGTCGCTGCGCGATGCGGGCGGACGGTATGAGCGCCGCAGCTTCGACATAACCTGGTTGCCGGTGCGCGACGCCGACGGGGCGGTCGCGGGTGCATTGCAGCAGCTTGTCGAGGTGACCGATCATCGCCGCGCCACCGCGCAATTGCGCGACAGCGAGGCGCAGTTGCGGATGATGGTGACCACCGGCAGCCACATGCTGTTCCGGATGAGCGCGGACTGGCGCGTGCTGCTCTCCCTCGACGGGCGCGACATGCTGCCCGACGTGACGGAGCCGATCGACGACTGGGTCGAACGCTTCATCCCGCACGAGGATCGCGGCGCGGTATTCGCGGCGATGGCCGCCGCGCTCGACGGTCCGACGATGTTCGAGCTGGAGCACCGCGTCCGCTGTCCCGACGGGTCGATCGGCTGGGTCGCGTCGCGCGCGCTGCCGGTCGTGGATGCCGAGGGCCGGGTGGTGGAATGGTTCGGCACCGGAATCGACATCACCGCGCGGCGCACCGCCGAGGAGGTCGTGCGCCGCAGCGAGGAGATGCGTCGCATCGCGCTCGACGGCGGCGGGATGGGGGCGTGGCGGATCGACCTGGCGACGCGCGAGGTGCGCGGCGACGCGCGCTTCTTCGCGTTCCTCGGCATGCCGCCCAGCGACGAACCGCGGCTGGCAACCGACTTTCTGGAACGCCTGTCGCCGGAGGGGCGCGAGGCGGTCCACCGCTTCGTCACGCGCCGCATCGTGCCGGGCGAGGAGTTCGACGGCGAGCTGGAGATCGTCGCGGGGCCGACCGCGGGCTGCTGGCTGCGGTGGCGCGGGCGCGCCGACGGCCCCGATACGCGGATCCTGCACGGCGTCGTCTTCGACGTCACCGAACAGCGGCAGGCGACCGAGCGGCTGCGCGAGCGCGAGGAGATGCTGCGGCTGTTCGGCGATGCCTCACGCGACGCGCTGTGGATCCGCGATGCGCGGACGCTGCACTGGCGCTACGTCACGCCGGCATTCCGCACGATCTACGGGCAGCCGCGGCGGCAGGTGCTGACCGGCGACCACTATCGCAACTGGCTGGCGCTGATCCTGCCCGACGACCGCGCGCAGGTGGAGGCGGCGACCGCACGGGTGCGCGGCGGCGAACATGCCACCGTCGACTACCGCATCCGCGGCGCCCCAGACGGCGGGACGCGCTGGCTGCGCACCACCGAATTCCCGATCCGCGATGCCGCGGGGCAGGTGGTGCTGATCGGCGGCATCACCTCCGACGTCACCGCGTCGCGCCATGCGCGCGAGGCGGTGACGCGCAGCGAGGAACGGCTGCGCAGCGCGGTCGAGGTCGGCGGGATCGGCTTGTGGGACTGGAACGTCGCGACCGACGAGGTCCATTGGTCGGCCGAGCATTTTCTGTTGCAGGGCTATCCGGTCGGCTCGGTCGAGCCCAGCTATTCGGCGTGGCTGGCGCGTATCCATCCCGACGACCGGGCGGAGGCCGAGACGTTGATGGCCGAGGCGATGGGCGGCGGGCGCCCCTACAAGCAGGAATTCCGCGTCGTCCACCCGGACGGATCGGTGCACTGGCATTCGGCGCGCGGACGCTTCTTCTTCGACGAGGCCGGGCAACCGGTGCGGATGGTCGGCGCGATCGTCGACGTGACCGAACGCCGCGCCTGGACCGAGCGGCAGCAGGTGCTGATCGCCGAGCTTCAGCATCGCACGCGCAACCTGATCGGCGTGGTGCGGGCCTTGGCCGACAAATGCGCGCGATCCAGCCATGATCTGGCGGAGTTCCACCAGCGCTTCGGCGATCGCCTGCAGGCGCTGGTGCGCGTGCAGGGGCTGTTGTCGCGGCTGTCGGATAACGACCGCGTGACGTTCGACAGCCTGCTCGATGCGGAGATGGCGGCACTGGACGGAGAGGCGGCGGCGGTCACGCTGGCGGGGCCAAAGGGCGTGCGGCTGCGCTCCTCGACCGTGCAGACGCTGGCGATGGCGCTGCACGAGCTGGCGACCAACGCCGTCAAATACGGTGCGCTCGGCACGGCGGGCGGGAAGCTGTCGATCGCCTGGAGGTTGTCGGCGGCGGACGACGGAACGCCGTGGCTGCATATCGACTGGCACGAAACCGGCGTCGCGATGCCCGCGGCTGGAGTCGCCCCGCTCGGCTCGGGCGAGGGACGCGAACTGATCGAGCGGGCGTTGCCCTATCAACTCGGTGCGCAAACCTCGTTCGTGCTAGGCGCCGATGGGGTCCGCTGCCGGATCGCGATCCCGATCTCCCGCCACGCTAGCTGACCACGGCGCCGGATCGAGCGTCCGGCGCAGGAAGGTGACGAACGCGGTCACCGCCGCCGGCACGGCGGGCGCGCGCGGATGAAGCGCGTGGATCGCCAGGTCGCGCGGCCCCTCCCAGCCGGGCAGCACCGGCACCAGCCGTCCCGCCGCCAGCGCGTCGCCGACATCCCAGATCGAGCGCAACGCGATGCCGACGCCGGACAGCGCCAGTTCGCGGACGATCTCGCTCGAATTGGTCCGCACATGGCTCTGTCCGTCGATCGCCTGTCGGCGTCGTCCGTTCACCAGCCGCCACGGCCATTGGCCGTCCGCGGCGAGCAGCCGGTGCCGCATCAACTCGCCCGGCGTGCGCGGCTGGCCATGTTCGGCGAGATAGGCCGGCGCGGCGCACAGCAGCCGCCGGCTGTTCCCCAGCCGATGCGCGACGAGGCTGGGCGGGATCTCGCTTGCGATCCGCACCGCGACGTCGACCCGCTCGGCGACCAGATCGACATTGGCGTCGGTCAGGTTCAGCTCCAGCGTCACGCGCGGGGCGGCGCGCAAAAAATCGTGCAGTCGAGGCGCGATATGCAGCCGGCCGAACGAGGTCGGCGCGGACACCCGCAGCACCCCCGCCGGTTCGTCGCGCACGCCGGTGACGCGTGCCTCCGCCGCCGCGATGTCGCGCAGGATCGCGACGACATCGGCGTGGAAGCGTTCGCCGGCATCGGTCGCGGCCAGCCGCCGCGTGGTACGCTGGATCAGCCGCACGCCCAGCCGTGCCTCCAGCCGTGCCAGCCGCTTGGACGCCATCGCCGGGGAAATGCCCAGCGTGCGCGCCGCCGCCGACAGGCTGCCCGCCTCGATCACTTGCGCGAACAGCACGTAATCGGGATCGAGCATTCGTTCTTCCTGGGAAAAGGTGTTTGGAACTTTTGCCTGCTACCGACAGGATCGCAAGGTGTTTATGTCGGTCGGCGAGGAGGAAGTGCACGATGGCCGACGTTTTCGAGGATCGCGCGGGATTGCGGGTCGCCACCGAGCTTGCCGCCTTCGTCGAGCAACGCGCGCTGCCCGGCACCGGCATCGCGGCGGATGCCTTCTGGCGCGACCTTGCGGCGCTTTACGCCCGCTTCGCCCCGGAGAATGCGGCATTGCTTCGCCGCCGCGACGCGTTGCAGGCGCAGATCGACGCCTGGCACCGCGACCGGGCCGGGCAGCCGCACGATCCGATCGCCTATCAGGCGTTCCTGCGCGCGATCGGCTATCTGGTCGCCGAGCCGGCGCCGTTCACGATCGCGCCCCGCGACGTCGATGACGAGGTTGCGCACATTGCCGGGCCGCAGCTGGTCGTGCCGATCCTGAATGCCCGCTTCCTGCTCAACGCCGCCAACGCGCGCTGGGGCAGCCTGTACGACGCGCTGTACGGCACCGACGCGCTGCCGGGGGTCGCCGCCGGCCCCGGCTACGATCCGGCACGCGGCGCGCAGGTGATCGACTGGGCGCGCGCCTTCCTCGACGATGCGGTGCCGCTGGCGCACGGAAGCTGGCGCGATTGGGCAGGGGAGACGCCCGCGCTCGCCGATCCGTCGCAACTTGCCGGACGCGCGGGCGACAATTGGCTGCTGCGCCACCACGGCCTGCATATCGAGCTGGTGATCGACCGCACGCATCCGATCGGGCGCGACGATGCGGCGGGGCTGGCCGATGTGATCCTTGAATCCGCGCTCACCACGATCTGCGATCTGGAGGATTCGGTCGCTGCGGTCGATGCCGCTGACAAGGTGGCGGCCTACGCCAACTGGCTGGGGCTGATGCGCGGCGATCTGGAGGAGACGTTCGAGAAAGGCGGGCGGACGCTCACCCGTCGCCTCAACCACGATCGCGCCTATGTCGCGCCCGATGGCAAAGCCTTTTGGCTGCCAGGGCGCAGTCTGCTCTTCGTGCGCAACGTCGGTCATCTGATGACGACGCCGGCGCTCCTGCTACCGGACGGAAGTGAGGGACCGGAGGGCATCCTTGATGCGGCGATCACTAGCCTGATCGCGCTGCACGATCTTCACGATCTGGGCAGCCGCTACAACAGCCGCGCCGGCTCGATCTACATCGTCAAGCCGAAGATGCACGGCCCCGAGGAGGCGGCGTTCACCGATCGGTTGTTCGACGCGGTCGAGGATCTGCTCGGGCTGACGCGGCACACGATCAAGATCGGTGTGATGGACGAGGAGCGCCGCACCAGCGCCAATCTCGCCGCCTGCATCCATGCGGTGCGCGACCGGATCGTCTTCATCAACACCGGCTTCCTCGATCGCACCGGAGATGAGATCCATACAGCGATGCACGCCGGGGCGATGGTGCGCAAAGCGGACATGAAGGCGGCGGCGTGGATCGCCGCGTACGAGGACCGCAACGTTCAGATCGGGCTCGCCTGCGGTTTCGCGGGGCGGGCACAGATCGGCAAGGGGATGTGGGCCGCCCCGGACCGGATGCACGACATGCTCGAGCAGAAGGTTGCGCACCCGCGCGCCGGGGCCACCACCGCCTGGGTCCCGTCGCCGACCGCCGCGACGCTCCATGCCACGCATTACCACCGCGTCGACGTCGCCGCGCGTCAGGTCGCGCGCGCGGCCGAGCAGGTGGCATCGCTCGACGAATTGCTGACGCTCCCGCTCGCCGTCGGGCACGATTGGTCGGCGCAGGAGATTGCCGACGAACTCGACAACAATGCGCAGGGCATATTGGGCTATGTCGTGCGCTGGGTCGACCAGGGCGTCGGTTGTTCGAAGGTCCCCGACATTCACGACATCGGGCTGATGGAGGACCGCGCGACGCTGCGCATTTCGTCGCAGCATCTTGCCAACTGGCTGGAGCACGGGGTCGCCACCGCGGCGCAGGTCGACGCAGCGTTCGCGCGCATGGCCGAAAGGGTCGATGGCCAGAATGCGTCCGACCCGGCCTATCGCCCGCTGACGCGCGACAGCCTCGCGATGCAGGCAGCGCGCGCGCTGGTGTTCGAGGGCGCCGCCCAGCCCGCCGGCTATACCGAGCCGCTGCTCCATCGCTACCGCCGCCGCGTCAAGGCCGAGCAGGTGACATCAGCGAACGATCAGACGAACTGACGGGCGGGATACCGCCACCTTGCACGGCCTTGCCCTGATCGCGGCTTCGCACTCGGCGACGACGATCCGTACGCGGTAAACCGCGCCGAATGTCAGACAAGCCGAGGCGCTATAAGGCCGCCAATTGCGGTGCTCTGCACTGCTAACACTCGGCCGCCCATCGTCTTATTTTTGCAAAGCCACGCTGCATGAGGCTGTCATGATATTGACGCTTCAATACTCCGAGCATTATGTCTGATTAATAAACGCCGCGGCATCAGTCGTGGAGCTGGGAGAGATGCAGTGAAGGCGACGATGAAAACCCTGTTCCGAACGGCATTGCTGGCCGGAACCGCGCTGACGCCGGGCCTCGCCGCCGCACAGGACGCGCCGCTGCCGCAGGAGGCGAGCGCGGTCGCGCCGACCTCGTCGGTGGCCGCCGCCGGTCCCGCCGCCGACGACATCGTCGTCACCGGCGTGCGTGCCAGCCTTCGCTCGGCCCAGGCGCTCAAGCGCGATTCGGCCTCGATCCTCGACGCGGTGGTTGCCGAGGACATCGGCAAATTGCCCGACAACAACGCCTCCGAAGCGCTGGCGCGCGTCACCGGCGTGCAGGTCAACCGCTCGAACGACGAAGCGAACGGCGTGCTGATCCGCGGGCTTGGCGATATCAGCACCACCTTCAACAATCGCGAGATCTTCACCGCCGAGAATCGCGGCGTCGCGCTCCAGGATTTCCCGGCCGGCGCGCTCGCCGCGCTGGAGGTCTACAAGTCCGGCACCGCCGACCTGATCGAGCCGGGTCTCGCCGGGCTGGTCAACGTCCGCTCGCGTCGCCCGTTCGACTTCACCGGCTTCGAGATCGCGGGCGGCATCCGCGGCGCGTACAACGACCAGTCGGGGAAGCTCGATCCCGTCGGCAACATCCTCATCACCGACCGCTGGGACACCGGGATCGGCGAGATCGGCGCGCTGGTCAATTTCGCGATCACGCGCACCCGCTACCGCAACGCTGTCCGCTTCAACGACCAGACGACGCGCACCGCAGCGGGTGACGTCAACAGCACCACCGACGACCTGAACGTCACCACGCCGGGTGTCGGCACCGATTTCCGCATCCCCAACTCGGTCGGCAATTATTTCGCGACCGGCACCCGGACGCGCCCGTCGGTCAACGGCAGCCTGCAATGGCGTCCGAGCGACCGGCTCGAAGTCTATGCCGACGGGCTGTGGCAGGCGTATCGCGGCGAACAGTCGAACGAGAATTTCACCGCGCTGCTCGAATCCGCGACGCTCGCGTTGCCGGGCCAGACCGGCACGCGGCCGACGCTCAGCAACGTCGTGCTCGACCCGAACGACCCGCGTAAGGTGCTCAGCCTCACCAAGACCGGCGGGCTCGCGCCGCAGCAGTTCCGCTCGACCTTCAACGACCGCACTGACACCTATCAGGGCGCGATCGGCTTCGTATGGAAGGGCGATCGCGCGAAGATCAGCAGCGATTACGCCTATACCTACAGCACCTATTCGCAGCTCGAATACAGCCTCGATGCGCGTTTCGCCTCGTCGCCGCAGGTCGATGTCGAGTTCGACCGCGACGGTGGCGCGTCGTTCAACTTCCCCGGCTTCGACGCGCTGAACCCGGATAATTACATCTGGCGCGGTTTCTACCAGAAGCGCTACCACGCCACCGGCGCGGGGCATCAATGGCGCGCCGATCTTCAGCTCGATACCGAGCTGCCGCTGATCCAGCGGCTCGACTTCGGCGTCCGCTGGGTGTCGCGCAATGCAAAGCTGGAGCAGGGCGACCGCTATCTCGCCACCGACGCGCTCGGCATCCCGCTCGCCAGCCTGCCGACCGGGCAGCTCGAAACCGTCGAGGACGGATTCCGCCAGCCCGCCGCACAGTTCCGCAACTGGCTGATGCCGTCGCGCGCCTCGATCCGCTCGAACTTCGATGCGTTGCGCGCGCTGACCTATTCGGTCGGCCCGCAGCTGATCGCGCGCGATCCCAACAACGTCGACCTGCGCGACAGCGTCGCGCGCTTCGGTCAGGAAGAGATCGCACTGCGCGAGGACGGCGGCTTCAGCGCGCAGGAAAGCACCTACGCCGCCTATGCGATGGCGCGTTACGACTTCACGATCGCCGGGGTCGAGATCGACGGCACCGCGGGCGTCCGCGTCGTCAACAACGACGGCACCTATCGCGGGGTGACGCGGCTGAGCACCAACAACGTCATCTCGTTCGCGCCGCAGGTGAACCGCCAGAACTACGTCGACGTGCTGCCATCGTTCGGCGCGCGGCTGAAGTTCACGCCGCAGTTGCAGGCGCGCCTCGCTTATACCGAAACCCGCACGCGCCCCAACTTCGGCCAGTTGAACCCGGCGTTCAACATCACGCGCAGCACCGTCACCGGCGGCGCGTTCGATGCGAGCGGTAGCGGCGGCAATCCCGATCTGGTGCCGCTGACCTCGAACAACTGGGATGCGACGCTGGAGTGGTATTTCGCGCCGACCGGCTCGTTCACCGCCTCGGTCTTCTACCGCGACCTGTTCGGCTTTATCACCAACCTGACCCGCATCGTTGATGATCCAACATACGGCCGGGTGCAGGTCTCACGCCCGGAAAACGCCGGCGCCGGTCGAATCAAGGGTGCGGAAGCGAATTTTCAGACCTTCTTCGACTTCCTGCCCGGCTTACTCAGCGGTTTCGGTACCCAGCTCAACGTGACCTACCTCGACGGCACCAACCAATTGCCGTCGGCGGTCGGCGAGTCTGCCCCGGTGGTGCCGATTACCGGCGTGTCAAAGTGGACGTATAATGTCACCGGCTTCTACGAAAAGGGTCCGGTGTCAGCGCGGCTGTCGTACAATCGCCGTTCGGAATATGTCGAAAGCTTCAGCCGCAATCCCGGTGAGCCGCAGTTCGCGGGCGTGACGGTGCGGCCGATCTCGCGGCTCGACTTCTCGGCGTCGTACACGCCGTTCGAGAACATCACGCTGACCGCCGACGTCAGCAACATCCTCGCGCAGCCGTGGCAGAACTACCGCAACTTCGCCGCCGACGCCGGCTATCCGGTCGATGTCCGCGAGGAAGGGCGCTATTACTCGCTCGGCGTCCGCTTCCGCTTCTAAGTCTCACCGTCGCCCCTGCGCAGGCAGGGGCCTATGACTGTTTCGTCTGTCGAACCATCTGACACATGCCGCCCGGCTGCTGTGTAAGGCCGTTCGCACGACGACACAGACATAGGCCCCTGCCTGCGCAGGGGCGACGGCCTGAGGGCGCACGAAACGACACCCTCCAGCCGTCGTCCCGGACTTGATCCGGGACCCCGCTTCCTGTCTCGGGGCGACGGCGCCTACTTCTTCTTCGCCAGCAACCCGTGCATCCCCAGCCACCGCACATAGGCGTCGAACCAGCCGGTACTGGTCGTCGGCTTCTGGTACATGCCGAACCCGTGCCCGCCCTGCTCGTAAAGGTGGAATTCGACCGGCCGCTTCGCCGCGCGCCATGTGTCGACCAGCCCGATCCCGTCGTTCGCGAAGAACGGATCGTCCGCCGCCAGCGCGATGAACAAGGGCGGCGCATCGGCCGGCACGTCGACCGCGCCGAGCGGACCGTAGATGTCGGCGACGAACGCCGGCTTCGCGTCCTGCCCGGCGAGCGTGGTCGCCATCGTCAGCATCGCACCCGCCGAAAAGCCGATCATCCCGACGCGGTCGGGATCGACCTTCCACTCCGCGGCGCGGCGCCGGATCAGCGTGAAGGCGGCGCGCGCATCGGCGATCTGCGGCCCCAGCCGCGCCGTCATCGCGGCCGGGTCGACGCGCGGGCGCGGCGCGGAACCGGAGAACATCTCGCTCATCGACTTTTCGAAGCCGGCCATGTCGGCGGGCGTCTGGTTCAGCCGGTACTTCAGCACGAACGCCGCCACGCCGCGCTTCGCCAGCGCCCTGGCGACGTCCCAGCCTTCATTCTCCATCGACAGCGTGCGGAACCCGCCGCCCGGCGCGACCACCACCGCCGCGCCGGTCGCGGTGCCGGGGGCGGGGAGGAACGGGGTCAGCGTCGCGACCGTCACGTTGCGCGTGAAGGTGCTGCCATATTGCCGGTGCCACGCCTCCTTGTTCGGCGCGTCAGGCAGCGGCCCGGTGTCGAGCGTGATCGCGGTCGGCTGCGCCGGGGTGGCGATCGGCGTCATCCTGTCGGCCTGCGCCAGCGCGGGGGACGCTGCCCCCGTCAGCAGCACCGCCGCCCAGCCTGCGACCCATCCGTTACGAACCTTGCGCCTCGTCATGGCCATCCCTCCATCGTTATCTTTTCGCGTCCCGCCGTGGCGAGCCGGGAAAAGATAGCGCTAACGTGAAGAGGCTGCCAAGTCGTGTTGGGTTAAAATATCGAAATCCGCCGGTGGTTTAGAGCAACCATGCCGCGATACGATCAAGCCCCTCCCCTTCAGGGGAGGGGTTGGGGTGGGGCCTGTTCCAGAACACCGGCCGCGCAGAAGTCCCCCACCCCCGGCCCCTCCCCTGAAGGGGAGGGGAGCGTCACCTCGCCTACGCCCTCCCCCTACCGCACCCGTTCCGCGACCAGCGTCTCCACCACCGCCGGATCGGCGAGCGTCGAGGTATCGCCCAGATTGCCGGTGTCGTTCTCGGCGATCTTGCGCAGGATGCGGCGCATGATCTTGCCAGAGCGCGTCTTGGGCAGCCCCGGCGCGAACTGCAGCGCATCGGGGCTGGCGATCGGCCCGATCTCGCTGCGCACCCATTGCCGCAACTCCGTCCGCAACTCTTCCGACGGCTCGACCCCGCTGTTGAGCGTCACATAGGCATAGATGCCCTGACCCTTCACCTCGTGCGGCATCCCGACCACCGCTGCCTCGGCGACCTTGGCATGCGCGACCAGCGCCGATTCGACCTCGGCGGTGCCCATGCGATGGCCGGAGACGTTGATGACGTCGTCGACGCGCCCGGTGATCCAGTAATAGCCGTCGTCATCGCGCCGGCACCCGTCACCGGTGAAATACTTCCCCGGATAGGTGCTGAAATAGGTCTGGAAGAACCGTTCGTGATCGCCCCACACCGTGCGCATCATCCCCG
This sequence comes from uncultured Sphingomonas sp., assembly GCF_964021865.1. GTDB lineage: Bacteria > Pseudomonadota > Alphaproteobacteria > Sphingomonadales > Sphingomonadaceae > Sphingomonas. The sequence goes on from NZ_CAXIAM010000007.1 coordinate 63,040, forward strand.
GCCAGCTATCGGTGATGCACAGATTGCCCTCCGCCGCGCCGTCCAGCACCTTGCCCTCGGCATCGACGATCTGCGGCTGTACCCCCGGTAGCGGCTTCGTCGCGGAGCCGGGCTTCAGGTCGGTGGCATAGGGCAGGGGGGAGATCAGGATGCCGCCGGTCTCGGTCTGCCACCACGTATCGACGATCGGGCAGCGCCCGCCGCCGACCACGCGGTGATACCAGTTCCACGCCTCCGGGTTGATCGGCTCGCCGACGCTGCCTAGCAGCCGCAGCGATCCGCGGTCGTGGCGCGTCACCCAATCGTCGCCCTCGCGCATCAGCGCGCGGATCGCGGTCGGCGCGGTGTAGAGGATGTTGACGCCCAGCCGGTCGACCGTCTCCCACAGCCGCCCGTGATCGGGATAGTTCGGCACGCCGTCGAACATCACCGTCGTCGCGCCGTTGGCGAGCGGACCGTAGACGACATAGCTGTGCCCGGTGACCCAGCCGATATCGGCGGTGCACCAGTATATCTCGCCCTCGCGGTAATCGAACACGTCCTTGAACGTCTTGGTCACCCACAGCAGGTATCCGCCGGTGGTGTGCAGCACGCCCTTGGGCTTGCCGGTCGACCCCGAGGTATAGAGGATGAACAGCGGGTCCTCGGCGTTCATCGGCTCGGGCGCGCACTCGTCGCTCACCCGCTCCAGCGCATCGTGCAGCCAGACGTCGCGCCCTTCGGTCATCGCCACGTCGCCGCCGGTGCGGCGGATGACGAGGACGTGTTCGACGCTCGGGCACCTCGCCACCGCCTTGTCGACATTGGCCTTCAGCGGAATGCGCTTGCCCCCGCGGCACCCTTCGTCCGCGCAGATCACCAGCGTCGAATCACAATCCTGGATGCGGTTGGCGAGGCTGTCGGGGGAGAAGCCGCCGAACACGATCGAATGGATCGCGCCGATCCGCGTGCAGGCGAGCATCGCCGCCGCCGCCTCCGCGATCATCGGCAGGTACAAGGTGACGCGGTCGCCCTTCCTGACGCCCAGCGACTTGAGGACGTTGGCGAAGCGGCACATGTCGCGGTGCAGTTCGCGATAGGTCAGCGTCTTCGTCTCGCCGGGCTCGTCGCCCTCCCAGATGATCGCGATCTGGTCGCCGCGCGTCACCAGATGGCGGTCGACGCAATTGGCCGAGACGTTGAGCACACCGTCCGCGAACCAGCGGATGCGGAAGTCGGCCTCGTCGAACGACGTGTCCTTCGCTCGCGTGAACGGCGCGATCCAGTCGAGCCGCTGCGCTTCCTCGCGCCAATAACCCTCGGGGTCGTTCACCGAACGCTGCCACGCCGCCGCGGCGTGCGCAGGATCGATGCTGTCGTCGGTGCCTGCGGGGGCGGGGTAAACGCTATCGCTCATGCAGCTCTCCTATGGCGATCTGCGATGACGCCTAAGCGGGGGATGGGTCAAGACAGCGACACCTAGCCAGCGCCGAAATGCTGTCCTATAGCGCCGCCGGTCGCACGCTGCGGGCGTGGCGAAATGGTAGACGCAGCAGACTCAAAATCTGCCGTAGCAATACATGTCGGTTCGAGTCCGACCGCCCGCACCACCCCCAATCAAAAAACGCCGGTCGCCCCTGCCTTCGCAGGGGCGACGGTGGTTGGCGCAGTCGACCGTCCCCCACCTCCGTCATCCCGGGCTCCCGCTTCTTCTTCCCCGTGCCCGGATAATGAAGCAAGAAATCAGCTGGCAGAACTCACGAAATCCCCAGATCCTCCGGCCCGAACGCATCGGGCAACAACGCGCTCAGCCGGTAACTCGCCACCGCCTCGCCCTCGGCGCCCGCGCAATGCACCGCCAGATCGCGCCCGCCGAGCTGCGCCGCCTCGTTGAGCACCTGCCGGCACCGCCCGCACGGCCGCACCGGCTGGTCGCCGCGCGCACGCCCCTCGGCGTCCATCGCCCCGCCGATCACCCCGATCGCGACCACTTCGCGCAACCGGCCCTGCGCGGCGACGGTCGCGATCGCCACCGTCTCGGCGCACAGCGACAGGCCGTAGCTGGCGTTCTCGACATTCGCGCCGGTCACGACGCTGCCGTCGGTCAGCAGCACCGCCGCGCCGACCGCGAAGCGGGAATAGGGCGCGTGCGCATGGCGCGCCGCCTCGCGCGCGGCGGCGATCAGCCGGGGGGCGTCACTCATTCTCGAAGGCTCCTTCTGTCGCCACATCCCAGTTGACCGGACCATCGACCCCGTCGACGCCGCGCATGTCGTTCGCGCGCCACACGGCCCACGGTCGCGCGCCATAGCTGGGCTTCAGGAAATTGCCCGTCGCCCACCATTTGCGGTCGAGCGCCTCGGTCAGCCGGTAATCGTCCTCGACCCGGCCCGCGATGCGCAGCACCACCGGCTTGCCCATATGCGCCTCGATCCGCTCGATCATCGCGCGCACCCCGGCGATCAGCGCCGCTCGCCCCGGCCGGTCGGCGCACGTCTCGTCGTAATCGAACGCGATCGCGGCGGGCAGCGCCTTCAGGTCGCGCGGCACGACGGTGTTGAACACGTCGCCCTGCACGCGCGGCGACTGGCAGAAGGAGAAGACGTGGACCGCGCCGCGTTTCAGCCCGACCCGCGCCATCGCATCCCAGTTCGCCTGGAAGTTGCGGTCGCGTGTCGTGGCACCGACCGTCGCCACCGCATAGCCGAAGCGTGCACCCGACGCACCTTTCAGCACCGGCCACACGATCGTGCCGGTATTTTCGGACACGTCGACGCCCTGCAGCGGATATTGCTGCGACCCCGGCGCCCACCGCACCGCAAGCCGCCACCCCGCGACGCCGGCCAGCGCCAACGCGGCCAGAACCAGCACGAGCCGTCCCAAACCCCACATAATCCGTCACTCAAGCCTTGATGTGCAGGACGCAGATCAGCGTGAACAGCCGCCGCGCCGTGTCGAAATCGATGTCGATCTTGCCGTCCAGCCGCTCGCGCAGCAGCTCGGCAGCCTCGTTGTGGATGCCCCGCCGCGCCATGTCGACCGTCTCGATCTGCGCCGGCGTCGATTGGCGGATCGCCTGGAAGTAGCTGTCGCAGATCGCAAAATAGTCGCGGATCGGTCGCCGGAACCGCGCCAGCCCCAGCACCAGGGTCTCCAGCGGCGTGCCGTCCTCGCGCGCGATCTGGATCGCCAGCCGCCCTTCCTCGACGCCCAGCTTGACGCGATACGGCCCGGCGTAGCCGTCGGCCGCTTCGCGCTGCAGCGCGAAGTGGTTGTCTTCGATCAGGTCGAAGATCGCGATCCGCCGTTCCTGCTCGATATCGGCCGATCGCCACAGGATCGTGCGCTCGTCGAGTTCGATGTCGATGATCCGCGGATCGGCCATCCGTGTCCCGTTAAAGCCGAAGTCGCGCGGCGACAACGCCGATCCCGGTTATGCGACGCCCCGCGATCGACTATAGCCGGGGAAATGGCGACTCTGGCATTCCCCGCACCGGCCTCGGCCGAACCCGTCCACCTGCCCCGCAACGTCGAGGCCGAGGCCGCGATGCTCGGCGCGATGATGATCGACAATCGGCTCGCCGACGACATCGTCGACCGGCTCGAGCCGATGCACTTCTACGAGCCTGTCCACGGTCGCATCTTCGCCGCGATCAAGTCGCTGCGATCGCAGGACATGCTTGCCACCCCCGTCACGCTGCGCCCGATGTTCGAGGCGGATGAGGGCATGAAGGAGCTGGGCGGCGTCGCCTATCTCGCCAGCCTTACCGGCTCGGGCGCGGGGTTGATCGGCGCGCGGCAGTTCGCGACGCAGATCTACGATCTCGCGATGCTGCGCACGCTCGTCTCGGTCGGCCATTCGATGGTCGACCGCGCGATGGACACCAGCGAGGAGGTGAACCCGCGCGCGCAGATCGAGGCCGCCGAGGAGGAACTGTACCGTGTTGCCGCCGACGGCGGGGCCGAGAACAGCGTCAAGAGCTTCGCGCAGGCCAGCACGATGGCGGTCAAGATGGCCGAGAAGGCGCTCAACTGGGGCGGCAATCTCTCGGGCGTCACCACCGGCCTCGACAGCGTCAATTCCAAGATCGGCGGTATGCACCACAGCGATCTCATGATCCTTGCTGGCCGTCCCGGCATGGGCAAGACCTCGCTTGCCACCAACATCGCCTTCAACGCCGCGCAACGCTGGATGCGCGACATGCGCGACGGCATCCCGCCGTCGAAATCGGTCGGTGCGAAGGTCGCCTTCTTCAGCCTCGAAATGAGCGCCGACCAGCTCGCGACGCGTATCCTCGCCGAACAGTCGCGGATCAGCTCCGAGGCGTTGCGCATGGGCAAGATCAGCAAGGCCGAGTTCGAGCAGCTCGCGGCGGCGGCGGCCGAGCTGGAGAATCTGCCGTTCTTCATCGACGATACCGGCGGCCTGACGATCGCCTCGCTCCACACCCGCGTCCGCCGGCTCCAGCGGCGGCACAACAACGAGATCGGGCTGGTGGTCGTCGACTATCTCCAGTTGCTGACCGGCTCGGGAAAGGGCGACGGCAACCGCGTGCAGGAAATCTCTGAGATTTCGCGCGGATTGAAGACGCTGGCGAAGGACATGAACGTCCCCGTGCTGGCATTGTCGCAGCTCAGCCGTGCGGTCGAAAGCCGCGAGGACAAGCGCCCGATGCTGTCGGATCTGCGCGAATCGGGGTCGATCGAGCAGGACGCCGACATGGTGTGGTTCGTGTTCCGCGAGGATTATTACACCGCGCAGCGCGAGCCCAAGCGCCCGATGGAAGGCGACGAGGCCAAGGTGTTCGAGGATCACGCACGCTGGGCCGCCGACATGGAGCGCGTCTACGGCCTCGCCGAGCTGATCGTCGCCAAGCAGCGTCACGGCGCGACCGGCAAGGTGGTGCTGAAGTTCGACCCGACGATCACGCGCTTCTCGGATTATGCCGGCTTCTGATGCAGGAAACCCATCGTCCTAATTGATTTAGGGTAAGACGCGGGGCACCAAATCGCCCAAGGACCTGATCGAGCCGTCCCGGGGGGGCGGCCTGACAGGGGGATAAGATGAAGACGATGGGGGCAGCCGCACTGGCGGCTGGACTGATGCTGGGCGTGACCCCGGCATTGGCGCAGAACGCCGATAACGGCACACATGTCCGCGCCGCGGTGACCGTGGGAACGCTGGGCATCGGCCCGGAGCTGGGCGTGCGCTTCAACGATCATTTCGGTATCCGCGCCGGGGCCGGTTTTCTGACTGGCAACGGCACCGCCGAGTCAGACGGCGAGGAATATGATGCCAAGGTCTGGCTGAAGTCGTTCGGCGGAATGGCCGACGTCTATCCGTTCGGCGGCGGGTTTCGGCTCTCGGCGGGCGCCCGGATCAACCGCAGCCGCGTCGACGTCGGTTTGACGCCCAGCGGTGAGGCCACGATCGGCGAGGAGGATTATACCGCGGCGGAGGTCGGCCGGATCAGCGGCCGCGCGAACGTCAAGAAGTTCGCGCCGGCGCTGACGTTCGGCTGGGCGGGCAAGAACCGCCGCGGTTTCTACGTCGGCGCCGAAGTCGGCGCGCTGTTCCAGGGCGCGTACCGGATCGAGCGTTTCCAGTCGAGCGGCACGCTGCGCGACGATCCCGCCTTCCAGGCCGCGCTGGAGCGCGAACGCGTGTCGCTCCAGAAGGACGTCGACAAGGTGAAGGTCTGGCCGATCGTGCAGCTTGCGATCGGCTGGCGCTTCTAATCATCGTCGTCATTGCGAGCGGAGCGAAGCGATCCAGGGCGTCCTGGTGCACCACCGGATCGCTTCGTTCCGCTTGCAACGACACGCAAGTTCTCATCGCGGCCGATACGCGATCCGCGCGGCGCCCTCGGCGCGCACCGGCAGGAACAGCCCCGCGCCGGTCACCTGCAATCGCCCGGTCGACACCCGCGAGACATCGGTCGACAGGAAGAAGTCACCCTCCTGCCGCGCGCCGATCGCCGCCTGTGCTTTGCCGAGCACGTGCTGGTAATCGGGCGCGAAATCGTGCTGCAACGCCAGTGCCACCGCCTGCTGCACCTGCGTGGCGTCGACGAGGCTGACGATCAGGTCGACCGCGTCGGAGTCGGTGTCGGCGGCGAGCTGGACGTCGCGCGCGCGTACCAGTTGCGAGTTCTCGTCGTTATACGGCTGTGCGGTCAGCCACGCCTCGCCAGTCGTCGCGGGAAAGGCGCGGTCGCGCGGCACGACGCGGGCGGTCACGCCCACCGCCAGTCGGTTGTTCGTAGTGGCGTAAACCGTGACCTTGCCGAAATCGACGTCGACCGGCCCGACCCCCGTCAGCGAAATGCCCTTGGCCGCCAGCTTGCGCAGCGTGCGCAACACCACCGGTTCCAGTTGCGCATAATCGGCGAGCACCGGGATGAAGAACCGCAACCCCGGCTGCCCGGCGACACGCGATGGCGGCGGCAGCGGCGCAGGCGTGGGATCGGCGGGGCGCTTGCCGACGAACGTCTGAGTCAGCGCCTCGGCGGCCAGCGTCAGCTGCAACTGCCGGCCGTCGATCCGGTAGCCGCCGACTCCCAGCGCGCGCGGCACGACGCGCATCCAGGCGGGCGGGTTGCGCTTGCTGAGTTCGACGACCGTGAACCCGTGCCGCCACGCACCGTCCAGTTGCGTGCGCAGATCGAGCTTCGCCACTTCGCGCGGCAGATCGCGCTCCAGTTTGGCGACGACGCGCTTCAGCTTCTGATCGGCGCGGCTGGTGAAGGTGATCCGCTGTCCGGCGATCTCGATCCCCGGCGGCTCGCGCCAGTCATAGGCGAGGTCGAGCGTCGCGCGCGGTTGCCAGTTGCCGACGATCGCCAGCTTGCCGGTCGCATGCACCAGCGCGCGCGCGGTCACCGTCTCGCCCAGCACCCCGCCGATGTCGCGGACATGGATTACGGCGGAGACGGGCATGGTGATGTCGAGCCGCTCGCCCTTGCCGGACACGCGGATCGCGCCGCGTGTCACTTGCCCGACCAGCCGGCAGCCGAGGTCGGGAGTCACCTTGACCTTGCCGATACCAAGGTCGACGCGCTTGCCCTTGACGCATCGGTCGCGATGTTCGTCGATCGTCCACAGGACGCGCGGCGTCTCCTTGTCGAGCCCGCGTTCGAGCTGGTCGAGCCGCGCGGTCACGGGAACGACGATCGTCGAGGTCTGGTCCGGGAAGGGCGCGATCGCGCTTTCGACGCGCGGCGGGGCAGGGGACCGTTCGTGCCGCGCGCATCCCGCAGCGAGCAGCACGATAGTAAGCAACACGCGCCGCACGCCGGTCTCCGCCATTTGACTGACGTTACCAATCCGTAACGGCCGGTTTTGATCCGGCGTCGCGGTTCGTCATTGCGTGGCTACGCTCGCGATGAAGAACCGGCTCGTACGGTCAGAACAGCAACGTCGTCGAATAGACCAGCGCGCCGACCACCGCCGAGGCCGGGATCGTGATCACCCATGCCACCACCACGCTCTTCGCCACGCCCCACCGCACCGCCGAGGCGCGCCGCGACACGCCCGCGCCGATGATCGAGCCGGTGATCGTATGCGTGGTCGACACCGGAATGCCGAGCGTCGAGGCGCTGAACACCACGATCGACCCGGCCAGCGACGCGCTGAACCCCTGATGCTGTGACAGCCGCGTGATCCGCGATCCCATCGTCTCGATGATGCGCCAGCCGCCGGTCATCGTGCCCAGCGCGATCGCGATATAGCAGCTGATCGCCACCCAGTGCGGCACTTCGAAGGGCCCGGTCAGATAGCCGGTCGAATAAAGCAGGACGGTGATGATCCCCATCGTCTTCTGCGCGTCGTTGAGCCCGTGGCTCAGCGAATAGGCCGCGGAGGAGGCGAGGTGCAGCGCGCGAAAGCTGCGCTCCGCCTGCGGCGCGGTCGAGCGGCGCAGCGCCCAGCTCGACAGCAGCATCACCGCCATCGCCAGGAACATGCCGATCACCGGCGACAGCACGATCGCGAGCAGCGTCTTGTTGAGCCCGGCCCATTTCACCCCGGTTATCCCGGCGTGCGCGACGCCCGCGCCGACCAGCCCGCCGACCAGTGCGTGGCTGCTCGACGACGGAATGCCCTTCAGCCAAGTGATGACGTTCCACGTCATGGCCCCGCCCAGCGCGCCGAAGATCACCGCGGGGGTGATGACGTCCTTGTCGATCAGGCCCTTGCCGATCGTCTCGGCGACGGCATGGAGGGCGGGGAACGCAAGCGTCAGGAAATAGGCGGCGAAGTTGAAGAAGGCCGCGAACAGCACCGCCTTGACCGGCGACAGCAGCCGTGTGGCGACCACCGTCGCGATCGAATTGGCGGCGTCGTGCAGCCCGTTCAGATAATCGAACGCCAGCGCGACCAGGATCAGGCCGACCAGCAAGGGAAAGGCGAGTTCGTGCATGGGAGCGTCGACCGGGCGTCAGGCGTGGTCGATGACGATGCCGTCGATCTCGTCGGCGACATCCTCGAACGCATCGAGGATCCGCTCCAGATGCTTGTAGATTTCGCGCTCGACGACGAAGCGCAGCGTGTCGCTCTTGCCATATTGCCCCAGCGAGCGGCGCAGCCCGGCGGCGTGGCAATCGTCGGCGCGGCCTTCCAGCCGGATCAGTTGCTCGGTCAGTTCGTGCAGGCGCGGGCCGTTGCGGCTGACGTCGCGCAGCAGCGGCATCGCCTCGACCGCCAGCCCGGCGGCGTCGACCGCCACCTGCGCCATCTCGCGCATCTCGGGCGCGAATTCGGCCAATCCGTACAGGTCGATCGCCGAGGCGGCGGCGTACATTTCGTCGATCGTATCGTCGAGCGCGCCGATCAGCGCGGTGATCGCGCCGCGATCGAACGGCGTCAAAAACGTCGCGCGCACGCTTTTCAGCACGTCGCGGGTGATTTCGTCGGCCTCATTTTCGTGCTTGTTGATGTCCACCAGCAACGCGGCACGGTCCGGCCCGCCCTCCAGCAGCTTCGCGGTGGCGCGCGCGGCGGCCAGGCCGATGGCGGCATGTCCTTCGAACTGCTCGAAGAAATTGCCGGTCTTCGGCAACAGTCGCTGGAACCAGGCGAACATCAAACTCCATCCCGAACAAATCTAGAGAATAGCTGCGCCGTTCCGGACACGATCGTACCGGATGGCCGGGTCGGGCCGTGCACGTCATGTAAGACAATCGCGTGACTCAGGAGCCGCGTCTGGCGCATTCCGTCTCCCGTGCCGCTCGTCGTCGCCCCCGAACGGGACGACGTCCGGATACCGGCTCAGCCGCGCTCGTACCAGATCGCCGCGTTGGCGAACAGCGTTGCGGCGTCGGTGCGATGACCCGAACCGAAGGTGACGTGCGTGTCGGCACCCGGCCGCTGGCCATGCAGCGCAACCGCGACGCGAGCGACACGCCCGTCGTGCTGCCGCTCGAACGCCAGTACCTGCCCGGCGCCGGGGCCGTCGACGTGCGCGGGAAGGTACGCTCCCTCGGTGAACAGCGCCGGATTGTCGCGCCGCAGCCGCAGCAGGTCGGCAATCAGCCGCAGCTTGGCCGACGGATCGCCCGCCAGCGCCGCGCGCCGCGCCTCGTAGTCGACCGGCCGGCGATTGTCGGGATCGACGAGGCTGAGGTCGGCGAACTCCGTCCCTTGGTACAGATCGGGCACCCCCGGCGCGGTATAGCGGAGCAGCACCTGCGCTAGCGCACTGTCCTGCGCCGTCGCATCGAGCATCGCGACCGTCTTGGCGATCAGCGCCAGCGCTTCGGCATCGCCGGGCAACGCCTCGACCAGCGCCGCCGCCGCTGCTTCATATTCTTCATCCGGCGCTTCCCACGAGGAGCGCAGCTTCGCCTCGCGCAGCGCCTTCTGCTGCCACGCCGTCACGCGATCGACGAAGTCGGCGGTCGCCCCATTTTCGGGCCATGCGCCGACCAGCGTCTGGAACAGCATATAGCGGTCCGCATCGTCGACCCCACCATCGTCGCGCTCCAGCCACGCCAGCGCCGCGTCGCGCCATGCCTCGGGATGCGCGCTGATCGCCGCGAGCCGCGCGCGCGTATCCTCGCCACGCTTGTGGTCGTGGGTGGCGGTGGTCAGCATCGCATGCGGCACGTCGCGCGCACGCGCCTGCATCAGCGCGTGGAAGTCGACAGGCGACATCCCCATCCGCTCGGCATCGAACCCGACGTCGTTGCGCGACAGCAAGCGACCGTAACGATAAAAGCCCGTATCCTCGACCGCCTTGGCCGCGATCGGCGCGGAGAGTTGCTGGAAGCGCCGCACCGCGTCCGCTGCTTCGGCCGGACCATCGCCCGCCAGCCACGCCAGCACCAGATCGACGACCTGCGCCTCGCCCGGCGGGATCAGTTCGGCGACCCGCGCGCGCGCCTCCGCGCGGATCGCCGCGTCGCTGGCGGGCGCGTCGGGGCCATAGGTGCGATAGACCGGGAACACCCACAGCAACCGCTCGATCGCGCGGCGCAGCATCGCTGCGGTGACACCCTCCGGCGCGACCGCGTGGAAGGCGGCGACGCAGGCATCGAGTTGCCCACTGAATTGCCACGACAACAGGTCCTGTCGCGCCTGGAATTCCTCGGGCTCAAACGATGCGCTGCGCCCGCTGATCTCCTCCCACAATTGCCCGAGCGGTTCCGCGCCGGCGGGGTCGTGGAGCAGGCTCGCGACCTGTTCCATGAAATCGTAGCCGCTCGTGCCATCGACGCCCCAGCCGAGCGGCTGCGGTTCGTCGGCGGCCAGGATCTTTTCGATGACGATCCACGCATCGTCGCCCAGCCGCGCGCGCAGCGCACGGCAGTAGCCGATCGGATCGGTCAGCCCGTCGACGTGATCGACGCGCACGCCGTCGATCAGCCCCTCGTCGTGCAATCGGAAATACAGCGCATGCGTTTTCTCGAACACGGCCGGGTCCTCGATCCGCACCCCCGCCAGCTCGTTGATCGAGAAGAACCGCCGCCAGTTCAGCTCGTCGTTCGCCACGCGCCAGTAAGCGAGCCGATAATGCTGACGCGCGAGCAGTTCGGCGAGCGGCAGCGCGTCGGCCGCGTCCTGGTCCGCGTCGCGCACCGGGAAACGATGCTCGCCATAGGCGACGATCGTCCAGCGCCCGTCGCACCGCTCCAGCGTCAGGTCACCGTTCGCCAGCGCCTCCGACAGCGGCGCGCCGAGCACCGGCAGCACGATCCGCTCGCGCCAGTCGATATCGAACACCGCGGCGTGCTCGCTCTCCGGCCCGCGCGCGAGAACGTCCTGCCACCACGCATTGCCGTCGCCCGCGACCCCCATGTGGTTGGGCACGATGTCGATGATGATGCCCATATCGCGCGCGCGCAGCGCCGCGACCAGCGACCGGAACGCGTCCTCGCCGCCCAATTCGGGGTTGATCGTCGTCGGATCGACCACGTCGTAACCGTGCGTCGATCCCGGCGCGGCGGTGGTGACCGGCGAGGCATAGACATGGCTGATGCCCAGATCGTCGAGATACGGGACCAGCGCCTCGGCATCGGCGAAGGTGAAACCTTCGTGGAACTGAAAGCGATAGGTGGCGCGGGGTATCGTCATGCGTGTCTCTCCGCGTTGAGCAGGGCGATGCGGCGCGCGACGTCGCGGCGCGCCAGCAGGGCGGGGGTGGCTGCGTCCATCCGCCGCCGCCAATTGGGATGTTCGTCGATCGTGCCGGGCAGGTTGGGCTGTTCCTCCAGCCCCAGCAAATCCTCGAGCGAGACGATCGCCAGCGGGCAGGGCGCGCTGGCGACATGCGCGATCATCGCATCGACCGGCGGCGCGGCCGGCGGGTCGCCGGGCTTGTCCATCGCCTGCCACAAGGCGGTACGCTCGACGGCACGACGGTCGCGATCCGCGCCGCTGCGCCCCAGCTTCTCCGCCCAGTCGATGTCGCGGCCCTTCCACCACCCGGCGAGCGTCGGCGTGTCGTGCGTCCCGGTCATCGCCACCGCCGCCTCGTCCCACGCGGCGGGCGGCACGAACCCGCCTTCGGTATCGCGCTCGAACGGCAGCACGCGCATCCCCAGCATGCACCGCGCCGCCAGCGTGTCGCGGAAGCCGGGCGGGACGGTGCCGAGATCTTCGGCGATCACCACCGCATCGGCGCGCTGCGCCTCGATCGCGACGATCCGGCGGAGATGGTCGCCGGGCATGCGCAGGTAAGCACCCTCGCTGGCGTCCGAACCGGCCGGGATCACCCACAATCGCTCCAGTCCCAGCGCATGGTCGATCCGGATCCCCCCGGCATGCACGAGCGCGACGCGCAGCGTCTCGATGAACGCGCGGAAGCCGGTGCGCTCCAGCGCGAACGGGTCAAGCGCGGTGATCCCCCAATTCTGCCCGTCCGGGCCGAGCGGATCGGGCGGCGCGCCGACCGTCAGCCCGGTCAGCAATTCGTCGCGCGCGCTCCACGCATGGCTGCCGCCCGCATCCATCCCGACCGCGAGGTCGGCGACGATCCCGGTGGCCATGCGCTCCTTCGCAGTGCGCTGCGCGGTCGCCAGCCCGAGGTCGGCCAGCCATTGCAGGAAAGCGTAGAAGGCGATGTCGCGCTCATGCTCGGCGGCGAAGCGGATCACCGCTTCGCCGTTCGGATCGTGATAGGCGGCAGGCCAGTCCTGCCAGCCATGCCCGCCCAGCGCCGCATGGAGCGCATCGAACCGCGCATGCGCCTCCAGCGCCGCACCCCTCTGACGGCGATAGGCGCGCGCCGCCGACAGCGCGCCCTCGCTCGCCAGGTCGAACGCCGCACGCAATTGTGCGACCCGTTCGCGCGCCGCGTGCGGCCAGTCGATCAGCGCCGTGGCGCGGGCGGGGGGCAACGGCACGCCGATCAGCGCCGGATCGGCAAGCAGCACGTTGTGGAACAGCCGAGTCGATGGCGAATAGGGGCTGAAACGCGTCGGATCGGCGGGGAACAGCGCGTGCGTCGGGCTGATCGCCAGCGCCTGCGCCCCGACCCGCGCGAACGCGGCGGCGGCCTCGACCAGCGCACCGGCATCGCCGAACGCGCTGTCGGTGGTCGCGCGCAGGCTCGGCACCTGCACCGCGACGCCCCAGCCGCGCTTCGGCAGCGCACAGCGTCGCGGCGCGATCGCCAGCGTGTACTCGCGCCCGCCGGCATGCAGCCGGTGATAGCCGACGCGCTCGACCGGCGGCAGCGTGCCGTCGGCGGCGATCGTCAGCGCAAGACGGTTGCCATCGTCGAGCAGCAGCTCGGCGTCGCCGGTCACGCCCGCCGGAATCCCGATCGCGCTACCGGCATCGGCGGAGAGAAACGGCACCTCGGCCGGGCTGGTATCGAGACAGGCGAGGATCGCCTCCAGCACGTCGTCTTCGACGCGCTGCGGCCGGCCATCGGCATCCTCCCAGTCGCGCGACAACCCCGCGGCGGCGGCGCGTTCGGAGAGTGTCATGCGAGCGACGCGGTTTGAAGGCGATGGAGAGGTCGCCACCAACTACTAACCGTCACCCCGGCGCAGGCCGGGGTCCAGACCCAAGCAGAACCACCGATGTTGTGTGCGCGGCTGGACCCCGGCCTGCGCCGGGGTGACGGACGTGAGGAGGGCCCCGACCTCGTCACGGCTCGATCCAAGCGACGAACCGCTCGCCCTCGGTGAAGAACGGATCGGCCCCGCCGGGCAGCGTCGCGGGTTCGTCGCCCAAATCGATCGCGACCCCCAGCGTCGTCCCGTCGCCCAGCCGCCAGCGCGCGACCACCGCCGCTTCGCCGAGCACCTGCGCGCCCACCGACACCGCGCCCGCCAGATGCGGCATGACCCGCTCGCACCGCAAGGTCAGCAAGTCGCGATAGAACGCCCGCCACTCCTCCGCCTCCGGTCCCGGCTGCGGCACCGACGCGTCGAACGTCGTCACGGCGTTCGGATCGGGAATCCGCGCCCGCGCGTCCGGATCGGCGAAGGCGTCGAATTTGGCGAACTCTTTGCGCCGTCCCTCGCGCACCGCATCGGCCAGTTCGTCGTGGAAGTCGGTGAAGAACAGGAACGGCGTCTCGCTTCCTTCCTCCTCGCCCATGAACAGCAGCGGCACCTGCGGGCACAGCAGCAGCAGCGCGGTCGCCGCGCGCAGCTTCGCCTTGTCGGTCAGCGCGATCAGCCGCTCGCCCAGCGCGCGGTTGCCGACCTGATCGTGGTTCTGGAGGAACGCGACGAACCGCGTCGGCGCGAGGTGCGCGCTCGCGCTTCCGCGTGGCTTGCCGTCGTGGTTGGCCGAGCCCTCGCCCTGATAGATGAACCCCTCGGCAAGGCACCGTGCCAGCCGCTCCGCGGGGCGATCCGCGAAATCGGTGTAATAGGCATTGGTCTCGCCGGTCAGCAGGACGTGCATGACGTTGTGGAAGTCGTCGTTCCACTGCGCATCGAACCCGCCGTCGCGCAGCCGCGCAGCGTCATTCTCCTCGTTCTCCAGCACCAGATGCACGTGGCGGTCGGGCAGTGCGGCGCGGATCTCCGCCGCCATCGCGTCGAGGAACACCGGATTGCCGATCGCGTGCACCGCATCGAAGCGCAGCCCGTCGACGCGATAGTCGCGCAACCACATCAGCGCATTGTCGACGAAGAACCGTGCGACCGGCTCGCGCGCCACCGCCACTGCGCCGCCCCACGGCGTATGCACCTCGGCATTGAAGAAGTCGGCAGCATAGACGCCGAGATAATTTCCGTCCGGCCCGAAGTGATTGTAGACGACGTCGAGGAATACGCTGACGCCCAGCCCATGCGCGGTGTCGACCAGCCGCCGCAGCTCGGCGGGCGAACCATAATCCTCCTGCACCGCATAGGGCAGCACGCCGTCATAGCCCCAGCCACGCGTGCCGCCGAACGCGCCGACCGGCATCAGCTCGATCGCGGTGATCCCCGCTGCGGCGATCGCCGGCAGCCGCGCGATCACCCCCGCAAAGCCGCCGAGGGTCCCGGCGTGACATTCGAGAATCACCATCTCGTGCCACGCACGCCCGCGCCACTCGGGGCTCTGCCAGTCGTAGCGGGCGTCCGGGACCACGCTCCACCCGTGCACCCCGCCCGACTGGAGGCGTGAGGCGGGGTCGGGAACCGCCTGTTCGCCGATACGGAAGCGATAGCGTGCGCCCGGCCCCTCGGCACGGTCGAGCGTATACCAGCCGTCCTCGCCCCGCTCCATCGTCGCGGTTGCCGCGCCGTCGATCTCCAGCGTGACGCCGTCGACATCGGGCGCCCACAACCGGAAGCGCGTGCCGCCGCCCGCCAGCTCCTCGGGCCCCCAGCGCATCACGGCGCGATCTTCCACGTCACCAGCACCGCACCCTGCGGCGCGACCTCGTAGCTGTTATCGATCTCGATCTCGCCTTGCTCGGGCTTGGCGCTGTCGATCAGCACGATGCGCTTGGCGTCCGGCGGGGGCAGGGTGAAGGTCACCGGATCGCCCGACGCGTTGAGCAGCAACGACACCGCCTCGATCGCGCCATCCTCGGTGCGTGCCGCACGCCGCATCATCAGCGCGCGACCATCCGGGTTCTGCCAGTCCTCGGGCGACAATTGCTGCCCGCGCTCGTCCCACCATTCGATGTCGTTGACCCCGCCCTCGGCCGTCTCCTGGCCGTAGAGGAAGGTCGGGCTACGCAGCACCACGAACCGCCGCCGCAGCTCGGCCAGCCGCCCGGTGAAGTCGATCTGCGCCTGACCCTCGGGCGTGCTCGCCGCCTTCCAGTCGAGCCAGCTGATCTCGTTATCCTGGCAATAGGCGTTGTTGTTGCCCTGCTGCGTCCGCCCGAACTCGTCGCCCGCCACCAGCATCGGTGTGCCGAGCGACGTCATCAGCGTCGTCAGCATCGAGCGCATCACGCGCCCGCGCGCATCATTCACCGCCGGGTCGTCGGTCGGCCCCTCGACCCCCCAGTTGCACGAGGCATTGTGCGAATGGCCGTCGCGATTGTCCTCGCCGTTCGCTTCGTTGTGGCGTTCCTCGTACATCACCGTGTCGGCGAGCGTGAAGCCGTCATGTGCCGCCAGCAGGTTGACGCTCGCCCACGGCCGCCGCGCGCGCCGGTCGAACAGATCGCCGGAGCCGGCCAGTCGCGCCGCCAGATCGGGGCGCTTGCCCGGTTCGCCGCGCCAATATTCGCGCACCGTGTCGCGATATTTGTCGTTCCACTCCGCAAAGCCGGGCGGGAAATTGCCGAGCTGATACCCGCCCGGCCCGACATCCCATGGCTCGGTGATGAGCTTAAGCCGCCCGAGCACCGGGTCTTGCCGTAGCACGTCGAAGAACGCCGATCCCGGATCAAAGCCATGTTCCTCGCGCCCGAGCGTCAGCCCGAGATCGAAGCGGAACCCGTCGACGCCGAAGCTGGTCGCCCAGTAGCGCAAGGAGTCAGCGACCATCTGGATCACGCGGGCCTTGCTCATGTTGAGCGTGTTGCCAGTGCCCGTGTCGTTGATCGTGTATCGCGGGTTGTCCTTGACCAGCCGGTAGTAGCTGGCGTTGTCCAGCCCGCGCCACGACAGCGTCGGGCCTTTTTCGCTGCCCTCGCAGGTGTGATTGTAGACGACGTCGAGGATCACCTCGATCCCGGCCTTGTGCAGCCGGTGCACCGCGCGGCGCAGTTCGTCCTGATGTTCGGTCGCCATGTAGGACTGCTCGGGGGCGAAGAAGCCGAGCGTGTTGTAGCCCCAGTAATTGCGCAGCCCCTTCTCCTGAAGGAAGCGGTCCTGCGTGAAGGTGTGGATCGGCAGCAGCTCGATCGCGGTCACCCCGGTGCGTTGCAGATGCTTGATGACCGCCGGATGCCCCAGCGCGGCATAGGTGCCGCGCTCGCGCGCCGGGACCAGCTCGATCAGCTTGGTCAGCCCCTTGACGTGCGCCTCGTAGATCACGGTTTCCGACCACGGCGTATTCGGCCGCCGGTCGCGCGACCAGTCCCAGTGATCGTCGACCACCACCGCCTTGGGCATGGCGGGCGCGCTGTCGCGCTTGTCGAACGACAGGTCCTCGCGGCGGTGCCCGATGCGATAGCCGTGGAGCGCGTCAGTCCATTTGATCTGGCCCTGGATGCGGCGCGCATAGGGGTCGAGCAGCAGCTTGTTCGGGTTGAAGCGATGCCCTTCCTCGGGTGCGTAGCGGCCATGCGCGCGCAGGCCATAGACGAGGCCGGGGCCGACATCGGGCAGATAGCCGTGCCACACCTCGTCGGTGCACTCGGTCAGCGGCAGCCGCTTCAGCTCGCGCTTGCCCGCGCTGTCGAAGACGCAGACCTCGATCGCATCGGCGTTGGCGGAGAAGACCGCGAAATTGACCCCTTCGCCATCGAACGTGGCGCCAAGCGGATAGGGCGATCCCGGCAACAGCCGGTCCGGCAAGTCATGCAACGATGTTCTCCCGTCAGGAGGAAATAAGGCGCGAGAAGATCGGGGCGGCGCGCCGGAACGCGCCGCGCCTCAGGTGGTGCGCTTGCGCCGCGCCGCCGGCTTCTTCGCGGCGGCCGGTTTGACGTCGACCGAGGTTGCCGCTGCAGGGGCGGCGGGGGCTTGCGCGTCGGACGGGGCCTCCTCAGCGCTCGCCGGCTGCTCGGGGGCGGCGAAGGGAGCCGTGTCACCCGACGTGTCCTGTGTCGTCGGTTGCGGATCGCCAGCCTGCGGATCGCCGTCCTGCGGATCGGGCTCGTCGGCAACGGGGCCTTCACCGGCAAAGGCGCGCTCCGCCTCCTCCCAATGCGCCTGGTCGCGCCCGTGCGGCTCGCCTTCCTGCTGCCATAGCCGGTAGGCGTGTTCGCTGATTCGCGCGTGACGATCGTCGGCCATGACCTTTTCCCCTTATTGTCCCTGACCGCGAAAACTCTCGAACGCGCGGATCGTCGCACCCGCCTTCAAGAAAAACGCTTTGGCCGGATCAAGCCCGCGCCAGCGCCACCGCGCTTACCACCGCCACGCCATCTTCGATCAGCCCGCTGGCGGTCTGGCCCCAGCGCCGCGTCGCTGCCGCGCGCAACCGGAAGGTCAGGTGCGAGGCCACGACCGCCGCCGCGGCACCGAGCAGGGCGCCCGCGAGGCGATCGTCCCGCCCGGCGCAGGCCGCGCCGGCGATCGCGCCGCTGACCAGCCGTCCCGCGATCCCGGCGGGCACGGTCCGGTCGGGAGCGCTGCGCAGCTTGTCGCCCGCCAGCTCGCCCGCGGCGAGCGCGACCGTTCCGGCGGACAGGACTGGCGCACGGCCGCCGCGTCCACGTGTCGCGGCCAGCGCGGCAAGCGGCGTCATCGCGCGCGCCCCCGCTACCGCACCCATCAAGATCGACCGCATCATCAGGCAAACTCCACCGGCGTTGCGCTCAAACCGTGCAGGCAGTCCGAGGTTGCACGCCCTGCCGGAACGGAAATACTGATCTACATCATTTATTTGATGTTTAATCCTTGGTGCTATCCGGCTCCCCTACGCCCCGGTGCTTTGCAGCGATACACATGGTGCGAGCGGAGAAGATGTCATGATTTCATGGTTTCGCGACGTGGCGCCGGTTCGGACGAAGTTCCTGGCCCTCGCCATTGTCTATGTAGGCCTGTCGCTCGTCTCCCTCATTGCGACCGGGGCGGTGGCATTCGGCGTGATCGGCGCGACGCCGGCCGTGGCGATCAGCGGTGCTGCGCTGGCGCTGGTGACGATCGTCGCGATCGTGTCGCGCACGCTCATCTGCGATCCGTACGTCAACACCGTGGTCCGGATGGAGGCTTTGGCGAAGGGCGATTACGACAGCCCGATCCGCTACACCGCCTCGCGCGATTGCGTCGGCCGCATGACCAAGGCGATGGAGGTGTTCCGCGGCAATGGACAGGCGCTTGCCGTCGCCTCGGCGGCGCAGCGCAAGGTTGTCGAGGCGCTCGGCCTCGGACTCAGCCGGCTGGCCGACAATGATCTGACCTGCCAGATCGAACAGCCGTTCGCCAGCGACTATGAAGCGCTCCGTCACGACTTCAACCGCGCGATGATGGCGGTGTCGACCGCGATCGCCGCGGTGACCGCGGCCGCCAACGGCATCAGCAGCGGCGCGGCCGACATCCGCCAGGCGTCCGACGATCTGTCGCAGCGCACCGAGCAGCAGG
>NZ_CAXIAM010000008.1:0-80691 GCF_964021865.1 uncultured Sphingomonas sp.
GCCTTGACGAGTGCCTTCTCCTCGAGATGGATCGAGGTCGGCTCCTTGTTCTGGCCATAGATCACGGCGGGGACGCGGCCGTCGCGACGCAGTGCACGGGAGGCTCCCTTGCCAACCCGGTCACGCGTCTCGGCTGCGAGCGTAATGGTGTCGCTCATCTCAAATGCTCCGAAATACGGTGATATGCCTTCCGCTCACGCCTCCAGGGATGACCATGACCGGAAGCCGGCGCGCTTAGCGGGTGGACGCGCGAAATGCAAGGAGAACGCCGTCGCCCCTGCGCAGGCAGGGGCCATGTCTGTGTCGTGCTCGCGCAAGTCGGACACATGCACCGCGCGCTCTGTGTCAGACCCTGATGCGCGACGACAGAGAGATAGGCCCCTGCCTGCGCAGGGGCGACGGTTAGTATCTGACCCGCACCGCCTTCAGCCGGTACGCGCCCAGCTGATCCTGCACGCTGCCCGTGCCGGCCAGATGCCCCGCGCCGACCGCGACGAACACCGTCCCCGGCCGCTTCATCCGCGTCGCGATCCACGCCGCCCACTGCTTGTTGCGGTCGGTCAGCAGCACCCTGGCGACTTCGGGCGAGTCCTTGAGCGACTCGTTCATCTCCTTCGCCACGCCCTCGGGCTTGCCGCTCGCCCAAGCGTCGACCAATGTCGTGAACGTCGCGTCGACCTTGGGCAGCTCGTCGAGCGTGCTCTCCAGCAACTGCACCTGCGCGGGTTTCGACAGCCTGCCGAACACCTCCAATTGCCCTTCGAACGTCTCCAGCCCGATCACCGGCTTGCCCGCCGCCTTCGCCGCGTCGGTCAGCACCTTCTCGGGGCCATTGGCGGGATCATAGCCGAGCTGGCGCACCGGCAGCAGCGACAGCGTCACCGCCGCGAACCACGGCCGCATCTTCTCGTAGAGCGCCGGCTGGACCTGCCCGTCGCTCATCGCCTTGGCGAAGGCGGCGCGGTAATTGGGCGAGAGCTGCTGCGTCAGCGGCGTGCCGTTCGGGTCGAAGGCGGCGGCGCTCACCACACGTTGCTGCGTGGCGGCATCGGGCTCGACCATCTCCAGCACCAACGTCTGCGAGCGGTCGAAGGCCGTCTTCACCGCCTCGTCGAACCACGACAGCCCCGGCTTCAGGACGTGGATCGTCCCGAACAGATAGATGGTCGTGTCCTTGTCCTTCACCACCCACAAGGCGGGATCGGCATCCTGCGCACAGGCGGGCAACGGAACGGCGAGCAGCAGCGCGAGCGCGGTGGCGGCGATCTTCATGCGCGCCGTCATGGCGAGCCCGCGCGCGAAAGGGAAGGGCGACGGTTTTGTTGATTCCGCGCCGACCTTGCGCCACAGGCTCGACCCTGTGACCGACATCAGCGCTCCCCGCCCGCTCAGCTTCCAGGCGATGATCCTGCGGCTCCACCATTATTGGTCGGAGCGCGGCTGTGCGATCCTCCAGCCCTATGACATGGAAATGGGGGCCGGCACCTTCCATCCCGCCACGACGCTGCGCGCATTGGGGCCGGACACGTGGAACGCCGCCTACGTCCAGCCGTGCCGCCGCCCGACCGACGGCCGCTATGGCGAGAATCCCAACCGGCTTCAGCATTATTACCAATATCAGGTGATCCTGAAGCCGAGCCCGCCCGACCTTCAGGAACTATACCTCGGCAGCCTCGCCGCGATCGGCGTCGACACAGGGCTGCACGACATCCGCTTCGTCGAGGACGATTGGGAAAGCCCGACGCTCGGCGCCTGGGGGCTGGGCTGGGAAGTGTGGTGCGACGGGATGGAGGTGACGCAATTCACCTATTTCCAGCAGATGGGCGGCTTCGACATGAAGCCGGTCGCGGGCGAGCTGACCTATGGGCTCGAACGGCTGGCGATGTATATCCAGAACGTCGACAACGTCTACGATCTGGCGTTCAACGATGCCGGGGTGTCGTACGGCGACGTGTTCCTCGAGAACGAGCGCCAGATGTCGACGTGGAACTTCGAGGTTGCCGACACCGACGCGCTGTTCGACCTCTTCAGGAAGGCGGCGGCGGAATGCGAGCGGAGCCTCGCCGCGAAGCTGCCGATCCCGGCCTATGAGCAGGCGATCAAGGCCAGCCACACCTTCAACCTGTTGCAGGCGCGCGGCGTGATCTCGGTCGCCGAGCGGCAGGCGTATATCGGCCGCGTCCGCGATCTCGCGAAGGCGGCGTGCGCGGCGTATATGGAGAAGAATGGGTGGGCGGCGTGATGATGGTCGCGCCAAGCCGCGACGCCGCGAAGAGATGGTTCGCGCAGAGGCGCAGGGGCGCAGAGATGTCGCGCGCGCGGCTCGTGCGCGCGGTAGCAAGATCGTCAGGCGTCCGCGGCTCCAGCGATATACTAGCCGCTGACGCGCCCTCTCTGCGCCTCCGCGCCTCCGCGCGAACCAACCTTCTTCTTCCTCTTCGCGTCCTCGCGCCTTCGCGTGACCCCAACCAGACGGCAAGCCCAGCATGACCGACTTCCTTCTCGAACTCCGCTCCGAGGAAATCCCCGCGCGGATGCAGGCTAAGGCGCGCGAGGATTTTGCGCGGCTGTTCGCGGCCGAGTTGGCCAAAGCCGGGCTCACCGCCGCCGCGACCGTCACTTACGCGACCCCACGTCGCCTGACGCTGATCCTGCGTGACCTGCCCGACGCGACGCAGGCGGTCAGCGAGGAAGTGAAGGGCCCGCGTGCCGCCGCCCCGCCACAGGCGCTGGAAGGCTTTCTCCGCAAGACCGGGCTGACGCGCGAGCAGCTCACCGAGCGTGACGGCGTGCTCTACGCGATCACGGAAAAGCCCGGCCGCGCCACCGCTGAGGTGCTCGCCGAGGCGATTCCCGCCGTCGTCCGCGCCTTTCCGTGGCCGAAGTCGATGCGCTGGGGCGCGGCCTCGCTGTCGACCGAGAGCCTGCGCTGGGTCCGCCCGTTGCAGGGCATCGTCGCGTTGTTCGGCGAGCAGGTCGTGCCCGTGTCGATCGCCGGGATCGACAGCGGCGCGGCGACGCTCGGGCATCGCTTCCACCATCCCGGCGCGATCACGATCGGTTCGGCGGCGGATTATGTCGAGAAGCTGCGCGCCTGCCACGTCATCGTCGATCAGGACGAGCGCGCCGCGCTGATCCGCGACCGCGCGACTGCGCTCGCCGCCGAGGCCGGGCTGGTGCTGGTCGAGGACGAGGGGCTGGTCGCCGAGAATGCCGGGCTGACCGAATGGCCGGTGCCGCTGCTCGGGCGCTTCGACGCCGAGTTCCTGTCGGTCCCGCCCGAGGTCATCCGGCTGACCGCGCGGGTAAATCAGAAATACTTCGTGTGCCGCGACCGCGACGGCAAGCTCGCCAACGCGTTTGTCTGTACCGCTAACATCGACGCGCACGACGGCGGCGCGAAGATCGTCGAGGGCAACCGCAAGGTGCTCGCCGCACGGCTGAGCGATGCGCGCTTCTTCTACGACACCGATCTGAAGGTGCCGCTGGAGGAACAGGCCAAGAAGCTCGACCGAATTGTCTTCCACGAAAAGCTCGGCACCGTTGCCGACAAGGTCGAGCGCGTCGCCAAGCTGGCGCGCTGGCTGGTGGAAGAGGGTGTGGTCGGCACGCCGGACCTCGCCGACAAGGCCGAACGCGCCGCGCGGCTCGCAAAGGCCGATCTCGTCACCGGCATGGTCGGCGAGTTCCCCGAATTGCAGGGCCTGATGGGCGGCTATTATGCCGCCGCGCAGGGCGAGGACGAAGCGGTCGCGAACGCGATCCGCGACCATTACAAGCCGGTCGGACAGGGCGATGACGTGCCGACCGATCCGGTGACGGTCGCGGTCTCGTTAGCGGACAAGCTGGATAGCATAGTTAGCTTCTTCTTCGAAGGCATGGCTCCTAGTGGATCTAAGGATCCATTTGCGCTTCGGCGATCCGCTTTGGGCATCGTAGCTACGTTGCTCAAGGCTGAAGTCCGCTGTTCACTGGTTGATGTGCTTACAGAGGCAAGGCACTTTTACATCGAGCAGGAGCGCGAGCGCGAAATCAACCAGTTGTCGTTGCTATTTATGACTCAGCGCGATAATGCGATTTCCAAAGTTGCCGAGTTGCGCGCTGCCAACGATCCGGCCTTTTCTCACATCTCAGGGCTGTGGCTGGAGATGGAGCGAGCGGACGCCGAATTCCGGCTCACGCTTGCTCAGGCGCGCAATCTTGCCGAGGTTTATGCGGCACGCTCTGCTCAGGTATCCTATCAAGCTGTCTGGTTTGTGGTTGAGCAACTGCAATCATTCTTCGCCGACCGCCTCAAGGTCCAGCAACGCGAGGCCGGCGTCCGCCACGATCTGATCGACGCGGTGTTCGCACTCGGCGGCGAGGACGATCTCGTCCGCCTTCTCGCCCGCGTCCGCGCCCTCCAGTCGTTCATCGGTACCGATGACGGCGCGAACCTGCTCGCCGGCTACAAGCGCGCCGCCAATATCCTGAAGAAGGAAGGCGTCGCCGCTGCCGAGACGCAGGCCGAACCGCAACAAGCGCTGTCCTACACGCCCGAAAAGGACGAAGCTGCGCTGATCGCGGCGCTCGACGCCGCCGAACCCGCCGCCGCGCAGGCGATCGAACGCGAGGACTTCGAGGGCGCGATGGCCGCGCTCGCGACGCTCCGCGCGCCGATCGACGCGTTCTTTGATAGCGTTACCGTCAACGATGCTGATCCGCAAAAGCGTTCAACACGTTTAATCCTGCTGGCGCGCGTGCGCGCCGCAGTGCACAAGGTCGCCGATTTCTCGAGAATCGAGGGCTGACGAATACCCGCCAGCGTCTCAACTTTCGCAACATTCGCGTAGACAACCGACGCGAGATCAAGGACTTGGCACGATGACCCAGCGTTACGTCTATCGCTTCGGTGGCGGCGTCTCCGACGGGGGCAAGGGCGACAAGAACCTGCTGGGCGGCAAGGGCGCGAACCTTGCCGAGATGGCGTCGATCGACCTGCCGGTGCCGCCCGGCTTCACGATCTCGACCGCGATGTGCACGCGTTATTATGAGGAGGGTGAGCGCTTCCCCGACTCGCTGAAGGAAGAAGTCGCCCAGGGAATCGCGCATATCGAGCGGATCACCGGCAAGACGTTCGGCGATGCTGCCGATCCGCTGCTGGTGTCGGTCCGCTCGGGCGCGCGGGTGTCGATGCCGGGGATGATGGACACCGTCCTCAACCTCGGGCTCAACGACGCGACCGTCGAGGGGCTGGCCGCGGCGAGCGGCGACGAGCGGTTCGCGTGGGACAGCTATCGCCGCTTCATCCAGATGTATTCGGACGTGGTGCTCGAACTCGATCACGGCGCGTTCGAGGAAGCGCTGGAAATCGCCAAGGAAGACCGCGGCTTCACGCTCGATACCGAACTCTCCGCCGCCGACTGGCGGGAACTGGTCGCCGAATACAAGGGCGTGGTCGAAAAGGAATGGGGCAAGCCGTTCCCGCAGGACGTGCATGACCAATTGTGGGGCGCGGTCGGCGCGGTGTTCGGATCGTGGCAGTCGGAACGCGCCAAGGTCTACCGCCGCCTCAACCACATCCCGGGCGACTGGGGTACCGCGGTCAACGTGCAGGCGATGGTGTTCGGCAACATGGGCGACACCAGCGCGACCGGCGTCGCCTTCACCCGCGATCCCGCCAAGGGCGACCGCGCCTATTACGGCGAATTCCTCATCAATGCGCAGGGCGAGGACGTCGTCGCGGGCATCCGCACCCCGCAATATCTGACGAAGGCGGCGCGCGAGGAAGCCGGCGCGAAACCGCTGTCGATGGAAGAGGCGCTGCCGGAGGTTTACACCGAGCTGGCGGAGGTCTTCGACACGCTGGAGACGCACTATCGCGACATGCAGGACATCGAGTTCACGGTTGAGCGTGGCAAATTGTGGATGCTCCAGACGCGTTCGGGCAAGCGCACCGCCAAGGCGGCGCTCAAGATCGCGGTCGAGATGGCGAACGAGGGCCTGATCACGCATGAAGAGGCGATCGCGCGCGTCGATCCGCAGGCGCTCGACCAATTGCTCCACCCGACGCTCGACCCCGATGCGCCGCGCGACGTGCTGACCAAGGGGCTGCCCGCCTCCCCGGGCGCCGCGTCCGGGGTGGTCGTGTTCGACGCCGACACCGCCGAGCGGATGGCGGCCGACGGCAAGGCGGTGATCCTCGTCCGCACCGAAACCAGCCCCGAGGATATCCACGGCATGCACGCGGCAAAGGGCATCCTCACCGCGCGCGGCGGGATGACCAGCCACGCCGCGGTGGTGGCGCGCGGGATGGGGCGGCCGTGTGTCTCGGGCGCGGGGTCGCTCGCGATTTCCGCGAAGGACAAGGTGCTGCGTGTCGGGTCGCGCGAGGTGCGCGAGGGGGACACGCTGACGATCGACGGCGCGACCGGCGAAGTGATGGTCGGTGAGGTCGCGACGATTCAGCCCGAACTGGCCGGCGATTTCGGCACGCTGATGGAATGGGCGGACAAGGTGCGCCGCCTGAAGGTGCGCGCCAATGCCGAAACCCCGCTCGATTGCCGCACCGCGCGCGATTTCGGCGCCGAGGGCGTCGGGCTGTGCCGCACCGAGCATATGTTCTTCGACGCGGCGCGGATCACCGCGGTGCGCCAGATGATCCTTGCCGAGGACGAGGGCGGTCGTCGCGCCGCGCTGGAGAAGTTGCTGCCGGAACAGCGCGCCGATTTCACCGCGATCTTCGAGGTGATGGCGGGGCTGCCGGTGACGGTGCGGTTGCTCGATCCGCCGCTCCACGAATTTCTGCCGCACGAGGAAAACGAGTTTGCGGAGGTGGCGAACGCGACCGGGATCGCGATCGAGCAACTCAAGCGTCGTGCGGCGGAACTGCATGAATTCAATCCGATGCTCGGGCATCGCGGTTGCCGGCTCGGGGTGACCTATTCCGAAATCTACGAGACGCAGGCGCGCGCGATCTTCGAGGCGGCAATCGATGTCGCGGAGAAATCCGGTGAGGCACCGATCCCGGAAGTGATGATCCCGCTGGTGGGTACGAAGCGCGAGCTGGAGTTGATGAAGGCGGTTGTCGATGCCGCGGCGGCGGCGGTGTTCGCGGAGCGCGGGCGGACCATCGAGTATCTGGTCGGCACGATGATCGAGCTGCCGCGCGCAGCGCTGCGCGCGGGCGAGATCGCGGAGGCGGGCGAGTTCTTCTCGTTCGGCACCAACGACTTGACGCAGACGACGCTGGGGGTCAGCCGCGACGACGCCAGCCGTTTTCTGGGTGCCTATGTCGAAAAGGGCATTTACGCGCGCGATCCGTTCGTCAGCCTCGATGTCGAGGGTGTCGGCGAGCTGGTCGAGATCGCCGCCGAGCGCGGGCGCAAGACGCGCCCCGGCATCAAGCTGGGCATCTGCGGCGAGCATGGCGGGGACCCGGCGTCGATCGCGTTCTGCGAACGGGTCGGGCTCGATTACGTCTCCGCCTCGCCGTACCGGGTGCCGATCGCGCGGCTGGCGGCGGCGCAGGCAGCGCTTCAGGCGCGCGCATGATCCGGCTCGCCGCGGCAGCGGCAATCGTCGCGATCACGCCGCTACCGTCGAGCGCGGCGGTGATGATCGGCACGCAGATCGTCGACACGCGTCTCACCGGGACGATCGCCGCGGCACCGCTCGACCCGTCGGGCAGCGACGCGGCGACGCGCGCCGGCACGATCAGCGCGGCGGCGCAACTGGTTGAAAGTGGCGGGTTTCCTGCGGTGCGCGGACGATCGTCGGTGGTGGCGGAACTGAGCAGCGCCGAGCGGGGGCGGGTGACGTTTCAGCGCACGTTGACGCCCGGTGGAGTGGACAGCGGGAACGCGGTGACGGCTAGTAGCGCGAATTACCGATATTTTTTCGCGACCGACACGGAAGCGGTGTTCGAGGTCGATTGGGGCGTTTCGGCGTTCGGCGAGGGCGCGGACGGGCAACTGCCGGGGCAATCGGTATCACTTGCGATGCGTGGCGGTGCCGCTGCGTTGCTGAAAATAGGACCCTTGGGGAACGGAGCGAGCGGTGACACGCAGCTTTTGCTCGCGCCCGGGAGCTATGAATTCCGCATTGAGGACGCATTCGCGCCGCAAGCGTCGGCCGGACAGAGCAGTGGCCTGTCGAGCCAGTATAGCTTCGCGATCCGCGCGGTGCCGGAGCCAGCGACATGGGCGCTGATGCTGGTCGGCTTCGGTGCGGTCGGGATGGCGGCGCGGCGGGCGCGGAAGGGCTCTGCCTTTTCGGTGCGTCGGACGTGATCTGGTGTCGCTATCATTGAGCGGTGCCAGAAAAAGCGGGGCCCCGGATCAAGTCCGGGGCGACGGCGATATTTTCGGCGTGATGGCTGGGCGACGCGCCAGATGAAATCGGTTGGGATCGTTGAACCGTAACGGCGATCGTAGCGGAGCAGGCGAGAGCTGGATCAGTACGTCCTGGATTGCTTCGCTACGCTCGCAATGACGCAGATGTTCCACATGATCCGACAATGATCCGCGGGATCAGATGAAGCCACGATCGCGCGAGTGGCCGGGGGCCAGACGATCGCCTTCGTACCGGTCGCCGTCGAACGGACGGTCGTCGCGGACATAGCGCTCATCGGCGATCGGCCGGGCAGCGGAGAGGCGGCTGTTCTCGCGCTCGAGTTCGTCATTCTCGCGCTTCAGCTCGGCGACACGCTCGTTGGCGAGATCGCGCTCGCGCTCCAGCTCGGTCACGCGGGTGCCGACGCTGCCGTGATCGCGCTCCAGCTCGGCGGCGCGTTTGGTGGCAGTGTCGTGGTCGCGCTCCAATTCGCTGACGCGCTTGCTGGTCACCGCATGCGCGTCGCGCTCGGCGACGTAGCGCGCCTTCCACTTGCGGCCGCCCGGATGGCTGGCCAGGCCAAACAGCCATCCGGCAATCAGCGCGACCGCCAGCGCGATATATTGCGTCGTCGTGGTGAACAGCATGACGGTCCTCCATTCGTGATTGTCGCTGAACGACGGAGGCGGGCGGCTGTTCCTACGGCTTGGCGTTGATGAACGAGTCGTTGAGCGAGCAGGCCGCCGGGCCGAGAATGACGATGAACAGCACCGGCAGGATGAACATGATGAGCGGCACCGTCATGATCGCCGGCAACCGGGCGGCCTTTTCCTCGGCGCGCATCATCCGTTCGTGACGGAATTCCGCCGACAGGACGCGAAGCGCGCTGGCCAGCGGGGTGCCGTATTTTTCGGTCTGGATCATCGTCGTCACCACGCCGCGCACCGCATCCAAGTCGACGCGATTGGCGAGGTTCTCGAACGCCTGCCGACGGTCGGTCAGAAAGCCGAGTTCGATCGCGGTGAGCGCGAATTCCTCGCCGAGTTCCGGATACGCCTTGCCCAGTTCGCGCGAGACGCGGTGGAAGGCGGCGTCGACCGTCAGCCCGGCCTCGGCGCAGATCACCAGCAGGTCGAGCGCGTCGGGCAGCCCCTTGCGGATGCCATCGGTGCGCTTGGTGATCTTGTTCTTGAGAAAGATATCGGGCGCCTTGTAGGCGAGCACGAACGTGCCCGCGACCAGCCCGTACCGCTTGAGCGCGCCCCAGTCGGGGAAAGCGTCGAGCAGATACACCCAGATCACCATCATCCCGCCGAACACGATCGGCAGCACCAGCCGGCCGAAGATCACCGCGACCGCCCATTCCTTGTTGCGGATGCCGGCCTGGATCAGCTTGCGCTGCGCTTCCTTGATCTGTTCGTCCTGCAACATGCGCAGCGACGACAGCAAGGCACGGACGCGGTCGGCGGCGTTGCTCTGGTGGACCAGCTTGGTACGGCGCTTCGCGGTCGAGGCGGTGATGCCCGCCTTCAACTGCTCGCGCCGGTCGTTGAGGGCGCGCACGCGGCGCGTCATCGGGTCGCGCAGACTGCGCGTCGCATAACCGGCCACCAGCAGCGCCGCGCCGACCGCGGGCAGCAGCGTGAGAAGCATCAACAGATCAAGGCCGAAGATCATTGGCATGTCAGATCTCGAAGCTCACCATACGGGCCATGATGAAGGCGCCGATCGCCATCCAGATCAGGCCGCCGACGGCGGTGACGGTCAGCCGCATGTCGCTGAAGAACGTCTGCATGTAGGGCGGATTGATCGCGTAGATCAGCCCGAAGACGATGAACGGCAGCGAGCCGATGATGTAGGCGGACGCCTTCGATTCCGACGACATCGCCTTGATCTTCAGCTTCATCTGCCCGCGCTGGCGCAGCACGGTGGCGAGATTCTGGAGCGTTTCGGCCAGATTGCCGCCGGTTTCGCGCTGGATCGCGATCGTGATGACGAAGAACTGGAACTCGGCGGTCATCAGCCGGTCGGCGGTTTCCTGCAACGCGACGTCCATCGAGCGACCGATGCGCATCTTGTCCGAGACGGAGCGGAACTCCTCACCGACCGGGCCCGGCACCTCGGCGGCGACGACCTGCATCGTCTCCGAGATCGGCAGGCCCGACCGCAGGCCGCGCACCAGCAGCTCGATCGCATCGGGGAATTTGGCGATGAACGCGCCGATGCGGCGCTTGATGAGGAACGCCACCGCGAGATGCGGGATCAGGGCGCCCAGCATCATCGCGACGAACAAAGCGATCAGCACCGGCACGCCCTTCAGCAGCAACAGCAGCAGCGTGACGATTCCGATCGTGACCGCGGCGATGCCATATTGGCCGACCGTCCAAGGCTTGCCGGTCATCGACAGCCGTTTGCGCAGCTCCGCGGCGTTCGGCAGGATGCGGGTGACCGCCAGATCGGCGCGGGTCGCGCTGCGCCCGGTGATGCGGCGCATCTGCGCCTCGATCGTGTTGGTCGGCGCGGGCACGTGACGCTCACGCAGCACCGCCAGACGGCGCGCGCCGGCCTTTTGCGTCGACGGCCCGGCCAGCGCAAACACCAGCAGCCCCAGCGTCAGCGCACCCGCCAGCAGCAACAGGATCAGCGGGGACATAGCGGCTCCACGTCGAGGGGAAGGACGCGGATCACTTCCGCGCCGGCTTCTTCGCGAGCATTTCGGTGATCTGCGCAAGCAGCGAGCCGCCGCGCCCCGCGCTGCCGTTCAGCGGCACCGGATCGTTGCCGGTCGCGGCCAGCAAGCGGCCCGCCAGATCGGCCAGCGGAGCGACGGTCTTCGAGTTCTTGCCGACCGCCGCCATCGGCTTGCCCGTTTTCGCGGCCTGCGTCGCGAGCTTGTGGTCATAGGGGATCGCGACGTCGATCTTGTGCTCGATCGACCCCTCAAAATCCTTGCGCAGCACTTCCTGCTGCGCGCCGGGATGGACGCGATTGGCGAGGACGCACACCTGCGCTTGCGGCGCGTTGGTGCGTAGCCATGACAGCAACCGGATCGTGTCGCGCGCCGCGGCGAGCGTCAGCTCCGTGACGAGCACCACCGCCTGCACCTCGGTCATCAAATGCGGATGCTGGATCAGCATCGCGCGCGGCAGGTCCATCACGCTCAGGTCGAACGCGCTGCGCAATTCCTCCTGCAACTGATAATAGGCCGTCCCGTCGGTGACGATCGGGTTGCTGATCGGCGCCTCGGCCGACAGCACCGACAGCGTGTCGGACGCGCGGACGAGCGCGCGTTCGAGGAACAGGCCATCGATGCGGCTGGGATTGTCGATCGCGTCGATCAGCCCGCGTCCCGGCTCGACATCCATCGCCAGCGCATTGGTGCCGAAGTGCACGTCGAGGTCGAGCAGCACGGTCGAGCGCTTGCCGGTCTCGCTCATCTGCCACGCCAGCGATGTGGCGATCGTCGAGGCACCGACGCCGCCGCGGCAACCGATCACCGCCAATGCGGCGTGAACGCGCTCGGCCGCGCCATCGGCATAGCGCGGCGCGTTGAGCATCGCCTTTGCCGAGGCGAAGGCATCGCGCACCGCATCGACGCCCAACGGCTTCAGCAGATAGTCGTGGATGCCGCTGGCCAGCAGATCGCGATAGAGGCGAACGTCGTTGACCGGTCCGGCGGCGATCACGATCGTGCCGGGTTCGCAGACTTCGGCGAGGCTGTTGATGTCAGTGAGCGGATCGCTGGTCTCGCTGAGATCGACGAACAGCAATTGCGGGCTGGAGGAAACCGCGAGGGTCTGCACCGCCTGCCGCAGCCCCCCCTTGTAGACGTTTTCCTGCGGCCAGCCGAGTTCGTCGACAACCGCGCGCAGCGTCATGCTGGCGTTGTCGTCGCAGCAGAAGGCGAGGAACGGGGCGCGTGACGCTGCGCCCGCGACTTTCCACGGTGCGTTCATGTCAGCGGCCCCCCGTCGACTCGCTCTTCACGACGGTGCCGCCGCCGCCGGACGGCGCGGCCTTGCGCCACGCGCCGATTGCCTTCGCGCCACTTGCCGCCGCGCCGGCGCCGTCGTCGCGCTTGCCACGGACCAGGTCGTTCGGATCGGCGATCATCGCCGCAAGCGTGCCGTTGATCGCGCAGCCGAACGCGCCGCTGGTATGCGCGTCGAAATTGACGAGCGTGGCGGACGCGCCGGGCGCCTGGCAGCTCGGCACCGAGGCGGTGGCGCGCGTCACGACGACGCGCAGCGTGCCCGGCGGCGGGGTGTCGCCGTGCGATGCGGCGGCGGGCGCGAGCCGCAGCCCGCGGGCGCTTGCCAGCGCCGCGATCTCGGCGCGGGCGGCCGGCGAGGCGGCGGGATCGTCGATCGCGATCGTCGCGCCGGCGGCGGGCGCGAGCACGTCGAGCCAGCCGCGCAGTCGTTGCGCTTCGCCGCCACCCAGACCGTCGGGCCCGGCGAGCAGATCGAGCGCATAGTCGGTCTGTGCGACGACCGGCTGGTGCACGGTTTCCAGCCCGCGATATTCGCCGCATGCCGCAAGCGGCAGCACGGCGACGAGGGCGCACAGGAGGAGCGGACGCGGGGTCATGAAGAGCATCCTCACTTGATCGAGAAGCCGGGCGCGGCCGGCGCGGGCGGGGTCGCGAGCTTGGGCTTGGGGCGGTCGACCGCACGATCGCCGCTGTCGAGCTTGCCCAGCAGCGCGCGTTCGAGATCGGTCGGCGCCTTGTAGCCATCGGTCGGCAGCTTGATGTCGGCGGCGTCGACCGGGCGGACGAGGTACGGGGTGATGACGATCACCAGCTCGGTCTCGTTGCGCTGGAAACCGTTCGAGCGGAACAGCGCGCCGAGGATCGGCAGGTCGCCGATGCCGGGCGTCTTGGTGTAGCTGTTGTTGTGCGTGTTCTGCATCAGCCCGGCGATCATGAAGCTCTGGCCCGAGCCCAGCTCGACGGTCGTCTCCGCCCGGCGCGTGGTGAGCGCCGGGACGCGCGCGCTGCCGACCGACACGGCGTTGCCATAGTCGAGCTGCGACACTTCGGGCTTCACGCGCAGCGAGATGCGCCCGTCCGACAGGACGGTCGGCGTATAGGCGAGGCTGACGCCGAACTGCTTGAATTCGATCGAGTTGGTGCCGAGCGCCTGCGCGATCGGGATCGGGATCTCGCCGCCAGCCAGGAAGGTGCCGGTTTCGCCCGACAGCGCGGTCAGGTTCGGGCTGGCAAGCGTCGTGACCTGACCCAGCGTCTCGCCGAGATCGAGCGCATTGATGAAGTCGGTGCCGAGCAGGCTGCCGAACAGGCTGAACGTGCCGCCGCCGCTGTTGACCCCGGGTAGCGTGAAGCTGGTGCCGCCACCTTGCAGGTTCGGATCGGTGCCAGGCAGCACGTTGGTGATCGTGCCCTGACGCCCGAAGCCGAGCCCGAGCAGCGGGTTCTTGCGGCCCAGCGTGCGGGTGGTGATGTTGTTGGCGATGTTCTTCAGGAACGAGCGGCTGACCTCGGCGAACTTCACCTGCAGGTTGACCTGGAGCGGGGTCGCCACCTTGATGCGGTTGATGACGCCGATCTTGAACGTGGCACCGTCCGCGCTGGGATCGACGCCGGGGTTCAGCAGGCCGGTCACCAGCCGCTGCGCCTGCTCAGCGTCCGCGGGGGCGGCGGCATTGCCGTTCAGCACCGCGATCTGTCCGACCAGCGTGACGTGGAAGTCGCTGCCCGGCAGCGCGGCCTGGAGCATCCGGTCGATCTGGGTGGCGTTTTGCGCGACGCGGACGGACGCGGAATAGATCACCGCGCCGGCGCGATCGGTGGCGAAGATCGTCGCCTCGCCGTCCGCCTTGCCGAACAGATGGATCTGGCGCGGGTTGGCGACATAGACGTCGGCGGTCGCGGCGTTCGAGGTCCACACCTCGGTCACCGCGGCGGGCAGGGTGATGAGTTCACCCTCGCCGATCGAGAGCCACTTCTCGATGCTCGGCTTGGTGACGCCGACCGGCGGCAGGCCGCTGCGGACGACCGGCCGGGACGCAAGGGCGCGCTGCGCGCCGCGCGGGGCGGCGGCAATGGTGGCGGGGGCGAGCGCCGCCGTCAGCGCCGCGGCCAGCGCCGCGCCATGAAACAGGGGGGAGCGCATCTCAGTTCTTTCCTGCGACGGAGACTTCGGTCACGGCATTGCCGCGGGCGATCCGGACCTTGGGACCGGCGGCGATGGTGGTGACGACGGGCGTGCCGGGGATCGAGGGGCCGGCGGGCTGCGTGTTCGTGCGCGGCGGTGCCGTGCGACGCTGGAAGCGCGAGACGTCGGCACCGACCGCATAGGTGGTGTTGCCGGTCTGCGGCGTGTTCGCGAGCCGGTCGAGCACCGCTTCCTCGCTTTTCGCGTCATGCGTGTCGCCGACGCTGACGCTGCCCGACGCGATCGCGCGGTCGAGTTCGGAGGCGTTGTCGGCGATCGAGCGCAACGACAGCGACAGCGTGCCGATCGTCTGCGCCACCGCGATCTGCTCGGCGATCTTCGGGGTCGCCTCGACGGTGATCGTCGAGAACGTCTGGACGACGGTATTGCCCTGTTCGTCCTTCTGATCCGTCGTGCGCTGATCGGTGGCGAGGACGCGCAGGTTGCGCATCACCGTCTCGCTGGCGCGCAGCGGCGGGCCGTCGCCCTCGACCGACTGCGTCAGGATCAGGTCGATATGATCGCCCGGGAAGACGAAGCCGGCGACGCTGGTCTGCGCCGACACCGGCACCGTCACCGCGCGCATCCCCGGCCCGAGCGCGGCGGCCAGGAAGCCGCGGTCGCCGGGCTTCACCAACTGCCCCTGCGTCACCGGCTGGCCGGCGGTGATCGGCAGGCGGACGACCGTGCCGATCAGCTTGCCCAGATCGGTGCCGCTGCGCATGTAATAGGCGTTCTCGACCAGCTCCTTGGGCCAGGGCTGGAACTTCAGCGCGCTGGCGTCGAGGATCGTGCCGACCGGCAGCGCGCGGGTGGCGACCAGCACCTCCGGCCCGTCGATCTTCGGCGCGGCGGCCAGCGCAGCAGCCTCGGGCGCGGGCGAGCCGATCAGCATCGAACGCGCGGCGAACGCGGTGATCGCGGCCACCATCAAGGCTCCGACCAGCAGAATGAGCTTGCGACTGTCCATGAATGACCCTGTCCCCACGCGGCGCCACCGGCGCCCGTCTGTCTGCGATTATTGGATAAATTGGTTAAGGAGCGGTTCGCGAAGCGCGAGCAGCCCGGCGATTGCGATCGCGACGCCGTACGGCACCTCGATCGCGGTCATGCGGCGTCGAACGCGATGTTCGACCAGCATCGCGAACGTCAGCGCGCCCCCGATCACTGACATCACCAGCAGCATGTCGAGCAGGTGCAGCGGCGCGAGCCACAGCGACAGCGCGCCGATCAGCTTGACGTCCCCACCACCCATCTGCCCGATCGCGAACGCGCCGACGAACACGGCGAAGACGAGCAAGGCGACGCCGCATTGCAGCGCCATCCCCGGCCACGGATCGAGGCCGATCGCCACCCACCAGAGCGGTGCGAGCAGCGCGATCGCGGCGTTCTTCCAATTGGCGATCTCGCGCGAGCGCACGTCCTGAATTCCCGCCGACAGCAGCAACGCGCCCATCAGGATGGGCAGTAGCCATGCAAGAAATCCCCAGCTCATGCCGCATGGCGCTAGACGGAATGGTTTGAGAAACCGTAACCATGCCGCGATGTCGACGACGACTGATCCCGCCGCGGTGCGCCGCGCCCTGCCGGCCGACGCTCGCCTGTCCTTCGATAGTGCCGCGGATGGATGGCGGCTGCGACGCTTTACCCGGCCGGGGCGTGGCCGCGGCGCGCTAATGTTCCAAGGTGGGCGCGGCGACATAATCGAGAAGTATCTGGAGTCGTTTTCCGACTGGCATGAGCGCGGCTGGGCGGTCACGGCGTTCGACTGGCGCGGGCAGGGCGGGTCGGGGCGATTGTGCGCGAACCCGCATGTCGGCCATTGCGACGATTTCGCGCCATTGATCAACGATCTGGCGGGGGTGTGGCGGGACTGGACCACCGAACAGGACGGTCCGCACGTCGTCATCGGTCACTCGATGGGCGGCTATATGGTGCTGCGTGCGCTGCTCGACGGCGCGATCCGCGCCGATGCGGTGGTGCTGGTCGCGCCGATGCTGGGGCTGCGCTCGCCGGTCGGATCGTGGCTGGGAACGCGGGTGGCGCAGGCGATGCGACGGCTGGGCGATCCGGCGCGTCCCGCGTGGAAGAGCCATGAGCGGCCGGGCATGTTGCCGCGGCAGCGATTGCTGACGGCGGACGATGCGCGCTATTCGGACGAGGCATGGTGGCTGGAGGCGCAGCCCGACCTGCGGCTCGGCCCGCCGAGCTGGGCGTGGCTGGCGGAGGCGTTCAGCGCGACCGCGCGGTTAAGGCGCGATCCCGGGCTCGCGACGCTGAGGACGCCGGTGCTGATGCTGGTGGCGGACAATGATCGGCTGGTGGACCCGCGTGCCGCGGCGGAGGTGGCGGCGCGGCTGCCCAATGCGACGCTGATCCGGTTCGGACGGGAAGCGGCGCACGAGCTGCTGCGCGAGGCCGATCCGGTGCGCCGGCGGGCGATGACGGCGATCGACGACTTCCTCGATCGGCATGCGGCATGAGCTACGACATCGCGATCGTCGGCGCCGGGATTGCCGGCGCCAGCCTGGCCGCGGCGATCGGCGATCATGCGCGGGTGTTGCTGCTCGAAGCGGAAGAACGGCCCGGCTACCATGCGACCGGGCGGTCTGCGGCCTTCTGGTCCGAAACGTACGGCGGCCAGGACATCCAGCCGCTCACCACCGCATCGGGACCGATGCTGCAGGCAGGCGGCTATCTCGATCCGCTCGGCGCGGTGCATATCGGGCGCAACGAGGATGCGGGGGCGATCGAGGCGCTGCTCGATGAATTCGCCGCCACGCCGGTCGCGCTATCGTCTGTCGATCCACGGCCGCTGATCCCCGGGCTGCGGGCCGAATGGACGTTGGGGGTAGAAGAGCCGACCTGCGCCTATATCGATGTGGCACGGCTGCACGGTGACTATCTGCTACAGGCGAGGCGCAGCGGCACGAGGGTGGAGAGCGGCGCGCGGCTCGCGGCGGCGTCGAGACAGGCGGGCACGTGGCGGATCGAAACCGAGGATGGGCGCTCGTTTAAGGCGACGGTGCTGGTCGATGCGGCGGGGGCGTGGGCGGACGAGGTGGCGACGCGCAGCGGCGTCGCACCGATCGGGATCACCCCGTACCGCCGGACGATGGTGCAATTGCAGACCGATCCCGCGGCACCCGCGACGCTGCCGTTCGTGATCGATGTGAACGGCGGCTTCTACTTTAAGCCGGAGGCGGGCGGGCGGCTGTGGCTGAGCCCGCATGACGAACATCCGGTGCTGGCACACGACGTCGCGGCGGAGGAGTTGGACGTGGCGATCGCGATCGATCGCCTGGAGCAGGCGGTCGACTGGCGCGTCGTGCGGGTCGAGCGGCGCTGGGCAGGATTGCGGTCATTCGCGCCGGACCGACTGCCGGTGTATGGCAGCGCGGAACCAGGCTTCTTCTGGTTCGCGGGGCAGGGCGGGTTCGGCATCCAGACCGCACCAGCCGCCGCCCGGATCGGTGCGGCGTTGCTGCTCGACACTGCGATGCCGGACGGGATCGACGCGGCGCGCTACGCCCCGGCACGCTTCAATCGTTGATCCCTAGCTGCGCTTGCGTTCGGGGACGGCGGGCACTTGCCCGAGCAGGGTCAGCAAGGTCGGAATGTCGCCGGTGATGTAGGTGTCGGTGGGAACCCGCAGACTGGAGCGCAGCGCCCGACCCATCGCGCTTACTTGCTCCTGCTTGTCCCGCTCCTTCGGCTGCACGATTTCGATCCTACGCATTACGACGATGCCGCGGCAGGCGACATTCGAACGAAGAACCTGCCGACCGGCCCGCATGTTCCCGCGTCGGAGCAGCGGTTCGTCGCACCGGAGGTGCCGGTCGCCGGATCAATTTGTTCAGCGTAGCGCAACCTTTGTTGCCGGTGGCGATTGTGCAGCCAACGACGATAACCGATCGCGAAGGCCGCCATGCTGAAACAGATCATGCCCCTGACCCTTGCGCTCCTGCCGCTGGTCGCCGTGGTGAGCGCGGTGTGGAACGTTCCCTGATTTCCTAGCTTTACGGCCCCCCGAGGGCATCGCCGCCGCCCCCCTGGCGGCGGTGCCACAAAGGAAAGGCCCGCCCGGAGCGATCCGGGCGGGCCTTTCTTCTTGCAGGCGATGCGTGAGGCGATCAGCCCTGCGCGTTGTCGGACTGCGCCTCGGCGGTCGCGCCCGGCTCGGCATTGGGATCGTAATCCTCGGTGAAGCCGCCCTGATCGCGGCCTTCCTCGAAGACCTGCTGCATGACGTCGACACCCGCCGACTGCATCTCGGCCTCTTCGGGCGAGCGCGCGACGTTGACCTTGACGTTCACGACGACTTCCGGGTGCAGCTGCACCTTCACGTCGTACAGGCCGATCGACTTGATCGGACGATCCAGTACCACCTGGCTCTTGGTCACCTTGTGACCATCGGCCACCAGCGCCTCGACCAGATCGCGCACCGCGACCGAACCGTAGAGCTGACCGGTGTTCGACGACTGGCGGATCAGCGTGATCTGCGCGTCCTTGAACGAACCGGCTTCCTTCTCGGCCTCGCCGCGGCGGTTGGCGTTCTCGCTCTCGATGCGGGCGCGGTTCGCCTCGAAAACCTTGCGGTTGGCTTCGTTGGCGCGCAGCGCCTTCTTGTTCGGGAGCAGGTAGTTACGGGCGAACCCGTCCTTGACCTTCACCACGTCGCCGATGCCGCCGAGCTTCTCGACGCGCTCAAGCAGGATGATATCCATCTGCTCTTCTCCTTACTTCACGACGTAGGGCAGCAGGCCCAGGTGGCGGGCGCGCTTGATCGCCTGCGCCAGCTCGCGCTGCTTCTTGGCGCTCACCGAGGTGATGCGCGACGGAACGATCTTGCCACGCTCGGACACGAAGCCCTGGAGCAGACGGACGTCCTTATAGTCGATCCGGGGCGCATCCTTGGCGCTGAACGGGCACGACTTGCGGCGGCGGAAAAACGGACGCGCCATTATGCGGCCTCCTCTTCACGGTCACGACGGGGGCCACGATCGCCGCGGTCACCACGCTCGCCGCGGCCACCGTCACGGCCGCCTTCGCGGTCGCTGCGGCGCTCACGGTCGCGCTCCTGCTTGCGCATCATCACGGTCGGGCCCTCTTCGTGGCCGTCGACGCGGACGGTCATGTAGCGGATCACGTCCTCGTTGATGCTGGTCTGACGCTCCAGCTCGGCGACGGTGTCGCCCGGTGCGTCGATCTCGAGCATCACGTAGTGCGCCTTGCGGTTCTTCGCGATGCGATAGGCGAGCGAACGCAGGCCCCAGGTCTCGGTCTTGACGACCTTGCCGCCGCGTTCCTCGACGATCTTGGTGGCGGTTTCCGCCAGCGTGTCCACCTGCGCCTGTGCCAGATCCTGGCGCGCAAGGAACACATGCTCGTACAGAGCCATGCATGTACCTTCATGTTGGCCGATCGCTGACGTGCACCCCATGTGCAACGCCCCTCCGGCTGTCGTTCCAATGGCAAAGGGCGGCAAGGGTGAGTCCCTTCCGCCCGACGCCGACGCGCTATGACGACAAATCGCGTCCGGCGCAACCGAATGTTGCAGCGCGAATGTTGCGAATGTTGAGACGATCGCGCGTTGGAACGGACCTTTCGGCCTTCTGACATTCTCATACCGGAAAGTGCGCCGAATCGCCAGCGGTTGACCCGACGGCGGCGCGCGGCCTAGCAGCGCGGGCGATTTTCACGGAGGCCTTCATGCGCGCGTTCATCTTTCCCGGTCAGGGCAGCCAGGCGGTCGGCATGGGGGCGGCGCTGGCCGACGCCTCGGCGGTGGCGCGCGAGGTGTTCGGCGAGGTCGACGAGGCGCTGGGGCAGAATCTGCGCCGGTTGATGGCGGAGGGGCCGCAGGACGAGCTGACGCTGACCGAGAATGCGCAGCCCGCGATCATGGCGAACGCGATCGCGACGCTGCGTGTCCTGACGCGCGAGGGCAATGTGCGGCTGGCCGAAAAAGCCGATTACGTCGCGGGCCACTCGCTGGGGGAATATAGCGCCTTGTGCGCAGCGGAGGCGCTCGATCTCGGGACGACCGCGCGGCTGCTCAGGACGCGCGGGCGCGCGATGCAGGCGGCGGTGCCGGTCGGCGAGGGCGCGATGGCGGCGTTGCTGGGCGCCGATGTCGAGAAGGCGCAGGCGATCGCGGGCGCGGCGGTGGACCTGATCCTGACCGAGACCGGCGAGACATTGGTGTGCACGGTCGCCAACGACAATGATCCGTCGCAGGTGGTGATCTCCGGGCATCGTGTCGCGGTGGAGCGCGCGGTGGCGCTGGCCAAGGAGATGGGCGCGAAGCGCGCGGTGCTGTTGCCGGTGTCGGCGCCGTTCCATTGCGCGCTGATGGAGGATGCGGCGCGGGTGATGGAGGGCGCGCTGGCAGAGGCCGACCTGCGCGCGCCGCTGGTGCCGGTGTTCGCCAATGTCGACGCCGCGGCGGTCGCTGATCCGGGGGCGATCCGACGGCTGCTGGTCGAGCAGGTGACGGGCCGTGTGCGGTGGCGCGAGTCGGTGCTGGCGATGGTCGACGTCGGAGTGACCGAGTTCGTCGAGTTCGGCGGCAAGGTCCTGTCCCCGATGGTCAAGCGCATCGCGCCGGATGTCGAGGCGGTGAGCGTGGTGTCGATGGACGATGTCGAGGCGGTGCTGAAGAAGTTTTGATGTTCACGCGGAGGCGCGGAGACGCGGAGAAGAAGTGAGAGACATCGACGCCATCAGCGGTGACGTTCTCGATCTTGCGTTGCGCCTCCATCGTGGGCTGGGGCCGGGCTTGCTGGAGAGCGTGTATGAGACGGTCTTGGCAGGTCGGCTGTCGGCAATGGGTTATTCGGTCTCCCGACAGCATCCGGTCGACATCCGCTTTGACGGTCAGATATTTCCGGCAGCGTTCCGTATCGACTTGCTTGTCGACAAGCGGCTCGTCGTGGAGGTGAAGTCAGTCGAGAAATTGTTGGCGGTGCACGGCAAGCAATTGCTGACGTATTTGAGGCTTGTCGAGCAGCCCGTCGGGCTGCTCATCAATTTCGGAGGCGAGACGCTAAAGGAGGGGGTGCGTCGGGTCGTCAATAACCATCGTCCCTCCGCGTCTCCGCGCCTCCGCGTGAACCAACCAACGGAGTAACCAATGTTCGACCTTACAGGCATGACCGCGCTGGTGACCGGCGCTTCGGGGGGAATCGGGTCGGCAATCGCCAAGGGGCTGGCGGCGCAGGGGGCGCGGCTGGCGGTGTCGGGGTCGAACGTCGCCAAGCTGGAGGCGTTTCTGGCGACGTTGCCTGGTGAGGGGCATGTCGCGGTGC
The DNA here is from genome assembly GCF_964021865.1 of uncultured Sphingomonas sp. GTDB lineage: Bacteria > Pseudomonadota > Alphaproteobacteria > Sphingomonadales > Sphingomonadaceae > Sphingomonas. The sequence goes on from NZ_CAXIAM010000008.1 coordinate 21,803, forward strand.
CGTGCGACCTGTCGGATGCCGCCGCGGTCGACGCGCTGGTGCCGCAGGCGGTGGCGGCGCTGGGCGGGCGGATCGACGTGCTGGTCAACAACGCGGGCGTGACGCGCGACAATCTGGCGATGCGGATGAAGGACGACGAATGGGATCAGGTGATCCGCGTCAACCTGGAGGCCGCCTTCCGCCTGATCCGCGCCGCCGCCAAGCCGATGATGAAGCAGCGGTTCGGCCGCGTGATCTCGATCACCTCGGTCGTTGGGCAGACCGGCAATCCCGGGCAGGCCAATTATGCCGCGTCGAAGGCCGGGCTGGTCGGCATGTCCAAGGCGCTGGCGCAGGAGCTGGCCAGCCGCAACATCACCGTCAATTGCGTCGCGCCCGGCTTCATCCGCTCGGCGATGACCGACGGCCTGCCCGAGGCGCAGAAAACGCAGTTGACGGCGCGCATCCCGGCGGGCGATCTGGGGACGGGCGAGGACATCGCGGCGGCGGTCGTGTATCTGGCGTCGAAGGAGGCGGGATACGTCACCGGGCAGACCATCCACGTCAACGGCGGGATGGCGATGGTTTGACCCATCCGCCCGGCAGGCACCGCACACACGGACTTGTCAGGCGGGTCGACGGGCTCTACCTGCGTTCAGGAAATTTAAATCACCCCCCCAAATCGAAAGAGGGAAAGTTATGAGCGAGACCGCCGACCGCGTGAAGAAGATCGTCGTCGAGCATCTCGGCGTCGAAGCCGACAAGGTGACCGAGGACGCCAGCTTCATCGACGATCTGGGCGCGGACAGCCTCGACATCGTCGAGCTGGTCATGGCGTTCGAGGAGGAGTTCGGGGTGGAAATCCCGGACGACGCCGCCGAGAAGATCTCGACCGTCAAGGACGCGATCACTTACATCGACGAGCACAAGGGCTGACGCCCTGATGCGCCGGGGGGCGGGCTCAGCGTCCGCGCCGACCCCCGGCCGTCGAACAGATTTGAGCGGCTTCCCGTCCTTCGCTAGAGGATGGGGAGCCGTTTCGTTTATGAAGACCGCCGGATGCGTGGGAGAGGCGCAAGGGGCGGGAAGAAGGGAAGCCTATGCGTCGCGTCGTCGTCACCGGACTTGGCCTCGTCACCCCTTTGGGGGCGGACGTGGAAACCGCCTGGGCGAACCTGATCGCGGGTAAGTCGGGTGCCGGCCCGATCACCCGCTTCGATACTACGGGACAGAAGTGCCTGATCGCGTGCGAGGTGAAGCCGAAGGACCATGAATATGGCTTCGATCCCGACAAGCGCGTCGACCATAAGGTCCAGCGGCAGGTCGATCCGTTCATCGTCTATGGCATCGACGCCGCGGGGCAGGCGCTGGAAGACGCCGGGCTGACCGAGATGGACGAGGAGATGCGGATGCGCGCGGGCGTATCGATCGGCTCGGGGATCGGTGGGCTTCCGGGGATCGAGATCGAATCGGTCAATCTGCACGAGCGCGGTCCGGGCCGCGTGAGCCCGCATTTCGTCCACGGTCGCCTCATCAACCTGATTTCGGGGCAGGTTTCGATCAAATACGGCTTGATGGGGCCGAACCACGCAGTGGTCACCGCCTGTTCGACCGGCGCGCATTCGATCGGCGACGCGGCGCGGATGATCCGCGACGACGACGCGGACATCATGCTGGCGGGCGGTGCGGAAAGCACGGTCAACCCGCTCGGCGTCGCCGGCTTCGCGCAGGCGCGCGCGCTCAACTGCAGCATGAACGACCGGCCCGAACAGGCCAGCCGCCCCTATGACAAGGACCGCGACGGCTTCGTGATGGGCGAGGGCGCGGGCGTCCTCGTGCTGGAGGAATATGAGCACGCCAAGGCGCGCGGCGCGAAAATCTATGCCGAGGTGGTCGGTTACGGTCTGTCGGGCGACGCCTATCACGTCACCGCGCCGCACCCCGAGGGCAAGGGCGCGGAACTTGCGATGCGCATGGCGCTGCGCAAGGCGGGGATGACCCCCGCCGATATCGACTATATCAACGCGCACGGCACCTCGACGATGGCCGATACGATCGAGCTGGCCGCGGCGAAGCGCGTGTTCGGCGACGATCTGTCGGGCGCATCGATGTCGAGCACCAAGTCGGCGATCGGGCATCTGCTCGGCGGCGCGGGGGCGGTGGAGAGCATCTTCTGCATCCTGGCGCTGCGCGACCAGATCGTGCCGCCGACGCTGAACCTCGACAATCCCGACGAAGGGACCGAGGGTGTCGATCTCGTCCCGCATCATGCCAAGAAGCGTACCGTGCGCGCGGTGCTGAACAATTCGTTCGGCTTCGGCGGCACCAACGCTTCACTGGTGATGAAGGCGGTCTGATATCCCCATGCGCAGGCTCGGCTGCTTCGCTCTTGTCGCCGGCCTGCTGCTGATCGCGGCCGGCTTCTGGGTCGGATACGGCTGGAAGGGCGCGGGGCCGTTGCCGCGCGCCGCCAATGTCGAGATCGCTGAAGGATCGAGCCTGGCCGCCGCGGCGCGGACGCTGGAGAAGGCCGGGGTGATCGGCTCGGCCCGCCGCTTCCGCGTGCAGGCGCGGATCTTCGGATCGGGCACGTCGATCAAGGCGGGTGAATATGCCTTCCCCGCGCACGCCAGCGCGGCGCAGGTGCTCGCGATCCTGCAGGGCGGCAAGGCGGTGCAGCGGCTGGTGGTGGTGCCCGAGGGACTGCCGTCGGTGATGGTGCGCGACGCGTTGATGAAGGCCGAAACGCTGACCGGCGACGTCAAGGTACCCGCCGAAGGCTCGGTGCTGCCGGACGGTTATGCGTTCGAGCGCGGCGAGCCGCGCAGCGCGGTGCTCGCGCGGATGCAGGCGGCGATGAAGACGTACCTCGCCGCGGCGTGGAAGACGCGCAAGCCGGCGGCGGTGGTCACGACACCCGCGCAGGCGATCATCCTGGCCTCGATCGTCGAGAAGGAGACCGCCAAGCCCGCGGAGCGGCGGACGGTTGCGGCGGTTTATGGCAATCGCCTGCGGCTCGGCATGCCGTTGCAGGCCGATCCGACCGTCATCTACCCGATCACCAAGGGGCGGCCGCTGGGGCGGCGTATCCGCCAGTCGGAACTGCGCGCCAAGAACGGCTATAACACCTATGCGTCGGCGGGGCTGCCGGTCGGGCCGATCGCCAATCCGGGACGGCTGTCGATCGACGCGGTGCTGGACCCGGCGCAGACGAAGGCGCTGTATTTCGTCGCGGACGGCAGCGGCGGCCATGTCTTCGCGGACACGCTGGCCGAGCATAACGCCAATGTGAAGAAATGGTACGCGATCCGCCACGCGCGCGGGGAGATGTAGGCGGCCGCTTCCGTCGGAATGACGGAGAGAAGAAGCGGGGCCCCAGGGTCAAGCCCGGGGCGACGGGGTGGGCGTGGCGCCTGCGCCTTGATGGAGAATTGCCGTCCGGCTTCAGGCTGGCGTTTCCGCGTGGCTGGCGTGTAAGGCGTCGGGATGACGGAGCAATCTTCATCGCGCGGCGGGCCATTCGGATGGACGCCCGCGCGGATGCGCGCGTTGCTCCGCTCGCAACGGCTGCGCGCGCGTCGGCTGCGCGCGCGGCTCGCGATCTTCGCCGGAGCGGTGGCGATCGGGCTGGCGGCGACGGTGTTCGCGCTGGCGGCGGATGCGTGCGGCGAGCTTTTTGCGGAAGGGGCGCGGCACTATCGCTGGCTGCCGCTGGTGACGACGCCGCTGTCTTTCGGGGCGTTGGTGTGGCTGACGCGGCGTTACGTGCCGCTGGCGCGGGGCTCGGGCATCCCGCAGGTGATGGCGGCGCAGGCCGATCCCGAAGCGGCGACGCGGTCGTTGGTGTCGTTGCCGACGGTGATCGGCAAGGCGGCGCTGACGCTGGCAGCGGTCCTGTCCGGCGCGTCGGTGGGGCGCGAAGGGCCGACCGTGCAGATCGCCGCCGCGGTGATGGGCTTGACGCACCGCATCCTGCGGGTGCCGCTGCGCGCCGGGGTGTTGATCGCCGGCGGTGCGGCCGGGGTCGCGGCGGCGTTCAACACGCCGCTGGCCGGGCTGCTGTTCGCGATCGAGGAACTCGCCTCCGCCTATGAGCAGAAGGTGACGCTGCTGGTGGTCGGCGCGATCGTGATCGCGGGCATGGTCGCGCAGTCGGTACAGGGCGACTATCTCTATTTCGGGCTGGTCGGCGCGCACATGCCGATCGGATCGGCGCTGGTCGTCGCGGGTGTGGCCGGGCTGGTCGGTGGCCTGTCTGGCGGCGCGTTCGCGCGCGTCATGCTGATGCTCGCCAATGGTGCGCATCCGCTGGCGGCATGGAGCAAGCGCCGTCCGGTGTGGTTCGCGGTCGGGTGCGGCATGGTGGTCGCGGTGCTGGGCTGCGGGACGGGGCTGACGTGGGGCACGGGATATAGCGCGGCGCGCGCGATGATCGGCGGGGTGGATGCGCCGTTGTGGTTCGGGCCAGCCAAGCTGCTGGCGACGCTTGCCACCGCTATCGCCGGGTTGCCGGGCGGCATCTTCGCGCCGTCGCTGGCGGTGGGGGCGGGGATCGGCAATCTGCTGCGTCCGATCTTCTCCGACTCGCCGGCCTCCGCGGTCGTGATCCTTGGCATGGTCGGCTATTTCGCCGGGGTGGTCCGTGCGCCCTTGACGGCGGTCATCATCCTGGCCGAGACTACGGGCAGCCGCGGGTTGATGCTGCCGATGTTCGCCACCGCCTTCGTTGCCGACGGCGCCAGCCAATTCATCTGCCGTGAGAAATTGTACCACGGCCTTGCGCGCACCTTCGCGCTGCCGCTGCACAAATAGCTTGGTGACCCTGATTTTATATCGTATACGAACACGATTGGTCAGGAGGATGATGTGGTTTCAGGTTCGAGCATGTGGACGGGCGTCTATCCCGCCGCGACGACGCAGTTCGCGGCTGATGGCTCGGTCGATATCGATGCGACGCAGCGTGGTCTGGTAGCGCTGGTCGAGGACGGCGTGGACGGGCTGATCCTGCTGGGCACCTGCGGCGAGAACAACTCGCTGGACGTCGAGGAAAAGCATGCGGTGCTGCGCGCGGGCGTCGAGGCGGTCGGCGGGCGTGTGCCGCTGGTGTGCGGCGTGTCCGAGTTCACGACGCACCGCGCGGCGACCTTCGCGAAGGAAGTCGAGGAGATCGGCATCGACGCGCTGATGCTGCTGCCCGCGATGGTCTATGTCCCGACGCCGAACGAGCTGGCGACGCATTTCCGCACCGTCGCCGAGGCGACCGGGCTGCCGATCATGCTCTACAACAACCCGCCCGCGTACCGGGTGTCAGTCGACTTCGACACGCTGGCGCTGCTGGAGCCGGTCAGGAACATCGTCGCGGTCAAGGAAAGCGCGCCCGATCCGCGCCGCTTCACCGATGTCATCAATCGCTTCGGCGACCGTTATATCGTGATGGCGGGGCTGGACGACGTCGCGCTGGAGGGCATGTTGCTGGGCGCGAGCGGCTGGGTTTCGGGGCTGACCAGCGCCTTCCCGCAGGAATCGGTCGCGCTGATCGCGGCGGTGTATCGTGGCGACTGGGAAGAGGCGCGGCGCATCTACCGCTGGTTCATGCCGCTGCTCCACTTGGATGCCGAGCATGATCTGGTGCAGTCGATCAAGCTGGCTGAAGAGATCATGGGCCGCGGGTCCGAGCGCGTGCGTCTGCCGCGTCTGCCGCTGGAAGGCGCACGCCGCGCCGAAGTGATCGCGATGGTCGAGAAATGTGCGGCGACGCGTCCTACGCTGAAGGAAGCGGCCCTTTCCACTGCAGCGGCCTGATGCGCCACACCTTCTTCTGCATCGACGGTCACACGGCGGGCAATCCCGTCCGTCTGGTGGCCGGGGGCGCCCCGCTGCTGCGGGGTGCCAGCATGGCGGAGCGGCGGCAGGATTTCCTGGCGCGCTTCGATTGGATCCGTACCGGGCTGTGCTTCGAGCCGCGCGGGCACGACATGATGTCGGGCGGGTTCCTGTACCCGCCGTGCGGCGATGCGGATGCGGCGATCCTGTTCATCGAGACGTCCGGGTGCCTGCCGATGTGCGGGCACGGGACGATCGGGATGATCACCTTCGGGCTGGAGAACGGTCTGATTACCCCGCGCGAGCCGGGACGGCTGCGCGTCGAGGTGCCGGCGGGGGTGATCGACATCGACTATGTCGCGGAGGGCCACCGCGTCCGATCGGTGAAGATCCGCAACGTGCCCGCTTACCTCGCGACGCAGGGGTTGAAGATCGACGTGCCCGGGTTCGGGCCGTTGTCGATCGACGTCGCATACGGCGGCAATTACTACGCGATCATCGAGCCGCAGGGCGCGTACACCGGGTTGGACGATCTGGGTGCGGCGCGGATCGTCGAGCTGAGCCGCACGATCCGCGAGCTGGTGCGCGCGGTCTATGAGCCGGTCCATCCGCTCGAGCCGACGATCCGCGGGGTCAGCCATGTGCTGTGGGCCGACACGCCGCAGGGCGAGGGCGCGGACGGGCGCAATGCGGTCTTCTATGGCGAGCGTGCGATCGATCGCAGCCCGTGCGGCACCGGCACCTCGGCGCGGCTGGCGCACCTGGCGGCGACCGGGCGGCTGACGGTGGGCGACCGCTTCGTGCATGAGAGCTACATTGGCAGCCGCTTCATCGGGCGCGTCGAGGCGGAGACGATGATCGGCGAGCAGCCGGCGATCGTGCCGTCGATCGAGGGTTCGGCGATCGCGACCGGGTTCAACACGATCTGGATCGACCGCGAGGATTCGTTCTGGGGCGGGTTCACGGTGGTGTGAAGGACTTTTCCGTCATTCCCGCGGAGGCGGGCATCCAGAGCCTCGGGCGTCTCGCTTCTTTCGAGACGTTGCGTGTCTGGATCCCCGCCGTCGCGGGGATGACGGTTGAGGGCTTGGCGAACAGCAAATAACAAGCAGGGAGAGGCATTTGGCACGGGGATTGTTGGGGCCGCTGAAGCCGCTCGACGCACGCGAAGCCGATCCGGACCGCAAGCTGCGCAAGACGCTGAGCTGGCCGCATCTGATCGCGCTGGGGATCGGCGCGATCGTCGGGACCGGGATCTACACGCTGACCGGGGTCGGCGCGGAGCGGGCGGGGCCGGCGGTGATCCTGTCGTTCGCGATCGCCGGCGCGGTGTGTGCCTGTGCCGCACTCGCCTATGCGGAGATGGCGACGCTGATCCCGACCGCGGGCAGCGCCTATACCTATACCTATTCGGTGATCGGCGAGAGTGTCGCCTGGATCGTCGGGTGGAGTTTGATCCTCGAATATTCTTTGGCCTGCTCGACGGTGGCGGTCGGCTGGTCGGCGTATCTGGTCGGCTGGTTGCAGAGCGCGGGCGTGCATCTGCCTGCGATGCTGCTGTCGGGGCCGCACGGGGGCGGAATCGTGAACCTTCCGGCGGTGCTGGTCGCGCTCGGGATCGCCGGAATGCTGGTCGCGGGCACAAAGGAGAGTGCGACGTTCAACATCGTGCTGGTCGCGATCAAGATGGTCGCGCTGGCGGTGTTCGTGTTCGTCGCGCTGCCGGCGTTCAATGGCGGCAATTTCGAGCCGTTCATGCCGTACGGTTTCGGCAGCCATGTCGAAAACGGCGCGACGCGCGGCGTGATGGCGGCGGCGGCGATCGTGTTTTTCGCCTTCTACGGCTTCGACGCGGTCGCGACCTCGGCGGAGGAGGCGCGCAATCCGGGGCGTGACCTGACGATCGGGATCGTCGGGTCGATGGCGGCGTGCACCGCGATCTATATGGGCGTCGCGGTCGCGGCGATCGGGGCGGTGAGCTATGTCGACCTCGGCAAGTCGGCCGAGCCGCTCGCTTATGTGCTGCGCACGCTCCAGCATCCGTTCGCCGCCTGGGCGATCGGGCTGGCCGCGTTGATCGCGCTGCCGTCGGTGATCCTCGTCATGATGTACGGGCAGAGCCGGATCTTCTTCGTGATGTCGCGTGACGGGTTGCTGCCGCGATCGTTGAGCCGCGTGTCGGCGCGCACCGGGTCGCCGGCGCTGGTGACGATGGTGACCGGGGTATTTGTCGCGGCGGTGGCAGGCTTCTTCCGGCTCGACGAGATCGCCGAACTGGCGAATGCGGGCACGTTGCTGGCGTTCATCGCGGTGGCGGCGTGCATGATGGTGCTGCGCAAGCGCGCGCCCGAGCTGAAGCGCGTGTTCCGCTGCCCGGCGCCGATGCTGGTCGGGACGCTGGCGATCCTCGGTTGCATCTATCTGCTGGTCAGCCTGCCGACGCACACGCTGGTGCGGTTCGCGATGTGGAACGTGCTCGGCGTGGTCTTCTATCTCGCCTATGGCCGCGCGCGCAGCCTGGTGCGGGCGCAGGCATGATCCGCTCGGCGATCGTCGTCGGCAATGGCGTGGTCGCGCTCAACGTCGCGCTGGCGTTGCAACGGCGCGGCACGCAGGTGACGATTGTCGCCCCCGATGCGCCGTGGCGTGGCGCGTCATGGGGCAATGCCGGGCATATCGCGGTCGAGCAGGTCGAGCCGCTGGCGTCGCTGGCGACGGTGAAGAGCGTGCCGAGGCGGCTGTTCTGGCGCGGCGGCGCGCTGGCGCTGCCGCCGCGCGCGAGCGGTGCGTGGTTGCCGTTCACGCTGCGGCTGCTGCGCGCGAGCGCGCCAGCACGGTTCGCGCGCGGGAAGGCGGCGCTGTCGGCGATGCTGGCGGACGCGATCCCGGCGTGGCGGCGTGTGCTGGCTGATGCGGGCGCGGCGCACCTGTTGCGCGTCGACGGGCATTACGTGGTGTGGGAGACGCCGGAGAGCGCGGCCCGCGGGCGTGCCGCGTGGCTGGCGGCGGATACCGGCATCGCGACGGTGCGCGCGGCGACGCCCGACGAACTGGCGCGACTGGCGGCGCTGAGCAGCGCGCCGATCGCAGGAGCGGTGCGCTTCGAGGGCAGCGGGCAGATCACCGATACCGCGGCGCTGGGCGACCTTCTGGCGACCCGCTTCGTCGCGGCGGGGGGCGCGATGGTGCACGGCCGCGCCCGCTCGATCGTCGAACGGGATGGGCGGGCGCATGTCGCGCTGGACGAGGGGGCGCCGCTCGATGCGGACGTGGCCGTGGTGGCGGCGGGTGCCGCCTCTGCGCCGCTGGTCGCGCCGTCGGGGCTGCGCGCGCCGCTTGTCGCCGAGCGCGGCTATCATATCGAGGGCGATCCCGGCGACTGGCCCGCCGACCAGCCCCCGGTGGTGTTCGAGGATCGCTCCATGATCGTGACCCGGTTTGCCGGGCGGCTGCGTGCGGCGAGCATCGTTGAGTTCGCACGCGTCGACACGCCGGCCGATCCGCGCAAATGGGCGCGGTTGCGCGCGCATGTCGCCGCGCTGGGGCTGCCGCTGCGCGAACCGATCGCGCCGTGGATGGGCGCACGGCCGACGTTGCCCGACTATCTGCCCGCGATCGGGCGACGCGGCGCGGTGGCCTATGCGTTCGGGCATCAGCATCTGGGATTGACGCTGTCGGCGACGAGCGGCGAAGCGCTTGCGGCTTTGCTGCACGACGAGACGCCGGCCTATGATCTGAAACCGTTCGATCTATCGCGGTTTCGATAAATGCGTCGGTCGGGCGCGTCGGCGCGTGGGCTTTGAGCATGCGGCAAGCCATGCGACGGGAGTGACGGTCGGATCGGCGAGCCCGAAGACGTTACTTGTACTATTAATAAGAGAACGCTTTTAGCGGGGCATTGCGTCGGCCGTCGCTCGCGGTTTAAGTGGTTTACCGGTATATCTCTGCCGGTTGGGGCAGTTTATGACCGGTATCATCGTCCGCAATCTTTCCGAACAGCTGGTGGATCTGGTGCGCGACCGTATCCTTGCGGGCCAGGTCGATGTGGATCGGGCGATCCGGCAGGACGCGCTTGCCGCGGAACTGGGCGTCAGCAAGATCCCGCTGCGCGAGGCGCTGACCCGGCTGGAGCAGGAAGGTCTGGTCCGGTCGCGCGCCAACCGCGGCTATTTCGTACGCGAACTGACGATCGCCGAGGCCGAGGAAGTCTATGCACTGCGGCTGAAGCTGGAGCCGGAGGTGGCGGCGCAGGCGTCGGCGCGCGCGACCGACCAGGAACGGAATGCAGCGAAGCAGACACTGGCGCAGCTCGACGAGGCGACCAACGCGCATGGCGACGGGGTAGGAGCGTTCAATCGCGCGTTTCACCTCGCGCTGCTGCGCCCGTCGCAACAGCCGATCACGACGACAATGCTGGAGCGGCTGCACGTGCTGGGCGAGCGCTATGTCCGCAAACACCTCGAGCCGCTGGGACGTGACCAGCGCGCCAACGACGAACATGCGCAATTGCTGGAAAGCTGGCTGGCGCGCGATGTGGAGGGCGTGCGGGCGCGGATGTTCGCACATATCGAGCAGACGGTCCTCGACCTGCGACGCGAATTCCGGGGCGTTGGCAACGTCGACAGCTGATGCCCGTTATTTAGGCATATTCGTTGGTAGGCGGCAGTTCTGCCCGTACCGCGGGCATGTTTGTGTCTTCGAAAGGGCGCACTGAGCAATTTTTCTTTGCTACTATCGTATAACATATTTGTTATGATCCAGCACTGATGTATGAACCTCCTTGCAAACAAGCAGATAGATGGGGGTAGACATGGTTGGAGCGAAAAGGTGGCTGGCATCGGCCGCGATCGGTGCGCTGGTGCTCGGCGGCGCGCTGCCGGCAGCGGCGCAGGTGACGACGGGCGATCAAGCGGCTGCCGGTGCGTCTTCGGAGGCCGAAGGTGAGGGTGTCGTCGTGACCGGCACGCGCCTCGCGCAGCCGGGCGTCATGAGCAACAGCCCGATCACGACGGTCGACGCCGGCGAAATCCGCCTGCAGGGCGCGACCAATATCGAGAGCGTGCTCAACCGCCTGCCGCAGATCACGCCGGACGCGAACGAGAACGTTTCGAACGGCTCGGACGGCACCGCGAAGGTCAACCTGCGCAACCTCGGCAACAACCGGAACCTGACGCTGGTCAACGGGCAGCGCCTGTTGCCGATCCAGGCGACCGATCTCAACTTCATCCCGTCGTTCATGGTCAAGCGGATCGACGTCGTGACCGGCGGCGCGTCCGCGGTGTACGGTTCGGACGCGGTATCGGGCGTCATCAACTTCGTGCTGCGCGACGACCTGAACGGCGTGCTGGGCGATGTGCAATATGGCTTCTCCGCGCACCACAACGACAATGCCGCGAATCGTGCGCGCGTGGCGGCGGCCGGCTTCAGCACCGCGCCGACGTCACCCGTGGACGGGCAGCGCTTCACGGCCAACTTGGCGATGGGGGCAAATTTCGATGAGGGGCGCGGTAACGTCACTGCTTATTTCGGCTATCGCGACGTCAAGCCGATCCTGCAGTACAATCGCGACGTGTCGGCCTGCGCGCTCGATCCGGTGTTCACCGGCGACGTCGCGACATCGCTGACCTGCGGCGGCTCTTCGAACAACCAATATGGCCGCTTCGTGCCGCTGCGCGACGGGATCGCGGCTGGTGGGTACAACAACACGACCGACGGCAACAAGACGTGGGTGCAGTACGACCCCAGCTTCCGGTACAATTATGCGCCACTGAACTATTTTCAGCGCAATGACACCCGCTTTACCGCCGGCGCGTTCGCGAAATACGAGGTGACGCCGGCCGTCGAAATCTACGGCAGCTTCATGTTCATGGACGACCGAACCAATTCGCAGGTTGCTCCGTCCGCATTGTTCCAAGGCTATAATTACTCGATCAACTGCAACAACCCGCTGATGAGCGCGCAGCAGGCGGAATTGCTGTGCGGTGCGGCGGCGGCCGGCACCAGCGCGACGCAGGACGTCTATATCGGATATCGTCCCGTCGCGGCGCCGGCGCAGCCGCGTCGTGACGACCTGCGGCACACCGATTACCGCGTGACCGGCGGGGTGCGCGGCGAGATCGCCAAGGGCATCCGCTACGACGCCAACGCCTTGTATTCGACGGTCATCTACAACGAGACCTACATGAACGATATCGATCCGGCGCGGGCCAACCGCGCGCTGAAGGTCGATCTGGTAAATGGTGTGCCGACCTGCCGCTCGGTGATCGACGGTTCCGACCCGAGCTGCGTCCCGCTCAATGTCTTCCAGTTCGGCGGACCTACGGCAGCGGCGCTGAATTACATCTACGCGCCGACCAGCACCGAGGGGCTGGACAAAGAGACGGTGCTGTCGGGCACGGTCACCTTCGACGGTGGCGAATATGGCGTGAAGCTACCGTGGGCCGATACGGGCATCGGTTTGGTCGTGGGCGTCGAGCATCGCCGCGAGAGCCTGGAGTTCAAGGCCGATGCGTTGGCGCTGGCGAAGGGCACCAAGGAGAACGCCGGCAGCTTCAACGTCACCGAAGGCTTCACCGAGGTGCGCGTGCCGTTGATCGAGAACCGGCCGTTTTTCGAGGAACTGTCGCTGACCGGCGGCTATCGCTTCTCCAAGTACAGCAACAACGACAAGGGCATTTCGACCTATAAGGGCGAGATCGCCTGGGCGCCGTCGCGCGACCTGCGGCTGCGTGGCGGTTACAACCGTGCGATCCGCGCACCCAACATTACCGAGCTGTTCCAGCCGCAATTTCCAGGCAACGTCACGACGCAGGACCCGTGCGCCGGGACCAGCCCGAAGGCGACGCTGGCGCAGTGCGCGCTGACCGGCGTGACCGCGGCGCAATATGGCAAGATCATCGAATGCCCAAGCGAGCAGTGCACCGGCTTCTTCGGCGGCAATCTGGCGCTGAAGCCCGAAGAGGCGGACACGTATACCGCCGGTGTGGTGCTGACCCCGCGCTTCGTTCGCGGGCTGACGCTGTCGGTCGATTACTACAACATCAAGGTGAAGGACTATATTAACTCGATCCCGATGCAGCTGACGATCGATCAGTGCATCCAGACCGGCAATCCGTTCTTCTGCTCGCTGTTCAACCGCAACCCGCGCAACGGCGTGCTGTTCGGGGGCGATGCAAACACCGGCGGCTATGTCGCGTCGAACACGCAAAATACCGGCTCGCTGTCGACCAGCGGCATCGATATCCGTGCCAGCTACGCGCTCAGCACCGCGATCGGCGGGTTCGACGTCAGCATGGACGGGACGTGGCTGCATGACCTGAAGACGTTGCCCCTGCCCGGCCAGGAAGAATATGACTGCGCCGGCTATTTCGGAGCGACGTGTCGCCAGCCCAGCCCGAAGTGGCGGCACCAGGCGCGTTTCACCTGGTCGTCGACGGACGCCAAGGGATCGGTGTCGCTCAACTGGCGCTATGTCGGCGCGACCAAGCTGTTCGTCAGCGGCTACGACGTCAACTCGCGCCTGCCGGTCGCCAATTATTTCGACCTCGCGGCGAGCGCGGCGGTGATGAAGGAGCTTACGTTCCGGATCGGTGTGAACAACCTGCTGGATCGTGACCCACCTGCGATCGCCCAGGGCATTCTGGCCGACTTCGGTAATGGCAATACCTATCCCGGCGTGTACGACGTCGCCGGGCGCTCGTTCTTCGTCGGCCTGACCGCCGAATTCTGAGGACGGTGAAGGAACAGACGGCCGGCGCGATCCGCGTCGGCCGTCGTAGCGGGAGGATGAGATGACGGGTCGGGTCGCATTTGCCGTGCTGGTGTCAACGCTGGCGATCGCGCAGGCGACGGCCCAGAGCGCGAACCCGGCCGAATGGGAACAGCCGGAGGTGATCCGCGTCGGCGCCGAGCCGATGCACGCGACCTTCGCCGGGTTTGAGAATAGCGCCGCGGCGTTGCGCGACGATGCGGCACGCTCGCGCTATCACCTGTCGCTGGACGGGCAATGGTCGTTCCGGCATTCGCCGACGCCGGAGGAGCGGCCGGTCGGGTTCGAGAAGCCCGGTTACGACGTGAGCCAATGGGGCAAGGTGGCGGTGCCCGGCATCCTGCAGGCCGAGGGGCAGGGCACGCCGGTGTTCGTCGGCGCGGGCTATCCGTTCCCGCGCAACCAGCCGTGGATCGACCACAAGATGAACGAGGTCGGATCGTATCGCCGCGAGGTGGTGGTGCCGGCGCATTTCGCGGGGCGGCGGTTGCTGCTGACCGTGGGTGCGGCGGGCTCGGCGTATTATCTGTTCGTGAACGGCGAGCGCATCGGCTATTCCGAGGACTCGAAGCTGCCCGCCGAGTTCGACGTAACGAAGGCGATGCGACCGGGACGCAATATTGTGGCGATCGAGCTGTATCGCTACGCCGACGGCAGCTATCTGGAAGATCAGGATTTCTGGCGGGTCAACGGGATCGAGCGCAGCGTGACGCTCTATGCCGCGCCGGCGACGCACCTGCGCGACGTGGAGGTGCGCGCGGGGCTGGACAACGACTATCGCGACGGGACGCTGGCGTTGACCGTCGCGGTGGGCGGCGGGGCGGCGCCGGTGCGGGTGCGCGCGACCGTCATGGATCGCGGGCGCGTGCTGCTCAAGCGCGAGGGCACGCCGGATGCGACCCGCAATGTGCGGCTGGACGGCAATATTCCGGCGGTGCGCGCGTGGAGCGCGGAGACGCCCGAACTCTATACGCTGCTGGTCGAGTTGCTCGACGCCAGGGGCAAGGTGGTCGAGGCGACCGCGCGGAAGATCGGCTTCCGCACCGTCGCGATCGCCGGCGGGGAGGTGCGCGTTAACGGGCGGCGGATCATGATCCGCGGCGTCAACCGCCACGAGCATGATCCGCACACCTTCCGCATCGTCTCCGACGCGACGCTCCGCCGCGATCTGGAGCTGATGAAGGCCGCGAACATCAACGCGCTGCGGCTGTCGCACTATCCCAACGATCCGCGCATCTACGATCTGGCCGACGAGATCGGGCTGTATGTGATGGACGAGGCCAATATCGAGAGCCACGGCTATCTGGCGGAGGCGCAGCAGAACGGCGACCCCGAACATACGCTGCTCGGCTACAAGCCCGAATGGAAGGCGGCGCACCTCGACCGCGTCGAGCGGATGGTCGAGCGCGACAAGAACCATCCGTCGATCATCTTCTGGTCCCTGGGAAATGAGACCGGCGTCGGCAGCAACTTCGAGGCGGCGGCGAAATGGGTGAGGGCGCGCGACAATACGCGGCTGATCAATTTCCTCGGCTATAGCATGAGCGGGTGGCGGCACCCGACCAATGCCTATGTCGATATCTTCGCGCCGATGTACGACGATGTCGAGAAGCTGGTCGATTATGCCGAGCGGCCCGAGTTCACCCAGCCGCTGATCCTGTGCGAATATGCGCATGCGATGGGCAACAGCCTGGGCAATTTCCAGGATTATTGGGACGTCATCCACGCTCATAAGAAGCTGCAGGGTGGGTTCGTGTGGGACTGGGTGGATCAGACGATCATCCAGAAGGACGCGAAGGGGCGCGAATACTGGGCGCAGGGGCGCGACTTCGTACCGGATGGCGACGACAGCCCCGTCGGCGACGGGGTGATCCAGTCCGACCGGACCCCCGACCCGGAATATTACGAGCTGGCCAAGGTCTATGCACCGATCCAGTTCGCGCGCGAGGGCGCGGGTTATGCGGTGGTGAACCGTCACGATCATATCGACCTGTCGCGCTTTACGCTCGACTATGCGGTGCTGGAGGACGGGCGCGAGGTGGCGCGCGGTTCGATGCCGATGCCGCAGGTCGCGCCGGGCGCGCGCGCGCCATTGTCGCTGGATGTGCCGGCGGCGCGCGATGCGCAGGCCGAGCGGATGCTGGTGCTGCGCGCGCGCGCGACCAAAGGCGCGATCCCGCTGGTCGCGGCGGGGCATGTCGTCGGCTATGAGCAATTCGCGCTGACCCCGCCGCGCGCGCTGGCCGCGCCGGTCGGGAGTGTCGCGCCGGTCGATGGCGGTGACGCGTGGCGGCTGGCCGCGGGCGATGCGGTGCTGGAGATCGACAAGGCGACCGGGCTGGTGAAGCGCTATGCGCGCGGTGGTGCGACCTTGCTGACCGGCGGGGCGCCAGATTTCTGGCGCGCGCCGACCGACAATGACGTCGGGACGGGCGTGATCAAGACGCACAAGATGTGGGAGCAGTTCAGCAACAGCCGCCGGCTCGATGCGCTGGCGGTCGATGGCGATGCGATCGTCGTGACCCATGACATGGGCGTGGGATCGGTGAAGGTCACGACGCGCTGGACGATGGATAGCACGGGGCAGGCGCGCGCGGCGGTGCGCTTCGTGCCGATCCGCGACGATCTGCCCGATCCGCCGCGGGTCGGGGTGCAGTTCCACATGACGCCGACGCTCGACCGCCTGCACTGGTATGGGCGCGGGCCGTGGGAGAATTATGCCGATCGCAAGACCGCGGCGCTGGTCGGTGAATGGCGCGCGACGCTGGCCGAACAATATTACAATTATGCGCGGCCGCAGGAATCGGGCACCAAGCAGGACGTGCGCTGGTTCGACGTGACCGGGGCGAACGGCGCAGGGGTGCGGGTGAGCGGCGACCGGCCGCTGGCGATCAACGCGCTGCCATTCCCTTATGCCGATCTGATGGAGAAGCCGCCGGCCAAGGCGCATAGCAGCGACATTCGTCCGCATGGCGATGGCACGTTGCTGATCGACGCGGCGCAGAGCGGCGTGGGCGGCGATACCGGGTGGAGCCTGGATGGGCGGCCGCATGTGAAATATCGCGTGCCGCTCGCACCGTTCGAATGGACCTACACGCTGGGAGCGGCGCAGTGAGGCGCGTGCTGCTGGCGGTCGCTCTGCTCGCCACCCCGGCGCTGGCGCAGACCGATCCGCGCGTGGCGCGTTCGATCGCGTTGCGCGATCAATGGCAATGGCTGACCCGCGATATCGCCTTTCCGGCGGAATGGGACGCGGACGGGCGGCATTTCCATTATCGCAAGACCGTGGAGGGCGGGTTCGCGTTCGTCGACGTCGATGCCGCGACGCGCGCCAAGGCGGCGGCGTTCGATGCGGCGGCGGTGGCGAAGGGGCTCGGCACGGCCCTTGGGCAAACGGTCGACGCGCGGCGGCTGCCGTTCGAGCATTTCGACTTCGAGGGTGAGCGGCGCGCGATCCGGTTCGCGATCGATTATGCGCCATGGCGCTGCACGCTGAGCGATTATGTCTGCGCGCCGGTCGAGGGGGGCGGGCAGCGGCCGCGCGGCTTTGGCGTGGTGCGCGACCTGAAGGTGCCGGCGCTGAACGTGCCGCAGCGTTCGCCCGATGGCGCGCGCGAGGCGCTGGTGATCGACGACAATCTGGTGCTGCGCGCGGCCGGCGGCGGCAAGGAGGCGTGGCGCAGCCAGGACGGCAGCCCCGGCGACTTTTACGATCCCGAGACGATCGCCTGGTCGCCGGACGGCAAATGGGTGGCGCTGTACCGCGTGCGGCCGGGCTATCGGCGGATCGTGACGCGCGTGGTCTCCTCGCCCAAGGGGCAGGTGCAGCCGGCGCTGGCCGAGCAACTCTATCCCAAGCCCGGCGATGCGATCGATCAGGAACGGCCGGTGATCTTCGAGGCGGCGACCGGGCGGCGGATCGACGTGTCGGACGCGCTGTTCCCCACTCCGTGGCAGCTCGGCGCGATCCACTGGCGCAAGGACGCGCGCAGCTTCGCGTTCGATTATATGCGGCGCGGCTTCCAGCACGCCGCGGTGATCGCGGTCGATGCGGCGACCGGCGCGGCGCATGAGGCGGTGCGCGAGGACGCCACGACCTTCATCTTCGACGAGCGGCGCTTTTCGCACGACGTCGGGGACGAGGGGCGCGAGCTGATCTGGGCGTCGGAGCGCGACGGGTGGCGGCACCTCTATTTGATCGATGCCGCGACCGGGCGGGTCAAGCGGCAGATCACGCGCGGTTCGTGGGTGGTGCGCGATATCGCGCGCGTCGATGACGGACAGCGCCGCATCTGGTTTTCGGCCAGCGGCATGACGCCGGGCGAGGATCCGTACCACAAACACTGGTTTCGCGTCGATTTCGACGGGCGTAACCTGACGCGGCTGACCGACGGCGACGAGACGCATGAGGCGAGCTTCGCGCCCGACGGTCGGACCTTCGTCGACGTCCACTCGCGCACCGACGTGCCCGAGGTCGCCGACGTGCGCGATGCGGCGAGCGGCACGGTGCTGGCGACGCTGGAGCGCGGCGACGTGCGTGCGCTGACCGCCGCGGGCTATCGTCCGCCTGCGCCGTTCGTGGCGAAGGGGCGCGACGGCACGACCGACATCTATGGGCTGGTGGTGCGCCCGCGCGATTACGATCCGGCGAAGCGTTATGCGGTGATCGAGAACATCTATGCCGGGCCGCACGACAGCTTCGTGCCCAAGGGGTATTGGCCGTTCGGCGCCTTTTCGGGCGGCGACAAGGCGATGGGGATGCAGCAGATCGCCGATCTCGGCTTCATCGTCGTGATGATCGACGGGATGGGGACGGCGAACCGATCGAAGGCGTTCCACGACGTCGCGTGGAAGAACCTCGCCGACAGCGGCTTTCCCGATCGCATCGCGTGGATGAAGGCGCTGGCGGCGAAGGATGCGTCGGTCGATCTGTCACGCGTCGGCATCTATGGCGGGTCGGCGGGCGGGCAGAGCACGCTCAACGCGTTGCTGTTCCATCCCGAGTTCTACAAGGCCGGGGTGGCGTTCGCGGGCTGTTTCGACAACCGCATGGACAAGATCGACTGGAACGAACAATGGCTCGGCTGGCCGGTCGACGCGAGCTATCTGGCGGCGTCGGGGGTGGTCCATGCCGGCAAGTTGCAGGGCAAGCTGCTGATGGTGGTCGGGGAGCAGGATTCGAACGTCGATCCGGCCTCGACGATGCAGGTGGTCGATGCGCTGGTGCGCGCCGACAAGGATTTCGAGCTGCTGGTGGTGCCGAACGGCGAACATGCCGTCGGGCGCTCGACGGGGCCGGTCGCCTACGGGCAGCGGCGGGAATATGATTTCTTCCTGCGCACGCTGGGTGGGGCGCGGTAGGGGGACGCCGCTCTGGCTAGCGCCGGTAAAATGGCTTTCTTCGTCATTCCCGCGAAGGCGGGGATCCAGACGCGCGGGTTCATCGGTAGAGCCGCGGACGGCAGAGGTTCTGGATCCCCGCCTTCGCGGGGATGACGGGTTTTTGGTATCGTCGCCTCGGACTTGATCCGGGGTCCCGCTTTTTTGCGGACGGCTGAGAGAAGAAGCGTCGCCCCGGATCAAGTCCGGGGCGACGGTGAGGTTAGCGTGGCGTGAGGGTTACGGCGGTAGCATCGGGGGAAAGCGCGATCGTCGTGAAGCCGCCTTCCGGCTTACCTTTGTCGATCACGTAAGGCGCGCCGCCTGCGGGTGCCTCGACGGACAAATGCGCGAACGGCGTCGTCGCGGTTGCCGGGTCGAGCGTCAGTTCGATGCGGCGCGTCGCGGCGAGCCAGCGCGCCTTCGCGATCGTGCCTGCCGCCAGCGTGATCCATTGTCCGGCGGGGGCGATGAAGAGCCGGGTGCGCGCGCCGTCGTGGGGCACGATTTCGACCGCAGCGCCATCCTCGCGTACCGTGCCGCCGAAGCCGAGCCAGCCGAAGGTCGCGTCCTTCACCAGATAGGTCGCGGCGGCATAGGCATGGCCGAAATAGCCCATGCCATAATCGCCGGTGTACGCATCCCAGCGCATCATGTCCGGTTCGGAGTGGAACGCCGCCGAGGCGAAGCCCTCGCGGTCGACATTGGTGATCCCGCCCATGAACCCGCCGTAGGCGACGCGCAGCAGGTGGAGGTCGGCGGGATCGCGGCGATAGGCGTCGAACAGCGGGACCGCGTTGAGCGCCGAGCCATAATGGTGGATCTGGCGCTCGATCCGCTTGACCTTGCCGCCGTACAGGAAGTCCCAATAACGGCGCGCGTTGCCGTTATAGCCCCAGTGCGGGATCGTCGGGTCATAACCCAGGATCACCTCGCGCGTGACCGCCGCTTCCTTCGGATGGTTGAAATAGCGCATCCACGCATAGACTTCGGGCTGTCCGGTCGAATCCCACGCCATCTCGCTGCCGAACGGAAAGGCGAGCGTGCGCCAGTGGTCGGCGCGCGCCTTCATCAATCCCTCGACCTCCTGCGCCTGCGTGGTCAGTCCCTCGCGCTTCAGGTCGGTGAGGATCTCGAGGAAGATCTCGCCCTCCATCTGTCCGAATTGCGCATAATGCGGCGCGTCGCGCATCATCGCGACGGTCGTACGGTAGGCATGGTCGAGGTAGAAGCGCCAGTCGTGGCGCGTGACCAGCCCGGCGTGGTGGCGTGCCAGCCGGTAGAGCACCCAATGGCCGATCGCGACATGCGGATAATTGTACGAACGGCCGAGATCGTCGGCCTGTTTCCTGTCCCACGACGCCCAGGTCGACCAGTCGATGCCCTTGTCATAATAGGAACCGAACGCCTTGGGATCGTGGTAGAACAGGCTCTTCTTCACCCCGCCGTCCGGGGACTGCAGCTTGGGGAGCACGGTTTCGTCGACCATCCGCTCCAGCTTGGCGACTTCGTCGGCGTCGGGGTGGTCGAGTTGCTTCATCGTCGCCGCGACCCATGCGCCGCCGCCGCCCTCATCGCTCATCCCCGCGATCCACACGCGCTGGTCCTGCGTGACGATGCGGTTCGCCTCGCGGTCGTAGGTGAGGATCGCGGGCGCGCGCCTGAACGGGTCGCCGGCGTCGTCGAACCATTGCTTCGTGGTGCTGAAGCGGCCGAGATCGGCGGCGACATGCGCGAGCGGCTTCGTCACGTAGTAATGGACGCTCTGCACGCTGCCATCGGCATAGGTGAGCGCGACGCGCGCGCGGCCCCAGCCGGTGCCGGTGACGCGCCAGCGGCTCCAGCCCGGCGGCCCCGGCACCTTCGTCAGCGTCAGCGCGTCGGCGGGGGTGACGGTGATGTCGCGCACGCCCTGCGCGGCGCGGACGAACAGGTCGGCAGGGCTGTCGGTGGGGACGACATAGCCGGGGATGCCGACCGCGACCGGGCGGCGTTCGGCCTGCAGGGTCGTCTCGATCGCGCGGATCGACGGCGCGGCGACAAACCGCACGCCGAACGTGCGCCGTTCGCCCGGCGCGAGCGTGAAGCCGGTCGCGGGATTCCACGGCTGCCCCTTGT
This sequence comes from uncultured Sphingomonas sp., assembly GCF_964021865.1. Classification (GTDB taxonomy): domain Bacteria; phylum Pseudomonadota; class Alphaproteobacteria; order Sphingomonadales; family Sphingomonadaceae; genus Sphingomonas. The sequence continues at coordinate 42,870 of NZ_CAXIAM010000008.1, forward strand.
CGGCCATCGCGCTGCTCGCGACCATCCAGTCGTAGAAGCCCTCGAACGTCTGTTGGCGCGGGGTGCGATCGGTGAAGATGTCGCCGGCGGCGCGCCTGGCGTCGTGGAGGATGCGATATTGTTCGAGGGGGGTGCGGCCATCGGGCAGGACGAGCAGCGCCGGCCCCTTGCCGTTGAGGCGCGTGACCTGAAGATAGCCGGCATCGTTGCCGATATAGGGGTCGACGAAGCTCGCCTGTACATGTGCCTGTTCGAGCGAGCGGTCGGTGATGATGTTGTCGAACACCATCGGCATGCCGAGCGCGCCGACCTCGACCGGCGTGGTGCCGCGGTTGGCGAGCGTGAAGCGCAGCACCGGCGCGCCCTTGTCGCGCAGCCACGTGCGCTCGATGGTCAGCGGGAAACCTTCGCCCATGGTCGCGGTGATGTCGGCGCGTGCGATGACATTGCCGATGGCAGCGAGCGCATGGACGGGCACGCGGTGCTGCGCCGAGGAGAAGTCGCGCCATGTGCCATCCGTGCCGCGTACGCGCAGGTGGAGGTCGCCGATCTGGTTGAAGCCATCGCCGCTGCGGGTCGCGGCGCGGCCGCTCGGTACGAAGTCGAACCCCGGCTGCGCGCGTGGCGACAGCGTGCGCAACGTCTGGCTCGACGGATCGAGCGTCAGCGTCAGGGCGCCGCTCGCGTCGCCGGTTTTCCGCGCCGGTGCCGCGTGGAGCAGCGCGCCGCTCGCCAGCGTAGCGCCCGCGAGATAGAATGCCAGCCGTCGCATCGCTCACCCTCTTTTTTGTCGCGGTTCGATTGACTTCGTACCAGCGAGACGTATCGTATACAATATTCCGGGGAGATGGAAATGATTGTTGGCCGTCGCGCGTTCCTGATGTCCTCGGCAACGCTGCCGATGCTCGCCGTACCCGCGGCGGCGCAGGCGGGGGCGGGGTTGCCCGCCACGGCCAAGGCGTTTCCGCTTTCCGCAGTGCGGTTGCGGCCATCGGACTATGCGCGCGCGGTCGAGGTCAACCGCGCCTATCTGCTGCGGTTATCACCGGATCGGCTGCTGCACAATTATCATGAATTTGCCGGGCTTGCGCCGAAAGCCGCCGTCTATGGCGGGTGGGAGAGCGATACGATCGCGGGCCACACGCTCGGCCATTATCTGTCGGCGCTCGCATTGATGCACGCGCAGACCGGCTGCACCGAATGCGTCGAGCGCGCCAACTACATCCTCGGTGAACTGGCGCGCTGTCAGGCGGCGCACGGCGACGGCTATGTCGCGGGCTTCTCGCGCAAGCGCAAGGACGGCACGGTCGTCAACGGCAAGGAGATCTTCCCGGAGATCATGCGTGGCGACATCCGTTCGGCCGGGTTCGATCTCAACGGCTGCTGGGTGCCTTATTACAATTGGCACAAGCTCTACACCGGGTTGTTCGACGTCATCGATCATATCGGCCCCAACGAACAGGCGATGGCGATCGCCGTGGCGCTGGGCGGCTATATCGAGCGCGTGTTCGCCAGCCTGAACGACGAGCAGGTGCAGGTGATGCTGGCGTGCGAATATGGCGGGCTGAACGAGAGTTTCGCCGAACTGCACGCACGTACCGGCGATGCGCGCTGGCTGCGGCTGGCCGAGCGCATCTACGACAGGCGCAATCTCGATCCGCTGACGCAGAAGCGCGACCAGCTCGCGAACTTCCATGCCAATACGCAGGTGCCCAAGCTGATCGGGCTGGCGCGGCTGCACGAGATCACCGGTAAGCCCGAGCAGGCGACCGCGGCGCGCTTCTTCTGGGAGCAGGTGACGCGGCACCATAGCTATGTCATCGGCGGCAACGCCGACCGCGAATATTTCAGCGGTGCGGACACGATCGCGCAGCATATCACCGACCAGACGTGCGAGAGCTGCAACACCTACAACATGCTCAAGCTGACGCGGCATCTGTTCGCGTGGCAGCCGGACGGTGCGTTGTTCGACTTCTACGAGCGCGCGCATCTGAACCACATCATGGCGCATCAGGAGCCGGTTAACGGCGGCTTCACCTATATGATGCCGTTGATGTCGGGGACGAAGCGCGAGTATTCGGCGCGCGACGGCGAGGAATTCTGGTGCTGCGTCGGCACCGGGATGGAGAGTCACTCCAAGCACGGCGAGAGCATTTTCTGGACGGGCGACGACACGCTGCTCGTCAACCTCTACATCCCCGCCGACGCGACGTGGAAGGAACGCGACGCGACGCTGGGGCTGGATGCCGTCTATCCGTTCGAGGGCGATGCGACGCTGACCTTCACGCGGCTCGGCAAGCCGGGGCGCTTCCCGGTCGCGCTGCGCGTGCCGGGCTGGGCGAAGGGGCATGAGGTGCTGGTCAACGGCAAACCGGCCGACGCGACGCGGGCGGGCGGCTATGCGATCGTGACGCGGCGCTGGAAGGCGGGGGATGCGGTGACGATCCGGTTGCCGCTCGACCTGCGGCTGGAGCCGACGCCGGGCGACGAACAGACGATCGCGGTGCTGCGCGGGCCGCTGGTGCTCGCCGCCGATCTGGGGCGCGCCGATGGCGAATGGGACCAGCCCGAGCCGGCGATGGTCGGGCAGGATCTGCTCGCCGCGTTCCGCCCCGTCGACGAGGAGAGCGCGCAATATGCCACCACCGGGCTGATCCGGCCCGCCGACCTGACGTTCGTGCCCTTTTATCGCCAGTACGACCGGCGCAGCGCGGTGTATTTCAAGCGGTTCACCGATGCGCAGTGGAAGGTGGAGGAAGCCGCCTTCCTCGCCGAACAGGCGCGACAGAAGGATCTGGCGGCGCGGTCGGTTGACATCATGCACCTGGGCGAGATGCAGCCGGAGCGCGACCATAATCTGGCCTCGGAAATCTCGTACCCGCTCGCGTATCGCGGGCGGAACGGGCGCGACGCGCGGACCGGCGGGTTCTTCGAATTCGCGATGGCGGTGAAGCCCGGGCCGCTGGTGCTGCAAGCGACCTATTGGGGCGACGAGCGCAAGCGGACCTTCGACATTCTGGTCGACAACCAGCGCATCGCCACGCAGACGCTGGACGCGGACAAGCCGGGCGCGTTCTTCGACGTCGATTATCCGGTGCCCGAGGCGCTGACCAAGGGCAAGACGAAGGTAAGGGTGCGCTTCGTGCCGCATGACAAGAACAGCGCCGGACCGGTGTTCGGCGTGCGGCTGTTCACCGGAAAGCCGGCGGTGCGCGCATGAGCGAGGCGCAGGTCCGGATGACGCTGGACGGGGTGCGCGACTATGCGCGCGCCACGCTGACGCGCGTCGGGCTGGCACCGGCGCATGTGGAGGCGGTGGCGGAGACGATCGTCGCAGGCGAGCGGGATGGGTGCGGAGCGCATGGCCTGTACCGGCTTCTGGTCGCGGCGCATTCGGTGGCGACCGGGGTGGTGGTGCCCGACGCCGTGCCGGTGCTGGAACAGCGCGAGACCGGGGTGGTGCGCGTCGATGGCAAGGGCGGGTTCGCGCAACTGGCGTTCGAAACCGGGCGCGACGCGCTGGTCGCGGCGGCGCGCGCGAACGGCATCGCAGCGCTGGCGCTCAACAATGTCGTGCATTTCGCGGCATTGTGGCCGGAGATCGAGGCGCTGGCGGAGGAAGGGCTGGTCGTGCTGGCGGTGACGCCCAACCACGCCTGGGTCGCGCCGGCCGGGGGCACGCAGCCGGTGTTCGGGACCAATCCGATCGCGTTCGGCTGGCCGCGACCGGGCAAAGCGCCGTTCGTGTTCGACTTCGCGACCAGCGCGGTGGCGCGAGGCGAGATCGAGTTGCACCGCCGCGCAAGCAAGCCGGTGCCGGTCGATTGGGGTCATGCGCCCGACGGCAGCGACACGACCGACGCCGCCGCGGTGCTGGCGGGGGCGATGCGGACGTTCGGCGGGCACAAGGGGTCGGCGCTGGCGCTGATGGTCGAGTTGCTCGCCGGGCCGCTGATCGGCGACCTGACCAGTGCGGAATCGATCGCCTGGGATGCCGGGCGCAAGGGCTCGCCATTGGGCGGCGAGTTAATCCTCGCGCTCGATCCAGCCGGGTTCCTCGGCGCGGCGGCGGCGGAGCATCTGGCGCGCGCCGAGACGGTGTTCGCCGCGATCGAGGGACAGGGCGCGCGGGTTTCGGGGGCACGGCGGCACGCGCTGCGCCCGATCAGCGCGCGCGACGGTGTGCTCGTCTCGCGCCAGTTGCTGGACGATATCGACGACGTGACGAAGGAGAAGGCATGACGATCACGCTTGCGCTGACGCTGTTGATGGCGGCGCCCGCCGCGGTTCAGGCCGCCGCTCCTCCCGCGGCGGAGGCGGCGGTGCCCGCGAGCGACGCGGCGTTCCGTAAGCTGTCCGACGAGGAATATGCGTGGCGGCGGACGCTGAACGGTCCCGACGAGGATGCGCCTGCCAGCCAGAATGCGACATTGCCCGACGTCGGCCCGGCGGCGCAGGCGGCGATGACGAAGCGCTGGACCGACACGATGGCGGCGCTCGACCGGATCGATCCGGCCAAGCTCTCGCCGCAGGCGCGCGACGACTATACCGTGTATCGCGGGCAGATCAGCGCCTTGCTCGCCGAGCAGCAATATCGCGAGTTCGAGAAGCCGCTGAACGCCGACACCAGTTTCTGGATGAGCATCGGCGGCATGGCGCGCGAGACGTATCGCGACGAGGCGGCGCTGCGGCGTTACCTGTCGCAGCTGGGCAGCCTGCCGCGCTATTACGACCAGCAGATCGTCAACATGCGCGCCGGGCTGAAGCGCGGCTTCACCCCGCCGAAGGTGACGTTGGACGGACGGGACAAGGGCGTGGCGGAGATCGTTGCGGCGGGAGCGGGGGAGGGCTCGCCGTTCTACGCACCGTTCAGGACGCTGCCCGCGACGATCCCCGCCGACAAGCAGGCGGCGCTTCGTGCCGAGGCGAAGCGCGTGATCGCCACGGCGGTGGTGCCAGCGCACCAGAAGCTGCTGGCGTTCCTGCGCGACGATTATATCCCGAACGCGCGCGTTTCGCTGGCGGCCTATGACATGCCCGACGGCCGCGCTTATTATCAGTCCAAGATCCGCGAGTTCGTGACGCGCGACCTGACGCCCGAGCAGATCCACGCGATCGGGCTGGCGGAGGTCGCCAAGATCCGTGCGCGGATGCAGGACGTGATGGCGCAGGTGAAGTGGCAGAAGGACTTGCCCGCGTTCCTCGACTATCTGCGCACCGATCCGCAATTCTATGCCAAGACGCCGCAGGACCTGCTCAATCGCGCGGCGTGGATCGCCAAGACGTTCGACGGCAAGGCCGGCACCTATTTCGGACGGCTGCCGCGGATGCGGTTCGCGATCAAGCCGGTCGCACCCGACATCGCGCCTTTCTATACCAGCGGGCGCGGCGGGCCGGGGATCTATCTGGTCAATACCTACGACCTTCCCTCGCGCGGACTGTATTCGCTGCCGGCGCTGACGCTGCATGAGAGCGCGCCGGGGCACGCCTTCCAGATGCCGTTCGCGATGGAGCTGACCGATCTGCCGGCCTATCGCCGCGATGAATATATCTCGGCCTTCGGTGAAGGCTGGGCGCTGTATTGCGAGGCGCTGGGCGAGGACATGGGGATGTACGAAACGCCCTATGAGACGTTCGGGATGCTGTCGTACCAGATGTGGCGCGCGGCGCGGCTGGTGGTCGACACCGGCATCCATGCCAAGGGCTGGACGCGGGCGCAGGCGCAGGATTTCCTGCGCGTGAATACCGCCTTGTCGAACCATGAGATCACCACCGAGGTCGATCGCTATATCGCGTGGCCGGGGCAGGCGCTGAGCTATTACATGGGCGAGCTGGCGTTCCTCGACGCCAAGGCGAAGGCGCAGAAGGCGTTGGGCGAGAAGTTCGACATCCGCGCGTTCCACGATGCGATGCTCAGCCTCGGCTCGGTGCCGTTGCCGATGATCGACCAGCGTGTCGATCGCTTCATCGCGGAGGGGGGCAAGGGGCCGTATCCGTTGCCGTGAGGCATCGGCTTGATCCGTCATTGCGAGCGCAGCGACGCAATCCAGTGCCAAGCGCGTGACGCTCTGGATTGCTTCGCTGCGCTCGCAATGACGACGTATTTGACTGGTGCCACTTCTCCGTTGGTGTCGCGGCGAGACCCCCCCACCCCCGGCCCCTCCCCTGAAGGGGAGGGGAGAGTTTGCAATGGGTTGTGCTTGCTGTCCTTTCCGATCATCGTGCCGCCGACATAGCGGGAGAGGCATGAATGACGATCGACCGGCGAAGCTGGCTGGGCGGAGCGGCGGCGGTGGCGGCGGGACTGGGCGCGTCTCCCGTCTCTGCCGCCGCGCGTACACGGCGGCGCGGCGCGAACGACCGTGTCAATGTGGCGGTGATCGGCGCGGGCGGGATGGGCGCGTCCAACATGGCGAACCTGACCTCGCAGAACATCGTCGCGATGTGCGACGTCGATCTCGCGCATGTCGCCAAGTCGGTGGGCGATCCAAAGCGCGCCGCGCTCAAGGCCGCGTACGACAAGGCCGAGAAATACGGCGATTACCGGCGGATGCTCGACACCCGCAAGGATCTGGACGCGGCGGTGATCGCCGCGCCCGACCATCATCATGCGGTGGCGGCGAAATGGGCGATGCAGCGCGGGCTGCACGTCTATGTGCAGAAGCCGCTGACCTATACCGTGCGCGAAGGGCGGGTGCTCGCGCAGCTTGCGCGGGATAACGGCAAACTCGTCACGCAGATGGGCAATCAGGGCCATTCTGGCGACGACGGGCGGCGCGCGGTCGAGATTCTGCGCGGCGGCGCGATCGGGCGCGTCCGCGAGGTGCAGGTGTGGACCAACCGTCCGATCTGGCCGCAGGGCGTCGCGCGGCCTGACGCCGTTGCCGCACCGGCCTCGCTCGACTGGGATGCGTGGCGCGGGCCGGCGCCGGTCGATTGGGGGTACAACCCGATGTACGCGCATTTCAACTGGCGCGGCTGGGCGCCGTTCGGGACCGGCGCGTTGGGCGACATGGGCGCACATCTGGTGGACTTTCCGGTCTGGGCGCTCGAGCTGGGGCTGCCGACGCGTGTCGAGACGCGGCACAGCGTCTGGGGCAACCCGAAGAACCCCGGCGACGGCAGTTACCCGCTGGCGACCGTGACCTATTTCGACTTCGGCCACGCCAAGGGCGGGCCGATCCGCATGACGTGGTATGACGGCGGGCTGATGCCGCCGACGCCGCCGGGGATGCCGGCGGGCGCGCGGATGGATCCGGGCGGGGGCGTGCTCTACATCGGCGAGCAGGGCATGTTGATGCACGAAACCTATGGCGAGAAGCCGACGCTGATCGGCGACGGCGTCGCCGAGCGCGCGCAGGCAGTGGCGCAGACGTTGCCGCGCATCCAGGGCGGGATGGGCGGCCATGAGATGAACTGGATCCGCGCGATCCGCGGCCAGGAGGCGATCTCCAGCCCGTTCGCAACCGCGGTGCCGCTGACCGAGACGATGTTGCTGGGGGTCGTTGCGCTGAAGGCCGGGCAGCCAATCGACTATGACGGCGGCACATCCCGCGTTACCAACGTGGCGGATGCGAACCGCTATCTGGATCGGGAGTATCGAAAGGGATGGGAGCTATGAAGGGTATCGTGCTGGGCGGCGGGCTGTTGCTCATCGCATCCGCCGGGGTCGCGCAGACGCCGCAGGGCGATCCGAAAGCGACGGAGCAATGGTCGCCCGCGGTGCCGGTGGTGACGCCGGGCGCGTTCGCGGGCTGGGCCGCGCCAGCCGACGCGGTGGTGCTGTTCGACGGCAAGAACCTCGATAAATGGTCGGCGGTCAACACCGGCGGCGCGGCCGGCTGGACGGTGGCGGACGGCGCGGTGACGGTGAAGAAGGGCACCGGCAATATCCAGACCAAGCAGGCGTTCGGCAGCTATCAGCTGCATCTCGAATATCGCATCCCGGCGAACATCACCGGGGAAGGGCAGGCGCGCGGCAACAGCGGGCTGTTCCTGGCGTCAACCGGCAAGGGCGACGACGGGTACGAGATGCAGATCATGGACAGCTACAACAACCAGACCTACGTCAACGGACAGCTGGGTGCGATCTACAAGCAGACCCCGCCGCTCGCCAATCCCGCGCGAAAGCCGGGTGAATGGCAGACGGTCGACGTCACCTGGTCCGCGCCGCAGTTCGGCGCCAACGGGGCGGTGACGCGGCCGGCCTTTGTCACGGCCTACATCAATGGTGTGTTGACGCAGAACCATACCGAGGTGCGCGGCGGGACGGTCTATATCGGCCAGCCAAAATATGTCGCGCACGGACGCGCGCCGATCAAGTTGCAGGATCACGGCGATCCGAGCCAGCCGATCAGCTATCGCAATATCTGGGTGCGTGAACTGAAGGATTGAGGCGTTGCCGCCGCTCCGCTTGCTGGCGACTGGGCAACGAAGCGGGGTCCCGGATCAAGCCCGGAAGGACAGGGCGGGGCGGTGCTCCCTCGGTGCCGGGCGGCTCAGCGATGCGGAGCCTTGGAGGACGAAGCGCCACGGGACCTCGGCGGCACGGGTGATGCCGATCCGAGGCCCAACGGCGACCGGCGGTTCGGCGGTGCGATCGCGCCACGCGAACGGCGGCGCATCGAGCGGAGCGGCGTCGAGCGACAGATCGACGCCCAGCGCCTTGCACAGCCGGCCGGGGCCGGCGCACAGCAACGCCTCGGCCTGCGTCGTCGCGCGGCGCGCGCGCATTATCTCCATACCCTGCGTCGGGGCCAGCGCGCGGATCAGCACCGCCGCGCCGTCGCCACAGGTAACGTTGAGGCAGTGGTGCAGCCCGTAGACGCGATAGACGTAGGCCGCGCCCGCCGGACCGAACATCGCGGCGTTGCGCACGCCCGGTCCGGCAAAGCTGTGCGAGGCCGGGTCGTTGGCGTCATAGGCTTCGGTTTCGACGATCGTCCCGCCGACGCCATCGATCGTCAGCATCACGCCGATCAGCGCGCGCGCCACCGTCACGACGTCGCGGGCGAAGAAGGCACGGTTCATTTGATCGATATGGTGGCTCGCGACGGCGTGTGAACCGCCGCGCGGCGTTGTCGTGTGCCAAGCGAGCGGTTAGGCCTGCATGCATGTCGAATGTGTTGCGTATCGCGATGTCGGGGCTGGCGCTGTTCGCCGCCACACCGATGACCGCCGCCCCCCGTGCTCCGGTATCCGAGATCGTGGTCGACGCCGGCACCGGGCAGGTGCTGGAGGAGGACAATGCGGATCGCGAGCGGCCGCCCGCCTCGCTCGCCAAGATGATGACGCTGCTGCTGGCGTTCGAGGCACTCGATGCCGGAACGCTGAAGCCGGGGATGCTGCTGACGATGACCGCAGCGGGTGAGCGCCAGCAGCCGTCGAAGCTGGGGCTGCGGCGCGGACGGACGATCCGGGTCGACGCGGCGCTGCGTGCGGTCGCGGTGATCTCCGCCAACGACATCGCGGTGGCGATTGGCGATCGTCTGGCGGGAAGCGAGCGCGCGTTCGTCACGCGGATGAACGCGCGCGCGGTGGAGATCGGGATGACGCACACCCGCTTCGGCAACGCGACCGGCTTGGCGCCGAGCGCCGGGCGCAGCACCGCGCGCGACATGGCGACGCTGGCACGGCACCTGATCCGCGCCGAGGCGAAGCATTACGGGCTGTTCAAGACACGCTCGATCACCTGGGAGCGGCGAGTGCGTCCCAATCACAACAAGTTGCTGGGCAAGGTGGAGGGGATGGACGGACTGAAGACCGGCTATACCGTGGAGGCCGGCTTCAATCTCGCGGCGTCGGCGCGGCGCGGAAGCAAGCGGATGATCGTGGTGGTGATGGGCGCGCCGACCAGTGCCGAGCGCGATCTGCTGGTCGCCAATCTGATGGAGGCGGGCTTCACCGAGCCGCGCCTGCGCCGACCGAGGCGATGATCGGAGGCCCTTCGTCAGACCGGCGAAGGGCGATCGAACCCGGAGAGGCAGGGTTCAGGCGAGCAGCGTCGCGATCCGGTCGAGGAAGGTGGCGATCCGGTCGGGCTTCGTCACGAACACGTCGGCACCGGCATCCAGGCACGCCTGACGGTCGGTCTGGCTGTCGAGCACGGTCAGCGCCATGACCGGGATCGCCCGCGTACGCTCATCGCTTTTCAGGCTCTCGATCACGTCGAGCCCGCTGACGTTGGGCAGGCGGATATCAACGATGATCGCAGCTGGGCGAACGTCCTCGACCGTTTGCTGGACGGTGCGTTCATCGGCGAGCACATGCGGATCGTAGCCGCCGATCCTTAGCCACGATGCATACAATTTACGATGACTGGCCGTGTCTTCCACCAGCATGATGCGTTTTCGTTGCGGCACCCGTCCTCCGATGCCCGTCCGTGAAGCCTTGCGCGCCGAGCTACGCGCTAGCTGCCTGCCCCGCCAACGCGCCGCAAGCGAGAAAAAGACCAATTTCGCGGTGGATGAATCAATTCGGGTGGGTGAAGATCCGCTCGGCCTGACGGGCCAGTGCGCCAAGTTCGTAGAGATCGGGCATTCGGTCGCGCGGCTTGTGATCGATCACGCACAAGGCGCCGAGCGGGTAGCCGGCACGATCGACCAGCGGAATGCCGACATAGAAGCGGATTGCCGGCGAGCCGGAGACGAACGGGTTCGAGGCGAAGCGCGGATCATGCGCGGCGTCCGGCACGATCATCGCCTCACCGGGGCGGTGGATTGCCAGTGCGCAAAACGACAGCGCACGCGGCACTTCGTCCTCAACCGCGCCGCGCTTCGCGATCATCCACTGCCGATTGCGATCGACCACGGAGATGGCCCCGATCGGCGTTTCGGCGAGGTCGGCCGCCCGCTCGGCGATCTGTTGCAAGCGTTCATCCCAACGCTTGGCCGGAAGATCGAGCCGGTCCACCGCGGCTTGGCGCGCGGCTTCGTCGGCGATCATCATCTGGCCTCCCATGAACATTCCTCGGCAAGTCCTTGTTTGTACGACCTTCTTGCGAGTCGAGATAGGGTCAGGAAGCGAGGGTAATGTTACAATCCCGTTAACGCCACGTACATTTAGGTACAGCGACGTACGAAATTCCTGATGCAAGTTGCTTGTACTGCCTTTGATATCGCTCATTAAACGGTAAGACTTCGTCGGGTACGCCAGGCGACCGCGGAGGTTGTGTGCTACCGACATCCCTATCAACTCGAGTCGCTGCTGCCTTTGGCGCCGTTTTGGTGCTGGGGTTGGCGTTGCTCGGCGGCGGGCTGGTGCTGGGACGCGCGATCTATGCCGAGAACGTCACGCTTGGGCAGCTAACCGCATTGCTGCAACTGGAGGAGCGGCAAGACCGCTTACAGCGCCAATTGCGTCTGGGTGTCGGCGAAGTGACACGGATGGCCGAGCAGGGCGGCGCTGTACCTGAGTCGAAGTGGCGATCGGTCGGGATCGCGCTGATGAAATTTCACCGTGGCAATGCGCATCTCACGCCCCGCCTTTCCGTACCCGCCGACCTTCAGGGCCCGGTAGCGGCGCAGCGGGCGGCGGAGGCCGAATTCGCGACGCTCAGCCTGCGTCTGTTGCAGGGCGCGCGCAATGCCCCGGAGACGATCCCGAGCCAGATGCCGGCCTTCCTTGCCGCCCTGCGTACGCTGGAGACGTCGCGTTCGGCGGTGCGACGGATACTGATCGAGCGGATCGATGCCGAATTGACGCGCAGCGCCAGCGGATTGGCCTCAAACCTCAATCGCGCGCTGATCGGGGCTATCGCGGTGCTCGTGGTCGTGCTGTTGTGCATGGCCTGGTTGCGGCGAAGGGTGATCCGTCCGATCGTCGCGATCGCTGACGGTGTCCGCCGACTGAGCCGCGGCGAGGATGCCGCAGTCGACCTGCCCGGCGCCGGGCGCGGCGACGAACTGGGCGATCTGGCGCGCGGGATCGCCGCCTATCGCAGTGCGGTGGAGGAACGCCGCCGCGCCGAACAGCATATCGAATTCCTCGCGCATCACGACATGCTGACCGGGCTGCCCAACCGTGTGCTGTTCGAGGAACGGCTGGCGCAGGAACTGCTGCGCGCGCCGCGCACCGGCGAGCGGGTGGCGGTGTTCGCGATCGATCTCGACGATTTCAAATCGATCAACGATCGCTTCGGGCATGCCGGCGGCGACGAGGCGTTGCGCGCGGCGGCACAATTGCTGAGCGCTTGCGTCCGGGCCAGCGATATGGTCGCGCGGCTCGGCGGGGACGAATTCGCGATCGTGCAGGTCAGCAGCGACCAGCCCACTCATGCCGAACTGCTGGTCCAGCGGATCCTGCGTGCATGCGAGGCGACTGCGGGCGATACGGTGCCGGTGCAGATGAGCATCGGCGTCGCACTGTCCGGCGTCGAGCAGGAGGGCGAGGAGCTTTACAACCTTGCCGACATGGCGATGTATCGCGCCAAGGCGGAGGGGCGGCATACCGCGCGCTTCTTCGACGATCAGTTCAAGGAAGAAGTGCGGCTGCGCTGGCGGCTGTCGCGCGATCTGGAAGGCGCAGCGGAGCGCGGCGAACTTTACCTCGCCTTCCAGCCAATCGCCGATGCCGATACCCTGCAGGTGGTCGGGCAAGAGGCGCTGCTGCGCTGGGCGCATCCCGAATTGGGCGAGATCAAGCCGGATCAGTTCATCCCGCTGGCCGAAGCGAGTGGACGGATCGACACGATCGGACTGTGGATGGCCGATCAGGCGATGGCCGCTGCCAGCCGCTGGCCTGATCATATCACGCTGGCGCTCAATCTGTCGGCGATCCAGTTCCGGCAGCCGGCCCTTGCGCACGAGCTTCTCGCACTGGCGCGACGCCACCGGCTCGCGCCGACGCGGCTGGAGTTCGAGGTCACCGAAAGCGCGACGCTGCTCGACAAGCGTCGTCAGCCGGTGCTGACCGTCCTGCGCACGCTTCAGCATCACGGCGCGGCGATCGTCATGGACGATTTCGGTACCGGCTATTCCTCGCTCGGCAATTTGCGCGATTTCCGGTTCGACAAGCTGAAGGTCGATCGCAGTTTTGTGGCGACGATGCTGGATCATGCGCCGTCCGGTTCGATCGTGCGCAGCATCGCGGCGCTGGGTGCGAGCCTGGGTATCCCGATCGTCGCCGAGGGTGTCGAAGAGGCTGCGCAACTGGCGCGGCTACGGGAGTGGGGCATTCCGCAGGTGCAGGGTTTCCTGATCGGTCGTCCCTCGCGCGAGGCGGTCCATTGCGCCGACCCTGCCGCCAAATTGTCCGCGCGCACGATCGCGCCGCAGTGGGTCGCGCGATCCTAGCGTCATTGCCGACCTGAAAAAGCCGCTGCGGCGAATCGATGCGGCACCATGTCACCACGGTTGACGCGCTGGGGGGCGGCGCTACCCATAGCGTCCGCGCGCCGTGCTGTTGCGGCGGCCGCTTGACTCGCGCCGCGATGCGGTGTTGTTAGCGCTATCAGGCTAAGAAGGTGGAGGGGATGATGGCGCAGCTTCACGACGCGATCGCGTCGGGCTTGCCGCAGGATTGGCGTTCGGGGCGATTTCTGGGGCGTGCGATCACGCCGGCCGGTCCGATCCCGCTGTTGGTGATCGACGGCGAAGCCCTTGATATGTCGGCCGTAGCGCCGACGGTGTCGATGCTGGTCGAGGCCGGCGATTTGTCCGGCGGTGGCGGGCGTTCGCTCGGCGCGCTCGACGAGGCGGGGCTCGAACTGCTGAGTCCGGTCGACCTTCAGTGCGTCAAGGCGTGCGGCGTGACATTTGCGGTTTCGGCAATCGAACGCGTGATCGAGGAGCGTGCGCGCGGCGATTGGTCGGCGGCGGCGGAGATCCGCGGGCGGCTCGAGGCGCGCATGGGCGGGTCGATCCGCTCGGTGGTGCCCGGCACGCCCGAGGCGGCCGAGTTGAAGCGCGCACTGATCGAGGACGGACTTTGGTCGCAATATCTGGAGGTTGCGGTCGGTCCTGACGCCGAAGTCTTCACCAAGGCACCCGTTTTGGCGACGGTCGGGGCGGGGGCGGAGATTGGCATCCGGTCCGACTCGCATTGGAACAATCCGGAGCCCGAGGTGGCGTTGCTGGTGGACAGCCGCGGCGAGGCGATCGGCGCCACGCTAGGTAACGACGTGAATCTGCGTGATTTCGAGGGTCGCTCGGCGCTGCTGCTCGGCAAGGCCAAGGACAATAATGCGTCCTGCTCGCTGGGGCCGCTGGTGCGGTTGTTTGACGACGGGTTCACGATCGACGACGTGCGGCACGCCGAGGTGCGGCTGAATATCCACGGCGAGGACGGTTATGACCTCGACGGGGTCAGCAACATGGCCGAAATTAGCCGCGATCCGCTCGACCTGGTGCGCCAGACGTTGTCGGAACACCAGTATCCGGACGGCTTCGTGCTGTTCCTGGGCACATTGTTCGCACCCGTGCAGGATCGCGACGAGCCGGGCCGCGGTTTCACGCACAAGGTCGGCGACGTCGTGACGATCGAGAGCGCGAAGCTGGGGCGCCTCACCAACCGCGTCGTGACGTCGAAGGACGCCGCGCCGTGGACCGACGGGATCGGTGCGTTGTTCCGCAACCTCGCCGCACGCGGGCTGCTGGAGAACGCCAAGTGAGCGCGCGCGCGACCTATCCGTCGCTGGCGGGCAAGCGCGTCCTCATCACCGGCGGCGCGACCGGGATCGGTGCCGGGCTGGTGGAGGCATTCGCCGCGCAAGGATCGCACGTCGCGTTCGTCGATGTGGCGGAGGAAGCGGGGCAGGCGCTTGCCGAGCGGCTGGGCGCACAGACGCATTTCCAGCGCTGCGACCTGACCGATGTCGCGGCGCTGCCCGGCACGATCGGTGCGCTGGTCGAGACGCTCGGCGGGCTCGACGTGCTCGTCAACAATGCCGCCAACGACGATCGCCATACGATCGCCGAGGTCACGCCGGCCTATTGGGACGACCGGATGGCGGTAAACCTGCGCCACCTGTTCTTCGCCGCCCAGGCGGTGGTGCCGCACCTCAAGGCGGCGGGCGGCGGCGCGATCGTCAATTTCGGGTCGATCAGCTGGCACCTCGGGCTGCCCGATCTGGTGCTGTACCAGACCGCCAAGGCGGCGATCGAGGGGATGACGCGCAGCATGGCGCGCGATCTGGGCCGCGACAATATCCGCGTCACCACGATCGTCCCCGGCAACGTCCAGACCCCGCGGCAGGAGAAATGGTACACGCCGGAGGGCGAGGCGGAGATCGTCGCGGCGCAATGCCTCGACGGGCGTATCCAGCCGGCCGACGTTGCGGCGCTGGCGCTGTTCCTGGCCTCCGACGATGCGCGGATGTGCACGGGGCATGAGTATTTCGTCGACGCGGGGTGGCGCTGACCGGACAGCGCCGCCGTATCGGGGTAAGAAACCAGAACAGATAAAGGAGCGGGATGGGCATGGCGATGGTGATGATGGAGCCGGGCGGACCGGCGGATCGCGACGCGGCGATGGGGCAGGTGAACATGGGCTTCATCGCCGCGATCGTCGCGGTGGCGACGATCGGCGGCTTCATGTTCGGCTATGACTCGGGGGTCATCAACGGCACGCAGAAGGGGCTGGAAAGCGCCTTCGACCTCGGCAAGCTGGGAATCGGCGTCAATGTCGGCGCGATCCTGATCGGTTCGTCGATCGGTGCATTCGGGGCCGGGCGGCTCGCCGACCGGATCGGGCGGCGCGGTGTGATGATGGTGTCGGCGTTCCTGTTCCTGATCAGCGCGCTGGTCGCGGGCGCGGCGTCGTCGTCGGTGATCTTCATCCTCGCACGCATCGTCGGCGGGCTGGGCGTCGGCGCGGCGAGCGTCATCTCGCCGGTCTATATCTCCGAGGTGACGCCAGCGGCGATCCGCGGGCGGCTCTCCAGCTTGCAGCAGGTGATGATCATCACCGGGCTGACCGGCGCGTTCGTCGCCAACTTCGCGCTGGCGCGCTATGCGGGCGGGTCGACGGCGAGCTTCTGGTTCGGCTTCACCGCCTGGCGGTGGATGTTCTGGCTGCAGGCGATCCCGGCGCTCGTGTATCTGCTCGCGTTGCTCGTCATCCCGGAAAGCCCGCGCTATCTGGTCGCGCGCGGGCGCGAAGAAGACGCGCACAAGGTGCTGACGCGGCTGTTCGGCACCGCCGAGGCCGACCGCAAGGTGCGCGAGATCCGCGGCAGCCTGGCCGCCGATCAGCACCGCCCCAAGCTGTCCGACCTCAAGGACCGTACCAGCGGCAAGATCCGGCCAATCGTCTGGGCGGGGATCGGGCTGGCGGTGTTCCAGCAACTCGTCGGGATCAACGTCGTCTTCTATTATGGCGCGACCCTGTGGGAGGCGGTCGGCTTCTCCGAGGATTATGCGCTGCAGACCAACATCCTGTCGGGCGTGCTGTCGATCGCGGCGTGCGTGTTCACGATCTTCACCGTCGACCGGATCGGGCGCAAGCCGCTGCTGCTGATCGGATCGGCCGGCATGGCGGTGACGCTGGCGGTGGTCGCCTGGGCATTTTCGACCGCGGTCACCGATGCGGCGGGGGCGGTGAGCCTGCCGGGCAACAACGGCGTGATCGCGTTGATCGCGGCGAACCTATATGTGATCTTCTTCAACGCGAGCTGGGGCCCGGTAATGTGGGTAATGCTGGGCGAGATGTTCCCGAACCAGATCCGTGGTTCGGGGCTGGCGGTCGCCGGCTTCGCGCAGTGGATCGCGAATGCGGCGATCTCGGTGAGCTTCCCGGCGCTGGCGGTGTCGCCGGGGCTGGCGGTGACGTACACCGGCTATGCGGTGTTCGCGGCAATCTCGTTCTTCTTCGTGCGCAAGATGGTGCACGAGACGCGCGGGCGCGAGCTGGAGGACATGCAGGGGTAGAGCCTAAGTAGGCGAAGATGCATCACCCCTCCCCCTCGGGGGAGGGGACGGGGGTGGGGCTGTGTCTCACCGAGAACAGCGCCTGTGACTGCCCCACCCCAACCCCTCCCCCGAGGGGGAGGGGCTTTGACTATTCCGCCTTCGTCAGCACCGTTTCGATCTCCGCGCCCTTGGCGGCCTTCAGCGCGACGCACTGGTTGATCGCGTCGAGCGTCTGGCCGAGTTCGAGCGCGCCGCCGCCGAGCACCGACAGCTTCGGGCGGAACAGCGCCTCGACCGCGGCGGCCTTGTCCGCGCTGCAATAGCCCGCAAACGACAACGGCAGGCGCGGGCGGCTGAACGCGGGGATGGTGCCCGCGACCGCGTCGAAATCCTGCTGGAGCCGCGCGAACACCGCGTCGCGTCCGACCGGGCGATTAGGGAGCGTGCGCAGGATCGCGACGCGTTCGCTCGATTGCAGCGCCTGATCCTCGGTGAGCGCCAGCGCGCGGGTGACCGCGGCGGGCGTATCGGCCGCGCCGAGCGCGCGCACCGCCTGCTGGCGGAACAGCGGATCGGTGCTGGCGAGCAGCGCGGTGCGGAGCTGGTCCATGAACGGGACGCCGAGATCCTGCACCGCCACGACGAACGCGACCGCGCGATAGCTCGGGTCGAGCGCCTGTGCGTCGCCGCCTAGCGAGGCCTGTGCGGCGGTGGTGAGCTGCCGGCGTACCTCCGCGTCCTTGGCGACGAACGCGGCATAGGAGACGAGCGACTGGCGCAATTGGCTCTGCCCGGTTTCTTCGCCGGCGTATGCGCCGGTGGTCAGCCGGAGCGCGCCGAGGCTGCGCAGCCGTGGCAGCGACAATGCGCCGGCGAGGCGGCGCAGCCCGGCGTCGGCGGCGGGGGTGAGCCGGAAGCGCTCGACCCCGTCGATCGCCGAGGGCAGCAGCAGGGTGGCCGAGCGTTCGCGATGATCGGCGAGGATGCGCGCGCTCGCCACGACGCGCGCGAAGCTGGCGTTGCCGGCGGTGAAGTCCGCCCACAGGCTGTCGGCCGCCGCCATCGCTTCGCGTGCCGGGAGCGCGGCGGCGCCGGCCATCAGCGTCTGCCACCCGGCATCGTCGAGGCTGTAGCGCCAATAGCCCGCGCCATCGGCATTGGGGATCGCCACGCCGCTGCCCTTGAGCGCGAGCGTGCCGGTCGCGCCGGTCAGCAGCGTGCAACTGCGCGTCGTGCCCTGCCGCGCGCAGACGGGGACGTTCCATGTCTGCGGCGCGATCCCGGCGACGCCGATCGGGCGGTAGCGAGCCTGTGCGAGCCGCCAGCCGGTACCGTCCTGCCGGATGCTGATGACCGGGACGCCGGTCTGTTCGACGAAGCTGCGGAAGACGGGCACGATCCCGGCGTCGCCCGAGCCCTTGGCCATCGAAGCGAAGAAATCCTCAGCGTTCGCGTTGCCGTAGCGGAAGCGATTGAGGTGATATTGCACCCCGCGGCGGAAACGGTCGGGGCCAAGATAGCGCTCGACCATCGTCAGCACCTGACCACCCTTTTGATAGGTGATCGAGTCGAAGGCGCTGGCGATCTCGTCGTTACGCTTGATCTCCTGTCGGATCGGGCGACCGACCGATTGGCTGTCGGTGTCCATTGCCGCCAGCGCCTCGGCAAACTGACCGACTTCGGTGCCGAGGCCGGGCTGCCAGAGTTCGCCGACGCGGTTGCCGGCCCATTCGGCGAAGCTCTCGTTGAGCCAGATGTCGGTCCACCAGGTCGGCGTGACGAGGTCGCCGAACCACTGGTGCGCGAGTTCGTGCGCGACGACCATGCCGAAGTCGCGGCGCTGCGCGGCGGGCGCGTCGGGTGACAGCAGCAGCAGCGTGTCGTTGTAAGTGACCAGCCCGGCATTCTCCATCGCGCCGCTCATCACCGGCGAGGCGATCTGGTCGAGCTTCTCGAACGGATAAGGGATGCCGAAATAGTCTTCGTGGAGCGCGAGGATCTTCGGCCCTTCGCTGGCGGCGAGTTGCAGGCGCGGTGCCTGACCTTTGGTGGCGATCGCGCTGTACGGGAGTGCGGCCTTGCGCACCGCATTGGCGGGGGCGTTGCCGGGGACGACGTCGAACGCGCCGACCGCAAGCGCGACCAGATAGGTCGGGAGCGGCTTCGACGTGGCGAATGTGTGGACGGTCAGTCCGCCGCCCGCGGTGCCGTGCGCGACCTCGGGGGTATTGGCGAACACCTTCTGCGCGGTCGGCGCGGTGATCGACAGCGTGAACGGCGTCTTGAACCCAGGTTCGTCGAACGACGGGAACATGCGGCGTGCGTCGATCGGCTCGAATTGCGTCCAGGCGTACCAGTCGTCGCCGACCTTGGCGCGGTACAGTCCTTCGCCCCCGGGCATGAACGGGGCGTCATAGTCGAACGTGAGCGTGACGCGGCCGGCGGGCAACTCGCCGTCGAAGTCGAGCCGTGCGACGCCCGAGGCATCGACCTGTGTGTAGCGCGCGGCAAGCGTGCGCGTGCCGGAAGCGGCGGTGACGCGGGTGACCTTGAGATCGTTGCCGTGCAGGTAGAGCGCGCGCGTGGCGCGCGCGACCTGCGTGTCGATCTCGGTATGGCCCGTGAAGCGCGGCTGCGCGGGGTCGATGGTCAGCGCGAGGCGATAGGCGGTCGGGCGGGCGGCGTCGGACAGGCGGCCGAGCGGCACCGCCTGGGTGTTCGGCGGGGTGTTCGCCGGATTCTGGGCGGCGGCGGGCGCGGCGAACAGCAGCGCCGCGGAGGCGCGCAGCAAGGTCTTCATCAGATCGATCCTCTTTGTCTCAGGTCGTTACGGTTGCGGGCTGCTACAATTGCGTGCGCACCGCCCAGAGTTCGGGAAACAGCTCCACCTCCAGCATCCGGCGGAGATAGGATACGCCCGCCGTGCCGCCGGTGCCGCGCTTGAGGCCGATCACGCGCTCGACAGTGGTGACGTGGTTGAAGCGCCAGCGGCGGAAGTAATCCTCCAGATCGACCAGCTTTTCGGCAAGCTCGTAGAGCGGCCATTGCGCTTGCGGGTCGCGGTAGACGGTCGCCCAGGCGGCGGTCACCGCGTCGTCGGGCTGATGCGGCGTGCGCCAGTCGCGTGTCGGATCGGCGAGCAGCCCGGCGGCGTGGAGTCGGGTTAGCGCGGAGTCGTAGATGCTCGGCGCGGCGAGGATCGCCTCCAGCCGCGCGAGCGTCGCCGGGCGGTGGCGGTGCGGGCCGAGCGTCGCGGCGGTGCGGTTGCCGCACAGATATTCGATCGCGCGATACTGCCACGACTGGAAGCCCGAGGATTGGCCGAGCGCATCGCGGAAGGTGGTGTAATCGCTGGGCGTCATCGTGCGCAGCACGTCCCACGCGCCGTTGAGTTGTTCGAGGATCCGCGACACGCGCGCCAGCAGCTTGAACGCCTGTGGCAGCGCGCCCGACAGGATCGCGTCGCGCGCGCTTTCGAGTTCGTGGACCGCCAGCTTCATCCACAATTCGCTGGTCTGGTGCTGAATGATGAACAGCAGTTCGTCGTGCGCGTCGCTCAGCGGGTGCTGCGCGTCCAGCACGCGGTCGAGCGCGAGGTAATCGCCGTAGCCCATGCGGTCGGTGAAGTTCAGCTCGGCGTCGTGGTGGGTGGCGGTCATGTCACGTTCGCGCGGCGGTGGAAGTGCGGCTGGTCCCATTCGTCGGTGGCGAGGATGTCGGCGAGGATCGCGGCGGCCTGTGCAACGTCGTCCTCGGTCAGGTAGAGCGGGGTGAAGCCGAAACGCAGCACATCGGGCGCGCGGACGTCGCCGATCACGCCGCGCGCGATCAGCGCCTGCATGACCGGATAGGCGTGCGGGTGCGTGAAGCTCACCTGGCTGCCGCGCGCCTGCGGGTCGCGCGGGGAGGCGAGGGTGAGTTGCGGGCAATGCGCCTCGATGTCGCGGATGAAGCGCTCCGAGAGGCGGATCGAGGCGGTGCGCAGGTCGGCCATGTCGACGTGCTCCCAGGCGTCGAGCGCGGCGTCGAGGATCGACAGCGCGACGATCGGCGGGGTGCCGACGCGCATCCGCTCGACCCCCGGGGCGGGGCGGTAGCCGCGCTCGAACGCGAACGGCGCGTCGTGCCCGAACCAGCCGGCGAGGATCGGGTGCGCCGCATCGGCGTGTTCGGGGGCGACGTGGATGAAGGCCGGCGCGCCCGGGCCGCCGTTCAGATATTTGTAGGTGCAGCCGACCGCGAAATCGGCGCGCGCGGCGGTGAGGTCGATCGGGAGTGCGCCCGCCGAGTGCGCGAGGTCCCAGACGGTCAGCGCGCCGACGGCATGCGCGCGGGCGGTGAGCGCGGTCATGTCGTGGAGGCGGCCGGTGCGGTAATCGACCTGCGTGAGCATGACGACCGCGACATGCTCGTCGATCGCGTCGGCGACGTCCTCGGGGGCGACGACCTTTACCTCGAGCCCGCGGTTCAGCGCCTGCGTCAAAGCGTCAGCGATATAGAGGTCGGTCGGGAAATTGCCGGTGTCCGAAAGGACGATGCGGCGATCGGGGCGGAGCGCGAGCGCGGCGGCGAGCGCTTGGAAGACCTTGATCGACAGCGTGTCGCCAGTGGTGACGGTGCCGACCGGCGCGCCGATCAGCCGCGCGATCCGGTCGCCGACGCGCGCGGGCAAGGTCGTCCAGTCCGCCTCGTTCCATGCGCGGATCAGGCGATCGCCCCATTCGGCGCGGAGTACCTGCGCGGCGCGGGCCTCGGCGGCGACGGGGAGCGGGCCGAGCGAGTTGCCGTCGAGGTAGATCACGCCTTCGGGCAAGTGGAACAGTGCGCGGGTGGCGGCGAAATCGGTCATGTTCGCAGGGTAGGATCGTTACCGGCGATACGGAAGCCCTTCGTCATTGCTTCGCTGCGCTCGCAGTGGCAGGAAGAAGATCAGTCCGCCGCTACCGGGCCATGCTGCGGCTTCGGGCGGCGGCAGAGCCAGATCGGCACGATCAGCACCGCCGCCAGCCATGCCGACAGCCGGAACAGGTCGGTCGAGGACAGCAGATACGCCTGCCCGACCATCTGCCGCGTCACCGCCGCCGCGGCTTGCTGCGTCGTCATGCCCAGCTTCTGCAGATTGTCCGCCGCCATCTGCCACCCCATGCCGTTGCCGATCGCCTCCGCCAGCCGCGATTGGTGGAGCGCCTCGCGCCGGTCCCACGCGGTCGAGATCAGCGAGGCGGCGAACCCGCCGGCGACGATCCGGCCGAAGTTCGAGATGCCGGTCGCCGACGGAATCTTCTCGGGCGGAATGCCGTCGAGCAGGATCGTGAGCATCGCGAGGAAGAAGGTTGCCATCGACACGCCCTGCACCAGCAACGGCAACATCAGGTCGAAGAACGTCGCCTGCGTCGTGAAGCCCGAGCGCATCCAGTAGCTGATCGCGAAGCCGGCGAAGGCGACCGTGGCGAGGATGCGCGCGTCGATCTTGCCCGACAGCCGCGCGATCAGCGGGGTGAGGATCACCGCCACCAGCCCGCTAGGTGCGGCGACCAGCCCGGCCCAGGTGGCGGTGTAGCCCATCTGAGTCTGCAGCCAAAGCGGCAGGATCAGGATGTTGGCGAAGAACACCGCATAACCCAAGGAGAAGGCGAGATTGCCGATCCAGAAGTTGCGGCGCGCGAACAAGGTCAGGTCGACGGTCGGATTGGCGTCGGTCAGTTCCCAGATCACCCAGGCGACGAACCCGATGATCGCGACGATCGACAGCACGACGATCAGCGGATCGTTGAACCAGTCGGCGTTCTTGCCGAGATCGAGCATCACCTGCAACGACCCGACCCACAGCACCAGCAAGCCGAGCCCGACGGTGTCGATCGGCAATTGCATGGTCGGCGTCTCGC
Organism: uncultured Sphingomonas sp.; assembly: GCF_964021865.1. GTDB lineage: Bacteria > Pseudomonadota > Alphaproteobacteria > Sphingomonadales > Sphingomonadaceae > Sphingomonas. The sequence continues at coordinate 65,602 of NZ_CAXIAM010000008.1, forward strand.
GATCGCGCAGCCGCGTCCAGCAGATGAAAGCGGTGATGATCCCGAAGGGGACGTTGATCAGGAAGATCCACGACCAGTGATAATTGTCGGAGATGTAGCCGCCGAGGATCGGCCCCATGATCGGCGCGACCAGCGTCGTCATCGACCAGATGCCGAGCGCGGTGGAGCGCTTGTCCGACGGGAAGATCGCGATCAGCAACGCCTGGCTGCCCGGCATCATCGGCCCCGACACTGCCCCCTGCATGACGCGGAACAGGATCAGCGACGGCAGGTCCCAGGCGATGCCGCACAGGAACGAGGCGAGCGTGAACAGGCCGACCGACGTGCAGAAGACACGTACCACGCCGAAGCGGCGCATCAGCCAGCCGGTGAGCGGCACCGCGACGCCGTTTGCGACCGCGAACGCAGTGACGACCCATGTCGAATTGTCGCTGGATACGCCGAGATTGCCGGCGATCGTGGGGAGCGAGACGTTGGCGATCGTCGAGTCGAGCACCATCATGAAGGTGCCGAGCGCGAGTGCCAGCGCGGTGACGCCGAGCCGCGCGCCGGTGAGCGGCGGGGGGCCGGCGGGGGGTGCGCTAGCCATGCCTCGAACCCCCGTCCGTCATTCCCGCGGAGGCGGGAATCCAGACACGCCGGGGGTGCGAGGCCCGCGCGGAATGGCGATAGGTGAATTCACCCCTCCCCTTCAGGGGAGGGGCCGGGGGGTGGGGGATACTTGCGAGGCTGATGTTCGAGGATATGCCCCACCCCAACCCCTCCCCTAAAGGGGAGGAGCTTGATTGGCGTGCGGCATCGTTCCGACGCTCCAGAAGCGCTGGATTCCCGCCTTCGCGGGAATGACGAAGAGGGGCGGGGGGCTGACGAAGGGGCAGGCGGCTCATTACCGGTTCGCCGCCACGATGCGGCGGATCGCTGCCTCGACCTTCGGGTCCGTGCCGGTGGTCGTATCGCCCTGATACGGTGTCGTCGCGGCCTGCGCGAGTTGCGCGCCGCGCGTGTCGGCGGTGTCGATCGTCGCCTTCACCGAGAGGCCGACGCGCAGCGGATGTTGACGAAGCTCGCGCGGATCGAGCGCGATGCGGACGGGCAGGCGCTGGACGATCTTGATCCAGTTGCCGCTGGCGTTCTGCGGCGGGAGCAAGGCGAAGGCGTTGCCGCTGCCCGCCGACAGGCCGACAACCCGGCCGTGAAACTTCACGTCGCCGCCGTACATGTCGGAGGTCAGCTCGACCGGCTGCCCGATGCGGACATCCTTGAGCTGCGTCTCGCGGAAGTTGGCGTCGACCCACACACGGTCGAGCGGGACGATCGCCATCAGCGGGGTGCCGGCGTTGACCTGTTGCCCAACCTGCACCGTGCGTTGCGCCACCACGCCGGCGATCGGCGCGGTCATGTGCATGTGGCTGCGCGTGATCGCGGCACGGCGATAGGCGGCGATCGCGCTTAGCACCGCGGGGTTGGTGTCGACGTCGGTGCCCTGCACGGTCGCCTGCGCCTGCCGCCGTTGTTCGCGTGCGAGGCGCAGGTTGGCGGCTGCGACCTTCACCGCATCGGCGGCGTGCGACAGCTCCTCGCCCGAGACCGCGCCCTGCGCGGCGGCGGAGCGGCGGCGCGCATAATCGGCCTGCGTGCGCGACAGTTCGGCCTGCGCCTGGACGATTCCGGCGTCGCTCTGCCCGACGCGCGTGAAGTCGGCGCGCGTGCTGCGGACCGCGCGCGCCAGCTCGGCGGCGGCGGCGGCGACGTTGACGTCGGCGGTGGTCGGATCGAGATCGATCAGCGGCTGCCCGGCCTTGACCGCCTGCGTGTTGTCGGCGCGCAGCGCGGTGACGGTGCCGGGATCGCGCGCAGTGACCGCGACCACGTCCCCGGCGACATACGCATCGTCGGTTTCCTGTTCGGGCGGGCTGAAGAAGAAGTGCATCACCGCCCAGACGATGGCGGCGATCGCGACCAGCACCGCGAGGATGGTGAGCGCACGGCGACGCGCGGCGGGCTTGCCGGTGGGAGCAGGGGCGGGCGTCGGAGCGGGCGTGGCGGTGTCGGTCATCGGGCAGCGTCCTGAACGGGGTCGAAGCCGCCGCCCAGAGCGGTGGCGAGTTGCGCGCGCGCGGCGAGCGCGTCGATGGAGAGGCTGGCGTCGGCCAGCTCGGCGTCGAGCAGGCGGACGTCGTTGTCGACCAGGTCGAGCCGGCTGTTCAGCCCGCTGGCGACGCGGATCGTGTTGAGGCGGTTGGTTTCCGCAAAGCCGGCGGTCACCTGACGCTGGCTGACGCGCGCGGTGTCGGTGGCGCGGACCTGCGCGATGGCGTCGGCGACCTGTCGCGCCGCGGTGACGACCGCGTCATTATATTGCGCGGTCGCGACGTCGAGCGCGGCGGTGGCGCCGGCCAGATCGGCGCGGCGGCGCCCGCTGTCGAACAGCGGCAGATGGAGCGCCGCGCCGCCACCCGCGGTGCCGGAGTCGAGGTCGACGAAATTACCGAAGCCGATCGCCTGAAGCCCGACCAGCGCCGACAGGTTGATGTTGGGATAGAAAGCGCGGCGTGCGACCTGTCGCTCGGCCCCGGCGGCGGCGATCCGCGCCTGTGCCGCGGCGATGTCGGCGCGGCGCGCCAGCAGATCGGCGGGGATCGCGGTCGGCACCGGCAAGGCAGTGTCGCTCGCGAGATGCGTCGCGCCGATCGTCGCGGCATAATCGCTGCCGCGCCCGGCGAGCGCCGCCAGCGCGTTGGTGGCGAGCACGCGCGCCGCCTGCGCCTGCACCAGCGCGAGCCGTGCCTGCGCCAGCAGCGTTCCGGCGGCGGTAACGTCGATGCGGCTGGCGAGCTGGCTGCGCTCGCGCGCCTGCACCAGCGACAGCGAGCCTTCGCGCGCCTTGATCGTGCGGGCGGCGATCGCGGCGCGGCGTTCGGCGCGTGCGACCTCGACGTAGTTCTGCACGACCGCACCCGCGAGCATCAGCCGCGCGGCGGCGACGTCATAGCCGGCGGCGCGCGTCTGCGCGGCGGCAGCCTCGATCGCCGCCTTTTGCCGCCCGAACAGGTCGAGGTTCCACGACAGTCCGGCCTGTGCGGTGCCGAGCGCGCGGACCGTGCCGGCGAAGGGCGGCGGGATCGTGTAATTGCCCGACAGGCGCGAGCCCTGCACCTGCGCGTCGAGATCGACCGAGGGGCGGCGCTCGGCATCCTGTCGTTCGAGCGCGGCCTGCGCCTGACGGACGCGCGCCGCGGCGATCTCCAGCGAGGGATTGCCGGCCAGCGCGTCGGCGACCAGCCGGTCGAGCTGCGGATCGCCGATCGCATGCCACCAATCGGGGGCGAGCTGCACCGAAGGGCCGGCGAGCGCGAGCGTCGCGGGCGTCGTTGCGGCCACCGAGGTGTGCGAGGCAGGGGCGGCGCATCCGGCGAACAAGAGCGCCACCGCCGCGGCGAGCCCGGCGCGCGCGCGCGCAAGGCTGCACAGCGCGCGCGGCCGGGCAGCGCGGTGGGCAGGCGGTGTCAGGGGCATGTGGCAATGTCCTCCAGCGTGCAGCGCAGCTTCTGCATCTGCGCGATCAGCGTCTCGACCTCGGCGTCGGGCCAGCCGGTAAAGCAGCGGTTCCAATGGTCGACGACCATGTCACGGCAGCGCAGCGTCACGGCGCGCCCCGCCGCGGTCAGCGATAAGTGCACCACGCGGCGATCGTCGGCGGAGCGGGTCCGCTCGACCAGCCCCTTTTCCTCCAGCGTGTCGATCAGCCGCGTCATCGCGCCCTTGTCGTGCGCCATCCCGCGGGCCAGCGCGGCGCAGGTCGGCGCCTCGCCATGATGGATGGTCATCATCGCCGACCATTGCGACGAGTTCAGTTCCTCCTGGGCCAGCAGGCGATCGAGCAGCACCGTCATCGTCTGATTGCACGACTTGATAAGGTAACCGATCGCGCGTTCCGGCGTGTAGGTCTCGGGATCGTAGAAGCTCATGACCGTTGCCTTGGCAACTATTGCCGGAGCAGTCAACGTCTTTGTTTCGTAACATTGCTGCGGGTGGATCAGTCGTCGCGCTTGCGGCGGTCGACCCGCTCGCTATGGTTTCGCGCGACACTTCATTTCCCCGGGGGAGCATCAACGTTGGCTTATCGCGCATTCCTGGCTGCCGGATCGGCACTGGCGGCTTTGACGACCCCCGTTCTGGCTCAGAACACTCCGGCTGCCGCGCCCGCGCCGGTGTCGCAGCTGGTGAAGGCGGTCGACATTCCGTATCAGCAGTTTACGCTGAAGAACGGACTGCGCGTGATCGTCCATACCGACCGTAAGGCGCCGATCGTCGCGGTCAGCGTCTGGTACGATGTCGGGTCGAAGCACGAACCGCAGGGCAAGACCGGGTTCGCGCATCTGTTCGAGCATCTGATGTTCAACGGCAGCGAGAACGCGCCGGGCGACTTCTTCGAGCCGCTGCAACAGGTCGGCGCGACCGACTTCAACGGCACGACCTATTTCGACCGCACCAATTATTTCGAGACGGTGCCGACCGCGGCGCTGGCGCGCGCGTTGTTCCTCGAGTCGGACCGGATGGGCTATCTGACCGGCGCGATCACGCAGGGCGTGCTCGACGAGCAGCGCGGCGTGGTGCAGAACGAGAAGCGGCAAGGCGACAACCAGCCTTATGGCCTGCTCCGCTATAAGGCGACCGAGGGGCTGTTCCCCGCGACGCATCCGTATGGCCATACGACGATCGGTTCGATGGCCGATCTCGACCAGGCGAGCCTCGCCGACGTCAAGAACTGGTTCAAGGGCCATTACGGGCCGAACAATGCGGTGCTGGTGCTGGCGGGCGACGTCGATGTCGCAACCGCCCGGCCGCTGGTCGAGAAGTATTTCGGCGCGATCGCCGCCGGGCCGAAGAGCGTCGCGCCGCCCGCGCCGATCCCCGCATCGCTGCCGGGGCCGGCGAAGGAAGTGATGAAGGACCGCGTCGCTGCGACCCTCATCATGAAGGAATGGGCGGTGCCCGGCCTGAACGACAAGGACGCCGCCGCACTGGAAGTCGCGGCGGGCGTGCTCGGCGGGCTGGCCAGTTCGCGCTTCGACAACGTGCTGGTGAAGGGCGAGAAGCTGGCGGTGCAGGCGTCGGCGGAATATGAGCCGTTCGCGCAGGTCGGCACTTTCCAGATCACCACGATCGTCCGCCCCGGCGTCGATCCCGCGACCGTTTCGGCGCGGATCGACCAATTGGTCGCCGACTTCGTCAAGAACGGTCCGACCGCGGACGAGGTCAACCGCTACGTGACCAGCACGGTGTCGAACCGCATCGACGGGCTGGAGGCGGTCGGCGGCTTCGGCGGCAAGGCGACCGCGCTGGCCGAAGGCGCGCTGTATTCGAACGATCCGGGCTTCTACAAAAAGCAGCTGGCCGCGCTGGCGGCGCAGAGTCCGGCAACCGTTAAGGCGGCGGTGGCCAAATGGCTGACGCGCCCGTCCTACCAGCTCGACATCGTCAACGGCGATCGCGACGCTTATGCCGAATCGAAGGCGGTGCCGCCGGCCAAGGTGGTCGAGGCACCCGAACCGCCGGCGAAGGGCACGCGCGGCCCGATCCCGGCGGTCGGCGAGGTCGCCGGACTGTCGTTCCCGACCGTCGAGCGTACCCGCCTGTCGAACGGCATCGAGCTGGTCTACGCCAATCGTTCGGTGGTGCCGATCACGCAGGCGGTGCTCAGCTTCGACGCGGGGGTTGCCGCCGATGTCGCGGACAAGCTGGGCACGCAGCAACTGACGCTGGCGATGATGGACGAGGGCACGAAGCGGCTCAACTCGATCCAGATCGCCGAGGCACGCGAGCGGCTGGGCGCATCGATCTCGAGCGGGAGCAGCCCGGATCGCACGACGCTGTCGCTGCGCGTGCCGAGCGCCAACCTCGAAGCGGGTACGGAATTGTGGGCAGACATCGCGCGGACGCCCGCCTTCCCGGAGAGCGAGCTGGCGCGCGTCAAGTCGCAGCAACTCGCCGAGATCGCGCAGGAGCTGACGAGCCCGCAAGGCCTGGTGCAGCGTGTGCTGCCGAAGCTGGTGGGCCCGGGCTCGCCCTACGCCAAGGCGCAGGGAGCGGGCGATGCGGCAGCGGTGCAGGGGCTGACCCGCGCCGAGCTGATCGCATTCCAGCAGGCGTGGCTGCGGCCGGACAAGGCGAAGATCTTCGTCGTCTCCGACCGGCCGCTCGCCGAGATCCGGCAGGTGATGGAGGCGCGGTTCGGCGACTGGAAGCCGGCCGGTGCGGCCGGTGCGAAGACGTTCCCGCCCGCGGTCACATCGGTATCGCCGCGGATCGTGCTGGTCGACCGCCCCGCCAGCCCGCAGTCGATGATCGCGGCAGGCGTGCAGACCGGGCTGAAGGGCACCGACGATCTGTTGCCGGTGCAGGTCGGCAACGACGCGCTGGGCGGCAGCTTCCTGGGGCGGCTCAATATGGACCTGCGCGAGGACAAGCATTGGTCGTACGGGGTGCGCGGCAATTTCAGCCGCAACGCCGAGGCGGCGCCCTATGTGATGTACGCGCCGGTGCAGGCGGACCAGACCGGCCCGTCGGTCGCGGCGCTGCGCAGTGACGTGACTCAGTTCCTGACCAGCAAGCCGATGACGCAGGAAGAGTTCACCCGCGCGATCAACGCCGGCACGCGCTCGTTGTCGGGCAATTTCGAGACCTCGGACGACGTGTTGACCGCGATGCAGGCCAACGACCTCTACAAGCGCCCCGACGATTATTATGCGACGATCACGCAGAAATATCGTGCGCTGACGCTGCCGCAGGTGACCGCCGCGACCAAGGCGGCGATCGATCCGGCGAAGTTCGTCTGGGTGGTGGTCGGCGAGGCGGCAAAGGTGAAGCCGCAGCTTGACTCGCTGGGCCTGCCGGTCGAGGTCATGCCGGCTGCCGCGGTGGCCGGAACGCCTCCGGCGCGCGCCGCCAAGTAAGGAGTAACACGATGGCCGGAGTGGATGGTACCTACGATTGCACGGTGAAGTCGCCGCTCGGCGATCAGAAGCTGACGCTGACCGTCACGCAGTCGGGCGATGCGTTCACCGGGCAGGCATCGGGCGCGATGGGGGCGTCGGACGTCAACGGCACCGTCGACGGCAACACGCTGGCCTGGAAGCAGCAGATGACGGTGCCGATGCCGATGACGCTCGACATCACCGCGACGGTGGACGGCGACACGATCACCGGCAGCGTCGGCGCGGGTGCGTTCGGCAGCTTCCCGCTGTCAGGGACGCGCACCGCCTGAGCGCGGACCGGCCTTTTCCGGGCTGACGTACGGCGCGGCAGGAGCGATCCTGCCGCGCCGTACGACTATTTGGCGCTGGCAAGTCCTTGCCGCGCAAGGCACATCCCGCTGCGACGTACGGGAGACAGGTCGTGGATGCGGGACGCAGGGAGATGATGGCGATGATGGCGATCGGCGGCGCGGGGATGGTTGGCGCTCTTTCGGGTGGCGAGGCGCAGGCGACCGCCGCGCCGGTCCCGGCCAAGGTGGTGCATCATGTGTTCTTCTGGCTCAAGAATCCGACCTCGACCGCCGATCGCGACCGCCTGATCGCCGGGCTGCGCACGCTGGCGGCGATCCCGGTGATCCGGGCGCTGCATATCGGCGTGCCGGCGGATACCGAGGCGCGCGACGTGGTCGACGGCAGCTATCAGGTTTCGGAGCTGATGTTCTTCGACAGCGTGCCCGACCAGAAGGCCTATCAGGACCATCCGATCCACCAGAAGTTCGTCGCCGAGTGCGAGCCGTTGTGGCGCAAGGTAACGGTCTACGACACGTTGCGGGTCGACTGACCGGGCGGCCGGTTAGCGGCGCCGCGGCCGATCGACGTTCATCGGCCACCTGTCTGGCTTCGTCGTTCCGGACTTGATCCCGCATCCCGCTTCTTTCGGCGGGTGACGATGCGCGCGATCAGCTCTTCAGGCGCCAGCCGGTGCGGAAGATCGTCACCACCGCGGTAAGGCACAGCGCCGCGAACCCCAGCGTCACCGCAATGCACGTCACGAACGATACGTCGCTCTGTCCGAAGAACGTCCAGCGGAAGCCGTTGATGAGATAGGCGACCGGGTTGAACAAGGTCACCGTCCGCCACGGTTCGGGCAGCACGTCGAGCGAGTAGAAGGCGCCGCCGAGGAAGGTCAGCGGGGTGACGACGAGCAGCGGGATCACCTGCAATTGTTCGAAGCCGTTCGCCCAGATGCCGAGGCAAAAACCGAAGAGCGCGAAGCTGGCGGTGACCAGTAGCAGGTAGAGTAGCATCAGCAGCGGATGCGCGACATGCAGATCGACGAACAGATGCGCGGTGGCGAAGATCACCAGCGCGATCACCATCGACTTGGTCGCCGCCGCGCCGACATAGCCGAGCACCGTTTCGATCGGCGACAGGGGAGCCGATAACAATTCGTAGATCGTGCCGGTGAATTTCGGCATGTAGATGCCGAGGCTGGCGTTGAAGATGCTCTCCGAGAAGATCGTCAGCAGCATCAGCCCGGGCACGATGAACGCGCCGTAGCTGACGCCGTCCACGCCGCGCATCTGCGACCCGATCGCCGCGCCGAAGACGATGAAATAGAGCGTGGTGGTGATGACCGGCGTCGCGAGGCTGGTCCAGATCGTCCGCCCGAACCGCGCCATCTCAAAGCGATAGATCGCCCAGATCCCATGCAGGTTCATGCGCGTTCTCCCACCAGATCGACGAAGATGTCTTCAAGGCTCGACTTGCGCGTTTCGAGATCGCGAAAGGCGATATGTTGCTGCGCCAGTCGTTCTAGCAGCCGCGGGATGCCGGTATCCTCGGCCTTGGCATCGAAGATGTAGCGCAAGGTGTGCCCCTCGTCCTCGATCGTCAGCGGCCAGTCGGACAAGGCCGGCGGGATCGCGGTCATCGGTTCGACCAGGGTCAGGTCCATCTGGCGCTTGCCGAGCTTGGCCATCAACGCGTTCTTTTCCTCGACCAGCAGCAGCTTGCCACCGGTGATGACGCCGACGCGATCGGCCATCTCCTCGGCTTCCTCGATATAATGGGTGGTCAGGATGATCGTCGCGCCCTGTTCGCGCAGCCGGTGCACCAGCTTCCACATGTCGCGGCGCAGCGCGACGTCGACGCCGGCGGTCGGCTCGTCGAGGAACAGGATCTGCGGCTCGTGCGCCAGCGCCTTGGCGATCAGCACGCGGCGCTTCATCCCGCCCGACAGGTCCTTGATCTTGGCATGCCGCTTTTCCCACAGCGACAGGTCGCGCAGCACCTGTTCGATATAGTCGGAATGGCCCGAGCGGCCGAACAGCCGCCGCGAAAAGGTGACCGTGGCGAGTACGCTTTCGAACTGGTCGGTCGCCAGCTCCTGCGGCACCAGTCCGATCGCGCGGCGCGCGGCCTTATAGTCGCGGGTCACGTCATGCCCGGCGACGGTGACAGTACCGGCGCTGGGGGTAACGATCCCGCAGATGATGCTGATGAGCGTCGTCTTGCCCGCGCCGTTCGGCCCGAGCAGCGCGAAGATCTCGCCGCGGTTGACGGTCAGGTCGACCGTGCCGAGCGCGGTCGGGCCGTTCTTGTAGGTCTTCGACACACCTGCGACGGTGAGAATCGGTTCCGGCATTGCGCCCCCTTGTTGCTGACGATCGACGCCCGGGATCGTCGACGGTTCGTCCGACCCTGTTTTGTGGTGCGCAGATGGTGATGACGGGATGGGAAGTCTATGGGAAGATGATGGCGTTATGACCTTGAGGTAGAGCGGATGACGGCGGTGACGGCGGATCGCAGCGGACGACGGATCGCGACGATCGTGGCGCCCGTCGCCATCGTCGCGGGCGCGGGGCTGGCGGCGCGGACCACGCTCGCCGCCGCCTATCCGCTGCCGGCGCTGCTGTTGTTCCTGTGGATCGTTGCCGACACGATGACACTGGCGCTGCTCGCCCGGACGGATCGCAAGCCGACCGTGCGGGTGGTGCTGGGGACGCTTGCGGGGGCGTGCCTGACCGTCGTGGTGGGAGCGCCGCCGGCGTTGCGCGCGACGCTGTGGGCGATGCCGTGGCTGGTGACGATCATGGCGGCGGTCATCCTCGGGCATGTCGCGGTCGCGGGGCGGTCGGCGGGGCGGGCGTGGCGCGCGCCAGCCGCGGGAAGGCGCGAACGATGCGAGCGGGCGGCATCGGCGCTGTTACCGCCGATGCTGGTCCGCCTCGCGACGGCCGAGCTGACGGTGTTGCATCTCGCCCTGTTCCGCTGGGGTGGGCCCCCGGATGTCCCCGCCGCGGCGCGCGGCTTTGCCTATCACCGCCACCTTGCCCCGATGTGCGCGGCGTTGCTGATCCTGTCGGCGATTGAAGTGGCGGTCTATCACCTGTTGCTCGCGCATTGGAGCAGAGCGGGCGCGGTGGTGATGTTCGTGCTGAGCGATGTCGGCTTCGTCTATCTGGTGGGGCTCATCAAGTCGTTCCGGTTCCGCCCGATCCTGCTGACCCGCGACGGTGTGCGGGTGCGTGCCGGCTTCCTGATCGACCGGTTCGTGCCGCTGGAAGCGATCGTCGGCGTTGATGGCGATGTGCGCGGCGAGGAAATCCGCGACGCCGCGACGCTCAACGCGGCGTTGCTGGCGTGGCCTAACGTGGTGTTGCGGCTGCGTATTCCGCTGCCGGCACGGTCCATCTTGCGCCGCAAGCCGGCCGTCGTGCGCGTGGCGTTCCGGCTCGACGAGCCGGAGGCGTTCGTGCGGATGCTGCGGTGGCGGTTGGGGCAGGGAGCGGATCGCCGCTAGGACGCGCGCGCCTTTGCCACGGCGTCCTGCAGGCGATCGAGCGGGAGTGCGCCGCTGAGCAATTGATCGCCGACCACCCATGCGGGGGTGCCACTTATTCCAAGCTTTTGAGCGAGTTCGAGGTTGGTGCTTAGTGCTTCTTCGGTGTCGGCGGGCGCTTTCGACAGATCGACGCCGCTGGCGCGGGCGGCCTGCGCGATCGTCGCGTCGCTGACCGGGCCGGCGGCGTAGAGCGCGTCGTGGAAGCCCTTGAATTTGCCTTGTGATGCGGCGGCGAGCGAGGCGCGGGCGGCGGCGCGGCTGCTGTCGGCGAGCACCGGCAGTTCCTTGAAAACGACGCGGAGGTTCTTGTCGGCGGCGACCAGTTTCTCGATCGTGGGCAGGCTGGCGCGGCAGAAGCCGCAATTATAGTCGTAAAACTCGACGAGGGTGACATCAGCGTTCGGGTTACCGATCCATGCGTTGCCATAGGGTGCCTCGATCGCACCGCGATTAGCAGCGATCGCGCGGGTCGCGTCGCGCTGTTGCAGCCGTTCGATCGCCTCCGGGATCAGTTCGGGGTGCGCCAGGACATATTCGCGTACGACGCGGCCGATGCGCGCCTCGTCCGACGCAGCCACCGGCGCCGCGCGATCCGCGAGCCACATGCCGCCGGCGCCGAACAACAGTCCGATCGCGACGAGCCCCAACACCATCATCCGGTTCAACGGCGCTTCTTCTTTCCATTCTTGTCGACGGCGTTCTGCGCGGTCATCGCAATGTCCTGCGCGCGGATCCAGTCGGGTGTGTTCTTGGGAATACCCGCCATCGCGAAGCGGGCGCGGTCGCCGGCGGTGCGGTCGTCGCCCATCATGCTCGCGCGCTCGGCGCTCGCCAGCGCGGCGCGCGCCTCGTCGCCCGTCAGCTCATAGACGGTGCCGAGCTGGAACCAGGCGAACGGATTTTCGTCGTCGCGTGCCACCGCGGTGCGCAGCACGCGCTTCGCCTCGTCATAATTCGCCGGGTCCTCGGTCGCGATCAGCGCATGGCCATAGGTGGTGGCGATCAGCGGATTGGCGCGCGAGCCCTCGGTCGCGCGCTTGAGCGGCGCGAGCGCGAGCTTCGGCTTGCCGGCTTCGAGCAGGATCTGCCCCATGATCTCCTGAAAATAGGGATCGTCGGGCTCCCTGGCGACCAGCGCCTCGGCCTCGGCATCGGCTTTCTCGGGATAGCCGGCGCGGTGATAGGCGTAGGCGCGCGCGTAATGCGCATACACCGTCTGATCGCTGTCGGGATATTTCTGGAGCGCCTGCGGCGGCGGCATCAGATAGCCGTCGAGCTTGGCGCGGACGCGCAGGAAGCGTTCCTGAAGCGTGCTGTTGGGTGGCTTGCCCCACGCCTTCGACGCCTGCAGATCGGCGGTCAGCGTTTGGATGCGCGTGCCCGACAGCGGGTGCGACTGCATGAAGGGATCGATGTTCTTCGTGCCGTAGCGATATTCCTGCTGTTGCAGCTTCTTGAAGAACTCCAGCATCCCCTTGCCGGTGATCCCGGCGGTGTCGAGATAGCGCACCGCCGAGGCATCGGCGGTCGATTCCTGCACGCGGCTGAAGGCGAGGTACTTGCCCATCGCGACCTGTTGCCCGGCGGCAAGGATGCCGGCGCCCGCCTCGCCGCCGCCCGCCGCCATCGCGGCCAGCCCAAGCACCATCGAAAGCAGATAGACGCCCATCGCGGGCTTCTGACCCTGCGCGCTGGTGATGACATGGCCATCGGCGATGTGGCCGAGTTCGTGGGCGATGACGCCCTGCACCTGATTGGCGCTGTCGGCCTGCTGGAGCAGCCCGGTGTGGATGTAGACGGTCTGTCCGCCGGCGACGAAGGCGTTGATCGAATCGTCGTTGACCAGCGCGAACGACACGTCAGTGGGGCGCAGGCCCGCGGCGGTGACGAGCGGTGCGGACATGTCCTTGAGCAGCGCCTCGGTCTCGGCATCGCGCAGCAGCGATTGCGCCTGCGCGGGTTGTGCGAGGAGCAGGACGGTGGCGGCGACGGCGGCGATCAGGCGGCGCATGGGGCGGGTCTTATGGCATGACGACATGAGCCGGAACCCCTCGCCCCATTATTGCAAACGACGCGACGCGAGGCAGGGCGTCCTGGTGTGGCGCTGGATTGCTTCGCTCCGCTCGCAATGACGGCGGGAAGCGCGGCGGGGCTGTCTACCGGGCGGGGTGCGTTCCGGGGCACGTGCTTCGACAGGCTCAGCACGAACGGAAAGGAGTGGGTCGCGTCCAGAGCGATGGTTGTGGAGGCGGCGATCGTGCGACGCGCGGAGCGGGCCTCGGAGCGCGAAGACATCGGCCGGAAGTCTGCCTTCGTCATTGCGAGCGTAGCGAAGCAATCCAGGGCCGGATCAGGACGCCCTGGATTGCTTCGCTACGCTCGCAATGACGATGAAGATGCAGACGAATGAAGCTCATCGGCCGGGCCTTACGGCGGTTCGACTGAACCGCCGCTGAAGCCCGGCCGATCGCATTATGCGCCGAACGTGCGCTGCCACCAGCCGCGGCGCGGCTGTGCGGTCGACGGGTCGGCGTCGGCGGCCGGTTCCTCGGCGGCAGGCGCTTCGTCCGCCGCCGGCTCGTCCGCTGCCGCCGGCTCGGGCGCGGTCTCTTCGGCGACCTTCTTGCGACGGGTGCGCTTCGGCTTGGCCGGGGCTTCCTCGGCAACCGGCTCGGGGGCGGGCAGGCCGTCGTTGACCGGACCGACATCGCCGGCGTCGACCACCGGTTCGGCGACCTTCTTGCGGCGCGTGCGCTTCGGCTTGGCGGGAGCCTCGTCGGCGACCGGTTCCTCGACGGCGACCGGTTCCGGGGCAGGCGCCGCAGCGGGCTTCCGGCCACGGCGCGCGGTCGGCGCCGGGGTCGGCTCGGCGGCGACACGGGCGCGCGGACGGCGACGCGTCTTCGGCGCGGCGGGCTCTTCGACCGCGGGCGCTTCCTCGACGACCGCGTCGGCAACTACCGGCTCGGGCTCGATCACGGCATCATCGACGACCTCGACCTGGTCATCAGCCGTCGGCTCGGCAGCCTGCTCGCCACCACGCTCGCCATCACGACGGCGACCGCGACGCCCGCGACGCCGGCGACGACCGCCCTCGCGCTCGGCTTCCTCGCCGGCGTCGGCGTCGACTGCGGTGTCCGGCTCGGCCTCGGCCTCGGCCGCTTCGACCGGCTCGGCCTCGTCGGCGTCTTCCTCGCCGGCCTCGCCGTTCTGCTCCTCACCTTCGACCCGATCGCGACCGCGACGCCCGCGACGACGACGGCGGCGACGGCCACCACGCCCGCCTTCGCCCTCTGGCGCGGCGACCTGCTCGACGGTGTCCTCGTCCTCGGCCTCTTCCTCCTCGTCGATCTCGTCCTCGACCAGATCGTCCTCGGGCTCTTCGACGATCGGACGATCGAACTTCGGCGGATGCGCGGGCGGCGGGCCGCTGGCCTCGACCGACATGCGCGCGCCTTCCTCCTCGCCGTCAGGGATGATCTCGACGGTGACGCCGTAGCGATCCTCGATCTCGGCGATGTCCGCACGCTTGCGGTTGAGCACGTAGAAGGCCGCTTCCTGGCTGCACCGCAGCGTCAGGACCGAGCCGCGCCCGCGCGCCGCTTCGTCCTCGATCAGCCGCAGCGCCGACAGGCCCGACGACGAAGCGGTACGGACGAAGCCGGTGCCTTCGCAATGCGGGCAGGGACGCGTCGACGCCTCGAGCACGCCGGTGCGCAGCCGCTGACGGCTCATTTCCATCAGGCCGAAGCCCGAGATGCGGCCGACCTGGATGCGCGCGCGATCGTTCTTGAGCGCCTCCTTCATCGCCTTCTCGACCTTACGGACGTTCGATCCGTTATCCATGTCGATGAAGTCGATGACGATCAGCCCGGCCATGTCGCGCAGACGAAGCTGACGCGCGATTTCCTGCGCCGCTTCGAGGTTGGTCGCGGTGGCGGTCTGCTCGATATTGTGCTCGCGGGTCGACCTCCCTGAGTTGATGTCGATCGACACCAACGCCTCGGTCGGGTTGATGACCAGATAGCCGCCCGACTTGAGCTGGACGACCGGATGGTACATCGCGGCGAGCTGATCCTCGACGCCCGCGCGCTGATAGAGCGGCACCGGGTCGCTGTAATGCTTCACCTTTCGCGCGTGCGTCGGCATCAGCAGCCGCATGAATTCGCGCGCCTGACGATAGCCGTCGTCGCCCTCGACGATGACCTCGTCGATGTCCTTGTTGTAGATGTCGCGGATCGCGCGCTTCATCAGGTCGCTGTCGCC
>NZ_CAXIAM010000009.1:0-80689 GCF_964021865.1 uncultured Sphingomonas sp.
CCGCGGCGCGCGGACCCGCCGCGCGCGGGGGCGGGGCGCGGCGGCGGCACGCCTCGCCCGCCGCCTCGCCGCACAGGTCGGCACCGTCCAGCCGGTGCTGGTCGAAAAGCCCGGCGACCGTGGCCATGCGCCCGATTTCAGCGCGGTGCGCCTGCCCGCCCCTTTTCCCATCGGCGGCATCGTCGCGGTGACGATCACCGCCGCCACCCCCGACCATCTGGTCGGCCCCCCCCTTCTTCTTACCGGAAGCAACGCATGAGCACGAGCTGGCACGACAAGCTGCTGGGCGGTTTCCGCCGCACCTCCGACCGGCTGGTCGGCAACCTTGCCGGATTGGGCGGCGCGCGGCTCGACGACGACACGCTCGACACCGTCGAGGAAGCGCTGATCGCCTCCGATCTCGGCCCCGCCACCGCCGCCAAGGTCCGTGACCGGCTGGCGGAGGGGACGTTCGAGCGCAACATGGAGGAACTCGGCATCCGCCTCGTCGTCGCCGAGGAAGTCGAGAAGGTGCTGCGCGACGTCGCCAAACCGATCGGTATCGATGCTTTCCCGCGCCCGCAGGTGATCCTCGTCATCGGCGTCAACGGCTCGGGCAAGACCACCACGATCGCCAAGCTCGCGCATCTGTTCCTCGAACAGGATTATGCGGTGATGCTCGCGGCGGGCGATACGTTCCGCGCCGCCGCGATCGGCCAGCTCAAGACCTGGGCGGAGCGGATCGGCGTCCCGATCGTCACCGGGCCGGAAGGGGGTGACGCCGCCGGGATCGTCTGGGATGCGGTCAAGCAGGCGACCGCGATCGGCACCGACGTGCTGATCGTCGACACCGCCGGGCGGCTCCAGAACAAGCGCGAGCTGATGGACGAGCTGGCGAAGATCCGCCGCGTGCTCGGCCGGCTCAACCCCGCCGCGCCGCACGACGTGCTGCTGGTGCTCGACGCCACCACCGGGCAGAATGCGCTGAGCCAGATCGAGGTCTTCAAGGAAGTCGCGGGCGTCACTGGCTTGGTGATGACCAAGCTCGACGGCACCGCGCGCGGCGGCGTGCTGGTCGCAGCGGCGGAGCGCTACGGCCTGCCGATCCACGCGATCGGGGTCGGCGAGCAGATGGACGACCTCCGCCCGTTCGACGCGCGCGAGGTCAGCCGGATCATCGCCGGGATCGACGGGGGCAAGCAACGATGAGCACGCCGCAGAAGGACGGCCACGGCGGCATCCGCGCGCTGGTCGATTACGGCCCGCTCGCCTTGTTCTTCGCCGCCAACTTCCTCGTTCCCGCCGAGGTCGCGCGCGGTGTCGTCGCGCACTTCACGCCGATGCTCTCGACGCTGAAACAGGTCGAGGCGCTGCTGCTCGCGCGCGTGATCCTCGCCACCGCGGTGTTCGTGCTCGCCAGCATCGTCGCGCTGGTCATCGCCAGGGTGAAGCTCGGGCGCGTGCCGCCGATGCTGCTGATCTCGGCCGGGCTGGTGATCGTGTTCGGCGGGCTGACGATGTATTTCCGCGATCCGCGCTTCATCCAGATGAAGCCGACGATCGTCTATGCATTGCTCGCCGCGGTGCTCGGCTTCGGCATCGCGACCGGCCGCCCGCTGCTCCAGCAATTGATGGGCAGCAGCTATCCGGGCCTGCGCGAAAGCGGCTGGCGGCGGCTGACGCTCAACTGGGTGTGGTTCTTCGTCGTGATGGCATTCCTCAACGAGGCGGTATGGCGCGGCGCGGCGGTCGCGGTCGGGCCGCAGCGCGGGTGGGATCTGTGGGCGATCTACAAGGTTTGGGTGGTCATCCCCGCGACGATGCTGTTCGCGATCGCCAACGTGCCGATGCTGATGCGCCACGGCCTGACGCTCGGAGACGACACCCCGCCGGTTCCGCCGGAGGGGTGAAGCCCCACGTTCAGAATCGCGCGCGCACCCCGATCGTCGCGGTGCGCGGCGCCCCCGGCTGCACCCACACCGGCGCATAACTGTTCGCATACCATCGTTCGTCGAACAGATTGCTGACCGAAGCGAACAGCGTCGTCTCCGGCGTCAGGTCGATCTCGCCGAACACCCGCGCCAGCGTATGCGCGGGCAGCATGAAGCGCGTGCCCGTCTGCCCGCTCCGCTCGCCGACATATTGTACCCCTGCCCCGAACAGCGCCTCGCGCGCACCGAACGTCCAATGCTTGGCAAGCTGCACATTGGCATTGTGCTTCGGAATGTTGATGAGCGGATCGCCCGGCGAGATCTGGAACGAGAAATTGGGGTCGAGCACCCGCGATCGTGCCTCGGCATCGGTGTAGGCGTAGCTCAACAGCACGTCGACGCGCCCCGGCAATTGCCCGTTGACATCCAGTTCGACCCCGCGGCTGCGCGCCTTGCCGATCGCGACCGAGAAGCCGGGATTGATGGTATCGGTCGCCAGCACGTTCGCCTTGTCGAGCTGGTACACCGCCACCGTCCCGTTCAGCCGTCCGCCGAACGCCACTAGCTTCACGCCGGCCTCGACCGACGTGCTCGTTTCGGGTTCGAAGACGTTGCCGCGCGCGTCGGTGCCGATATTGGCGCGATAGCCCTCGCCATACGCTGCGTAGAGCGACACCGGTGCGGCAATCTCGTACACGACGCCCGCCTGCGGGCTGAACCGCGCACGGCTGCGGCGACCCTCGCTGTTCAGCAGGCGATTGTCGACGCGCAGCAGGAAACTATCGACGCGCCCGCCGACGCGCACCTGCAAGCGGTCGGTGAGGCTGATCTGGTCCTGCACATAAGCGCCCAGCGTGCGCTGCACGTCGAGCCGGTCGGTGATCGGCACGCCGGTCGGCACCGGCCAGCGGCCATAGACCGGGTTCTGGATGTCGATCGCATAGCTCTGCCGATCGGTGGTCGCCGCGGTCACGACCGGTCCGCGAAAGCGCGTGAAATATTGGTCGGTATCGAAATAGTCGACATCGCCCCCGATCAGCACGCGATGCTTCAGCCCCCCGGTTGCGAACTCGCCGGCCAGCTCGGCGCGAAATACGTCATGCGACGAGGTGTAGCGCCGTGTCCGGCGCTGGCGCGACAGCGTGCGACCGTCGACGAACAGCTTCTGCCGCGCGGTGGCGGTTTCGGCGTCGGACGACGCACCGGTCAGCCGCGTGTCGCGATGACTGGCGCCGAGCAACAGGCTCCATCCGCTGCCGAAGTCGTGCTGGAGCCGCAACTGGTGCCCGAAGGCGCGCGCGACCGTGTCGCCGTCGCCCGGCTCGCCGAGGAAGCGCGAGCGCGGCACGGTACGAAAATTATCGTTCAGGACGACGATCCCGCGATCGAACGGCACCGTGGTCCGCGTCCACTCCATGTCGTAGATCAACCGCGTGTTGTCGCCGATCCCCAAACCGATCGACGGGAGGAAGCCCCAGCGCCGCTGACTTACCGTATCGCGGAACGTATCGCCCGACTCGGCATAGCCGATCAGCCGCGCGGTCAGATTGCCGGTGAGTGCGACATTCGCATCGCCCGCCGCCCGAACCGTATCGAAGCTGCGATACTGTAGCGACGCGCTGCCGAACGTGCGCCCCAGCTCGGCCTGCTTCGTCACCAGGTTGATCGAGCCGCCCGGCTCGCCGCGCCCCAGCACCGCCGCTGCCGGCCCCTTCAGCACTTCGACCCGCTCGATCCCCGCGACGTCACGCTGCCCGCTGAACCCGCGCCCGGCGTTGAAGCCATTGACGAGATACCCGCTCGGCAAATTCTCGTCCCCTGCGAAGCCGCGCACCGCGAAACTGTCCCACAGCCCGCCCAGCGAGTTCTGCCGCACCACCGACGCGTTCAGATCCAGCGCGTCGGTCAGCCGAAGGATATTGTTTTCCTGCAACGTGCCCGCGTCGATGGTGGTGATCGCCTGCGGGATTTCGCGCAAGGCGAAGCTGCCACGATACGGCTGCCGCACGCCCTCGACGGTGACGTCGCCATGATCCGTCAGCGGCTCGTCCTCCGCCGCGACGGGCATCGGCAGCAGCGCCAGCGCGAACGCCAGTGGCAGCGCGCCGACGCGCCACGCGGCACGTTCCGAAGACAGCACGATCATTCCTTCCCCCTTGATAGACCCCGCGCCGCGTCCCGATTACCACGCCGCACATCGCTCGTGCATGTAACGGTGTAACATTGCAACAGTGATCCGCTGCGCGCAGCTGCAACGACCCGTGTCGATCGGGCCCGGTCATCTTGGGAGAAATTGGTTAATTTTGCCTTACCCGCCAGGGGTGCGCGGCCGGTCGTCTCCCGTACCGCCTCGGGGCACCGGACGAGGAGAAAGGATGAATGTCGATACCCCGACCGCCGAACACGACCGGTCGAAGGTGATCTCTTCCAGACGATCTCCGCCATTCAATCCAGGTGACGCCGCGCGCGCAGGCAAGGCCCGTGCGACGCGCGACGTCCATCCACCCGCTCACACCGGGCGAAAGGGAAGCCGTATGAAATTCAGGCGAGCGCCAGCCGCCGCCGCTGGCGCCGCAGGGCGGTGGCCGCTGCTGCAAATCCCAGCACCATCATTGCCCAGGTCGCCGGCTCGGGCACGGCTGCGACCTGCACCGCGTCGACCGCGAAGTTCGTCCCCGACATGTCGAAGAACCGGTCCTTGCCGCCCGCGCCCGAAAAGCTGACGCGCGTCACCCCCCGCCAGTCGAACGTCTGCTGCGTCGGGCCGTTGGTATCGACGACGAACGACAGCTCGTGGAGCAGGGCGTCGCCCTTATATCCCTTGGCGGTGATCGTCAGGCCGTCGTTGAACGCGGCGGTGAACCAGCCGCTTTGCAGGACGAATTCGTCGCTCAGCCCACCGATCTCGGCGGCGTCGTCGAACCCGCTATAGGCGGCCTGCTGACCATCCATGACCGCGTTCTTGTACCCGCTGGTCGGGGCGGTCGACGGGTCGAGCACGTACAGGTTGCTCCACTGCAGCCCGGCATAGCCGTTCGCGATCGGATCGTCCGACGCGGACAGATCGTCGAAGCCGATCACCGTCGCGCTCGCCGGCGCCGCCATCGTCAGTGCCGCCGCCAGCGCGGCCGCCACTGCTCCACCCTTGCCTCTCGTGATCATGCCTTCTCCCGTCTGTCATCGTCGCGCCGTTGATGGCGCGACTTCACATCTCGTTGTTGAGATACAGGACGTACCCGACGCCGCCGCCAGTCGCCGCCACCGTCGCGGGGCCGGGCATGTACCCGCGCGCGACCATCGCGTGGAGCATCGTCGGGTCACGCAGCGCCTGCTCGATCTCGGCGGGTGAGCGCCCGTCGGACGCCACGCCGGTCACCTCGCAGGTGGTGCCGACGCACAGCACGTGCGGCGGCTCCTTCCCGCCCGCCAGCGCGGGGACACGCAGCAGCGCGGCGCGCATCGCCGCCTCGGTCGGCTCGGCCCGCGCCGGGTCGCGCGCCTCCCGCTGCATAGCGCCGTCCAGCACGACATCGTCGGGGGAACGTTTCTCGGCGACGGCGGCGAGCACCGCCACGTCGCGCCGCTCCGCCACGATCGGATCGACCGCCCGCGGCACCGCAACCGGCGTCGGCGCGGTGGCGACGATGACGGGCTCGGCCATTCGTTCGGTGGTGGGAGCGTGAACGATCGCGACGTTGTCAGGGGACGATGGCGACACCGGCATCAGCGACCACCAGCAGAGTCCCGCCCCGATGACAAACAGTCCCGCCAGCCCGCCGATACGGCGTGACGCACGTTCCATGTCGCTCTCCTATGAACGCTGACACCGCGCCCTTATGTACGACTTATATCTCCACACCATCGATCGTCCATACCGTTAGTTAAGCGATTTTTTACATGACCACCGCAGTTTCGATCTTGGTTTACCGCTAAATCTACTTTTAGAAGTTGAGTTCATTGGTTTTTTATACTGCACGCCAGCAGCTTCACCTTACACCTTTTATGTCTTACATAACCTGCGCCGACAACGATCGGCGGCGGAGATGGAGAGGAAGATGAAAGGGTTACGATTGGCAGCCGCGTGCGCGGTCGCGGCGACTGCGGCGGCACCGGCCTGGGCCGGACCGGCGACGATCAACAACGGCTCGCAGTTCACGACCACCACCGGGGGACAGATCGACGCGCACGGCGGCGGCGTCATCAAGGTCGGCAATTACTATTATTTCCTCGGCGAGAACCGAAACCCGGATTATTCCTTCCGCGCCGTCTCCATGTACCGGTCGACCGACCTGAAGACCTGGGAATTCCGCAACGACATCCTGAAGTCCAGCTCGGCGGACGAATTGAACTTCGTCAACATCGAACGTCCAAAGGTCATCTACAACGCCAAGACGAAGAAATACGTGCTCTGGGCGCACAAGGAAAATGGCAAGGACTATGTCGAGGCGCGCGTCGCGGTGGCGACGTCGGACACGGTCGACGGCGATTACACCTATCTCGGCAGCTTCAATCCGCTCGGCTACGAGTCGCGCGACATGACGGTGTTCCAGGATACCGACGGATCGGCCTATCTGATCTCATCGGCCGCGGTGAACTACGACCTCAACATCTACAAGCTCAGCGACGATTACACGAAGATCGACAGCCTCGTGACCGTCCTGAAGGGCTACCATCGCGAGGCGCCGGCGATCGTCAAGCGCGCGGGCACCTACTTCCTGCTCACCTCGGGCGCGAGCGGCTGGAACCCGAATCAGGCTGCCTATTTCACCGCGACAAGCCTCGCCGGACCGTGGAGCGGGCCGACCCGTTTCGGTCATCCTTATACCTACAATTCGCAATCGACCTTCATCCTGCCGGTGCAGGGATCGATGGGCACGTCCTACCTCTACATGGGCGACCGCTGGGGTCCGGCGAGCGGGCAGATCGTCAACGATTCGACCTACGTCTGGCTGCCGCTCCGCTTCCCGACCGCGACGTCGATCGACTTGCCCACCGCGTCGCAGATCACGATCGACGCCGCGCGCGGCACGATCGCGCTGGGCTCGCCGTCGACCAGCATCGTGCGCGCGAAGGTGGCGCACAGCGGGCTGTGCCTCAACATCAACGGCTACAACCAGACGTTCGGCGGCAAGGCGATCCAGTGGACCTGCAACCGCGACGGCAACGAACTGCTCGAACGGCGGCAGGTCGGCGACTATACGCAGCTCGTCTTCCAGCACAGCGGGCTGTGCCTCGCGCAGGACAGCGACAAGCAATATGGCGCGCAGGCGATCCAGACGTCGTGTTCGGTCGGCGCGCGCTCGCAGTGGACGATCAGCGGCGACACGATTGTCAATCGCCAGTCGGGCTCGTGCCTCGCGATCGGCGGCGCGTCGCAGGACCCTGCAAAGGACGCGATCGTCTGGCCGTGCACCGGCGGCGCCGAACAGAAATGGACGTTTGAATAACGCGCACGTCCGCGCACAAAAAAAGGAAGGCCCGGTCGCCCGGGCCTTCCCTTCGTTCACGCGATCGCGATCAACCAACGGCGGCCTCGTAGCGACGCCCGGCCTCGTCCCAGTTCACCACGTCCCACCACGCCTTCAGGTAGCCCGGGCGGTCGTTCATATAGGTCAGGTAATAAGCGTGTTCCCACACGTCGTTGCCCAGGATCGGCGTGCCCTTCTCCTTGGCATCGTCCATCAGCGGATTGTCCTGGTTCGGCGTCGACGTCACCTTCAGCGCGCCCGATTCGTCGGCGATCACCCACGCCCAGCCCGAACCGAACTGGCCCGCGCCCTTACCGTTGAAGTCTTCCTTCAGCTTGTCGAGCCCGCCATAGGCGTCGATCGCCTCGGCCAGCTTGCCCGACGGCTGGGTCGCGCCCTTCGGCCCCATGATCTTCCAGAAGAAATCGTGATTCCAGAACCCGCCGCCATTGTTGCGGATCAGCGGCGGCAGCGACGAGATGCGCGCCAGGATGTCCTCGATCGACAGCCCTTCGAGCGACGGATCGGCGGCGACGCCCTCGTTCAGCTTGTTGGTGTACGCCGCATGATGCTTGTCGTGGTGGAAGGTCATCGTCTCCTTGGAGATGACCGGCTCCAGCGCGTCATAGGCGTAAGGCAGCGGCGGCAGTTCGAAAGCCATAAATCCTCCTCAAGGTTCGCGTCCGGAACGCGATGCGCTGCAAATGGCTCCCCCGCACTCGTTACGCAACCGCTCCGATCAGGTCGTGGCGGCGCAGCGCGTGGCGCAACTGATCGTAGCTGAGCCCCAGCGCCTCGGCGGTCGCGCGCTGGTTGAAGCGATGCTCGGCGAGCGACTTGGTCAGCAGCTCACGCTCGAACAGCGCCACCCGGCTCTTGAAATCGGACGGCCCGACCTCGCACGCCGCGACCTCCTCGTCCTCCTGCTCCCCCGCCGGCGGTGCGGCAGCGGCAGGCGCAGGCGGTGGCGCCGCACGCTTGCCGTTCGCGCCCGAGGGTCGATAGGGCGAGTCGAACGGATCGAATTCGATCGCTCCCACCGGCCCCGGCCGCTCCCAGCGATAGACCGCGCGCTCGACGACGTTGCGCAGCTCGCGGACGTTGCCCGGCCAGCGATAGTCGCGCATCGCCTCTTCCATCTCCGCCGAGAAGCCCGCCCATTCGTCGCGCCCCAGCTCCGACGACATCCGCCGCCCGAAGAAATCGGCGAGCACCGGAATGTCGCTCTTGCGCGCGCGCAGCGGCGGCAGCGTCACCACCTCGAAGCACAGCCGATCGAGCAAATCGGCGCGGAACGTATTGTCCTCGACGCGATCGGGCAGATGCTCGTTGGTCGCCGCGACGATCCGCACGTCGACGCGCAGCGGGCGCGACGCACCGATCCGCGTCACCTCCCCATATTCCACCGCGCGCAGCAGCCGCTCCTGCGCGCCCATCGACAGCGTGCCGAGTTCGTCGAGGAACAAGGTCCCGCCATCGGCTTCCTCGAACCGCCCCGCACGCGCCTTGGACGCGCCGGTGAACGCGCCCGCCTCATGCCCGAACAATTCCGCCTCGATCAGCGTTTCGGGCAGCGCGGCGCAGTTCATCGTCACCAGCGGCTGGTCCCAGCGCGGACTGAGGTGGTGGAGCCGCTCGGCCACCAGCTCCTTGCCGGTCCCGCGCTCGCCGATCACCAGCACCGGACGATCGAGCGCAGCGGCACGGCTCGCACGCTCCAGTGCGTCGAGGAAGACGCCCGATTGACCGATCACCTGCGTGCTGCGCTTCATGCGCCAAGGATTGGCGCATTTTGCCAGACGATGGCAACCGTCAGTTTTTCCAATCAACGGCAAACGACCAGAAAGGCCCGCATTTCTGAGGATTTTCGAAACTGGCACGGCTCCTGCAATGCTTCCGGCAACAACGCATTCAGGGAGTTTTCACCATGACCACCACCTTCACCAGCAAGTTCGCCGCCCTCGCCCTCACCGTCCTCGTCAGCGCCACGATGGTGCTCGGCGCGGTCGGCCCGGCCACGGCGCTGGCGAACACCCCCACCAGTTCCGCGCGCGCGACGGCGTGAGCGGAGGACGGGGTGCGGGAACAGACCCTCCCCGTACCCCGTCCGATCCGCTAAGAAGGCGCGAATACCCAAGGAGTCCGTATCGAATGGGCATTTTCTCCCGCACTCGCGACATCGTCGCCGCCAACATGGCCGAGTTGCTCGACCGTGCGGACGATCCCGCCAAGCTGGTCCGCATCATCATCGCGGAGATGGAAGATACGCTGGTCGAGGTTCGCGCCTCGGCCGCCCGCACCATCGCCGATCAGAAGGAGATGCGTCGCCACATCGCCAAGCTGGCGGAACTGGAGGCAAGCTGGACCGAGAAGGCCGAGCTGGCGCTGTCCAAGAACCGCGAGGATCTCGCCAAGGCGGCCCTCGTCGAACGCCGCAAGGCCGCCGACATGGGCGCACAGCTTCGCGAGGAAGTGACCGGGCTGGACGAAGCGCTGCGCTCCTCGGAAGAGGATATCGCCAAGCTGCAGAACAAGCTGCGCGAGGCGCGCGCCAAGCAGAATGCCATCGCGACGCGGCTGGAAAGCGCCAACACCAAGGCGCGGCTGCGCGAGATGTGGAACGGCCCCAAGACGCATGAGGCGTTCAGCCGCTTCGAGATCCTGGAGCGCCGCGCCGACGAGGCGGAGGGACGCGCCGAGGCGATGGGCCTCACGCCCCGCACGCTGGACGACGAACTCAACGAGCTGCGATCGAACGACAAGATCGACGCCGAGCTCGAAGCGCTGAAGAAGCGCCTGAACAAGGAGGGTTGAGATGGATTTGACGGGCGTCATCGCCATTCTGGCATTCATGATCGGATTGCCGTGGCTGA
Organism: uncultured Sphingomonas sp.; assembly: GCF_964021865.1. GTDB lineage: Bacteria > Pseudomonadota > Alphaproteobacteria > Sphingomonadales > Sphingomonadaceae > Sphingomonas. The sequence goes on from NZ_CAXIAM010000009.1 coordinate 10,252, forward strand.
TCCTGCATTACGTGACCAAGTGGAAGACCGCGCCGAAGATGACCGGTGAGGACGAGCAGTTGCTCGACGAGATGTACAATCTCGCCCGCCGGCTCGAGGACCGCGTCAACACGGTCGAGCGGATCGTCGCTGCCGACAATCCCGATTTCCGTCCCGGCGTCACCGACTATCGTTCGACGCCTGACTATCGCCTCGACCAGCCGACTTCGCAGCGGAGGAACTGATGTCTGACAGCCGCACCAAATTCTATCTCGATCCGCAGAACGGCAAGTGGAAGGGCGTCTGCTCGGGCATCTCCGATTACGTCGGGATCGATGTCCTCTGGGTTCGCCTCGGGATCGCCGGGCTGACGATCGTGGCGCAGCAATGGTGGATCCTGCTCGCCTATATCGTGGTCGCCTGGATCGTCGATCCGAAGCCGACCGGGCTCTATCAGGATCATGACGACCAGAAATTCTGGCAGGGCGTCCGCGCCAATCCGAAGCGCTCGACCGCGGAGGTGCGCGCCAAGTTCCGCGACATCGACCGCCGCCTCGCCGATATCGAGCTGCACTACACCAGCCGCAACTCGTCGCTGGCCAAGGAAATCGACAGCCTGCGCTGAGCGGCCGCAAAAAAGGGAGACGTCCGATGCACGGACCATGGTTCGTCCTTTCGATCATCGCGATCAGCCTGACCGCCTGGGTCGTCAACAACTTCATCCGTGCGCGCCACGGCTATTCGATCAGCGACGATTGGGGTCGCAACATCGAACGCAGCGATCCGAAGGCGGAGCGCCACCTGCAATTGCTGACCAGCGAGAACGAGCGGCTGGCGGGGCAGGTCGGCCGGCTGGAGGAGCGGATCGCGGTACTCGAACGCATCGCCACCGATCCCGCGGTTCGCACCGCGCGCGAGATCGAAGCGCTCCGCGACCGCTGAGGGAGAACCGACATGAACTTCACGCTCCTGCTGCTCGCCTTCATCGTCATCGGGTTGCCGGTCATCCTCGGCGTCGGCAGCGACATGCTGAAGCGCTGGCTGAAGCATAAGGAAAAGATGGCCGACGTGATGATGCAGGCCACCGCCGAGAAGGCTGCACAATATGCGGCGCATACCGAACGGCTGGAGCAGCGGGTCCGCGTGCTGGAACGCATCGTCACCGACAAGGGCGTCGCGCTCGCCGAGGAAATCGATGCCCTGCGCGCCGTACCCGATCAGCGTCCGCTGAACTGAACATTCTAGAACGAAAAGGGAGGAACTATCGTGCCGTGGTCCGTAGCGATAATGGTGGTCATGATCGTGATGATCGTCACCATCGGCCGCGTCAGCCGGGAAAAGTATCGCGCCGAACGCGCGCACCAACGACTTCCCGATGCGGATGCGTCCCCCCGTTCGCATGACGAGATCCGCCAGCTCAAGGAACGCATCGCGGTTCTCGAGCGCGTCATCACCGATCAACACGGCCGCGCCGATCTGGAACGCCAGATCGACGAACTGCGCGACCGCTGACCGCAACTGCAGCACAGGAGAAGGCAGCCATGTCCGATCCCCAGATCACCCTCACCCTGGCCGTCGCATCGCTCGCCGGGCTGGCGATGCTGATCGTCGCCGTGCTCAACGGCTGGCGCGGCTGGCTTCAGCTCAAGAGCCAGGAACTGCGGCTCGCGAACGAGCCCGCCCCGACCCACCATGCCGGTGCGCGGATCGAGATCGCCGATTTGAAGGAGCGGATCCGCAAGCTCGAGGCGATCGCGGCGGGCGTCGACCTCTGAACGGTTGCGGGCAGCGCGCCGGGGCGGTAGCGCGCCGGGCATGACCGAAGCCGCTGCCACGCTCGACGACGTCCGCGACGAATATGCCTTCCTCGAAGGCGACGACCGCTACCGCCTCCTCGTCGATCTCGGCCGCGCGCTGGAGCCGATGCCGGAGGCGCTCAAGACCGATGCGACGTTGGTGCGCGGCTGCTCCGCCTCGGTCTGGGTCTATCCCGCCGTTCGAGACGACGGCCGGCTCCACTTCCTTGCCGACAGCAACGCGCACATCACCAAGGGCATCATCGCGCTGGTGCTGCTGACCGTGCAGGACCGCACGCCGGCGGAAATCCTGTCGACCGACATCGAGAGCGAACTGGCCTCGTTCGACCTCAAGGCGCAACTCAGCTCGAACCGTACGCAGGGCATCCCCAACATGATCGCCCTGATCCGCGAAACCGCCGCGCGCTACGCGGTCTAACGCCTCCGTCATTCCCGCGTAGGCGGGAATCCAGACGCGCGGGTCCATCGATAGGATCGAAAGGTCCGAGCTTCTGGCTTCCCGCCTACGCGGGAATGACGGCGGTGGTAGATGCGGGCGCGCCATCCCAAAACCGTCACCCCGGCGAAGGCCGGGGCCCAGTCGGGAAGGCCATTGTGAAAAGAACGCACCGCCCCCTCACAATCGCTGCGTAGCGGTCCCAGACCTTCGCCGGAAAATCACCCCGCCATCGGCAGCCGCAACCGCACCAGCAACCCGCCGAGATCCTCGCTCTCCTCCAGCGTCACCGTCCCGTCGTAGATTTCCGCGACGTCGCGCACGATCGCGAGACCCAGCCCGGTGCCCGGCTTGCCGGTATCCAGCCGCACCCCGCGGTCGAAGATGCGGAGGCGATCCGCCTCCGGGATGCCCATTCCGTCATCCTCGACCAGGATCTCGACGAACCCGGCCTGCGCCCCGACCGTCACAAACACGCTGCCGCCGCCGTATTTCGCGGCGTTCTCGACCAGATTGCCCATGATCTCGTCCAAGTCCTGCCGCTCGATATGCGCGACGAGGTCCTTCGGCCCGGTCATGTCGATCCGCACGTGCGGATAGAGCCGCTGCACCGCGCGCTCGACCGACTCGACGCTCGGCCACACCTGCGCGCGGCTGTGCGCCGACCCGCGCCGTCCCACCGCCCGCGCGCGCGCCAGATGGTGGTCGACCTGCCGCCGCATCGTCCGCGCCTCGCGGATCACGGTGTCGGCGAGGTCGTCGGACTGCGCGGTCGCGGCGTTCATGATGACGGTCAGCGGTGTCTTGAGCGCGTGCGCCAGATTGCCGGCATGGCGCCGCGCCTCCTCGGCCTGCGTCTCGTTGTGCGCGACCAACGCGTTCAGCTCCTCGACCATCGGCAACAGCTCCAGCGGCATCGCCCCGTCGATCCGGTTCGAGCGTCCGGCGCGCATCTTGGCGATCTCCAGTCGCAGCCGCCGCAGCGGCAACAGCCCATAAAAGGTCTGGAGCGTCGCCAGGATCGCCAATCCGAGCCCTAACAGCACGAAACTGCGCACCAGCGTGCGCCGGAGGACGGTAATTTGGGCGTCGAGCGCGTCCCCGCGGCTCGCGACCTGGAACCGCCAGCGCACATTCGATCCCGGCAGCGTCACGTCGCGCTCCACAACCCGCAGCTTCTCGTCCGGAAACTGGGTGCTGTCGTAGATCCGAACGCCACGGTCGTTGTGCGGCTTCCCATACGCCAACTCGCGATCCCACAACGACCGCGACGGGAAGGTCTCGTGCCCCGGCGCGGACACCTGCCAGTAAAGCCCTGAATATGGCTCCAAAAAGCTCTGGTCGGCGGGCTGTCGGTTGAACCTCACCTCCCCGATCGGATCGATTTCCGCGGACGCCAGCAACGATCGCAACACATATTGCAGCTGATCGTCGGCATTGGCCGTCACCGCCCCGACCAGCACGCGGTCGAGCGCAAACCCGCCGCCGACCAGCAGCGCCGAAATCCACACAAATGCGATCAGAATCATCCGCCGCGAAAGCGACCCGCTCGCCCGCGGCTTGCTGGGCTCGCCCTCGGTCACGGCGTCAGGCGTCCGGATCTTCCAGGCTGTAGCCGAGCCCGCGGATCGTGGTGATCACGTCCTGGCCCAGCTTCTTGCGGATGCGTGTGACGAATACCTCGATTGTGTTTGAATCCCGGTCGAAATCCTGATCGTAGATATGTTCGATCAACTCGGTGCGGCTCACCACCTTGCCCTTGTGATGAAGCAGGTAGCTGAGCAGCTTGTACTCCTGCGCGGTCAGCTTCACAGGTTCCCCGGCGCGCGTCACCTTGCCCGAACGCGTGTCGAGCCGCACGTCGCCCGCGATCAGCTCCGACGAGGCATTGCCCGAAGCGCGGCGGATCAGCGCACGCAGTCGCGCGATCAGTTCCTCGGTCTGGAACGGCTTGGCGACATAATCGTCGGCGCCCGCATCGAGTCCGGCGACCTTGTCGGACCAGCTGTCGCGCGCGGTCAGCACCAGCACCGGCGTGACCTTGCCCTCCTTTCGCCAGCGATCGAGCACAGTCAGCCCGCCGATCTCGGGCAGGCCAAGGTCGAGCACGATCGCGTCATAGCTCTCGGTCGACCCGAGAAAATGCCCCTCCTCGCCATCCGTCGCCAGATCGATGGCATAGCCCGCGCCTTCCAGCGTTGATTTCAGCTGTTGCCCCAGATTGGGCTCATCTTCGACGATCAGCACGCGCATCGGTGGTGGGGCTCCCTAGAATTCTTGATGTCTGCCCGGCGGGCTAGCACGAAAGCCGGCCGGTATGGAAATGCGGCTTTCACCGCGCTGAACGTGACCTAGCGCCCGGTCCGCCCAAGCACCTGCCCAGTACGTCCGTCGACATCGACCCAGATCACCGCACCGTCGCGCAGGAACTTGAGCGTGTAGATCCCACTCGGCATCTCGAGGTCGAAGCCGATATATTGTGCGTTGCGCATCGTCGGCACCACGCGTCGCTCGATCTCCGGCAGCGGCAACAACTTGCCCTGTCGCCGGGCCTGCAACGCCACCGCCCCGTCGCGCGCCTGATCGGGCAACGGGGCCGATAGCGCCGGCGCGGCCAGCCCGCAAAGAAGGAGCGAAAAAAGCATTCTCACCGGTGCTGGCATAGGCAAAGCGGCTTGAACAGCCTGTGAATGAGGAAAGCGGCGCATGTGTCCTCCGCGCAACTTGCCCCTTGGCTTGCGGTTCCCTAGGTCGCTGGACATGGCCGCACCAATATTGTCGTACGAAGACCTCGGGCTCGTTCAGGGGGCCGGATGGCTGTTTCGTCATCTGAACCTGTATGTCGGCGAGCGCGACCGACTGGCGCTGATCGGACGGAACGGTGCGGGCAAGTCGACGCTGCTCAAGCTGATCGCTGGCGTCATCGATGCCGACGAGGGCCGGCGGACGATCGTGCCGGGCACCAAGGTGGTGATGCTGGAGCAGGATCCCGACGTCAGCGGCTTTGCGACGCTGCGCGACTATGCGTTGGCCGGCAACGACGCCCCCGAACATTATCAAGCCGATGCGATCGCCGACCAGCTCGGCATCGACCTGTCGCGCGAGGCGTCCTCGGCGTCGGGCGGCGAGCGCCGCCGCGCCGCGATCGTCCGCGCGCTGGCGATGGACCCCGACGTGCTGCTGCTCGACGAGCCGACCAACCATCTCGACATCGCAGCGATCGAATGGCTCGAGGACTGGCTGAAGCGGTTTACCGGTGCGTTCGTCGTCATCAGCCACGACCGGACCTTCCTGACCAGACTGACTAGGCAGACGCTGTGGCTCGACCGCGGCGAGTTGCGCCGCGCCGAGGTCGGCTTCGGCGGCTTCGATGCCTGGACCGAACAGGTCTATGCCGAGGAGGAGCGCAACGCGCAGCGGCTCGACGCCAAGCTGAAGATCGAGGAGCATTGGCTGCAACGCGGCGTCACCGGGCGTCGTCGCCGCAATCAGGGCCGTTTATCAAAGCTCAAGGAGATGCGCGCCGAACGCGCCGCGATGATGGGGCCGCAGGGCGCCGCTGCGCTGCAGATGGCGAGCGACGACAACAAGACCAAGGTCGTGATCGACGTTGACCATGTCTCGAAGAGCTTCGGCGACCGCCCGATCATCCGCGACCTCAACCTGCGCGTCGCGCGCGGCGATCGGATCGGCGTGGTCGGGCGCAACGGCGCGGGCAAGACGACCTTGCTCAAGCTGCTGACCGGCGAACTAGAACCCGACATCGGCACCGTGAAGCGCGCGAAGACGCTCGACGGCATCTTCATCGATCAGCAGCGCAGCCTGATGGCGCCGCAGAAAACGGTGCGCGAGGTGCTGGCGGACGGCGGCGAGTGGATCGACGTGCTCGGCTCGCGCAAGCACATCCACGGCTATCTCAAGGAGTTCCTGTTCGATCCGTCGCTGACCGAGGCGAAAGTTGGCACCTTGTCGGGCGGCGAGCGCTCGCGTCTGTTGCTCGCGCGCGAGTTCGCTCGCGAGTCCAACCTGTTGATCCTCGACGAACCGACCAATGACCTCGATCTCGAGACGCTCGATCTGTTGCAGGAGGTGATCGCCGACTACGGCGGCACCGTGCTGATCGTCAGCCACGACCGCGACTTCTTGGACCGCACCGTCACGATCACGCTCGGGCTTGACGGGAGCGGCCATGTCGATGTCGTTGCGGGCGGTTACGAGGATTGGGAGCGACAGCGGCGTCCGCGCACCGAAGCGACGAAGAAGGCCACCCCGAAAACCGTCGCCCCATCTGCACCCGCTGCTCCGACACGGGTCAAGCTGAGCTACAAGGACCAGCGCGACTATGACCTGCTGCCCAAAAAGATCGAAGAGCTAGATGCGCGGATCGCCGCGGACGAGGCGGCGATGGCCGATCCGGCGCTGTATGCCCGCGATCCTGCCGCATTTGATCGCCTTAGCCGCAGCGTGGCCGCTCTTCGCGACGAAAAGGATGTCGCCGAAATGCGCTGGCTTGAACTGGCTGAAATTGTAGAAAATGCATAGAAATCAAAGGGCCGAGCTTACGCGGCCTTAACCGTTTCCCATTATTGCTTACGGCACGGAGGATGTGCTGTGAGCGGATCGGAACCCATCGACTTTGAACAACGGCTGGCCGCATTCGGTTATGACGAAGGCAGCTACGCGACGTTTCCCGCGGTGCGGCGCGCAATCGAACGCCACGCCCCCACCGCGCTGATTGCACTCTACAAGCACATCGCCAGCACGCCGGCGATCAGCCGGATGTTCCAGTCGCAGGCGCGAATGGATCATGCCCGCGACAAGCAGCTCGAACATTGGCGGAAGCTTTTTTCGGGACCGATCGACCGGAGTTACGCCGCAGCCGCGTCGCATATCGGCCAGATCCACGCGCGCATCGGTCTTGCGCCGACCTGGTACATCAGCGGCTATGCGCGGATGCTGGAGCACGTGCTGCCCAAGGTCATGCTCGGCCGGCTACTCTGGCCGTTCGGTACGCGCCGCCGTGCGCGTGCGGCGACCGCGCTGGTGAAGGCGTCGCTGATCGACATGGATATTGCGCTGGCCGCCTATTTCGAGGCCGAGCAGGCCGGACGCCGCGCGGTGATCGAGCGGTGCGGGCAGGTGTTCGACCGGATGGCGCAGGGCGACCTGACCGAGACGCTGGACGGCCTTCCATCCGAGTATCAGGCGCTCGCCGACAGTTTCGAAGCGATGCGCTCGCAAATGTCGACGACGCTCGGTGTCGTCACTCGCTCCAGCCAGCAAATCCGCACGGGTTCGGGGGACATCCGTCAGGCCTCCGACGATCTGTCGCAGCGCACCGAACAGCAAGCCGCCTCGCTCGAAGAAACCGCGGCGGCGATGGACGAGATCACCTCCACCGTCCGCCAGACCGCCGAGGGCGCGAGCCAAGCCAACCGCATCGTCGGTGAGGCGCGTGGCGAGGCCGAGGAATCGGGCCAGATCGTCCGCCGCGCGGTGGAGGCGATGGGCGGAATCGAACGCTCGTCGGCGGAGATCAGCGAGATCATCACCGTCATCGACGGCATCTCGTTCCAGACCAACCTTCTCGCGCTCAACGCCGGCGTCGAGGCGGCGCGCGCCGGCGAGGCCGGCAAGGGCTTCGCGGTCGTCGCCTCCGAGGTCCGTGCACTGGCGCAGCGCTCGGCGGACGCGGCCAAGGACGTCAAGACGCGCATCCTCGCCTCCTCCGAGCAGGTCGGCGTGGGCGTCGATCTGGTCAACGAAGCGGGCCAGGCGCTCCAGCGTATCATCGGCCGTATCGGCGAGATCAGCGACCTCGTCTCGCGCATCGCCGCCTCGGCCAGCCAGCAGTCAGTCGGGCTCGGCCAGGTGAACACCGCGGTGTCGGAGATGGACAACGTCACGCAGCGCAACGCCGCAATGGTCGAACAAGCCACCGCCGCGGCGCGCAACCTTGCCGCCGAAGCCGAAACCCTGTCCCGCGAAGTCGCCCGCTTCCGCCTGGGCGAAATCGATGGCAACCCGGTCCACCGGATGCAGCAGCGACTGGCGGCGGCCTGAACCCGGTCGTCTTCCTTCCGGTGACGGCGACCCGGACCCGCGAGCGGTCATCCGGGTCGCCTCAATTTCAAAGTCCGCTGCTGTGGTCACCCGCGACGGTTCGCCATTCGTCCGCAACTTCCACGAAAAGCGATTGCTCCAAAAATCCCGCCCGGTGCTTCCCTGCCGCGCAATAGCCACAGGGGAGATTTGTCGGATCGCCGAATGTCCTATTCCAGTCGCTTGCCCCCGCGCCCGGCCAGCTCAACGACATATTGCCACGCGACGCGCCCCGATCGGCTCCCCCGCCGCGTGGCCCATTGCACCGCGTCCGCTGCATCGAACGGCAAATCGTAACGCTCGGCATAACCGCGCACGATCGCCAGGTAGCCGTCCTGATCAACAACGTGGAAGCCGAGGCTCAATCCAAAGCGATCCGCCAGCGCCATCTGGTCGTCTACAGAATCGCGCGGGTTGATCGCGCTTTCCTGTTCCTTGCTGTCGCGCGTCACCAGATGACGGCGGTTCGAGGTGACGATCAGCCGCGCGTTCGCCGGGCGTGCCTCCGCCCCGCCCTCCAGCAGCGAGCGCAACACCCGTGCCTCCGCTGCCGCATCGAAGCCGATATCGTCGAGAAAGATCGCAAATGCACGCGGCTGATCCGCCACCGCGTCGAACAGCCGCGGCAGCGTCTCCAACCGATCCGCTGCGACCTCGACCAGAGCGAGCGCACCGCCGGCGGCCTGCACGGCGCCGACCGCCGCCTTCACCAGCGCCGACTTGCCCGTGCCGCGCGCACCCCACAGCAATGCGTCCTGCGCCGGCAGCCGCTCTGCCAGTCGCGTGAGATTGGCGAGCAACGCCGCTTTCTGCGCCTCCGTGTCCTGCAGCAACCCCAGCGGCAATGGCGCAAACGCGCGCGCGGCCACCAGCGCGCCGTCACGCCAGACATAGGCGGAATGCGCCAGCGGATCGGCGCTGGTGGGCGGCGGCGGAGCGAGCCGCTCCAGCGCGGCGGCGATCCGATCTAGGGCGTCAGTCATGGCGCCATCGGCTAATCGGGTCGTCACGTTGCCGCAACGCAATATCGTCCATAAGGAAACCTTGCACGATCAGGCGTGTTAAGGCGTCGGGGGCCAGGTTTTGCTCCCGAGGGGGAACAGGAGCAGCAATTGACCGAAATCGTGCCGGTGATCCTTTCAGGCGGATCAGGTACTCGCTTGTGGCCGATGTCGCGGCCGGAAAAGCCCAAGCAGATGCTCGCACTCACCGCGAGCGAGACGATGTTGCAATTGACCGCGGCGCGCGCGCATGGCGACGCCTTTGCCGCGCCGATCGTCGTCGCCAATGCGGCGCATGCCGATGCGGTCGAGGAACAGCTTGGCGCGATCGGCACCCTGCCCAGCGCGCTGATCCTCGAGCCAGCCGGCCGCAACACCGCACCTGCAATCGCGCTCGCCGCGCTCAGCGCCGGGGCGGATCAGGCGATGCTGGTTATGCCATCCGATCACGTCATCGCCGATCGCGAGGCATTCCACGCCGCGATCCACGCCGCGTTGCCGCTCGTCGAGCAAGGCTGGCTCGTCACCTTCGGGATCACCCCCGATGCACCCGAGACGGGATACGGCTATATCAAGGTCGGCGAGGAGATCGCCGCCGGTGTTCACCGCGTGGCGCGCTTCGTGGAAAAGCCGAAGCGCGATGTCGCCGAGGCAATGATCGCATCGGGCGACCACGCCTGGAACGGCGGTATCTTCCTGTTCCGTGCCGACGCCTATCTGGCGGCGCTTGAGGAATTCGCCCCCGAGATCTTAGGATCGGTGCGCAAGGCATGCGCCGGTGCGCGGCGCGAGGGTGCGCGCGTCTACCCGGATGCCGACGCCTTCGCGGCGTCGCCATCGGACTCGATCGACTATGCGGTCATGGAAAAGGCCGATCGGGTCGCGGTCGTCCCGGTCGCGATGGGGTGGAGCGATGTCGGCAGCTGGGATGCCCTTCACGCGATCAGCGAGACCGACGCGCGCGGCAACGTCGTCAACGGCGAAGTCATCATGCTAGACAGCAGCAACTGCCTCGCGCGCAGTGACGGCGTGCGGATCGCGATGGTCGGGGTTGAGGATCTGATCGTTGTCGCCAGCGGCAACGACATATTGATCTTGCCGCGCGGCCGCAGCCAGGACGTCAAGCTGTTGCTGGAAGCGATGAAAGGCTGAACCTTTGCGTCGCCGCGGAGCCGATCCGCGGCGACGCCACAGGACCGCGCCTTAATCCAGCATCACCCAGGCCCAGCACAACGCCAGCCCCGCGCATCCCAGCAACAATTGCGGCGGTCGAAGCCGGGCAAAATGCGCCGGCGCATTCCCCGCCAGCGCCGCGCGTCGGTCGAGCAGCGCCGCGAGCGCATAGCCTGCCGCGAGCAGCGCCAGCGCGGTGCTGACGAACGGCACCACCAACGCCAGCCCGGCGATCGTGACATAGCCGACCGCCGCGACGATCTCGACCGGCGTCGAGGCGTGCGGTGTCGCGAACCCGAACCCGCGCCGCACGCCACCGATGAACGACAGGATCAACGCGCCCCAGATGATCGCCAGCCGCACCGCGATCAGCCCCCATCCGGGCGTGAGCACCCACGCTCCGGCGCCTGCGGCAACGAGCGGGAGCATTGGGCCGTAGCCGAATACGATGCTGTCGAGTGGGATGCGGGCGCGCTGCTTCATAAGCACCGAACGCGCGGACCGCCACATCAGTCGCGCGCGAAGATTTCCTCGTGCGGGAGCGTGAGGTTCAACGCGGGGAGGACGATGTCCCGCCGCTCGGGCAAGCTGTCGAACCACCCGCGTTCGGACCGCTCGCTGACAATCACCAGCTCGGCGTCCGGATCGACGAACACGATCGCCTGCAGGCTCGCCAGCGCCTGATATTCGGCCTTCTTCAATCCGAGATCGATCGTCCGCGTCGAAGGCGACAAGACCTCGAAGACGATGCGCGGCGCGGAGAGGTAACGGTCGCTCCCCAAGTCTCCCGGACCACCGCAATCGACGGTGACGTCGGGGTAGCGCACCGCGGCGTCATGGGTGAGGATCGCAATGTCCGACCCATAAGGCCGGCAGCCGGAGCCGCGCAGCCGTCCGCCGAGCGCAACGAGGATATTGGCCTGCACGCGCGCATGATCGCGCAACCCGCCCGTCATCATCCGGATGGTGCCATTATCGAGTTCGGCCTTGAGGTCCGGCCCAAAATCGATCTGGAGGAATTCCGCTGCGGTCAGCAGGCGCGGTTCACCGAGGCTGAGCAGCGGGGCCATGCGCGCGAATATAGCGCGCGGCCGCACGCAAACAAAGGGCCGGCGGATCGCTCCGCCGGCCCTTCGCTTCGGGCGATTGGCGACGGCATCGGGTCCGCCGAGCCGCCGGCCGTTCCGATGTCGTGTCGGGTGCAGCGATCGCTGCACCCGTCCGACATCAGAAGTCCATGCCGCCCATGCCGCCCATGCCGCCGCCGGCGGGCATGGCCGGGGCCTTGTCCTCGGGCAGTTCCGAGACGGTCGCCTCGGTGGTGATGAGCAGACCTGCCACCGACGCTGCGTTCTGGAGCGCGGTACGCACGACCTTGGTCGGATCGATCACACCGGCCTGGACGAGGTTCTCGTACGTGTCGGTCGCGGCGTTGAAGCCCATCGACGTGTCATTGCCGTCGAGCAACTTGCCCGACACCACCGCACCGTCATGACCGGCGTTCTGCGCGATCTGGCGGACCAGCGAGGTCAGCGACTTGCGGACGATGTCGACGCCGCGCGTCTGGTCGTCGTTCTCGCCGGTCAGACCGTCGAGCGCCTTCGACGCGTACAGCAGCGCGGTGCCGCCGCCCGGGACGATGCCTTCCTCGACCGCGGCGCGGGTCGCGTGCAGCGCGTCGTCGACGCGATCCTTGCGCTCCTTCACCTCGACCTCGGTCGACCCGCCGACCTTGATGACCGCGACGCCGCCCGCGAGCTTCGCCAGACGCTCCTGGAGCTTCTCGCGGTCGTAGTCGGAGGTGGTCACCTCGATCTGCTGGCGGATCGCCTCGGTGCGGCCCTTGATCGACTCCGCATCACCCGCGCCGTCGACGATGGTGGTGTTGTCCTTGTCGATCGTCACGCGCTTGGCGGTGCCGAGCATGCCGAGCGTGACGCTCTCGAGCTTGATGCCCAGGTCCTCGCTGACGACTTCGCCCTTGGTCAGGATCGCAATGTCTTCCAGCATCGCCTTGCGACGATCACCGAAGCCCGGCGCCTTGACCGCAGCGACCTTCAGCCCGCCGCGCAGCTTGTTGACGACGAGCGTGGCGAGCGCCTCACCCTCGATGTCCTCGGCGATGATCAACAACGGACGGCCCGACTGCACCACCGCCTCGAGGATCGGCAGCATCGCCTGCAGCGACGACAGCTTCTTCTCGTGGATCAGGATGTACGGGTCGTTGAGCTCGACCTGCATCTTCTCGGGGTTGGTGATGAAGTACGGCGACAGATAGCCGCGGTCGAACTGCATGCCCTCGACGACGTCCAGCTCGAACTCGAGACCCTTGGCCTCCTCGACGGTGATGACGCCTTCCTTGCCGACCTTCTCCATCGCTTCCGCGATCTTCTCGCCGACCTCACGGTCGCCGTTGGCGGAGATGATGCCGACCTGCGCGACTTCCTGCGAGCCCGAGACAGGCTTGGAGCGCGCCTGGATGTCGGCGACGACCTTGGTCACCGCCAGGTCGATGCCGCGCTTCAGATCCATCGGGTTCATGCCGGCCGCGACCGACTTCATGCCCTCGCGGACGATCGCCTGCGCCAGCACGGTGGCGGTGGTGGTGCCGTCACCCGCGATGTCGTTGGTCTTCGAGGCCACTTCGCGCACCATCTGCGCGCCCATGTTCTCGAACTTGTCCTTGAGCTCGATTTCCTTGGCGACCGACACACCGTCCTTGGTGATGCGGGGCGCGCCGAAGCTCTTGTCGATCACGACGTTGCGGCCCTTCGGCCCCAGCGTGACCTTCACCGCATCGGCGAGGATGTCGACGCCGCGCAGGATGCGCTCGCGCGCGTCGCGACCGAATTTCACGTCCTTGGCTGCCATGTGGCTACCCTTTCAGATGACGAATGTTGAGAAAGTTGAGACGATCGAACGCTCAGGCGATGATGCCGAGGATGTCCGATTCCTTCATGATGAGCAGGTCTTCACCGTCGACCTTGACCTCGGTGCCCGACCACTTGCCGAACAGGATGCGATCACCGGCCTTGACGTCGAGCGGAGCGACCTCGCCCTTGTCGTTCTTGGCGCCGGCACCGGCGGCGACAACCTCGCCCTCCTGCGGCTTTTCCTTGGCGGTGTCGGGGATGATGATCCCGCCGGCCGTCTTCTCTTCCGCCTCGACGCGGCGGACGAGAACACGGTCGTGCAACGGACGAAAGTTCATTGCTCTTTACCCTTCTAAGGTATGTGACACTTCTTTGGCACTCGACCCAGCCGAGTGCCAGCGGTTCGCATATGTGGGTGGTGCCCGCCGGGGTCAACGCCCGCGCACAAAATTTTCGGGAACCGCGCGTCAACCCGTGCGTGCGGTCAGGCGGTGCGTGGCGTCAGGTGCAGCCGCTCGCGCGCGCTCCACCGTCGGATCAGCAGCGCGGAGACGACGCCGAGCCCAACCGCGAGCCCCCACCAGATCCCCGCCGCGCCCCAACCGATTCCGAAGCCGAGCAGCAGCGCGGTACCGAACCCCGCGCCCCAATAGCCGGCGATCTGGATCAGCATCGGCACGCGTGTATCCTGCACACCGCGCAACACCCCCGCCGCGACTGCCTGCGCGCCATCGACGAGCTGAAAGATTGCCGCAATCCCCAGCAGCGCGATCGCCAGCGAGGCCACCGCGCCCTCACGCGCCGGATCGACATAGAGCCGCACCAGCCAGTGCGGCACCGTCCAGAACACCATCGCGCTCAGCGCCATCACCGCGATCCCGGTCACGATCGCGACATTGCCGGCGCGCGCCACCCACGCGCGGTCGCCCGCGCCGAATGCGAAGCCGACGCGGATCGTCGCCGCCTGCGCCAGCCCGAACGGGATCTGGAAGGCGATCGCGGCTATGTTGAGCGCCACCGCATGCGCGTCGATCGCCGCGACCGAGATCAGCCCCATGAGTAAGCCCGCGCCGCCGAACAGCCCACCCTCGGCCATCCAGCCAAGCGCGATCGGTGCGCCGAGCCGTGCGATCTCCGCCATCCGCGACCATTCGGCGCGCCACCATTTGCCGAGCAGCCGAAAGCGGCGCAGCCGGCGATCGGTCAGCAGGATCACGACATAAGCCGCGCAGGTCGCGGTCGAGACGATGACGCTCGACAGCGCCGATCCCTCCAGCCCCAGCGCCGGAAAGCCGGCATTGCCGAACACCAGACACCAATTGGCGAGCACCGCGACACCCAGCGCCAGCGCGGTCACCATCAACGCCCAGCCCGGCCGCCCCAGGGCCGCCGCGGTCAACCGGATCAGCGCCGCGAACACCGCCGGCAGCACCGCCAGCGACAGGATGCGGCAGAACGATCCGGCGCGTGCCGCGACCGCCGGGTCCTGCCCGGCGAGCCGCAGCAACGGCGCGGCGCAGTTGAGCACCGCGATCACGACGAGCGAGCCGAACACCGCGAGCCACATCGCCATCCGGAACGAGCGCCGCACCTGCCGCACCGCGCCGACGCGCCGCCCGAGCGCGGCGGCGATCAACGGCTCGGCCGCGCCGACCATCCCGATCAACCCGAAGGCGAGGATATGAAAGAAGAACACCCCCAGTGTCGCAGCGGCAAACTCGACCGGCCCCAGCCGCGCGACGAACACGACATCGACCGCGAACACCGCCATCTGGAGCAGGTTCGCCCCGATCAACGGCCCCGCCAGTGCGGCGAGCGCCCGCAACTCCGCCGCCCACGTCGGCGGTGGCGCCTGCGTCAGCGGCGCAAAGGTAGCGGGCGCGTTCATGGCAGGCCCCTAGCCGAGCCCGTCCGTCATTGCGAGCGCAGCGAAGCAATCCCGAGCGTCCGGGCTGTGGCCGCGGATCGCTTCGCTCCACTCGCAATGACGAGAATGCCCCCTCGGTCATCCCTGCATCGGCGGGTATGCAGCCGTACAGGGCGGCACCACCCTCACCGCAGGGCGACGCCACCCTCACCGTTCGTGCTGAGCTTGTCGAAGCACGGGTTCCGCAACACCCCCTTCGACAAGCTCAGGGCGAACGGTGCGTACCGGTCAAACCGCTACGCTGTCCCACCGTCATCCCCGCGCAGGCGGGGATCGAGACGCGCAGGTCTTGCGGATAGAAGCGCAATCGGCGGAGGTTCTGGATTCCTGCCTTCGCGGGAATGACGGCCTCGGTTCGAGCCGACACCATTTACCCTCAAAGCGTATTGCCCCGGTCATACACGCCGCGCTACGATCGCCGCCATACAACGAAGGTGGCAGGAACGATGAAGCTGGTACGCGGCGCCTGGAAGCTGCTGGTCGGGATCAAGGACGCGCTGGTGCTCGTCGCGATGCTGCTGTTCTTCGCGGCGATCTTCGCCGCGCTCAACGCGCGCCAGCGCCCCGCCGCGATCGGCGACGGCGCGCTGGTGCTCAAATTCGATGGCCCGATCGTCGAACAGCCCGAGGAAGTCCCGCTCACCGCACTGCTCAGCGGGCAGCAGGTCGGCAAGCAATATCGTCTGCGCGATGTGCTGCGCGCAATCGACGCCGCACGCACCGACGATCGCGTCAAGGCGATCGTCCTCGACCTCGATCGCTTCGGCGGCGCCTATCCGGCGGTGCTCGGTGAGGTTCAGGCCGCGCTGCTCCGTGCGCGCACCGCGGGCAAGCCGGTGCTCGCCTATGCCACCGCCTATACCGACGGCGGCTATCGCCTCGCCTCGGCGGCGAGCGAGATCTGGATGGACCCGCTCGGCGGCACCTTCTTCGCCGGGCCGGGCGGCAACCAGTTGTTCTACAAGGGGCTGATCGACAAGCTCGGCGTCAATGCGCACGTCTATCGCGTCGGCAAGTTCAAGTCGGCGGTCGAGCCCTATACCCGCACCGACCAGAGCCCGGAGGCGCGCGAGGCTTCGCAAGCGCTTTACGGCACGCTGTTCGATCAATGGCGCGAGGCGGTCTCGACCGCGCGTCCCAAGGCGCAGCTCGCGCCGTGGCT
Organism: uncultured Sphingomonas sp.; assembly: GCF_964021865.1. Lineage (GTDB taxonomy): Bacteria > Pseudomonadota > Alphaproteobacteria > Sphingomonadales > Sphingomonadaceae > Sphingomonas. The sequence goes on from NZ_CAXIAM010000009.1 coordinate 26,722, forward strand.
GACCAACCCCGCGCAGCTTGTCGCGCAGGTGCAGGGCGACGTGTCGCGCGCCAATGTCGCCACCGGGCTGGTCGACAAGCTCGGCGACCGCGTCGCGTTCGGCCGCCGCGTCGCCCAGCTTGCCGGCGGGGACGACAAGAAGGTCGCGGGCTGGTTCAGGACGATCAATTATACCGCCTATGTCGCCGCGAACCCATTGCCGAAGAAGGGCAAGGTCGGCGTGCTGACGATCGCGGGCGAGATCGTCGACGGCGAGTCCGGCCCCGGCAAGGCGGCGGGCGATACCGTGTCGAAATTGCTCTACGACGGGCTGGCTGAGAACGACCTGAAGGCGCTGGTCGTGCGCGTCGACTCACCGGGCGGCTCGGTGCTGGCGTCCGAGAAGATCCGGCTTGCTATCCTGGAGGCCAAGCGCCGCGGGCTGCCGGTGGTCGTCTCGATGGGCGGGCTTGCCGCGTCGGGCGGGTACTGGGTGTCGACGCCGGCCGACGTGATCTTCGCCGAGCCCGGCACGATCACCGGCTCGATCGGCATCTTCGGGATTATCCCGACCTTCGAGAACACGCTCAAGAAGATCGGTTTGTCGACCGACGGCGTGAAGACCACCCCGCTGTCGGGCCAGCCCGACGTGCTCGGCGGTACCACCCCCGAGCTGGACCGGATCGTCCAGGCCGGAATCGAGCACGGCTATCTCCAGTTCCTCACCCGCGTATCGCAATCGCGCAAGCTGCCGATCGCGCGCGTCAACGAGATCGGTCAGGGCCGGGTGTGGGTCGGCGGGATCGCGCAGCAGCTGAAACTGGTCGATCGCTTCGGCGGGCTCGACGATGCGGTGGCGGAGGCGGCGAAGCGCGCGAAGCTCGACGATGCGCGCCCGGTCTGGCTGGAGAAGAAGCCCGGTTTCGCGGCACAGATCGCGCAGCAGGTCGCCAGCCAGGAAGACGATGACGACGCCACCGCCCCCGCCGACGCGCTGTCGCGGCTGACGTGGCAGCGCCAGCAGGCGTTCGCGTCCGCGCTCGGCGATGCGAAGCGGATGCTCGGCGGCGCGGCGGTGCGCGCGCAATGCCTCGAATGCGTCGGGCTCGGCCCGATCGCGGCACGCGCTGAAGATCGCAACCTGTGGCAGCTGGTCGTCGCGCGGATCGGCCTGTGATGACGCAGGGTCCGATCACGATCCGCGCTGCGACCGGCGACGACGCCGCCGCGATCGCCGCAATCTACGCGCCGTTCGTGCTGTCGGGCACCTTCTCGTTCGAGAACGAGGCGCCCGACGCAGCGGCGATGCGCGAGCGCGTCGCGGCGTCGGCCGGCTATTATCCCTGGCTGGTCGCCACCACCGGCGACGCGGTGCTGGCCTATGCCTATGCGACGCAGTTCAGGGATCGTCCGGCGTATCGCTACGTGGTAGAGACGTCGATCTACGTCGGCGGTGCAACACACGGGCAAGGCGTCGGGCGGCTGCTCTACGAGGCATTGGTCGACACGTTACGCGCGCAGGGATTCACTCAGGCGATCGGCGTCATTACGCTCCCCAACGACGCCTCGATCACGCTGCACGAAGCGGTCGGCTTCCGCCGCGCGGGGGTGTATCGCGAGGTCGGCTACAAACAGGGACGTTGGATCGACGTCGGCTTCTGGCAATGCGAGCTGAACGATTCCGCGATCCCGCCGGTCGAACCGAAATCGTTCAGCGTCACCGGCGTGCGCCGCGACTGAGTCACTGTCGCCCTTGCGCAAGCAGGGGGCGAAGGGATCATGTTGACGGCGGAGTTAAGGCGCCGGCCGCTCCGCCTGCGCCTCGGCGAGGATCACCGCGAACTTGCCCTCGGCATCGGTCCATTCGCGAACCGGCGTCCAACCGCCCGCACGCAGCAGGATGCGGGCGTCGCGCGCACCGTATTTGTGGCTGTTCTCGGTATGGATCGACTCGCCCGCCGCCATCGTGAAATCGCGCCCCTCGACCGTGAACTCCACATCGCGCGTCGCGACCAGATGCATCTCAATCCGCGCGCGATCGTCGTTCCAGCGCGCCTCATGCGCGAAGGCATCGACCGGCACCGTTCCGTCCAGCTCGCGATTGATCCGCTCCAGCAGGTTGCGGTTGAACGCCGCGGTCACGCCCTGCGCATCGTCATAGGCGGGCACCAGCATCGCCGGGTCCTTGATCCGGTCCATCCCGATCAGCAGCATCGCACCCCCGTTGCTATCGGCGCCCAACGATGCCCGCATCGCACGCAACAGGTCGACCGCCGCTAGCGGGATCAGGTTCCCGATCGTCGACCCGGGGAAGAACCCCAGCTTCGGCGCGTTCGCGATCGTGTGCGGCAAGGTCAGCGGACGCGTGAAATCAGCCTCGAACGGGAGCACCAGCAGTTCAGGGAAGGCGTCCGATAATTCGCGCGCCGATTGCCGCAGGAAGTCGCCAGAAATGTCGATCGGCACATAGGACGAAGGATTTACGCAGCGTAGCACGATCGGCGTCTTGGTCGACGACCCCGACCCGAATTCGACCACCGCACGCCCCTCGCCGACGATCCCGCGCAATTCGGGGCACAAACCCTCCAGCAGTGCGGTTTCAGTCCGCGTCGGATAATATTCCGGCAAGTCAGTGATCTGCTCGAACAATTCCGACCCGCGATGATCGTAGAACCAGCGCGCCGGGATCGCGCGGGGCCGCCGCGCCAATCCGGCCAGCACGTCGGCGCGGAACTGCGGGTCGGCTAGCGTCACCTGCCCGTCTTCAGCCTCGGGTTTCAGCATCGTGTCAGAGGTCCTTTGCCAGCCGCACGCCGGTGAATTGCCAGCGCTGATGCGGATAGAAGAAGTTGCGATAGCAGGCGCGCGCATGGCCGCGCGGGGTCGCGCAACTCCCGCCACGCAGCACGAACTGCCCGTTCATGAACTTGCCGTTATATTCGCCGACTGCCCCAGCGACCGGATGGAAGCCGGGATAGGGGCGATAGGCCGAGCCGGTCCATTCCCACACATCGCCGAAAAACGCCGGCCCGCCCTCGGCCGGTCGCGGCTCGATCGCGCCTGCACCGTCGAGCTGGTTGCCGGCGCTTGCATCATGCGCGGCAGCCGCGGCCTCCCACTCAAATTCGGTCGGCAGCCGCGCGCCTGCCCAGGCCGCATAGGCATCCGCCTCGTAGAAACTGACATGCGTCACCGGCGCGGCCGGATCGACCGCGCGCCGTCCGTCGAGCCCGAAGCGTGTCCAAGCGCCCTCGCGATGCTCCCAGTACAGCGGCGCGCCGATCCGTTCGCGCTGCACCCACGCCCAGCCGTCCGACAGCCACAGCCGCGCATCGCGATAGCCGCCGTCGGCGATGAAGGCCGCCCATTCGCCGTTGGTAACGGTACGGTCGGCGATCGCATGCGCGTGGAGCAAGGCGCGGTGCCGCGGCCCCTCGCAATCGAAGGCAAAGCCCGAGCCGTTATGCCCGACCTCGACGATGCGTTCGGCGCTCTCTATCCACCCGACCGGTCCCGGCATCGCGACCGGCACCTTGCGCTCGGGCGACCAGATGGCGGGTTCCAGCGGGTTCTCGGAAAAAAGGTGCAGGATGTCGGTGACCAGCAACTCCTGATGCTGCTCCTCGTGATGGCATCCAAGCGCCACCAATTCCAGCGCTGCCGCCGGCAGCTCGGCGAACGCCGCCAGCAACGCCGCATCGACCGCGCGCCGATACGCCAGCACCTCGTCCAGCGTCGGCCTCGTGATCATCCCGCGCCGCCCGCGCGCATGGCGACGCCCTTCGGCCTCGTAATAACTATTGAACAGGAACGGGAACCGCGCGTCGTGCAGCACGTAGCCGGGCACATGATCGCGTAATACAAAGGTTTCGAAAAACCACGTCGTATGCGCCAGATGCCACTTCGCCGGGGAGGCGTCGTCCATCGACTGAACCGTGGCATCGGCATCGGACAGCGGGGCGACCAGCGCCTCGCTCAACCCTCGTACTTGCGCAAAGCGCTGCGTCAGCGGGTCGGTCCCGGCGTAGAGCCGGGGGAGCGCTTCCATGATCGTCCTCCTGCAGCCACCCGGGAGATCGGGCGCGCACGGGACTGCCCTATGTTATCGGTTTGCCCCTGCTACCCACAGAACGTCGCCACCTGCGTTAAGGTTCACCGATCTGCAGGTAACGAAAAGAAAATCCGACAGGCGGTTCAGATAGATCAGCGCCTGTGGATTGGCGTGCGGGGCGAGCGCGATGGCCGACCGCTCGGCGCGCCGCACGATCGCGCGCGCCAGATGCAGCGACGCCGCCGCGCCGCCGGGCAGCACGAAGCTGGTCAGCGGCGGAACGTTCGCGTTGAGCGCATCGATCTCAGCCTCCAGCCGCGCGACTTGCGCGGGGACGATCCGCAGCGTCATCTCTCCGGGTTCGTAATCGTCGCCCGGCGTGGCGAGATCGGCGCCAAGATCGAACAGGTCGTTCTGAACGCGGGTGAGTTGCTCGACCAGCGCGGAGTCGCCCAGCGCCGCAATCGCCACCCCGATGGCGCTGTTCGCCTCGTCGACATCGCCGATCGCCTGCATGCGCGCATCGGTCTTCGCGACGCGGCTGCCATCCGACAGCCCGGTCGTGCCCTCATCGCCGGTTCGCGTGTAGATGCGGTTGAGCCGGACCATCAGTTACGTCCGGCGGCCACGAAGATCACCACCACAATCAGGATCGCCAAAGTCTGATAGAAGATGCGCATCTGCATCATCCGGTTGGATTTTAGCTGCGCCGCGGTCGGCCCTTCCCCGCGCGCCTCGGCCGAGGCGCTCTGGAGAAAGGAAACGATGCCGCGCACCAGCGCGACCACCGTGGCGATCATCGCCGCGACCAGCAGGATGACGAGAAACGTATTCATGAAGCGAAGCTAAGACGCGGAAGCGCAAACGGCAATGGCTGTCAGAGGCTCCGCCCTCCACGGCGGAGATAGCGGATCGGACGTAAGGACCGTCATCCCGCGTCGAGCCCGGGATGACGGCGGACTGGTGGGTAACCGGTCGCGCTTACGCCGCGCCGTGGCAGTGCTTGTACTTGCGCCCCGACCCGCACGGGCACGGTGCATTGCGGCTGACCACCCCTTCCCAGCTCGCCGGATCGTCACCGAGATCGGCGGCGGTCGGCTGCGGGATCTGGAGCGGCGGGATCGTCGTCGTCACCAGCCCGCGCGTGCCGGCATCGATATCGTTCGAATTGTCCTCGCCGGTGAACGGGTCGAAGTGCGTGGTGATGAAGTCGGGCAGGTCAGGCAGCGGCGGCGGGGCCTGCATCTGGAACTGCGCGAACGCGATCGTGCGCGTCACATCCTCGCGGATCGCGTCGAGCATTCGCTGGAAGAGGTTGAAGGCCTCCTGCTTATACTCGTTGATCGGCGTCTTCTGCGCATAGGCGCGCAGGTGGACGACCTGGCGCAGCGCGTCGAGCATCGCGAGATGCTCCTTCCAGTGATGGTCGAGGTTCTGGAGCAGGATCGACTTTTCCACCTGCGTCCAGGTCGCGGTGTCCAGCTCCGCAGCCTTGGCCTCCACCATCGCATCGGCTTCGGCCAGCACGCGTTCGGTGACGATCTCGGGGTCGAGTGCGTCCTCGTTCAGCCAGTCGTCGATCGGCGGCGCGATGTTCAGGACCTCCGCCAGCCGCGTCTTCATTCCCTCCACGTCCCATTGCTCGGGATAGGAATTGGGTGGGCACGCCTCGCCGACGATTGCGTTAACCGTTTCGGCGCGCATGTCGGTCACCACGTCGCCGACCGTATCGGCATCCATGATGTCGGCGCGCTGCTCGTAGATCACCTTGCGCTGATCGTTCATCACGTCGTCATATTCGACGACCTGCTTGCGGATGTCGTAGTTGCGCGCCTCGACCTTCTTCTGCGCGGTCTCGATCGCCTTGGTCAGCCACTTGCTGCCGATCGCCTCGCCATCGTTGATGTTGTTGCGCATCATCTTGGCGAACAACGTGTCCGGGCCGAAGATACGCAGCAGATCGTCGTCGAGCGACAGATAGAAGCGGCTGAGCCCCGGATCGCCCTGACGGCCCGACCGTCCGCGCAGCTGGTTGTCGATACGACGGCTTTCATGCCGCTCGGTCGCGAGCACGAACAGCCCGCCGGCCTCCAGCACCTTCTGCTTCTCGGCGGCGATCTCGGCGCGGATCTGCTCGATCGCCGCATCGCGTTCCGGCCCCTCGGGCATACCGGCCAGTTCGTCCTCGACACGCATTTCGAGGTTGCCGCCCAGCTGGATGTCAGTGCCGCGGCCCGCCATGTTGGTGGCGATCGTCACCGCACCCAGCCGCCCGGCCTGCGCGACGATGTGCGCCTCGCGCTCGTGATAGCGTGCGTTGAGCACCGAGTGATCGACGCCCTCCTGCCGCAGAAACTCGCTCAGCAGCTCGGACTTTTCGATCGAGACCGTGCCGACCAGCACCGGCTGTCCGGTCTCGGCATGTTCGCGGATCTTCTTGGCGATCGCGCGGAACTTGTCCTGGGTGTCCTTGTAGAACTCATCTTCCTCGTCGACGCGGTGCACCGGCTTGTTCGTCGGGATCGTGACGACGTTCATCTTGTAGATGTCGTAGAATTCGGCCGCCTCGGTCGCGGCGGTGCCGGTCATCCCCGCCAGCTTCGGGTACATGCGGAAGTAGTTCTGGAAGGTGATCGAGGCCATCGTCTGGTTCTCGGGCTCGATCTGAACGCCTTCCTTCGCCTCGACCGCCTGATGAAGCCCGTCGGACCAGCGGCGGCCATCCATCATGCGCCCGGTGAATTCGTCGATGATGACGACCTTGCCGTCTTTGACGATATAATCGGTGTCGCGCTTGAACATCGCGTTCGCCCGCAGCGCCTGATTGAGATGGTGGACGACCTGCGTATTCTCAAAGTCGTACAGGTTTGCGCCTTCCAGCAGGCCGGCCGCTTCCAGCAACCGCTCGGCACGCTCGGTCCCGTCCTCGGTCAGGACGATCGACTTCTGCTTCTCGTCCTTCTCGTAATCCTCTTCGGTCAGCTGCTTCACGATCGCGTCGACGCCGATATACAGCTCGGACTTGTCATCGGTCGGGCCGGAGATGATCAGCGGCGTGCGCGCCTCGTCGATCAGCACCGAATCGACTTCATCGACGATGGCCATCGAGAAGGCGCGCTGCACCATCTGGCTGCGCTCGTACTTCATATTGTCGCGCAGGTAATCGAAGCCGAATTCATTGTTCGTGCCGTAGGTGATGTCGGCCGCGTAGGCGTTGCGGCGCTCCTCGTCCGACAGGTTCGGCACGATCACGCCGGTGGTCAGCCCGAGGAAGCGATAGACGCGCCCCATCCAGTCGGCATCGCGGCTGGCGAGATAATCGTTGACGGTGATGACGTGCACGCCCTCGCCCGGCAACGCGTTGAGATAGGTGGCGAGCGTGGCGACCAGCGTCTTGCCCTCGCCGGTACGCATCTCGGCGATCTCGCCGCGATGAAGCACGATGCCGCCGATCATCTGCACGTCATAGTGACGCTGCCCCAACACGCGCTTCGCCACCTCGCGGACGGTGGCGAACGCCTCGGGCAGCAGCTGGTCGAGCGTTTCGCCATTCGCCAGCCGCTCCCGGAACACCACCGTCTGATGCGACAGCGTGGCATCGTCCATCGCCTGCAACGCCGGCTCGTAGGAGGCGATCTTGGCGAGGATCGGGTTGAGCGACTTGACGTAACGGTCGTTGGACGAACCGAAGAGCGACTTGGCAATACCGCCGAACATGGGCGTGATCCTGTATCTGGAAGCGGCGCGGCGGTGCCGATGTCGAGCGACCGCGCGGGAAGAAGTGGCGTGACGAAGCGGGCGTTGCGCTACTCGCGCCGGCGGCCCGCGAAGATCGGCTCGACCGCGGCCAGCGCGAAGACGCGCGCGATCGGTGCGTTGCACGCGGCGGCGGAAGTGGCGCGCGGCGCGGCCGGACGCGTAGCGAGATGCCGAGCGGCGGACACGATCGCAACGGCCTTCACTTGCTGCGCCACCGCCTGCGCAACCTGCGGCTGACGCACGCTGCCACCGACGCCGGTCAGCGCGGAGAGCAACGCAGAAAGGAGCAGCAGCAGATTCACGACGCCGGACATAGGATGCACGCGCGGGAACGTCCACCGCCCGCTCGCGGGTAAACCATCAATTTGGCGGAGGAAGCAGCGTCGTCCGATCTACCACAAGCACATGTGCCGGTTTGGGCACACCATTCTTGTCGCGGACAGGCTGGAAGCGTTGGCCCGCGTCGCAGGCTGTCGGCACCGGATGCCTCATCTGCTCCTCTGCCCATTCGCCGCTGAACGTCATCGTGCAGTTCGTCGGCACTCCCTCCACATCGACAGTCTGTCGGGCTTCGCGCAAGGAAAGCAGGCGGCTCGCCAAAGGCGCGGCGGGCATCGGCGGCGGAGTATCGCCGTTGCGGATGAGAAAGTCGGATCGCAGCCGATAGCTGCCGACCACCTTCACGTTCGCGCGTAACCCCGCCGGGTTTAAGCCACATCTGGCCAGATCATTCGATTGCAGCTTGCCGTTTACGAGCGACTCGCAGCCAATGATGGTGTCGTCCGAGGCGATGGTTGTGATGTTGGTGAAGTCGTTCGGATCGGACGGCAAGGGATAATCGCCCTCTCCCGGCAGTACCCAACGCACCGGCATGGTCATCTCGCTTGCAACGGCGCGCCCCTTAGCATCCCGTGCCGGCGCGAACTTCCCCTTGGAGAGCACGACGTCGCACGTGCCTTTTTCCAACACCGGGGAGCCGATCGAGATGTCGATGCGGCATGCGCTCGGATGGCCGGTCGCGTCGATCGTCACGATCGCGACCACGCGCCCCTGCTCTCCGGCACGGATCGCGGCCGGAGGATAACTGTCGAAGCCGAGCCACTCGCCGACATCCAGCGGCACCGCCTCCGTCACCACGCGCGGCGCATCCTTGCCCACGGCCGGCACCGCCGCCGCTACGACCAGCGCCGTCATCCACCCGATCGTCCGCATTGCGTCACCAGCCCCCTTTGCCTGCCCCGGCCGCAAAGCTAAGGCAGCGCCATGTCGACGTCCATCTCCCCGCTCGCCACTCCGTTCCCCGAAATGGCGCCGGTCGCCGGCGTCCGGCTGCGCGTCGCCCGCGCGCGCTACAAGGAATGGGATCGCACCGACCTGACCTTTGCCGAGTTCGTGCCCGGCACCACCGTTGCGGGGGTGCTGACGCAATCGAAATGCCCCTCGCCCGAGGTGGAATGGTGCCGCAAGGCGCTGGTGCTGGGCGAGGCGCGCGCGCTGGTGGTGAACGCCGGCAATTCCAATGCCTTCACCGGCCATCGCGGGCGCGAGGCGGTCGAGGCGATCGCGGCGCAGACCGCGCAGGCGATCGGGTGTCGCCCGTCGGACGTGTTCGTTGCCTCGACCGGCGTGATCGGCGTGCCGCTGCCGATCGACAAGGCACAGGCTGGGCTCGCCGCTGCCTTCGTCGCGCCGGACGCCGATTGGCGCGCGGCGGCGGAGACGATCGGGACCACCGATACCTACCCCAAGGGCGCGCATGCCACGGCGGTGGTCGACGGCCGCACGGTCACGATCGCGGCGATCATCAAGGGTTCCGGGATGATCGCGCCAGACATGGCGACGATGCTCGGCTTCATCTTCACCGACGCCGCGGTCGAGGCACCGTTCCTGCAGGCGGCGCTGTCGGCGGCGAACGCACGGACCTTTTCGTGCATCACGGTCGACGGCGACACCTCGACCAGCGACACCGTGCTGGCGTTCGCGACCGGCGCGGCCGGCAACACGCCGCTCGCCAGCGACGACAGCGACGGTGCGGACGCCTTCCGCGCGGCGCTGGCCGACGTCTGCCGCCAGCTCGCGCTGCTGGTGGTGCGCGATGGCGAGGGTGCGACAAAGCTGATCGAGGTGACCGTCGAGGGCGCGGAGAGCGACCGTTCGGCGCACCGCATCGCCATGTCGATCGCCAACTCGCCGCTGGTGAAGACCGCGATCGCGGGCGAGGACGCCAATTGGGGTCGCGTGGTCATGGCGGTCGGCAAGGCCGGCGAACCGGCCGAGCGGGACCGGCTGGCGATCCGCTTCGGCGCGACCCAGGTCGCCGAGGGCGGGCTGGCGGTCACCGGTTACGACGAGGCCCCGGTCGCGGCGCATCTGAAGGGGCAGAATGTCGAGATCGGCGTCGACCTCGGGCTCGGCGAGGGCCGTACGACGGTGTGGACCTGCGACCTGACGCACGGCTACATCTCGATCAACGCCGACTATCGGAGCTGAGCGGCACGATGCTGACGATCTGGGGCCGGCTGAACTCGCACAATGTCAAGAAGGTCGTCTGGCTCGCCGAGGAGCTGGCATTACCCTATCAGCGCCACGACGTCGGCGGCGCGTTCGGGATGGACGACGCCTATCGCGCCAAGAACCCCAATGCTCTGGTGCCAACGATCGAGGACGGCGACGTCGTGCTGTGGGAATCGAACGCGATCCTGCGCTATCTGGCGGCGCGATATGGCAACGATGCGCTGTGGCCCGCCGATCCGGTGCAGCGCGCGCTCGCGGACCGCTGGATGGACTGGCAGTTCGGTTATGCCGAGGCGCAGCGGCCGGCGTTCGTCGGGCTCGTCCGTCAATCGTCCGAGCAGCGCGACGCCGATGCGATCGAGCGTGCAACTGTGGCGTGCGGGCGGATGATGGCGATGCTCGACACCGCACTTGCGACTCAGCCGTGGCTGTCAGGCGAGGCGTTCGGCCTTGGCGATGTCCCAATGGGCGTATACGCGCATACGTTCTTTGCACTCGGACTGATGCGTCAGCCACTGCCGCATGTTGCGGACTGGTACGAGCGGCTCAAAGCGCGGCCGGGATATGCGGCGAACGTGATGATTCCGCTGACCTAAGGTCAATTTACCCTCTTCGTCGGCTCGGCCTTGAACCGGGGCCGCGCTTCCATCCGATTGCTGAACGTGAGAGCTGGGCTTGGATCAAGTCCGGAGCGAGGACATCCGTCAATCAGGCGCGATGCGGATCACCTCGGCCGAACGAACCGCATCGACCAAGATACTTCGATGCCACATCCCCATATGCCCGAATCCCGGCAGGCTGAATCGCGACCTTTGCGCCTCAGGCAGCTTCTCCCGCGCGATCAGCCGGATGCGGTAAGCGGTGCCATACCGCCGCGGCAGAACGTTCGCGATGTCGCTCTTGTCGTCGATCGCCAGCCAGTAAACCTGTCGGTCGGCCACCGGCCGTCGTCGCGCATCCTCGTAGCTTCGCGCGCCTTCGACAAAGCGCGATCCTTCGAATTCGTCGATCCAGACACCTTCGAAGGATCGCGCCGCGCGAAACCGGCCACAGTCACGATCCGACCCGCGGATCACCAACACCGTACCGCCCGATCGTTCTTCATGCCGACACGACGATGTTGCAGCCGGGGTCGAAACCGTGGCGGCGGTCTGTATCAACAAGAGCGCCGCCAACAGCATCAGCCGAGCTCGCCCTCAAGCCACGCCTTGAGCCGACCCTTCGGCTCGGCACCAACCTTGGTTGCCGCCGGCACGCCGCCTTTGAACAGGATCATCGTTGGAATACCGCGCACGCCGTATTGACCCGGCGCGTCGGGGTTCTCGTCGATGTTGAGCTTGGCGATCGTCACCTGCTCGCCCAATTCCTCACTGATCTCCTCCAGCGACGGGCCGATCATCTTGCATGGGCCGCACCATTCCGCCCAGAAATCGACCAGCACCGGCTTGTCGGCGGACAGCACGTCGGTCTGGAAGCTGGCGTCGGTGATTTTCTTGGTGGCCATGTCATTACTCCTTGGATGCCATCAACCTAGGGTGCGGCGTACGTGCGCTCAAGCACCGATGGCCAAGCTTTGCTCCGGGCCCGAGAAGCGCCGCTTGACGGGATCGAGCAGCGCAGCGGGCAACTCGATGAGCCGCGGCCCCGCGGTGTAGAGCAGCGCCACCGCGACGCGCGTATCGGGGAAGATCACCTCCAGCGCCGCGTGATAGGCGGCCATCTGGCGCAGGTGATAGTCAGGCACCCCGTCGATGCCATCGGGGACATTGCGCCCCGTCTTGTAATCGATCGCGCGCACCACGCCGTCGCCGATCAGCAACCGGTCGACCGTGCCGGAGATCACGCGTCCGCTGGGCAAGGTCGCGGCGATCGGCGCTTCGGCGAGCGCGGCGGAGCCGAACAAATCGGCATAATCGGGATCGTTCAGCACCGCCATGACCGGGCGGAGCACGCCTTGCGGATCGTCGACACCGCGCGCGGTCAGCCAGCGCAACGCCGCCGACTCGCGTGCGGCCGGCGCGAGTGGGGGGAGCCGCTCGAACAAGGCGTGCATCAGCGTGCCGCGTTCAGCCGCATCGCGCGCGGCGGGGGCGGGCGGCGCGTCGCTGACCGCATCTTCTCCGACCGAGGACGGGGTCAGCGGGCGCGGCGGCTTGGCGTCTTCGGGGGCCGGACGACGCGCCCAGGCAGGGAGCACGATAGCGCCCTCGTCCGCCTCACCTGCCCCGCCCTTCACCACGACCGGCATCGCGGGCTTGCGTCCTGCGAAGACCCGCTCGCCCTCACCAACGACGCCCAGCGCGTCGAGCGTGCGTGCGGCCGCAGCATACCAGCTCGATTCCGGTGGGATGCCCTGCCATTTGGCGCTGAGCGAACCGGCTATCACCAGCCGCTCTTCGGCACGGGTGGCGGCGACATAGAACAGCCGCCAATGTTCCTGCCGCTCGCGCTGCTCGACCTGCACCATCGCCGCATCGATCGCGCCGGCCCGCTCGGCAGGGCGTGGGCGGAACACCGGGATCGGCTTCTCCATCCCCTCCGGCGTCCACATCAACGTGGAGCGCGGGGACGCGTCGGGATCAGCGGTGGCGTCGGCAAGGATCACCAGCGGCGCCTGCAAGCCCTTCGCACCGTGTGCGGTCATCACGCGTACCGCGTCGAGCGGCGCGGCGGCATCGCGGACGATCTCAACCTCATCGCGTTCGAACCAATCGAGGAAGCGTTGCAGCGACGGCGTCGAGCCGGTTTCGAAATCGAGCGCGGCGTTGAGCAATTCCTCGATCGGATCGCGCGCCTCCTCACCTAGGCGCGCCAGCAGCTTGCGCCGCCCGTCGGGCGGCCCGGACAGCAGCATCTCGAGGAAGCGATACGGCGTGTCGTAATCGGCGCTGGCGAGCAATCCGGCCAGTTCGGTGACATGTTCGGCATGATGGCGCGATAAATGCCGCCACAGCGAGCCCTGCCGCTCGACCGCGCGCATCATCAACTCGTCCTGCGTCCAGCCGATCAGCGGCGAGACGAGCAGGCTGGCGAGGCTCAGGTCGTCGTCAGGCTGGAGCACGAAGCGCACTGCGGCGAGCAGGTCCTGTACCGCCAGCGGCGCGGATAGCCGCAAGCGATCGACACCGGCGACGGGCACGCCCTCTGCATAGAGCCGCGCGACCAGCAATTGCGCCAGCTCGCCGCGACGCTTGACGAGAATCATTACGTCCTCGGGGCGCAGGCGGCGTCCCTTGCTTTCCAGCATCATACCGCCGTTTTCGAGCGGGCCGAGCCAGCGCTTCACCGCCTGCGCGATGCGGGTGGCGTTGGCGCGGACGGCATCGTCGATCCAGCCTTCCTCGCCGCCGTCCTCGGCCTCGGTCGCACCTGCCGCGATCGGCGGCCACAGTATTACGGCGCCTGGACCAATGACTTGGCTGGCGTGCGGCGGGATGGCGTCTGCCGAGCCCAGGCCGGCAGCGCCAATGGTTTCGATTGCTTGATCGACAAATTCCAGAACGGGCGCAGTCGAGCGGAATGAATCAGTCAGCGAGAGGCGATCGAATGGTAAACCACGTTCGTGATCAGGCATCATATCGTCACCTGATACTTCTCGTGCCTTTCGAGCGAAGTGTTCCTCGGCCGCGACAAAGAATAGCGGATCGGTGCCCTGGAAGCCGAATATCGCCTGTTTCAGGTCACCAACGGTGAACAAGGTGCGCACCGAGGGTGCATAAACGCCGCGCCCGACGAAATATTCATCGACCAGCGCGCGGATGATCGTCCATTGGGCGACATTCGTGTCCTGCGCCTCGTCGACCAGCACGTGTTCGGTGATCTGATCGAGCTTGTAGCGGATCCACTCGCCGATCCCCTCCTGCCGCAACAGAGCGACCGCGGCGTCGATCAAGTCATTGAAATCGACCGCCCCGCTGTGCCGCTTTGCCGCCGCATAGCTGCGCGCATAGTCACGCCCGACCTCCAGCGCGGCCCCCAGCGAGTCCGCATAGGCAGCGCGGGTGCGGAGCGACAGCAACTCGCCGCACCAGCCGTGCATCCGCATCGCGTGATCGGCGTAATCGGCGTCGGCCGGGGCGCGTCCCTTGCCGAACGACATTGGTTCGCCGTCCTTTTTTGCCCAGACGCCGTGCAAACGGTCGAGCGTCGCGGTACGTTCGTCGACGTCCGCGGCGAGCCATGCACCGATCGTCTCGGCGCGGTCGAGGCCGCTCTTCGTTCCCCAGCCGCGATTGAGCGATGCGATTGTGTCCAGCGTCGCACGATCGATCGCTTCGGTGCCGCAGGCGTCGCGAATATATGCGGCAATATCGCCGAGCGGGAGCCCAAGCTGCGTCCGTATGAACGGTGCGATCCCGCTCGGGAGCGATTGGAGCGCATCATGCGCGCGCGCGCAATCGGCGAGGAATTGCTCGGCCCCCTGTTCGCCGAGCCGCAGGCTGAGCGCGCCGATCGTCTCGACTGGGCGGGTGCGCCCATCGCGCTCGGCCTGCACCAGCAGATCGGACAGCGCCTGCCGCCGCAGCAGCGCTTCCTCGCGCGGCTCGATCGGGCGGAAGCCCGGCACCAGCCCGGCCTCGATCGGGAAGGCGGCGAGCAGCCCCTGGCAGAAGCCGTGGATCGTCTGGATGCGCAAGCCCCCGCCGGGTGCGTCGAGCACGCGCGCGAACAGGGTGCGCGCGCGGGCGATCATCGCCGGCGTGATCCGCTCGCCCAGCGCGGCGAGATCGGCGGCCAGATCGGTGTCGGGCATCCGCACCCAGGCCGCGAGCTGGCGATTGACGCGCGCCGCCATCTCCGCCGCGCCCGCCTTGGTGAAGGTGAGGCACAGGATCGCGGACGGCTCGACATCGCGCAGCAGCAGGCGGAACACGCGCGCGGCGAGCACCTGCGTCTTGCCGGTGCCCGCGGAGGCCGACAGCCAGACGTGCGCCTCCGGCCGGCTGGCGCGGAGCTGCGCGTCCTTGAGCTGCGGGAGCGGGGTGATGGTGCGGGGGGTCATGACGTCACGCCTTCATGCACCGCCGTCATTCCCGCGAAGGCGGGAATCCAGAACCTCGGAGCTTCGCGACGGAAGCGCGACGACATGGGTTCTGGATTCCCGCCTGCGCGGGAATGACGGAGGGGGTCATGCATCGCGGCCGTACCATTCATCGCGGCGCATCAGTTGATCGTACTCAGTGAAGACCGCGTATTGAGGCTTAACCTTGGCGGTGAAAGGCTCGTCGCCTGTTAGCCAAAGCTCAGCTGCCTTAGCGAAATTATTGCGAGCAGTCCGAACGAACTCTTCTGTGATGATCCGGCCACTCTTACCGTCGGGGTCGGCGGGGGTAGATACAGACCCGAACGTCTCACCTTTCTTAGCTAGTGACCAGTATTCGAAAGTCGTCGCCTTACCCATAACGCCGGAGAATCCGCCTTCCTCAGCAATGGCTCCGAGCAGCCCGAGTTGCAGATTGAATCCGTCACGCACCGCCGCGACCGAGGGCGCCTTGCCGGTCTTGTAATCGACGATCCCCAGCCCGCCATCGGGCATCCGGTCGATCCGGTCGAAGCGTCCGGTCAGCTCGATCCCCGACAGCTCCGCCTTGCCGCGCCCCTCGACCGCCAGCACCGCTCGCCCGGCGCGGCGATCCGCCAGCGTCTTCGCCGCGACCCATTCGAACGCCGCGACCAACCGCGGCTGCCACAAGGCGCGCAGCAGCGGGTGGGTCGCCGGATCGGCGAGCAACGTCACCGCGCGCGGCAGCAGCTTTTCGGGATCGCACGCATCCTCGCGCGCCCATGCCTCCAGCACGGCATGGACCGCGGTGCCACGCCACGCCGCGCTGGGATCGGCATCGACCGGGTCGAGCGCCGACAGCTTCAAGATGCGCCGTGCGTAGAAGGCGAAGGGATCGGCCTTCAAACGGTCGACCTCGGTCACCGAGATCTGCCGCGGGCGCAACCGCATCGGCGGCATGGGTTCGGGCCGATCGACGGGCGTCGGCACGCGCGTGCCGTCGAGCGCGCGCGCCCAGACCGCAAGCGTGGCGTCGCGCGGGAAGCGCTCGCCAGTCATCGCCTCCAGCCGCAGCCAGAAGCGCGAGGCGAGCGCGGGCGAGCGCGCGTCGCGACGTGCGCGGGTGAGCACGACCTGCCTGGCCCCCAGCGCCTGCCCGAAATCATGCGCCGCGACGCCGATCCCGCGCTCCAGCCCCGGCAGCCCGAGTTCGGCGCGGACGCGCGGCGCGAGCCACGGATCGGGCGCGGGCAGCCCCGGCCAGGTTCCTTCGTTGAGCCCCGACAGGATCATCAGGTCGGCGCGTTGCAGCCGCGCCTCCATCAGACCGTAGATCGCGAGCCGCGGATGACGCTCGCGCGGCAACAGTCGGATCGCGATCTCGTCCATCAACATCCGCAGCAGCGGCGCGAAGCCGGCGGGGGCGACCTGCTGCGGACCGAGTGGCGCCTGCGTTTCGAGGCCGGTGAGCAGATCGGCGGCGGCACGCCCCGCGGGGCCCCGCCATGCCTCGTCGCCAGCCAGCAGTGTGGCGGCCTCACGCAGGCAGGCGACCAGCCCCGGCAAGGTCGCCATCGACATGCCGAAGCCGCGCGCCACCGGCTCCAGCAACGGGCGGGCAGTACGCCACCATTCGGCGGCGCGCGCATGGACCGGATGCGCGGCGAGATGGCGATCGATGCCGTCCAGCCCGGGCGCCGGCCGTGGTCCGCGCAAGGCGCGATCAAGGCGACGCACCCCGTCGAGCCACTCGCCACGCCCGTCGCCGAGCCGCACCAGCGGATGCTTGAGCAGCGTCAGCAACGCCATCGGCGCGAAATCCTGCGCCGCCGCCTCGACGATCGCGGTCAGCAGCGTCCCCGGCGGCAGGATCGCGAGCGCGCGACCGGCACTGTCGTCCACCTCGATATTCCAACGCCGGCAATGCGCCGCGACGCGCCGCGCGAGCATCCGGTCGGGCGTGACCAGCGCGGCGGTCAGCCCTGGCGTTTCGACCGCCTCGCGCAGCTTGAGCGCGATCGCCTGCGCTTCCTCGGCCGGGGTCAGGAGTTCCACCGCCGTCACGCCGGTCAGCCGGCGATCGGCCGCGTCGAGCCGCGTCCATTTGGCGGTGAAACGCGCCGGCGCCAGCGCGTTGGCGATCGCGCGGTCGCGCGCGGCGGTGGCGTCATGCTCGCTGCCGCCGGTCCAACGCGACACCTCGTCACGCGCCGCCCCGATCCGTTCGAGCAGCAGCTTGAGATGGAATTGCGGATGAACCTCGATCGCGCGCGCGCGCAGCCCGGTGACGGGATCGGGATCATGCGGGCCGAGCGCCGTCCATTCCTCATCGGGCAGCGTCAGATCGAGATCGGCGAAGACCACCATCCCGCGCGGCAATTCCGCCACCGTGCGCAACAGCCGCGCGACGGCGGGCGCGGGGTCGGTGATCCCGGCGGCACAGACGAACGTGTCGGGCGGCGATGCGCGCCAGCGCGCCGCCTGCTGATCGAGCAGGCGGATGCGTTTTTCAGCAGCGTCGATCGCGCCGAGCCGGTCCCGCTCGGCGGGCCAGCGGTCGAGCAGGATGCGGAACAGGCGGAGCGCCGTCTCCCAATGGTCCGAAAGCCCTTCGCCCGGATCGATCTCCGCGAGCCGGACAGGCGATACTTCCTCGACGATCAACTGGTCGAGCGTCGCGGCGAGATCGCCCGCCAGCCGCACCGCCTCCGCCGCATCGACCGCGCGCCCCGCGGCGGCGCGTTCCTCCTCGACCAGCCGCGCGAGGATCATCCGTCGTTGCAGCGGGTCGATCGCCGGGGGCAGCGGCGGCACCGCATCGGCGGGATCGAGCGCCGCGCCGACGCCGGCGTCCAGCTCCTCGCCGCCCAGCGCGACGATCCGCGGCAGCAGCAGCGCGCCGCCGCTGGCGCGCACGAACGCCTCGCGCACCGCCAGCCCGCCACGGTTGTTCGGCACCAGCACCGTTCCGCGCGCCAGCGACAGCCGATCGCCGCCGAACCGCCGCAGCAACCCGGCGACCAGCGCGTCGGCGAAGGCGCGATGTGCGGGGATCGTGTAGAGCCGCAGACCCCGCTCGGCCGGCGGGGCGGCGTCAGCCATCCGCGAGCAGCGCCTCGGTCCGCGCGATCGCCCCCGGCACGTTCACCTCCGACCACAGCCCCTGATGGACGAGCCCGTAGGCGCGCCCCGCCGCGATCGCGCGGTTCCAGAAGATATTGGTCGAGAACGGCCCCTCCGGCCAGTCGCGGATCAGCCGCGGCGAGACGATCTGTACGCCGGTGAACACGAACGGCGCGACTCGGCCGGGCTGGCGCCGCCCGCTGATCCGACCGTCAGGGGCAAGGTGGAAATCGCCCTGCCCGTTGTGGTTGTGCGCGCGCGCATAGGGCACCATCAGCAGCAGCGCGTCCATCGTCGCATCGTCCCACCGATCGGCCAGTTGCCGGATCGCGTCGGTCGGTCCGTCGAGCCACAGATTGTCGCCGTTGACGACGATGAACGGCTCGTCGCCGAGCAGCGGCAGCGCACGGACGATCCCGCCGCCGGTTTCCAGCAACTGCGCGCGCTCGTCCGACACGACGACCTCGATGTCGTGGACGCGGTGGCGCAGATGCGCCTCCAGCGCGTCGGCGAGGTAGTGGACGTTGACGACCGCGCGCTCGACCCCCGCGGCGCGCAGCCGGTCGAACACATGATCGATCAGCGCGCGCCCGCGCACCTCGACCAGCGGCTTGGGCCGGGTGGCGGTCAACGGGCGCATCCGTTTGCCGACGCCGGCGGCCATCACCATCGCGGTGCGCGGCACGCGCGAGCCCGGATCGGGGCGGATGTAGCGTGGACGCGTCATGCCCGCCCCCGCGCTTCGGCGAGCAGCAAGGGATCGCCGCGCCATTCGGGCGGCAGATGGTCGTCGAACCAGCGCGCGACCGGCGCCAGCGCCGGGTCGGTCAGATCGCGCTCCAGATACGCCCAGACGCGCGGGCACAAAGCGGCGTAACGCGGCTTGCCGTCGCGCTTCCACAGTCGCGCGAAGATGCCGAGGATCTTGGCGTTCCGCTGCGCGCCGAGCACGCGATAGGCGCGCAGGAAATCGTCGCCCTCGCCGGTCGCCGCGCGGTAGCGGGCGAGCATCGCCTCCTCGATCGTCGGATCGACGTCGCGGCGCGCATCCTGAAGCAAGGACACGAGATCATAGGCGGGGTGCCCCGCCAGCGCGTCCTGGAAGTCGAGCAGCCCCAGCGTCCGATCGGCGCCGACCAGCATCAGATTTTCGGCATGATAGTCGCGCAGCACCGTGACCGGCGTCGCGCCCTCGACATGGTGGAGCACCGCGTCCCATGCCGCGCGATAGCCCTCGGCATCGACCACCGCGCCGACCGCCGGGCAATACCATTCGACCAGCAACCCGGCCTCACGCTGCAACTCGGCACGGTCGTAGGCGCGCCACGGCCCCGCCGGTTTCGCGCGCAATGCCACCAGCAGGTCGATCGCCGCCGCGTACAGCGCGACCGCCGCGTCGGCGTCGGCATCGGCGGTCTCGCGCAGCCGCACGTCGCCGAAATCCTCCAGCAGTACGAGGCCCCGATCGAGATCGACCGCATGGATCGCCGGCGCGGCGAAGCGATGCTCGGCCAGCCACGCGGCAACCGCGAGGAACGGCCGCGGGTCTTCCTGCGGCGGGGGCGCGTCCATCAGGATCGCCCGGCGCGCGCCGGCATGGACGCGGAAATACCGTCGGAACGAGGCATCGCCGGCCAGCGGCTCGATCCGCGCGCCGCCCCATCCGTGTGCGTCGAGAAAGGCCGGCGCATCCGCCGGCGGAATCATCGTGGCCATCGCCCGTCCCAAGCGTCGGGCGCTTCCCAAGTCAAGCGACGCGCGCCATCCGGGGCCATCGCGAGGTCCAGCGCCAGCGCCTCCGGCCACCGCCCTGCGCCCGCGCGCTCCGGCCATTCGACCAGCAACGCCGCGTCGCGTCGCGCCTCCTCCAGTCCCAGCTCGTCGACCTCAGCCGGATCGTCGAGCCGATAGAGATCGACGTGCAGGATCGGCAGCCGCACCTCGGGCGGATCGTAGGGCTGCACGATCGCGAAGGTCGGGCTCGGCGCTTCCCCGGCCAGCCCCAGCGCGGCGAGCACCCCACGTGCCAGACTGGTCTTGCCCGCGCCCAGCCCGCCGGTCAGCGTCACGACATCGCCGGGGCGCAGCACCGCGGCGAGCCGCGCGCCGACCGCCGCCGTCGCCGCCACGTCCGCCAACCGCTCCTCGCCGCGCCTCATCGCCGCGGCAGGTCCACGGTGACGGTCGTGCCGGTGTCGGGCGTGCTGTGCAGCGCGATCGTCCCGCCGTGCGCCTCGACGAACTGCTTGGCGAGCGGCAAGCCGAGCCCCAGCGCGCGCTCGCCCGCGGCGGTGGTGCCGTCACCTGCGAAGCGATCGAAGGCGCGCGCGAGCTGTTCGGCGGTCAGGCCGGGGCCGTTGTCGGCCACCACGATCCGCGCACCGCGCACATTGCCGTCGACCGACAGCGCCACGCGGCCATGTTCCGGCACGGCGCCGATCGCGCGACGCAGCAGGTGCTCCACCACTTCGCGAATGCGGCGCGCGTCGCCGGTCAGCCGCCCGGCGGAGCGCTGCACCTCCACCGCCAGATCGACATGGTGCCGCCGCGCCGTCGCGCGCAGCGCATCGACCGCCGCGCGCGCCACCGCGGCCATGTCGATATCGGCGCGCTCCAGCGGACGCGCGCCGCTGTTGGTCGAGGTCAGGTCGAGCACGTCGTCGATCAGCAGCCCGAGCCGGTCGACCGAATCGAGGATCGCATCGAGATAGGCGATCGCATCGGGCGACAGTTCGCCGGCATAGCCGCCGTGCAGCATTTCCGCGAAACCGCTGATCGACGTCAGCGGCGTGCGCAATTCGTAGCTCATGTTCGCGACGAACGCGGTCTTGACCTGATCGGCGGCCTCCAGCGCGTCGTTGCGTTCGCGCAGCGCCTGTTCCATCGCGCGGCTGTCGCTGATGTCGAGCATCGTGAACAGCGCGTTGCCGTCCGGCAGCGGCACCGCGGCGAATTCGAATTGCCGCCCGTCGGCCAGCGCGATGTGGCCGGCGCGCTGCTGCCGCTCGATCGTGGCGGTGCGCACCAGCTCGGCGATCGAGCGCGCGCGGCGCGGGTTCGACAGTTTCGGCGCGACCTTCTCCGCGATCACGTCGACGCGCGGATGGCCGGTGAGGAATTCCTCCTCCAGATCCCACAAGGCGCGGAAGCGGTTGTTCCACAGCTGCAGACGACCGTCGCCCGAAAAGACGCCCAGCGCCTCGAACAGATTGTCGAAGGTCGCGGTCCGGACGCGCAGCAACGTGTCGCGCGCGCTGGCGAGCTGCACCTGCTCGGTACGGTCCTCGAAGAACACCATCAGCCCGCCGTCGGGGATCGGCTGCGCCACGACGCGCAAATGCGTGCCGCCGGGCAGATGCCAATTCTCCTCGACCGCGGTATCGGCGTTGACGAACCAGCCGCGCCGCTCCGCCTTCCAGCCGGGGAAGTCGCGCACCTCGGGCACGCGATTGGCCTCGCGCATCCGTTCCAGCACGCGGTCGAACTCCGGCCGGTCGGCGAGCCATTCCAGCCGCATCGCGAACATCCGCCGGAACGGCTGATTGCAGAACACCAGGCTGCGGTCGCCGCCGAATTGCGCCACGCCCGCCGACAACCGG
Organism: uncultured Sphingomonas sp.; assembly: GCF_964021865.1. Taxonomy (GTDB): domain Bacteria; phylum Pseudomonadota; class Alphaproteobacteria; order Sphingomonadales; family Sphingomonadaceae; genus Sphingomonas. The sequence continues at coordinate 48,749 of NZ_CAXIAM010000009.1, forward strand.
TCGAGCATCGCGCGCTGCGCATCGGCGAAACGCCGCTCGCGCAGGTGACTCTGCTCCAGTTCCTCGATGTCGATCGCATATCCCGCGACACCGCCGACGGGCAGCGGCACGTCATGGATGCGCAGCGAGCGCCGCGCGCCGCCGATCGTCGCGGGCAGCACGCGTTGCTGCGGCCGGCCTTCGTCGCGCGCCAGCGCCGCGCCGGCGGTCGGGCTGCCCTGCCCCGATCCGTCGACCAGCTCCAGCCCGCGCCCGACGACGTCGGCGGCATCGCTGCCCTCCACCGCGGTGACATAGGCCGAATTGACCATCGCCAGCTGCAAATCGCTGTCGCGGTACCACATCGGCAGCGGCGCAGCCTCGACCAGCCCGGTCAGCGCGTCGAACGCATCCGACAGGTCCTCGCAATCGGCGCGCAGCCGGCGCATCTCGCCCTCGCTGGCGGTCGAATCGTAGAACCACAGGATCACCGCGTCACCACGCCGGTCGCCCTGCACGGTCAACGTCCGGCCGCCGTCGCGCGCATGAATGGTGTAGGTGAAATTGCGCGCCGACCGCTGGCAGGCGGCGAGCCCGTCCGACAGCGCCTGCGCCTCGCGCGGGTCCAGCCCCCAGCTCGCCGCCTCGACCTCCTGCAAATAGCCGGGGATGTCGCTGAACCCCAGCCAGTCGGCGACGCGGCGCGCCATCTCGACCCGGCCGTCGGGCAGCACCACCATCGGCTGCATCGGCGCGCCGGCCAGCAGCGTCTCGATCGTCTCGCGCTCGCGCACCGCCTCGACCGCGCCGGCCCGCGCCCGCAGTCCCAGCGCGATCAGGACGGCACCGATCAGCACGAGCAACAGCACGACCACTCCGATCGCGACCGCGATGCTCGGCGAAACCTGCGTCATAGAACGTGCGACATCCGCGACATGCGGGCTTGTCTAGGGTCGGCGTTCCCCACGGGCAAGCGGTGCGACGCGCGCCCATGAAAAAGGGCGAGGCCAGCGGCCCCGCCCTCCATTTCGCGAACCGTCTCGCGGGATCAGTAGCGATAGTGATCCGGCTTGAACGGGCCTTCGACCGGCACGCCGATGTAACCGGCCTGCTTCGCGGTCAGCTTCGACAGCTGGACACCCAGCTTCTCGAGGTGCAGCGCCGCGACCTTCTCGTCGAGGTGCTTCGGCAGAACGTAGACCTCGTTCTTGTAGTTCTCGGACTTGGTCCACAACTCGATCTGCGCCAGCGTCTGGTTGGTGAACGACGCCGACATCACGAACGACGGATGGCCGGTCGCGCAGCCGAGGTTCACCAGACGCCCCTTGGCGAGGATGATGATCTGCTTGCCGTCCGGGAACTTCACCAGGTCGGTGCCCGGCTTCACTTCGGTCCAGTCATAGTTGCTGAGCGCCGCGATCTGGATCTCGCTGTCGAAGTGGCCGATGTTGCAGACGATCGCCATCGGCTTCATCGCCTTCATGTGATCGGCGGTGATGACGTCGGCGTTGCCGGTCGCGGTGCAGAAGATGTCCGCGCGCTTCACCGCCTCGTCCATCGTCACGACCTCGAAGCCCTCCATCGCCGCCTGCAGCGCGCAGATCGGATCGATTTCGGTCACGAGCACGCGGGCGCCGCCGTTGCGCAAGCTCTGGGCCGAGCCCTTGCCCACGTCCCCGAAGCCGGCAACCGCGGCGACCTTGCCGGCGAGCATCACGTCGGTGGCGCGACGGATCGCGTCGACCAGCGATTCCTTGCAGCCGTACAGATTGTCGAACTTCGACTTGGTGACCGAGTCGTTGACGTTGATCGCCGGGAACGGCAGCTCGCCCTTCTTGGCGATCTCGTACAGGCGGTGGACGCCGGTGGTGGTCTCTTCCGACACGCCCTTCAGGTTCTTGACCGTCTGGGTCAGATAGCCCGGATACTTGGCGATGAACGCCTTGACCGAACGCTGGAACTCGACCTCCTCGTCATTCTCCGGCTCGCCGAAGGTCGCACCCGCTTCGAGCTTCGCGCCCCACAGCGCGAACATCGTGGCGTCGCCGCCGTCGTCCAGAATGATGTTGGCGGTGGTGCCGTCCGTGTCGGCGCCCCAGTTGAAGATGTCGCCGACATAGTCCCAATATTCGGCCAGCGTCTCGCCTTTCACCGCGAACACCGGGATGCCGGCGGCCGCGATCGCCGCCGCAGCGTGATCCTGGGTCGAGAAGATGTTGCAGGTCGCCCAGCGCACGTCCGCGCCCAGCGCGACCAGCGTCTCGATCAGCACCGCGGTCTGAATCGTCATGTGCAGCGAGCCGGTGATGCGCGCGCCCTTCAGCGGCTGCGACGCGCCATACTCGTCGCGCAGCGCCATCAGGCCGGGCATCTCGGTCTCGGCGATGTTGATCTCGGCACGGCCGAAGTCGGCGAGGCCGATGTCCTTAATGACGTAGTCGTTCTTTTCGAGCACGGGGGCGGTTGCCACGGCGTTGTCTCCACTCAGATGAGGCCGACCAAGGCATGCACCACACCGATCGGCATCCGCGCGCCTTAGCCGCGATGACGCCGCGGATCAAATATAAAGGTATCTTTATATGTGGTGAGCGCCACGTTCATGGTCGTCGCCTCTGCCCTCGGCCCCGCCCATTCCGGAGCGGCGGACTTCGGCGCTCAGCTATGGCCGCTCTGGCTCGACAGCAGGCGCGGGTCGACGCCCGCAGCGACGAAGCCACGCGTCCAGCGCTCGTCCACCGGCGTCGCGAACAGCATGTCGGTGTCGTCCTCGACGTTGAGCCAGCCATGTCGCGTCAGCTCCGTCTCGAGCTGCCCCGGCCCCCAGCCGGCATAGCCGAGCGCGACCAGCCACTGCGCGGGACCGCTGCCCGCCGCGATCGCGCGCAGCACGTCGAGCGTGCCCGACAGCCGCCAGCGCCCGGCGACATCGAGCGTGTCCTGCCCGCCCCAATCGTCCGAGTGGAGCACGAACCCGCGCCGCGGCTCGACCGGGCCGCCGAAATGCACCGGCGCGTTCGGCGCGACCCCCGGCGCGATCTCCAGCTGTTCGAGCACCTCGTGCAACCCGAGCCCGTTGACGACCGCACCGATGCCGATGCCCAGCGCCCCCTGCTCGTCATGGCTGCACATCGCGATCACCGAATGATCGAATCGTGCGTCGCCGATGCCCGGCATCGCGAGCAGGAACTGGCCGGTGAGATAGGTCGCTTGCTCCATGACGATGACTTAGGCGCTCGCGCCGCGCTTGCCAAAGCTTGAAATCACGTGGCGCACTCGCCATCGCTGCGCTGCAATCCAACCGGAGTATTCCTTTATGGCTATCGGCGTCGGTGATCCCCTTCCCTCGGTACAGCTGACCAAGCTGACCCACGACGGCCGCGAGCCGGTCGATACCGCCGACTATTTCAAGGGCCGCCGTGTCGCGCTGTTCGCGGTGCCGGGCGCCTATACGCCGACCTGCTCCGCCAAGCATCTGCCCGGCTTCGTCGAGAAGGCGGACGCACTGAAGGCGAAGGGCATCGACGAGATCGCCTGCACCGCCGTCAACGATCCGTTCGTGCTGGAGTCATGGGCCAAGGCCAACGATGCGCAAGGCGTGACGATGCTGGCGGACGGCAACGGCGATTTCGCGACCGCGCTGGGCCTCGACATGGACGGCACGAAGTTCGGCATGGGCCGCCGCAGCCAGCGCTATGCGATGATCGTCGACGACGGCAAGGTCGCGGCGCTGCACGTCGAGGCGCCGGGCGAGTTCCGCGTCAGCTCCGCCGACCATCTGCTCGAAACCCTCTGAGACGTCACCGCCCCGCCCGTCGCCACCCGGCGGCGGGGCGACTTGCCGCGGTCATGCGGACTATGTAACCGTCCGACATGACAGCGAACGACCTCGTCCGGGAACTCGACCGGCTCTACACCGCCTCCGTCGATCGACTGAAGGCAGCGATCACCGCCTATATCGCCGACGGCACCGTGCCCGATCGTGCCACGCGCAACGACGGCTCGTTCGCCTATCCCGAGATCCGGTTGCGCTTCGCCGGCGGGGACGGACGCCCGACGCCGATGCGGTCGTTCGGGCGGCTGGTCAGCCCCGGCGACTATCGCATCAGCGTCACCAAACCGGCGGTCTTCGCCGACTATCTGGTCGAGCAGCTGACGCTGTTGATCGAGGATTACGACGTTCAGGTCGATGCGGTGCCGGGAACGCAGGAAATCCCCTATCCGTACGTGATCGACGCCGGGCATGCGCTGAGCCTCGACGCGACCTCGGCCGCCGAACTGGCGCGCTATTTTCCGACCACCGAACTGGCGTTCATCGGCGATGAGATCGCCGACGGGCTGTGGGCGTCGATCGACGGCACGCGCCCGCTGGCGCTGTTCGACGGGCTGCGCACCGACTTCAGCCTGGCGCGGTTGCGGCATTACACCGGCACCCCGCCCGAGCATGTCCAGCGCTACGTGCTGTTCACCAACTATCACCGCTATGTCGACGAATTCGTCCGCTGGGGGGCGCAGCAGGTGAGCGAGGGCGGGCGCTTCACCGCTTTGTCGGGGCCGGGCGGGGTGCTGTTCAAGGCGGGCGACGATCCCGCGATGCTCGACGACAGCGCGTGGCGGCGGTTGCAGATGCCGGCCTACCACCTGATGGCCGACGATCGCACCGGGATCACGCTGGTGAACATCGGCGTCGGTCCGTCGAACGCCAAGACGATCTGCGACCATCTGGCGGTGATGCGGCCCGAGGCGTGGGTGATGATCGGGCATTGCGGCGGCCTGCGGCCGTCGCAGCGGATCGGCGATTATGTGCTGGCGCATGCTTACCTGCGCGACGATCATGTGCTCGACGACATGCTGCCGCCCGAGATCCCGGTGCCGGCGATCGCCGAAGTGCAGCAGGCGCTGGCGCGCGCGGCCGAGACGGTGTCGGGGCAGTCGGGCGACGAGCTGAAGCGGCGGCTGCGGACGGGCACGATCGTCACCACCGACGATCGAAACTGGGAGCTGCGCTATGCGCGGTCGGCGCTGCGCTTCTCGCTCAGCCGGGCGGTGGCGATCGACATGGAATCGGCGACGATCGCCGCGCAGGGCTATCGGTTCCGCGTGCCGTACGGGACGTTGCTGTGCGTGTCGGACAAGCCGCTGCATGGCGAGCTGAAATTGCCCGGGCAGGCCAATCGCTTCTACGAACGCGCGATCAGCGAGCACATGCGGATCGGCATCGAGACGTGCGAGGAACTGCGCCGCGAGGGCGCGAAGCTGCACAGCCGCAAGCTGCGCGCGTTCAACGAGCCGCCGTTCCGCTGATCGACTCGGAAACACCGCGCCACCCGTGCGTTGCGCTCCCGAAACCACCGATACGGGAGCACATCATGGCCGACGACATCAGCGATACGCCGACCCCGGCGGCGTCGAAGCCCGCCACCCCGCGCCGCCGCGCACCGCGCAAGACCGCCGCGCCTAAGGCCGCCGCGCCGCGCGCGACCAAGACGAAGGCGACGAAGGCTGCGGATGCCCCGGCAGCGACCGCGAAGAAGCCGGCCGCCAAGCGCACCCGCGCGACGCCCGCCAAGGCGCGGTCGGCCGCGAGCCGCAAGCCTGCGTCGCGCGGTGAAGCGGCGATCGAGAAGGTCGGCGGCAAATGGGGCGCGGCGGCGATCGCCGGCGGGGTCGCGGCGATCGGCGCGGCGGCGACCGCGGCGTTGCTGACGCTGCGCAGCTCGACGCCCAAATCGCCGCGGCTTCCGGCACCCGACGCGCCGAAGAAAGCCAAGGCGCATCAGCCGGATGGGAAGGATTCGTCCAAGTCGTTCGAGGCGGGGATCGCCGACGAGAATACGATCCCCGAGAAGGCGTAAGCCGGCGGCGCGTCACCCCGGACGTGATCCGGGATGGTGCTTACCCCTTGAGAAACGCCGCGATCGCTTGCCCCAGCTCGGGCTTGGTCACGGCGCTCATGTGGTTGCCGGGCACCTCGACATAGCGGGCCTGCGGCAGCGCGTCGGCGAGCGCCGGGGCGGAGCCGTTGTCGTCGTCGTCCTTGCCGCTCACCACCAGAACCGGCTGGACGATCGTGTCGAGCACCGCGTCGGGCGTGCCGACGAAGGTGTCGATGATGCCGAGCAGCGCGACGGGGTCGCCGCCGGTGGTCTTCAGGAACGCCTCGGCCAGCCACTCGGGGCTGCCGCGTTCGTGTTTTCCCAGGTTGGTCAGGATGTTGCGGAAGTGGCCGGCGCGCCGGTCGGCGCGGGTGATGCCGTCGAGACCCATGCCGGCGATCACCACGCGGCGTGACGTGGCGCCCGTCGCCAGCATCCGTACCGTCGTGCGCGCGCCCAGCGAATAACCTCCCAGATCATAGTCACTTAGACCGAGATGCTCGATCAGCGCGTGACCATCGCGCGCTAGTGCGTCGGGCGGGTAGGACGCGCTGTCGTGGGGACGGGCGCTGTCACCGTGCGCGCGCAGATCGGGCATGATGACGCGGAAACCAGCCGCGGCGATCGCGGCGGCATGGCCGTATTTCAACCAGTTGGTCTGCGCGTCGGAGAAAAAGCCGTGGATCAGGACGACCGGGCGTCCTTCCCCCAGCTCGCGCCACGCGATGCGCTGTCCGTCAAAGCTGTCGAAATATCGGGTTTTAGTCGGGGACATCATCACGTCATTCCATTCACTTATCGGCGGCCTTCGGACGCCGCCGGTGCGGATACCTGCCCGAAAATAGCAGCGTCCCCACGGATCCGGTAACCGCTTTAGACGCCGAAACCGTCGATCGGTAGCATCTGGTGCGCGTTTTGGACCACGTCGGCGTGCGGCCCGGAATCCGCATTGATGCTGCGTTGCGGCAAGCGACGAGCGTCGATAGGACCACGGGGTGAACGCCGACGAACCCCTGCCCCATTCCGCGATCGAGGACGCCTATGCGCTGACGCTCGGCTGCATCCTCGTCGTGCTCGGGCTCGCGCTGCTCCATGCCGCGGGGCTGGTGACCGGCGGGACCGCGGGGATCGCGCTGCTGATCTCCTATGCGGTACCACTGCCGACCGGCGTGCTGTTCACGCTGATCAACCTGCCCTTCATGTGGCTGGCGTGGAAAGCGATGGGGCGGCGGTTCACGTTGCGGACCGTGCTGGTCGGCGCAGGCGTGGCGGCGCTGGGGACGTGGACGCGGATCGGGCTGACGATCGCGCATATCGATCCGGCGTTCGCGGCGCTGGCGGGCGGGTCGGTGATCGGGTTCGGCGCGCTGGCGCTGGCGCGGCATCACGCCGGGATCGGCGGGACCGGGGTGGTGACGCTGTGGTTGCAGAAGACGCGCGGGTGGAATGCGGGGCGGACGCAGATGGCGATCGACGCGCTGATCCTGCTGACCGCGCTCGCCTTCCTGCCGCCGGAGCGGGTCGGGTGGTCGGCGATCTCGTCGGCGGCGATCAGCGGCATCCTGATCGCGTGGCATCGACCGGGGCGGTATCGGGGGTATTGAGGCCTCAACGACCGTCATCCCCGCGGAGGCGGGGATCCAGAACCTTTGACGTTTCGCCTCTTCACGAGGACCTGCGCGTCTGGATCCCCGCCGTCGCGGGAATGACGGTGGTAAGCGGCGGCGCTTATTTCGCCGTCAGCACCGCCTGGAAATCGTCCGCATCGGTCTCATCCGCCTTCTTCAAATGCCGGCGGCCGAGCAGTTCGGCGATCTGCACCGCGTTGAGCGCCGCGCCCTTGCGGAGATTGTCGCTGACGCACCACAGCGCCAGCCCGTTCTCCACCGTCGGGTCGTCGCGCACGCGGCTGACATAGGTGGCGTCGTCGCCGGCGCTTTCGATCGGCGTGACGTATCCGCCGTCCTCGCGCTTGTCGACGAGCATCACCCCCGGCGCCTCGCGCAGGATGTTCTGCGCATCCTCGGCCGACAGCTCGTTCTCGAACTCGATGTTGAGCGCCTCGGAATGGCCGACGAACACCGGCACGCGCACGCAGGTGGCCGTGACCTTTATTTTCGGATCGAGGATCTTCTTGGTCTCGACGACCATCTTCCACTCTTCCTTGGTCGAGCCGTCGTCGAGGAAGCTGTCGATGTGCGGGATGACGTTGAACGCGATCTGCTTGGTGAACTTCTTCGCCTCGGCGGGATCGCCGACGAAGATGTTGCGGCTCTGCTCGAACAGCTCGTCCATCCCGATCTTGCCCGCGCCCGACACCGATTGATAGGTCGCGACGACGACGCGCTTGATCTTCGCCGCGTCATGCAGCGGCTTGAGCGCGACGACCATCTGCGCGGTCGAGCAATTGGGGTTGGCGATGATGTTCTTGCGCGCGTAGCCGTCGATCGCGGCGGCATTCACCTCCGGCACGATCAGCGGCACGTCCGGGTCCATGCGGTAGAGTGACGAATTGTCGATCACGACGCAGCCGGCGGCGGCGAACTTCGGCGCGTACACCGCGGTCGCCTCGCTGCCGATCGCGAACAGCGCCATATCCCAGCCGGCAGGATCGAAATGCTCGATATTCTGCACCTTCAGCATCCGGCCGGTGTCGCCGTATTCGATCTGGTCGCCGACCGAGCGCGACGACGCGAGCACCGCGATCTCGTCCGCCGGAAACTGTCGCTCGGCCAGGATGTTGACCATCTCGCGCCCAACATTGCCCGTGGCACCCGCCACCACCACCCGATAACCCATCAAAACCTCCGCTGATCGGGTGGCCCTATCGACGTTGCGCGGGGTCGTCCATCCGCTTTCCTAATCGTGCGTGCTTACCTGCCATGTAGCATGGTCGATGCCGTGGGCCCGCGAGAGATGCGCGACCAGCGTATCCAGTTCGTGATCCGCGACATTCGTGCCGACTAGGGTGGCGACCAGCGCGACCTGTTCCTCGCCGCGATCCTGCGTCGCCAGGTCGGCGACCGGCAGTTGCGCATTCTCCAGATGCTCGACCAGCAGGTCGCCAAGCGGCCCGGCCTCCTCGACCGCGACCGTGATCGTAACGCTATAGGTCGCCTCCACCGCGCCGCCCGCGAGCGGGATGCGATTGATCGCGTCGACCAGCGGTCGCAGCGCGGTGTTGGCGAAGAGCACCACGCCGGTCAGCAACATGGCCTCCACCACCATATCGGACCCGGCGATCGCGCCGACTGCCGCCGAACACCACAGGGTCGCAGCGGTGTTGAGGCCGCGGACGTTCATCCCCTCCTTCATGATGACGCCAGCGCCGAGGAAGCCGATCCCGGATACGACATAGGAGATGACCCGGATCGACTCGACGTCGCCGCCCAGCCGTTGTCCGAGGTCGACGAAAGCCGCCGCACCGATCGCGACCAGCGCATTGGTGCGCAGCCCCGCGGTCCGCTGCCGATACTGCCGCTCCGCCCCGATCGCGGTGCCGAGGACGAACGCCGTCAGATAGCTGATCGCGGTGTCAAGGAACGGCCACAGATGAAACAGGGTCAGGAAGCGCATGGTCGGGCGTTATCGGGCGACCGGGACGCCGACGTGACACCGTGGCAATGACGACGTCATTCCGGCTTCTCGCGCACATGCTGGTCGAGGAAACGCTCGATCGTCGTCCAGACATGGATGTCGCGCGATGCCGAATGCGTCTTGCCCGGATACAGCATCATCTCGAACGGCATGTCCGCCGCCTGCAATTCCGCCGCGACCTTGGTCGAATTGTCGAGGAAGACGTTGTCGTCCGCCATGCCGTGCATCAGCAGCAGCGGCGTGGTGATCTTCTTCGGATCGATCACCGCGCGCGACGCGTCATAAGCGACGCCGTCGACGCGCGGATCGCCCATGTACCGCTCGGTATAATGCGTGTCGTAGAGGTGCCAGTCGGTGACCGGCGCGCCCGAGATCGCGGCGGCGTACAGGCCCTGATCGGCCTCGATCATTTTCAGCGACATATAGCCGCCATAGGACCAGCCGAAGGTCGCGATCCGCGCCGGATCGACGAAATTGAGCGTCTTCAGATATGCCGCGCCGTTGCGCTGGTCGTCGACCTCGACCGTGCCCATCGCGTGCCAGATCGCGCTTTCGAACGCGACGCCGCGATTGGCCGAGCCGCGATTGTCGAGCTCGAAATAGATCCAGCCCTTGTCGACCAGATGCTGGATCAACGGGTTCTTCCAGCTACGCGTCACATATTGCGGCCCCGGCCCGCCATAATGCTGGAAGAACACCGGATAGCGCTTGCCCGGCTCGAGCGGCGGCGTGACCATCTGCCAGTGCAGGTCGGTGGTGCCGTCCGCGGCCTTGATCGTGCGGAAGCGCACCGGTTCGTGGCTGGCGAGATATGGCGCGTAGGGGTGCGTGCCCTCGACGCGGTTCTCGTTGATCCACGACAGCCGCTTGCCACTGGCGTCGGCGAGATAGGTCTGCGGCGGCTGATCGGGATTGGAGCGGGTGACGAGGAAGCGCTGCGCCTTGCCGTCGGCGGTGACGCTGTTGTTCCAGCCGCGCTCGGTCAGTCGCGTGATGCCGCCACGCTTCAGGTCGAGCGCGTAGAGATGCTGTTCGAGGACGTCGTCCTTGTTGGCGGTGAAATAGACTTGGCCCTTGGCCTCGTCGACCGCGACCAGCCCGGTGACGACCCACTCGCCCTTCGTCAGCTGCGTCCAGCGGCCGTTCTTCAGCCGCCAGAGATGCGCGTAGCCATCGCGTTCGGAGTGCCACAGCAGGCTGCCGTCCTCCATCGCGCGATAACTGTCGGTGAGGTTGATCCAGCTCTTCGCGCGCGCGGTCTCGGTGAAGAGGACGGTTGCCTTGCCGGTGGCGGGATCGACGCGCAGCATGTCGAGTTTCGTCTGCGCGCGGTTCTCGCGCTGGACGAGCAGCGCCGAGCCGTCCGGCAGCCAGTCGACGCGCGCCAGATAGATGTCGGGATCGTTGCCGAGATCGACCTTCACCTTACCCGAGCCATCGGCGCGCAGCACGTACAGGTCGACGAGCACGTTGGGGGTGCCAGCGGCGGGATAGCGCTGTTCGTAGATGCTGGTGCCGGTCGCGCCGATCGCGGCGCGGGTGAAGACCTTGACCGGCGTCTCGTCGAACCGTTCGACCGCGAGGTAGCGATCGTCGGGGCTCCACCAATAGCCGTCGGTGCGGTGCATTTCCTCCTGCGCGACGAACTCCGCCTCGCCGAAGTGGACGAGGCCCCTACCCTCGCTGGTCAGCGCGCGCGGCGCGCCGCCGGCGAGCGGCTGAACCCAGACGTTCTGGTCGCGGACGTAGCTGACGAGACCGCCGCGCGGGGAGACGTTGGCGTTGAGCACGCCGCCGGGGACGTCGGTGATCCGGCGGACCTGCCCGTCGACCCCGGCGAGGTACAGATTGCCGTCGATCGGCACGAGCAGGCTGCGTCCGTCCGCCGCCCAGTCGTAGGCGACGATCCCCTTCAGCGCGCCGATGCGGGCGCGTTCGCGCTGCATCTTCTCGGCCTCGGACAGCGCCGCGCCGGTGCCGATCCTGAGGCTGTCGACGAGCATCCGCTCCGCGCCGGTGGTGGTGTCGCGTGCCCAGAGGTCGAGCCGGTCCTTGTCGTCCGACCGCGCGCGCAGGAAGGTCAGCAACGTGCCGTCGGGCGACAGTTTGAGCGCGCGCGGCTGCGGGCCGGCGAGATCGGGGGTGGCGAACACCCGCTCCAGCGTCAACGGCGCAGCGGCCGGCGCCTGCGCTTCGGCTCCCCGCGCTTTTGCCACCTGCGCGTCAGCCACGGCCGCAACCCCCGTCGTCGCCAGCGCGGCGGCGATAAACCACTTGTGCATCCAGACCCTCCGTCACGAGAGTGCTGGTGGCAAAGATCACCGCGTGAAGACAGCGGAATCTTGAACCTTCGGGGTCAGGCGAGCTGCCAATAGGTAGCGTAGCGTTCGTGCGCGATGCGGTGATAGGGGATCAGCCGTACCGGCGTGCCGTCCTGCGCGGCGATTGTGAATTCGAGCGGCTTGCCGGTCGGGCGGATGCTCCTGGCCAGCGCATCGGCGTCGCCCGCAAGCACCGGCACCGCGACGGGCGTGTCGTTATACTCGCCATATTTCCGCTCGCTGACGATGATGTCCGCGCCGGGGGCGAGCCCCTGTTTGCCGAGCGCGCCGGCCAGCACCAGTGGACCGTAGGTGAAGGCGACGATCTGCGGCGCGGCGGGGGCCTGTTCGGCGGCGGGCTCCATGACCAGCCGCAGCTCGACCGTGTCGCCGTCGCCCCACGTCCGGTCGACGGTGACGTAGCTGCCGGGTTCGGCGGAGGTCGTCGTCTCGCGGCCGTTGACCAGCACCGTGGCGGTGCGGCTCCAGCGCGGGTGGCGCAGCTTGACCGCGAGCGCGGCCGGGCGCTTCGCGGCGATGCGCAGCCGGGTGCCGGCCTGCGCCGGGAACGATGTCTCCTGCGTCAGGACGACATCCTGCTCGCGCCACCGCAGCGTCGAGGGGATGAACAGATTGACGTAGAGTTGGCGACCGTCGTGGAAATAGATCGAGTCCCGGTATTTGACGTGGTTCTCCATCCCCGTGCCGGTGCAGCACCAGAAGCTGTCCTCGGGGGTGTGGTACAGCTTCATGTAGCCGGGGCGCGCGCCCTGAAAATAGGTCGCCATTCCGCTGTCGGGGTCCTGCGAGGCGAGGATGCCGTTGTAGAGCGTGCGCTCGTAATAGTCTGCGTAATCGGCGCGCGGGTCCTGCAGGAACAATTGCCGCGTCAGCTTGAGCATGTTGTGCTGGCAGCACGTCTCGGAGCCCTTGGCCGAGAAGACGTGCTTGTCGAAGTCGGCCATCGCAAAGAAATGTTCGTTGTCGCCGTGGCCGCCGGTGGCGAAGGCACGGGTGTGCGCGACGGTCTTCCAGAAGAAGTGCGCGGCGGTGTGGTAGCTGGCGTCGCCGCCGGCCTCGTGGACGCGCTGAAAGCCGATGATCTTCGGGATCTGCGTATTGGCGTGCATCCCGTCGAGCTGATCCTGCGCCTTCACCAGCGGCGCGAGCACCGCCTTTTGCGAAAAACGCTCGGCAAGGCGTTGATAGTCGGCGTTTCCGGTCATCACGAACAGGTCGGCATAGACTTCGTTCATGCCGCCGTATTCGGTCTTGAGCATCTCCTCGAACTGCGCGTCGCTCAACGGGCGGGTGGCGACCACGCCCCAGTCGGCGAGCCGTAGCAGCACCGCCTTCGCCGCCGCGCTGTCGGCCAGCAGCGTCGCGTCGCGCAGGCCGGCATAGATCTTGTGGAGCGTGTACCACGGCACGCCGGTGATCGGCTCGCCGCGCAGATGCGCCGCCAGCAGCGCCGCACCGTCGGGGAAGGCGCAGACCAGGCCGCTGTTCGCGTCCTTCTGGCACGCCGCGAGTTCGCCGGCGATATAGTCGATCCGCTTGCGATATTCCGGCTTGCCGGTGGCGCGATAGGCCAGAGCGCAGGCGGAGAGATAGTGGCCGAGCGTGTGGCCGTGGCAGTTGATGTCGGCCCACATCGGCTCCGATTCCCAGCCGCCGTACACCGCCGCCTTCGGCTTCAGCCCGGCGTTGACGCGGAAATTGTGGAGCATCCGATCGGGCTGGAGCCGCAGCAGATATGCCTCGGTCTGGCGCTGCGCATGGAGGAACGGGCTGTCGAGCAGGTCGACGTCGCGCATGTCGAACGGCGCGAGCGTGGCGGATGCGGCGACCTGCGCAAGCGCCGGAGCAGTGACGCCGGCCATCAGCGCGCTGCCGGCGACGCCTGAGAGGAAATGCCGACGCGACAGCGGATTGCAACAGACGGTGGCCACGAAACTCTCCTATCGTGCGCCGCTCGGGCGGCGCGGGGTGAGCATAGCCATTACTCCGTCATTTGCCACCCGTTGCCTTCGCGTCGCGGCCTTGTCACTTTCAGGCAAATGCGGGGGAGATGAGATATGCGCCGACTGATTCTTACTGCGCTGCTCGCCAGCGCGACGCCGGTCGCCGTGGCCGAGCCGATCGCCAAGGAGCAGTTGCTGACCCCGCCCGCGGGCGCGCGGCACTTCGTGATCAGTTCGGAAGCCGGCAAGCATGGCGACATCTGGTCGTGGAGCCCCGCGGACGGCAAGACCGCCTATCGCATGTCGATGTCGCTGCGCGGCTGGATCACCGAAACCGACGAGGTCGTCACGAGCGGCCCCGATCGCCGCCCGACCGAGATCGCGATCCGCGGCTTCACCGACTCGGGCGACGCCACCGAGAATTTCAGCGTGGCGCCCGATGGCACCGCGACGTGGAAGACCAGCGTCGACAGCGGGTCCGCACCCTATGCGGGTCGACGCTACAATACCTACGGCGGTCCGCCGCTCGCCAGCGAGCAGGATGTCGCCGCGCTGGTCGCGGCGGGGGCGAAGGGCGTCGACCTGTTGCCGGGCGGTCATGCGACGCTGACGATCGGCGACGTGACCGAGATCGACGGGCCGCAGGGCAGGACGCCGGTGCGGCTGGCGTTCATCCGCGGCTACGGCTTTTCGCCTTCGCCGCTGTGGCTCGACAAGGACAATCGCCTGTTCGGCTATGCCGGTGTCATCTCGATGCTGCCCGAAGGCTATGAGGCGGCCGGGCCGAAGCTGAAGGCGGTGCAGGACAAGGCGACCGCCGCGATGGTCCGCGACGTGGCCCGCACCTTCCTGACGCCCGCCAACCGCACCCCGACGCTGGTCGACCATGTGCTGCTGTTCGACTCGGTGAAGGGCACGTACCTGCCCGATCGCGCGGTGCTGATCGCCGACGGCAAGGTCGCCGCGGTCGGCGCGGGCGGATCGTTGCGCGCGCCCGCGGGCGCGACGACGCTCGACGGGCGCGGCAAGACGCTGGTGCCCGGCCTGTGGGACGCGCACCAGCATGTCGGCGACGACTGGTCGCTGCTCCAGAACGTCGCGACGGGCATGACCAATTACCGCAGCCCGGGCTCGCTGATCGAGGATGCGCACAGCATCGTGAGGCGTCGCGCATCGGGCGAGTTGCTCGCGCCGGACGGGCGCGTGTCGGTGATCATCGACCGCAAGGACCCGCTCGCCGCGCAAGGTGCGCTGACCGTCTCGTCCGCGGAGGAAGCGGTGGCCGCCGTGCGCAAGATCAAGGCGGCGGGCATGTGGGGGGTCAAGTTCTACACCTCGATGACCCCGGCGTGGATCGCGCCGGCCGCGGCGGAGGCGCATCGGCTGGGGCTGCACGTCCACGGCCACGTTCCGGCGGGGATGCGGCCGCTGGACGCGGTGCGCGCGGGCTATGACGAGGTGACGCATATCAACTTCATCATGATGCAGGCGATGCCGCAGGAGGTGGTCGACAAGGCGAACACCGCCGCGCGGCTGGAGGGGCCGGCGCGCTATGGCAAGGACGTCGATCTCGACAGCGCGGCGATGCGGGCGTTCTACGCCGAACTGGCGACGCGCAAGACGGTGATCGACCCGACGTTGACGGTGTGGGAGCCGCTGATGACCAGCGACGGCACCGCGATCCCGCCCGAATATGCCGCCTTCGCCAAGGTCGCGCCGCCGGCGGTGGCGCGCGGGTGGCGGATCGCGGGCTATCCGCTGAAGGACGGGTTGACGCGCGAGGATTATCGCAAGAGCTTCGGCAAGATGGTCGAGCTGGTCGGGCGGCTGCACAAGGCGGGCGTGCCGATCGTGGCGGGCACCGATGGCTGGGGCGTCGAGCTGGTGCGCGAGCTGGAATTGTACCAGCAGGCCGGGCTGAGCAACGCGCAGGCGTTGCAGACCGCGACGATCGTGCCGGCGAAGCTGGTCGGCATGGGCGACCGGCTCGGCTCGGTTGCGGCGGGGAAGACCGCGGACGTCATTCTGGTCGACGGCGACGTGTCGCAGGAACTCGGCAACCTGCGGCACGTGCGGACGGTGTTTCTGGATGGCTATCGGCTGGACGGCGACGCGCTGCGGAGCGCGAGCGGGATGAGCGGGATGCCGGAGTGAATACCGCGCCCAACTTCCACCGTCATCCCCGCGCAGGCGGGAATCCAGAACCTCTGACGCTTTCGGCTCTTGCGAGAACCTGCGCGTCTGGATCCCCGCCTGCGCGGGGATGACGGTGGGGGCTAGGTGTCCCTCCCCTCACCCGAACAGGCCCAGCTCCCCAACTTCGTCCGCGCTCAGGTCGATCCCGAACATCATGCTCAGCCGCATCCGATAGACGCGCGGATCGGTGATCTCGGCCTCGGCGCTCGTCTCCGAGGCGCGGCGGCGATATTGGCGGTCGGTCAGCGAGGCGAAGCCGCGCGGCAGGATGATGCTCGTCACCGTCACGTTGGTGAAGCGGCTGGCGGGCGCGCTCATCGACCAGTGATTGCCCATCGCCAGATCGCTGTCGTGCACCTCAGCGGTGGTGAAGCTGTATTGCGGCTGCCACCCCGGCCCCGCCCCGCGGCCATCGGTGGTGGTCGGATCACCGTCGCGCAGCAGCAGCCAGCCGCCCTCCCCAGCCCGATCGTCATCGCGCACCAGCAGGAAGCGCGCGCCGTCGGGCGCCTCGCCCTGCGCACCATCGGCCAGCGGCATGACCGGGGCGTAGCTGCCGCCGAAGCCGGCGTCGGCGATCCAGTGCTGACCGTCGATCGTCACCAGTGACAGCGTGTGCGTCAGCGGCGGTGTCGCGGTCGCGCCCAGCCAGACGCGCGCGAGCAGCGGGCGCGCGCTGAAATCGAGCGCAGCGAGCGCGTCGAGCAATAGCCGGTTCTGCTCGAAACAATAGCCGCCCCGCCGCGCGGTAACCAGTTTCGCGGCGACGCTCGCCCCGTCGATCGCGATCGCGCGGCCGAGCCGCACGTCGAGGTTCTCGAACGGGATCGCGAGCCGGTGGGCGTGCTGGATGCGCGACAGGCCGGCGGCGTCACGGGTCGGGCGGGCGGGAAGGTCGATGCGGGCGAGATAGGCGTCGAGGTCGAACATGCCGCCTTCGGTAGCGCGGTTGCGCGCGGATGAGAACGGGTTTGACCACTCTCGCGCGCACGCCCATGCCGAACCCCCATTATAAGAGGAGGTGAGGATGAGCGACGTCAAAGGTTTGGAATTACGGTCGATCGTCGACGCCGACGAATCGCTGACGCTGCGATTGGAAGAGGTCACCTATCCCGCCCCGGCCGACGACGAAGTGCTGGTGAAGATTGAGGCGGCGCCGATCAATCCGTCCGATCTGGGGCTGCTGCTCGGGCCGGCGGACGTGGCGACGCTGGAGGACGTGGGGACGCCCGACGCGCCGGCGCTACGCTTCGCGGTGCCGCGCGGGCGGATGGGCGGCTTGCGCGCGCGGGTCGGGCAGTCGCTGCCGGTCGGGAACGAAGGCGCGGGCACCGTCGTGGCCGCCGGAGCGCAGGGGCAGGAATTGGTCGGGCGCAAGGTGGGGATGATCGGCGGCGCGATGTTCGCGCAATATCGGCTCGCCAAATTGCGCGAGGTGGTGCCGCTGCCCGAGGGCGCCAGCGCGGCGGACGGCGCGGCGATGTTCGTCAATCCGCTGACCTCGCTCGCGTTCGTCGAGACGATGCGTGCCGAGGGCCATAAGGCGATCGTCCATACCGCCGCGGCGTCGAACCTCGGGCAAATGCTCCAGAAGATCTGCCTCGCCGATGGCGTGCCGCTGGTGAACATCGTCCGTAAGCCCGAGCAGGCGGCGATCCTGCGCGAGATCGGCGCGACGCATGTGCTCAACAGCCAGGACGAGGATTTTCGCGCGAAGTTGGCGGATGCGTGCGCCGAGACGGGCGCGACGATCGCCTTCGACGCGATCGGCGGCGGGTCGCTGGGCAGCGATATCGTACAGGCGATGGAACAGGCCGCCAATCGCACGGCGGGCGAATACAGCCGCTATGGCTCGAACACGTTCAAGCAGCTCTATATCTACGGCGCACTCGATACCGGCGCGACCACGCTCAACCGGCTGGCGTTCGGGTTCCAGTGGAGCGTCTCGGGCTTCCTGCTGACACCGTGGCTGAAAAAGGCCGGCGCGGAGACGGCGGCACGGATGCGGCAGCGGATCGCCGACGAGCTGACCACGACGTTTGCCAGTAAGTACACCGCGACGGTTGGGTTGAAGGAGGCGCTGAACCCCGACGTGCTGCGCGCCTATGAGCGGAAGGCAACGGGCGAGAAGTATCTGATCGACCCGACGCGCTGAGCGCCCGCATAAAGAAGGGGCGGCACGCCGTGACGTGCCGCCCCCGAAGGTGAGCCGAGATCGGCCCGATGCTTACATGTTGATCGTCAGGCCCGCGAAGATGTAGCGGCCCAGCGCGTCGTAGATGCCCGGATAGGTGTTGCCGTTGCCGAACGAGCCGATCGGCGCGGCGGTCTGGCTGAGCACCGGGGGCTCACGATCGAGCAGGTTCTGCGCGCCGATGCGGAACGTGTAATTGTCGGCGACGCGCGCGGTCAGCGTCAGGTCGAAGTAGCTCTGCGCCGGGATACGGCGGTCGAGCACGAACGACGAGCCGGCGAGCGCGGCGTTGTCGCTGGTCCGCTCGTAACGGGTCGGGTCCAGATAGCGCCAGCGCCCCGAGATGCCGATGCCGTCGGTGCCCTGCCACGTCAGACGCAGCTGGTGACGCCACTTGGCCTGCGGGTAGCCGCACTGGCCGCCGTAATAGCCGGCGCAGTCGAACGAAGTGCCGACCTTCTCCGAGGTGAATTCATCGACATAGGTGCCGGTGAACGACGCCGACAGCGAGCCGGCCTCCGCGAAACGATAGGTGTAGTTGGCGTTGACATCGATACCGCGGGTCTTGAGGACGCCGCTGTTCAGGTTGGTATCCACGACATAGCCACCCGGCGTCTGCCACAGCGAGAAGTTGGCATCGCGGTTGATCAGGCCGCACAGCGAGGCATCGCCCGTCGCCGCGCACTGGCTGAGGATCGTGTCCGCGCCGATGACCGAGATGATGTCCTTCACCTTGATGCTGAACGCGTCGACCGTCAGGTTGAAGCCCGGGAGGAACGACGGGGTCAGGATCACGCCGGCGGTGAACGTGTCGGCCGTTTCCGGACGCAGGTTCAGGTTGCCGCCCAGCAGGCCGTTATACTGCGCCGAAGGATTATCCGGGATCAGGCCGTAGCGGCTGGTCGGGACGCCCAGGTTGACGCACTGCGCGGCCGTGGCGGTCGGCGTGGTGCCGGCGCACGGATCGGTCGAGCCGTCGATCTGCACCGACTGCGACTGGAACAGCTCCTGGATGTTCGGCGCACGGACCGCACGGTTGTAGCTGCCGCGCAGCGCAATGTCGCGCACCGGCGACCAGCTGACCGCACCCTTGTACGAGCTGACGCCGCCCGACAGATTGTAGTCCGAGTAGCGATAGCCGCCCTCGACGGTCAGTTCGTGGAAGAACGGACGGTCGGCGATCAGCGGCACCTGGAGTTCGGCGAAGAACTCCTTGACGTCGTAGCTGCCCGCGACCGGCAGGGTCGGGCCGCCCTGACCCGCGAGATCGCCGGTGGCGAACGACGTGTCGACGTTCAGCTCGAGCTGCTCCTTGCGATACTCGCCACCGATCGCAAGACCGATGCCGTCGTTCGCCAGCGGGCTCTGGATGCCATATTCGCCGCCGCGGAAGGTGAGCGAACCGCTGACTACGGTTTCCTTGGTCTGGCCCTGCTGGAAGCCGGCGACCTGTACGTAGTTCAACGCCTCGGCGGTGATCGGCGTGCTGCCGAAGATGTTGAGCGGGACGCAGTTCGGGTCACTGCCATCGACCACCGAGCGGCACACGATCTGACCGGCCGAATTCGTGACAGCGTCGAGCGCCTTCTGCGTGCGGCTGACCGAGAACTCGTTGCGGTAGATCAGGTTGTACTTGGTCGTGCCATACTGGCCGTACAGGTCGTAGCTGACGCCCTTGTCGATGTCGCCGCGCGCACCCGCCACGAAGCGGTAGGAGGTGTGGGTGATGTCGGCCTGGCGGCCGCCGCCTTCGACGTTACGGCGCGCGATCAGCACGTTCGCGATCGGGGTGGTGGTGCCGTCCGGGTTAAGGGTGGTCTGCCCGGTCAGGTTCGAGGTGCGGCAGAAGGTCGCGACCTGCGTCGCCGAAAGATACGGATTGCCGCAGTTCAGGGTGTTGGTGTTGTTGAAGTCACCCGACGGCGCGATCTGCGCGACCGAGCGATCGTCCATGAACATGAATTCGGCATAGGGCTTGAACGCGTCGCTGACGTCGTAATGCGCCAGGAAGCCCGCGGTGTAACGGGTATCCGGTCGCTGATAATAGTTCAGCGGGTTGGCGTTGTAGAGCGTGCGGCCGGCGACCAGCGCGCCCGAGCCGTTCAGCGTATACTGGGTCGGCGGACCGTCACGGGTCGCGTCGCCCAGCGTGAAGTTCGCCGGGAAAGCCGTTGCCGAGCCGCCGCACGCGAACTCGCTGCCGCTGGAGGTCGCCAGGCCGCACGCCGAATAGTCACGGCTGCCCTGATCGACGGCGGCGATGTTGCGGTAGCCGAAATAGCCGACGATGTGCCCGCGGCCGTCTTCGGTGCCCGCACCGATCTTCATGCTGACGTCGAAGTTGCGACCATCGGTGGTCAGCCCGCTCGGTGCCGGATAGTTGAAGCTGCGGACCAGGTTCTGCAGCCGGTCGTTGTTGTTGTCGTGGTTGAAGACGCCGTAGTTCGCGTCGACACTGATGCCGGTAAAATCGGTATCGAGCACGAAGTTGACGACACCGCCGACCGCGTCCGAACCATAGGTCGACGACGCACCGCCCGTCAGCACGTCGATGCGGCTGATCATGATGCCGGGCAGGACGTTGATGTCCGCCGCCGAGCTCTTCGACACCGGGTCACCCGGCATCAGGCGACGGCCGTTGACGAGCGTCAGCGTGCGCTGGTCGCCCAGGTTGCGCAGGTTGAGCGTGGCCGTACCGGTCGAGCCGTTCGACACCGACGAGCTTTGCGTCGCGAACGCCTGCGGCAGGTTGTTCAGCACGTCCTCGAGACGGGTCGCGCCCTGCAGCTTGATGTCCTGCGCGTTGACGACGGTCACCGGGCTGGCCGAGACGAGGTTCGGCGAGGCGATACGCGAGCCGGTGACGACGATGTCACCACCGCCCGGACCGGCTTCACCGGGCGCGGCGGCGTCCTGGCCAGCGACGGCGGGCTTCGGCCCGGCATCGGTCGGCGCCTGTGCCTCGGGCGAGGTCGCCTGTGCGAAGGCGGGGGTGCCAGCCACTGCCATCGCGAGAACCGCGGAGGCGAGCAACTTCGTGCGAAGTGTCTTCATGGATGTCGGTCCCTTTATACTCTAAGGATCGGGTATGGTTCGATCTCGAAGGCCGACCCCGTGTGCGCACGATCGTCGGGCTTGATACCCGGTGTCATGACCCGTTGATTTTGCTTAAACAATCATTTCCGGGCAGAAGACCGCGTATTGCCACCCCGGTGTGACGCATACGCAACATATTTGCAGCATTTGGGCGTGTCGGAAACGATTGATCTAGTAGGAATGATGCAGCGATGAAAAGTTCCTCGTTATTAGTTGCAGCGACAATTCTTATGATTGGCAGCCCAAGTGTTGCACAATCGACACGGGCAAATCTGCAAAATCTGTATGCGTGCAAGGCGGTGGACGGCGCAGCGGCACGGCTGGCCTGCTACGAGCGGCAGACCGCGATTTTAGAAGATGCGGAACGGCGCAGCGAGATCGCTGTGGTCGATACGCGCGCCGAGCAGCAACGGCGTCGCGCGGCGTTCGGCGCGAAGGTGTCGAACGCGACGCGCGCCAGCTCCGCGCTTGCCGAGATCAAGACGACGCTCGTTTCCGCCACCCCCGGCGGCCCAGGGATGCTGGTCTTCGCACTTGCCGACGGCGCGCGCTGGATACAGGTCGACGATGCGCCAATCCCGGGGCGGCTGCGCCCGGGCAGCGCGGTCGTCGTCAAGCGGACGATGCTGGGCGGCTACAAGATGACGATCGACAGCCGCCCGGCGTTCAAGGTTCGCCGGCTATAGCCTGCCCGGCGGCCCAGCCGCTGGCCCACGCCCATTGGAAGTTGTAGCCACCCAGCCAGCCGGTGACATCGACCGCCTCGCCGATCGCGTAGAGGCCGGGCACCTTGCGGGCCTCCATCGTCTTCGAGGACAGAGCGTCGGTGGCGATGCCGCCGACCGTCACCTCGGCCTTGGCGAAGCCTTCGGTGCCGTCGGGGTGGAAGCGCCAGTCCGACAGGCGGCGTTCGGCCTCGGTCAACGCGCGGTCCGTGGTCGCGCCGAGTTCGCCGACGCCCAGCCGGTCGGCGAGAACGTCGGCCAGCCGCGATGGCAGGTCAAGCGCCTGCGCCAGCGTCGCGCGCGGGCGAGCACGCTTGGCGCTGGTCAGCCAGCCGGCGGCGGCGTCAGGGCGGAAATCGATCGCGACCGGCTCGCCGTGCCGCCAATAGCTCGACGCTTGCAGGATCGCGGGGCCGGACAAGCCGCGGTGGGTGAAGAGCGCCGCTTCGGCGAAGGCAGCCTTGCCGGCGCGTGCGACGACCGGAGTCGCGACACCGGAGAGCGCGCGGAACAGCGCCTCGTCGCCGGGCAGGGTCAAGGGGACGAGCGCGGGGCGTGGCTCGACCACCTTCAGCCCAAAGCGGCGGGCGATGTCATAGGCGATGCCGGTCGCGCCCATCTTCGGGATCGATGGCCCGCCGGTCGCGATGATCAGCGCGGGGGCGGCGTAGCTGCGGTCGCCGTGGCTAATCGTGAAGCGGCCATCGGCATGGCCGATCTCGCCCAGCGGTTGACCGAGCCGGATCGTCACGCCGCCCAGCTCGCATTCACCGAGCAGCATGTCGACGATCGCGCGCGCCGAGCCGTCGCAGAACAATTGCCCCAGCGTCTTCTCGTGCCACGCGATGCCGTGGCGTTCGACCATGTCGAGGAAGTCGCCTGCGGTGTAGCGGCCGAGCGCCGACTTGGCGAAATGCGGGTTGGCGGACAAATAGCGATCGGGCGCGGTGTGCAGGTTGGTGAAATTACAGCGGCCGCCGCCGGAGATCAGGATCTTCTTGCCCGGCGCCTCGGCATGATCGAGCACGACGACGCGCCGGCCGCGCTGCCCGGCGACCGCCGCCGCCATCAACCCTGCCCCGCCCGCGCCCAGCACGATCGCGTCGAAAGTTTCCATCGCGCGGCCGTGTCATAGGCGCGGAGCGAAGTCGATGCCGACGACGGCTTGATCGTCATTGCGAGCGTAGCGACGCAATCCAGAGCGTCCTGATCCGGCTCTGGATTGCTTCGCTACGCTCGTAATGACGAGGAGCGTTACGAATTAAGCTCTGGCCGCCATCGCCCGCTTCTGACCGGCCAAGCAAGAAGCGGGACCCCGGATCATGTCCGGGGTGACGGGCGTTCAGATCGCGGCGAGTGCCTGTTCCATGTCGGCGACCAGATCGTCGGCGTCCTCGACGCCGATTGAGATGCGGACGAGATTGTCGGTGATGCCGAGCGCCTGCTTGCGCGCGTCGGCGACCGACAGATGCGTCATGCCCGCCGGGTGGCTGGCGAGCGTCTCGGTGCCGCCGAGGCTGACCGCGAGCTTGGCGATCTTGAGCGCGTCGAGGAAGCGGAATGCCTCCGGCTCGCCACCCTTCAGATACAGCGAGAAGGTCGAGCCGCCGCCGGTGCAATGGCGGCGGTAGATGTCCGCCTGCCGCCCCTCGGCTTCGGCGAGAAAGCCGAGATAGCCGACGCGCTCTACCTTCTCGTGATCGCGCAGGAAGGCGCAGACCTTCGCGGCGTTCTCGCCAGCGCGGCTCATCCGCAGTTCCAGCGTTTCGAGGCTGCGCATCAACATCCACGCGGTGTTCGGGTCGCAGATCGTGCCGATCGTGTTGCGCATCGCGCGGATCGTGTTGATGAGCGGCTTGGCACCCAACACCGCGCCCGCGACCAGATCGGAATGGCCACCGGCATATTTGGTGAGGCTGTAGACCACCGCATCAGCGCCATGCTGGAGCGGCTGCGACCAGAGCGGGCCGAGGAAGGTGTTGTCGATTGCGATCGGCGGCAGTTCCTCCGCGCCCGCGAAGACGGCGTCGCGGCTGGCGCGCACCGCCTCGACATCGACCAGCGCGTTGGTCGGGTTGGCCGGGCTTTCGAGATAGATCAACGCGACGCGGCCGGCGTCGTTCGCCTTCTGCATGACCGCGTCGATCTCCTCGCGGGTCGCGCCCGCAGGGAAGTCGAGCCAGTTGACCCCGAAGCGGCCGAGCACGCGCGCGATCAGCGTCTCGGTCGCGGCGTAAAGCGGGCCGGAATGGACGATCGTGTCACCGGGACGCACCAGCGACAGGAACAGCGTCGCAATCGCCGACATGCCACTGGAGAAGGTCAGCGCATCCTCCGCGCCCTCCCAGATGCCGAGCCGGTCCTCGAGGATCTCCTGATTGGGGCCGTTGAAGCGCGAATAGACGAGCCCCTCGGCACCGCCGGGACGCTTTCCGGTGACGCCTTCGAAATGGCGCTTACCCGCCGCGGCATTGGGGAACACGAACGTCGAGGTGAGGAACACCGGCGGCTTGAGCGCGCCTTCGGACAGCGCGGGATCATAGCCATGCCCCATCATCAGCGTCGCCGGCTTGAGCTTGCGACCGCCGATCGAGTCGATCTGCGCCTTGGGGGAGCGGCGCGTCTCGACGCCGGTCAGATCGTCTTCGGTCGGCTTGGTCATGACAGTCTCACCTATTGCGAGCGATAAGGAACGAACTGGCCCATCGCGCAGCTACCGCTGGGAATACGCGCGGGAAGATTGACGGTCTGCGCGATGTCGCCGCGGCACAGCCGGGTCTGAAATTGGCGCGTGACGATCGTGTCGCCGCGCGCCACCGCCTCGCAGCCGCCGCCGGTGTCGGTGACATAGACCAGCTTGCGGCTGACGCGGTACAGCAGCTTGCCGTCGTAGGCGGTCAGTTGCGGGCGGGTCCAGCGGGTGTCGATGCAGTCCTGCGGTTTGCCGGCAACTTTGCCTGCCAGCAGCTTTTCGTAGGCGATCCGGTCCTTGTCGGGTTTGTCGGGCTTCTGCGCCGGAGCGGCTACCACCGCCACCGCGCCGAGCGCCGCCGCAGCGGCGAAGGTGATGAGGAAACGCATCGCTTTCTCTCCTTCTGTCCGCACGTTACCGACATGGTTACGTGCGATACCTTATCGTCAGCCGTTATCCTTGCGCAAGCGGCGTTCGGCAAACGCCGCGACATCGGACGCGCGCAGGAACGGGTTTGTCGCACGTTCGAGGCCGATCGTGGTCGGGATGGTCGCTCCGCCGGTTGCACGGAGCAGATCGACGTCCGCCATCCGCGCCACGAGCGCCTGATTGTCGGGCTCGACCGTCAACGCGAAGCGGCCGTTCGATTGCGTATATTCGTGCCCGCAATAAACGTGGGTCGCATCGTCGAGCGCGGCGTAGCGCTGCATGTTCGCGAACATCTGGGCGGGCGTGCCCTCGAAGAGCCGGCCGCAGCCCATCGCGAACAAGGTGTCGCCGGTGAAGATCACGCCATCGTCGGCGAAGTGGAAGGCGATATGCCCGGCGGTGTGGCCGGGAACGTGCCAGACCGCGGCGCGGTGTGCGCCGAGCGACACGACATCGCCCTCCCCGACGCCGTCGTCCAGCGCGTCGATCTTCGCGCGCTCGGCTTCCGGGCCGATGACCCGCGCGCCAGTCGCCTGCCTGATCGTTGCCGCGCCGGCGACATGATCGCCGTGCCAGTGCGTCAGCCACACCGCCGCGATCGTCCAGCCGCGCGCCGCCGCCGCATCAAGCAACGGTTGCGCTTCGCCGGGATCGAGCGCGACCGCGTGCGCGCCGTCGTGGAGCAGCCACGCATAATTGTCGCTCAGGACGGGAACGCGGACGATCTCCAGCATCTCACCACGTCCCGGTGTTGGGCATCGACGCCCACGGCGCGGCGGGCGGAAGCGTGCCGTCCTGCAACAGCTCGATCGAGATGCCGTCGGGGGTCTTCACAAACGCCATATGCCCGTCGCGCGGCGGGCGGTGGATCGTGTAACCGTGGTCGAGCAGCCGCTGGCAGGTGTCGTAGATATTGTCGACGCGATAGGCGAGATGACCGAAGTTACGCCCGCCGGTATATTCCTCCGGCTCCCAGTTATGGGTCAGTTCGACCTCGGCGTTCGCGCGTTCGCCGGGCGCGTTCATGTCCTCGGGGGTGGCGAGGAAGATCAGCGTGAAGCGGCCCTTGTCATTCTCGATGCGGCGCACCTCCTTCAGCCCGAGCAGTTCGAAGAAGGCGATCGTCGCGTCGGGATCGCTGACCCGGATCATCGTGTGCAGATATTTCAACGTCTTCGCTCCCGCCCGTCAGGGCACCACATCCTCGACGGCGCGGACCAGCAGCGCGATGTCGTCCTCGCGCGAGAGCCGATGGTCGCCGTCCTTGACCAACCACGTCTGAACGTGCGGCGAGCGGATCAGTTCGGCCAACCGACAGGTACGATGCCACGGCACGTCGGAATCCTGCTGTCCCTGGAGCAGCCGCACCGGGCCGTCGAAGGCGATCGCGCCGCCCATCAGGCGGTTCGCCTCGCCCGATTGCCAGAAGCGGCGGGTGTAGACGGTCGGCTCGGGACCGTACGGGTTCGGGCGTTCGAGGCGGCCGTGCTGGAGCAGGTACATCTTCTCATCCTGCGAGAAGCCCCAGTCGGTGAAATCGGGCGCCGGCGCGATGCCGACCAGCGCCGCGACGCGCTCGGGCCGGGCGAGCGCGGCAAGCAGCGCGATCCACCCGCCCATCGAGGAACCGACCAGCACCACCGGGCCGTCGACATGGTCGATCATCGCCAGCGCATCGTCGCGCCAGTCGGCGAGCGACTGGTCCTCGAACTTGCCCTCGCTGGCACCGCAGCCGCCATAGTCGAAGCGGAGGTAGGCGCGGCCGTGCGCCTTCGCCCATTCCTCCAGCGCGACCGCCTTGCTGCCGGTCATGTCGGAGGCATAGCCGGGCAGGAAGACGATCGTCGGGGTAGTGCCTTGCGTATGGTGATAGGCGAGCCGCGGCCGCGGCGGTTGCGATGTGACGATGCTCATGCGCGCGGCTTTAGCGGGATTTTGCGCGTGAGCGGAAGGGCGGGGAGACGAAACGCATCGCCCACCAGCCACGTCCCCCGACTGGGCCCCGGCCTGCGCCAGGGTGTCAGTCAAGACACGTAAGACAGTAGATGAGGCTCGCCGGTACGGTCAGGCCCCGAGCATCTGCACCATCTCCGCCGCGAGCAGCGAGAGCGTGTCGTCGCGCGCGCCCATCACGACGATGCGGTCGCCGGGGCGGGCCTGCGCGACGCAATGCGCCGCCGCCGCCGCGCGATCGGGGATGTGGAGCGCGTTGCCGCCTGCAACCGTCACGTCGTGGACGACGTCGGCGCTGGTCACCTCGCGGCTGACGGTGCCGCCCTGATAGACCGGGTCGGGAAGCACGAGCAGGTCGTCGGCGCGCAGGTGGGTCACGAACATCGCGGCGAGTTCGGCGCGCATCACCTTGAGCGGGCCGTAGCCGTGCGGCTGGAACAGCGCGATCACGCGGCCGGGGAAGGCGTGGAGCGTGTCGAGCGTCGCGGCGATCTTGTCGGGGTTGTGGCCAAAGTCGTCGATCACCGCGACGCCATTCGCCTCACCCACCAGATCGAAGCGGCGGCGCAGGCCGGTGAAGCGCGCGACGCCCGCGATTGCTTCTTCGATTGAGAGGCCAGCGGCGCGCGTCGCGCCGATTGCGGCGAGTGCGTTCGCCACATTGTGGCGCCCGGGGACCTTGAGCGCCACGGGCACGCGCTGGCCGTCATGTACGAGGGTGAAGCGGATCGCGAAGGGCTCGGCGACCATGTCGGTCGCGAACAGGTCTGCGCTTTCATCGACCAGCGAAAAGCGCGTCACCCGTGCGGGCGGCAGCGCCATCGCGAGCCGCGCGGCGTCCATATTGTCGGCATTGACCACGGCGGTGCGCGCATGGCCGATGAAGTCGCCGAACAGCCGGTTCAGCTCGTCGAGCGACTTGTGATCGAGGCTGACGTTGTTGAGCACCGCGACCTGAGGGCGATAGAGCGCGATCGAGCCGTCGCTCTCGTCGACCTCGCTGACATAGGGCGCGCCCTGCCCGACCAGTGCGCTGGCGAACGGGCGATCGGGCGAGGCGAAGTCCTTCATCACCGCGCCGTTCATCACCGTCGGGTCGCGCCCGGCATGGTGGAGGATCGTCGCGATCATGCCGGTGACGGTCGACTTGCCGCTGGTCCCTGCGACGCCGATCGGCTGCGGGGCGGCGTTGAAGAGCGCGGCGTTGAGTTCAGCCCGCGACAAGCGGCGGCAGCCGAGCGCGGTCGCGGCGACGATGTCGGCGACGGTGTCCTCGACCGCGGCGGAGGCGACGACGATCTGCTCGGGTGCGGTGACCCCGCTGCCGTCCTGCGCGAACAGCTCGATGCCGAGCGCGCGCAGGCCGTCGAACTTGGCCGGCACGCGGCCCTGATCGAGCCCGCGATCGCTGCCCGCGACGATCGCGCCGCGCCCGCGGAGGATCATCGCCAGCGGCATCATTCCAGAGCCGCCGATGCCGACCAGAAAGAAGCGCTGGCCCGATACGTTGCCGTCATGCATGGCGGCGCGCTATCGGCGCTTTGCGTGGGCGTGACAAGCGGGAGGTGGCGATGCGGATCGGAGTGCTGGCGGCGAGCAGCGTCGCCAACCCGGACGTGATCGCGCCGGTTTCCGCCTTCGCGGCGGTCGCCTATCCCGAGATCGACCTGGTTTTCCATCCGCAATGCTATGCGCAGGACGGGCATTTCGCGGGATCGGACGCGGTGCGCGCGGCAGCGTTTCTCGAATATGCCAACGATCCGGCGTTCGACGCGATCTGGTTCCTGCGCGGGGGGTATGGGTCGAACCGGTTGCTGGCGACGATCATGCCGCAACTCGGACCGGCGGCGCGGACCAAGACCTTTCTCGGATATTCCGACGTCGGCTTTCTGCTCGGCGCGCTCTACGCGCGGCGGATCGGGCGCGCGGTGCACGGGCCGATGGCGAGCGACATCCGGCGGCGTGGTGGCGACGCGACCGTGGCGCGGTCACTGGGGTGGCTGGCGCGCGGCGATCGCGCGGGGCTGGAGCCGGGGCTCGACGGGCGGCCGGCGGCGGCGTTCAACCTGTCGATCCTCGCCGCGTTGATCGGGACGCCGTATCTCCCCGACCTTGCTGACCACGTGCTGATCGTCGAGGAAGTGTCGGAGGCGATGTACGCGATCGACCGGATGCTGTTCACGCTGGGCAACGCCACGCAATTGCGCAGCATCGCCGGGGTTCGGCTGGGCGCGGTGACGGCGGTTAAGGACAATGAGCCCACTTGGGGCGAGCCGATCGAGGCGATGATGGGCCGCTGGTGCCGCGATCTGGGCGTGCCGTATCTGGGACGGGCTCAGATCGGGCATACGCAGGCGAACCATGTCGTGCCGTTCGGGGTGGTGTGATGTGACCTGAAGCCGTCGCCCCGGACTTGATCCGGGGCCCCGCTTCTACAACACCCGCCGAGAAGAAGCGGGGTCCCGGATCAAGTCCGGCACGACGATCAGACCTCGGTCTTCGCTTCCTGCGGATGGTGCGGGGTCAGGATCAGCGTGCGGCCCTCGACCCGCCAGCTTTTGAGCCGCGACAGGAAGTTCATCCCCAGCACGTCGATGTCGCCAAACGCCGGCGACACGACCACCGCCAGGTCGCGCGCGACGACATTGCCGAAGCGCAGTTCGGGCACCTCGCCCGTGTCGGCGCGGATCGTGCCGTTGGCGGTCTTGAGCAACACCGGGAAAACGGCGGGTTTCACCTCGACTCCGGCGGCGGCGGCGGTGGCCGGAGACAGCGCGGTGATCGTCGCGCCGCTGTCGACCAGCAGGCGACGCTCGACCCCGCCGATCCGCGCGCGGACGTAGAAATGGCCGTCGCGGCTCATGCGGATGCGTGTTTCCTCGCCCGCCACCTTCTGCTCATCCATGTCGAGTGCCGCCGCCGCGCGGCCGAGCCACGGGTCGAAGCGGCCGCGCTCGGCGATGGTCGCGTACAGCAGCAGCCCGGCACCCACCCAGATCGCGAGGCTGACGAGGGTGCGAAGGATCGGAATGCGACGCGCCACCAGCGCCGCGACGAACAGCGCGCCGAGCAGCAGGTAGAAATGCGGGTTGGCCGAGATCCAGGCGGGCATCAGCGCGATATAGGAACCGCAACCTTGCTGGAGAATGGCTGGCGCCCGCCCGCCGCGCGCGCTATGCCGATACTGTGATGACGATGCTCACTACCACCACAACCCGGCCATGTCCGGGGGTCGGCACGCGCGTCATTGCCTGACGCCTGAGCCCGCCCACCCGGACCGGGTGGAGACGGTGCGGCGGCTTTCCACCTGACGATCACCAACGCCGCTCTTTTCGTCGGGGCACGGCATCGCTAGGCCGGCACCTCGACTTTGTGCAGGAAGACCCTTCGATGGAAATGCTCTCGATCACGCTGCCCGACGGTTCGGTCCGCGAGGTCGCGTCCGGCACCACCCCCGCCGACATCGCCGCCGCGATCGGGCCCGGCCTCGCCAAGGCGGCGATCGCCGCGCGCGTGGACGGCGAGCTGCGTGACCTGTCGCGCCCGCTGACGCAGGACGCGCGGCTGGCGCTGGTGACGCAGAAGGACGAGGCGGATGCGCTGGAGCTGGCGCGCCACGATTTCGCGCACGTGATGGCCGAGGCGGTGCAGCACCTGTTCCCGGGCACGCAGATCACCTTCGGCCCGGCGACCGAGGACGGCTTCTATTACGACTTCGCACCGAAAGACCGGCCGTTCACCGACGAGGACCTGCCCGCGATCGAGGCGGAGATGCGCCGCATCATCGCCCGGAACGAGCCGTTCACGCGCGAGGTGTGGTCGCGCGAGCAGTTGATCGCGACGTGGCAGAAGCAGGGCGAGACGTTCAAGGCCGAGTGGGCTGCGGAGCTGCCGGATGGCGAGGAGCTGACAATCTATCGCCAGGGCGCGTGGCTCGACATGTGCCGCGGGCCGCATATGCCCTCGACCGGGCGGCTCGATCCTAATGCCTTCAAGCTGACGAGGGTTTCGGGCGCCTATTGGCGCGGCGACCAGAAGAACGCGATGCTCAGCCGCGTCTATGGCACCGGCTGGCTCAACAAGAAGCAGCTCGACGCGCATCTGACCATGCTGGAGGAAGCCGCCAAGCGCGACCACCGCAAGATCGGCGCGGAGATGGACCTGTTCCACCTCCAGTCCGAGGCGCAGGGGTCGGTGTTCTGGCACCCCAAGGGCTATATCCTGTGGCGGCAGATGGAGGCGTATATGCGCCGCCGGCTGGATGCGGCCGATTATGCCGAGGTGAAGACCCCGCAGCTCATGGACGCGCGCCAATGGGAACAGTCGGGCCATTGGGGCAAGTATCGCGAAAATATGTTCGTCGTTCCCGACGAAATCCCCAATACCGAGGACGAGGGTGCGGTCATCAGCGGCGACGCCGACATGATGGCGCTGAAGCCGATGAATTGCCCGGCGCATGTGCTGATCTTCAAACAAGGGATCAAATCGTATCGCGACCTACCGATCCGCATGGCCGAATTCGGCTGCTGCCACCGCAACGAGCCGCATGGCGCGCTGCACGGCATCATGCGCGTCCGCCAGTTCACGCAGGACGACGCGCATATCTTCGTGCGCGAAGACCAATTGGTCGAGGAAGTGCGCAAGTTCTGCGAGCTGCTCCATTCGGTCTATCAGGATCTCGGCTTCACCGATTATGCGGTGAAGCTGGCGCTGCGCCCCGAGAAAAGGTTCGGCTCCGACGCGATGTGGGACCGGTCGGAGCAGGAATTGCGCGACGCGGTGCAGGCCTCGGACCTGCCGCAGGCGATCAAGGACAAATTCGAGGAGTTGCCCGGCGAGGGCGCTTTCTATGCGCCGAAGCTGGAATTCCACCTGACCGACGCGATCGGGCGGACGTGGCAGGTCGGCACGATCCAGTCGGA
>NZ_CAXIAM010000010.1:0-76339 GCF_964021865.1 uncultured Sphingomonas sp.
TTCCGGCCGCCCCTCCAGCTCCGCGAGGGTGGCGGGGAGAAGATCGGGGTCGGTCTTGGCCTTCCGGAACTTGTCGGCGATCACGTCGTCGCTGTCGACCAGCTTCACCACCGATTGCTCGGACGGGTTCGACTTCGACATCTTCGCGCTCGCGTCGCGCAGCGACATGATGCGCGGCGCGGCCTTGCTGACCAGCGGCTCGGGCAGGGTGAACAGCTCCACGCCAAAGTCGGTGTTGAACTTGGTCGCGATGTCGCGCGTCAGCTCCAGATGCTGCTTCTGATCCTCGCCGACGGGCACATGCGTCGCGTTGTAGAGCAGCACGTCGGCTGCCATTAGCACCGGGTAATCGTATAGCCCGACCGACGCGCCCTCGCGGTTCTTGCCCGCCTTGTCCTTGAACTGCGTCATGCGGTTCAGCCAGCCGACCCGCGCGACGTTGTTCAGCAGCCATGCCAGTTCGGCATGGGCCGGTACGCGGGCCTGATTGAACACGATCGAGCGCGCCGGATCGATCCCCGCCGCGATCAGCGTGGCGGTCATCTCAACGGTGTTGGCGGTCATCTCGGCCGGCGCGATGAATTCGGTCAGCCCGTGAAGGTCGGCGATGAAATACATCGTCTCGCCGCCTGACGCCTGGATGTCGTCCTGCATCGCCACCCATTGCTTCACCGCGCCGAGATAATTGCCGAGGTGGAGGTTGCCGGTCGGCTTGATGCCGGAAAGGACGCGCATATTGGTCATCAGGTGGAAGCTCTGCGACGAAGGAGGGTTTTCAGATCGGCGAGGCGATACGCCCCGGTAACGACGCACGCCAGCGCGTAGATGGCGACACCCGCGCCGACGAGGACGATCAGCGCGATCGCGCGGACCGCGAGCGCACCGGTCAGATAGGGATCCACATACGGGGCGACGAGCAGCAGCGCCGCGCCCATCAACAAGGCCGCGAGCGCCAGCCGCGGCACCTTGCGCCTGACCTGCGGATCGAGCGCGAAATGCCCGCGCCGTGCCAGCACGACATAGAGCGAGACGACGTTGATCGTGGAGGCCAATGCGGTGGCGAGCGGCGGCCCGATCTGCCCGATGTCCCAATGCGCGAGCGTCGGGATGAGGATCAGATTGCCGACCAGATTGATCGCGACGGAATAGAGCGCGAGCCGCACCGGCGTCTTCGTGTCCGCGCGCGCGTAGAAGCCGGGGGTCAGCACCTTCACCAGCACATAGCTGGGCAGGCCGAGCGAAAAGGCGGCGAGCGCCTGCGCCGCGCGTATCGTATCGCCGCCGTCGAACGCGCCGTGCTGGAACAGCCCGCGCACGATCGGCTCGGCCGCGAAAACGAACGCGGCGGTGGCGGGCAGGGTGAGGAACAGCGCGAGTTCGAGCCCGCGGTTCTGCGTCTCCATCGCTTCCGCCTCGCGACCTTGCGACAGCAGGCGCGATACGACCGGCAACAGGATCGTGCCGAGCCCGATCCCGATCAGGCCCAGCGGCAGCTGGTTGAGCCGGTCGGCATAATAGATCGCCGAGATCGACCCCGCCGACAGCAGGCCGCCGGCCAGCGCGGTCGAGATCGCGAGATTGATCTGCGCCGCGCCCGCGCCGGTTGCGGCGGGGACGATCAGCTTGAGCATCTGCTTGACGTCGTCGTCGATGCGGGGGCGACGCAGCTTCAGGCTCACGCCCGCGCGTCGGCATGCCCACCACAGCCATGCCAGCTGGAGCGCGCCGCCGACGGTGACCGAGATCGCCTGCGCCCGCGCGGTCGCATAGGGATCGCCGCCGTGGAAGAAGATCAGCGCGCCGACCATCGCGATGTTGAGCAGGATCGGCGCGGCGGCATTGACCCAGAAGCGATGCAGCGAGTTGAGGATGCCGCCCAGCAGCGACACCAGCGAAATCAGCAGCAGGTAAGGGATGGTGAAGCGCGACAGCGTCACCGCGAAGGCGAATTGCTCCGCCGTCGGATGCTGGCGATCGAACCCACCGGACAATGCCCAAGTGAGCGGCCACGCCGCCGCGAGCATCAGCGCGGTCATCACCAGCAGCACCGGGAACAACAACGCCAGCGCGCGTTCCGCGAAGTCCACCCCCGCCGCGGTTCCGCCGCCTTCCGCGACCTTGCGGTTGAACAGCGGGATGAACGCCGCGGAGAACGCGCCCTCCGCGAACAGCGCGCGGAACATGTTGGGCAGCCGGAAGGCGACGAAGAACGCGTCCGACGCGAAGCTCGCGCCGACATAGCTGGCCTGCAACGTGTCGCGAACCAGCGCCAGCACGCGGCTGACCAGCGTCAGGCCGCCGATCGAGCCAAGCGCACGGGCGAGGTTCATCCGTCGATCCTCGCCCGCGTCGTCAGATCAGGCCTGGCCCGCGTCTTCGGCGCCGAACGACACGCCCTGCGCCTGCGCCTGCTGAAGGAACAGCGCGTTGAAGTCGATCGGCTCGAGCAGCAGCGGCGGGAAGCCGCCGTCGCGGATCGCATCCGCGACGACGCGGCGCGCGAACGGGAACAGCAGGCGCGGGCCTTCGCCCAGCAGGAACGGCTGGACATGGTCGGCCGGCACGTTGCGCAGCCCGAACAGCCCGGCATAGGACAGTTCGGCGATGAACGCGGTCTTGCCGCCGGTGGTGGCGCGCACCTCGATCTTCAGCGTGACCTCGTGGACCTCGTCGGCGACCTGCGCCGCGCCGATGTCGAACTGCACGTTGATCTCGGGCGCCTGCGGCTCCTGATAGATCGCCGGCGCGTTCGGGTTCTCGAACGACAGGTCCTTCACATATTGCGAGATCAGCCCTGCGGCCGGTGCCGTGTCGGCGCCGTTGGCCAGCGGTTCGCCGCCTGCGTTGCCAAATTCGTCCATCGTCCTACCCCTATCGTCAGGCTCGGCGCGCGCCGATGCGGCGCCGCGCGGGAAAGTGTCGGGCGGTTAGCAGTGCCCCGCGGATGTGACAATCGCGGATGCGGTCCTCGGCGGATACAATAGGCGGGTCGGGCGATTTGATGTTCGGTGCCCACGCGCCTATGTACGCACACCAGCTTACTGGAGTTGCCGTGTTCTACGTTGTCCTGCTCGCCATGGTCGCCGGCTTTCTGGCGCTGCGACTCTATTCGGTTCTGGGCAAGCGCTCCGGCCATGAACAGCCGCTGCCCAAGCCCGCCGAGGAGCGGGTGGCGTCGGTAGCGGTGCCGCGCGCGATCGAACCCGCCGCTGAAATGCGGGAGCCTGCGACGCGGCCGTTCGACACCGCGACCGAGCCCGGCCTGCGCGCGATCGTGTCGGCGGAGCCGAGCTTCGACGTCACGCGCTTCCTCGAAGGTGCGAAGTCGGCGTATCGCATGATCCTCGAAGCGTTCTGGCGCGGGGACGAGGCGGCGCTGCGCGATCTGGTCAGCGACGACGTCCACGCCGCGTTCGCCGAGGCGATCGAGACGCGCAACGCGCAGGGGCAGGTGCTCGACAACCGGCTGATCGCGATCGAGCGTGCGACGATCGTGTCGGCGGGCGTGGCGAACGGCGAAGCGCGCGTCGCGGTGCGTTTCGATGCCGACATTGCCGCGGTGACGCGCGATGCCGAGGGCAATGTCCTTGCCGGCTCGACCAGCGACGCGGTGCAGACGCATGACGTCTGGACCTTCGTCCGGACCGTCCGTGCGTCGGACCCGAACTGGATCCTCGCCGACACCGACGAAGCCTGAGCCGAAAACGACAAGGGGGTTTGGGGGTGCGGACCAAAGCGACGCTCGCAGTGGCGGGCGCCCTGTTGATGGCTGGCTGCGTCGGGCCGGGCGGGCGTTCGGTGCCGCCGTCCCCCGCGCCGCGCCCCGTCGCTTCGCGGCCGGTGCCGACGACCCTGCCGGCACGACCGTTGGCGGTGCGCCAGCCGGTCGCATCGGTGCCGCTTCCGGCGTTCACGGCCAATGTCGTCCCGGGCGCCACCACCGCGGCGCTGGCCGGGCTGACCCCCGCGATCGATCTGGCGACCGTCCCGCTCGATCCCGCGCAGGCGAGCGCCGCGCTCGCCGCCTTCCGTATCTCCTGCCCGAGTCTCGTGCGCCGCACCGACACGTCGGGGATGACGATCCCGACCGATTGGCAGGCCGCCTGCACCGAAGCGGCGCGCACCGATCCGTCGTCGGCGGCGGTATTCTTCCAGCGCTGGTTCGAGGCGGTGCAGGTCGGCGACGGTCGCGCCTTCGCCACCGGTTATTACATTCCCGAAATCGCCGGTTCGCGCCGTCCGCGCACCGGCTATGTGCCGATCTACGGGCGACCCAATGATCTGATCGAGGTCGATCTGGGCGCTTTTTCGCCGACCTGGACCGGCAAGAAAATTCGCGGACGTGTCGATCGCATGGCGCTGGTCCCCTATTTCGATCGGACGGCGATCGAGGAGGGTGCGCTCACCGGCCGGGCGCCGATCCTCGGCTATGCCGCCGATCCGGTCGAGCTGTTCTTCCTGCAGGTGCAGGGCTCGGGCTTTATCCGGCTGGACGAGGGCGGCGTGCTGCGCATCGGCTATGACACGCAGAACGGCCGCGACTATACGGGCATCGGCGCGCTGATGAAGAGCCGCGGGCTGCTCGGTCCGGGTCAGTCGTCGATGCAGGGGATCGTCGCGTGGCTGCACGCCCACCCCGACGAGGGCCGCGCGATCATGCGCGAGAACAAGAGCTACGTCTTCTTCCGCGAGCTGACCGGCGCACCGCAGGGCGCGCTCGGCCTGCCGGTCAGCGGCGGTGCCACAGTCGCCGCCGACCCGAAGTTCGTGCCGCTCGGCGCGCCGGTGCTGCTGTCGATGGATCGCACCGACGCGAACGGCATCTGGATCGCGCAGGACACCGGCGGCGCGATCAAGGGCAGCAACCGCTTCGACACGTTCTGGGGCGCGGGCGAGGAAGCACGCGCGATCGCCGGCGGGATGAGCGCGCACGGCACCGCGTTCGTGCTATTGCCGCGCGGCAGCTACGCGCGCTGGCGGGCAGGGCAGGCGGCGAGTGGCGGCACGACGCCTCGGCCCTGACGAGGAGGCGCTGTGGGCGCGGGTGCGCGCAACCGTGCGCGCGATGCCGGGGCGCAAGGTCGCCGCGCCATCGCCCGAACGGCTGCCGCTGCCCGCGCCGAGCAAGGCGATGTCGGTCCCCAGCGTTCCTACGCCGCCCCCGTCGCATGCCCGTCGCGAACCGGGGCATACCCTTGACGGCGGGTGGGATCGGCGGCTCGCGGGCGGGGTGGTCGCCCCGGATCGCACGATCGACCTCCACGGCCACACGCTCGCCAGCGCGCATGCGGCGCTGGAGATGGGGCTAGGGCAGGCGCTGATGCACGGCGACCGGGTGATCCTGCTCGTCACCGGCAAGCCGCCGCGCCCCGAAAGCCAGCGCCCGCACGCGCGCGGCGCGATCCGGGCTGCCATCCCGGACTGGCTGCGGCTTTCGGCCTATGCGGGGATGATCGCCGCCGTCCGCAACGCACACCCACGCCACGGCGGGGCAGGCGCGCTGTATGTGGTGCTACGCCGCCGCCGCTGAAAAGGCGCGTTGGATAAACTGCGTGTAGATGTCGGTCAGCTGTTCGAGATCGGCGACCGACACCGCCTCGTCGGCCTTGTGCATCGTCGCGTTCAGCAGCCCGAACTCGACCACCGGGCACAAGGCGCGCAAGAAGCGCGCATCTGAGGTGCCGCCCGTGGTCGACAGCTCGGGCGTCCGGCCGGTCACGTCGAGGATCGCGGCAGAAACCAGCGCGGAGAGCGGACCGGGCTCGGTAAGAAACGCCTCGCCCGAGATGCGCGGCGTGACGATCGCCTCCGGCGCGTGGCGGTGCACGATCGCCGTAATCCGCTCGGCGAGATCCCGCCCGCGCTGGAGATCGTTGAAGCGGATGCTGATCCGCGCCGTCGCGCGCGCCGGAATGACGTTGGTGGCAGGATTGCCGACCGTCACGTCGGTAATCTCGAGGTTCGACGGCTGGAACCAGTCGCTGCCCTGGTCCAGTATCAGCGCGTCCAGCTCGGCGAGGATCGCGATCAATCGGGGGATCGGGTTGTCGGCCAGATGTGGGTAAGCGACATGCCCCTGACGTCCGGGCACCTCGATCCAGATGTTGACCGATCCGCGCCGCCCGATCTTCACCATGTCACCCAGCGCCGCGACCGAGGTCGGCTCGCCGACGAGGCACAGGTCGGGAAGCAGCGCGCGCTCGTGCATCCGCTCGATCAGCGCAACCGTGCCGAACGTCGCCGGGCCTTCCTCATCGCCGGTGATGATGAGCGTCAGTCGCCCCGCATCGGCGGGAATGCGCGCTGCCGCAGCGACGAACGCCGCGACCGCGCCTTTCATGTCTACCGCACCGCGCCCGACCAGCAAGCCGTCGCGCAGGTGCGGTGCGAAGGCATCGGCGCTCCATCCGTCGCCGGGCGGTACGACATCGACATGGCCCGCAAAGGCGAGATGCGGCCCCTGCGCGCCCCGCGTGGCGAGCAGGTTCTCGACCGGACCGTCGGGCGCATCGCCGCTGATCCGCCGTTCGACCGCGAAGCCGAGCGGCACCAGCGCTTGCTCCAGCACGTCGAACACCGGCCCACGCGCGGGGGTGACGCTTTCGGCCCCGATCAATAGACTGGCGAGTTGAACGACATCGATCAACAAGAGGGCTCCCTATGCCGAAGCTGGACATCGACGCCGTACCGCCAGCCCAGGGCAGCGACTATCCGCCGCCCTTCGCCGCCGCGGCATCGGAGCGGCTGGTGCGCGATCTGGCGGCGGCTGGCGGCCTTGAGGATTTCGTCGCGACGCATGTCACGATCCCGCCCGGCGGCTGGTCGTCGCAACGGCATTGGCACGAAGGCGAGGACGAGATCGTCGTGCTGCTCTCCGGCACCGCGACGCTGGTCGACGACGATGGCCCGCGCGCGATGCACGCCGGCGAGATCGCGGTGTTCCGCAAGGGCGACGGCAACGCGCACCACCTTCGCAACGACGGGGACGCGCCGTGCGTGGTGTTCGCGGTCAGCCTGCCCGAACGCTCGACCGTCCATTATCCCGACATTGCGATGCGCTGGTCGCCCGCCACCGGCTACGCAAGCGACTGACATCAGGCGACGGGCTGTTCGAACTTCTCGATCACCCATTCCTCTTCCTGCGCGCCGGCGATCCAGTCCTGCATGAACGGATGCTGGAGCACCGCCATGACATAGGCGGCGGCGAAGCGCGGGGTGGGAAGCGAATAGGTCGCGATCCGCGTGCACACCGGCGCGAACATGATGTCCGCCGCGCCGAACGCGCCGAACAGGAAGTCGCCGCCGCTGCCGAACCGCGCACGCGCCTGCGCCCATAGTTCGAAGATGCGCGTCAGATCGGCGCGCACATCCTCGTCCGGCGTGACCGGGGGATAGACCTGACGGACGTTCATCGTGTGCTTGCGACGCAGCGCGGCGAAGCTGGAATGCATCTCGGCCGCCATCGATCGCGCCATTGCGCGCGCCGCTTCGTCCGCGGGCCAGAACGGCTCGCGCCCGACCTTGTCGGCCAGATAATCGACAATCGCGAGGCTGTCCCAGACGACCGCCTCGCCGTCCCACAGGATCGGCACCTTGCCCGAGGACGGCGCGAATTCGTCGCCCTCGCGGCGGCGATCCCATTCGTCGTCGTAGAGCGGGACGACCACTTCCTCGAACGGCAATCCCGATTGCCGGCACGCGAGCCAGCCGCGCAGCGACCAGGAGGAATAGGCCTTGTTGCCGATGATGAGCTTCATGCCGCCCGGAGTAAGGGGCAATGGCGCGCAGGGCAACGCCGTCCGGGATTTTGCCGAGCGGCGCGTTAACCGCCCTCGTCCATCGGCTGTCAGTCACCCGTCGGTAGGACGGGTGCCAAGAGAAGGATCGTCACCGAAGGAGCATTGTCATGGCCAGCTTTTCCCCGACCGACGCTGCGCTCAGCGCAACGGCACCCGCGTTCGTGCAGGCGCCGACCTTCGTGTTCGTGGCGAACGCGCCGGCTCCGAGCCGCTCGGAAGTGCTCCGCCAGCAGATCGAAGCCGCCCGCACCGCGCGCCGCGCCTCGATCTGGTAAGAAGCGCAGCCCCGGACTTGATCCGGGGCGGCGCTTCTTCGTCAATCGTGTAAAAGCGGGCGTCCGGATCGAGCCCGCGCTCAGCCGATCGCCTCGATCACCGCCGCGCGCAATTCTGGTATCCCCATCCCGCCCTCGCTGGAGGTGACGATGATCTCGGGGTGCGCCGCCGCGCGCTTGCGCGCCTCGGCCTCGGTCGCGGCGACGGTCACCGCGAGGTCGCTGGCCTTCACCTTGTCGGCCTTGGTCATCACCAGCCGGTAGCTGACCGCCGCGCGGTCGAGCATCTCCAGGACCTCGCGGTCGACGTCCTTGATCCCGTGCCGGCTGTCGATCAGCACCAGCGCGCGCTTCAGCGCCTGCCGTCCGCGCAGATAGTCGTTCACGAGGAACCGCCACTTCTTGACGATATCCTTCGGCGCCTTGGCGAAGCCGTAGCCGGGCATGTCGACCAGCCGGAAGGCGAGCGGATCGCCGACATCGAAGAAGTTCAGCTCCTGCGTCCGCCCCGGCGTCACCGAGGTGCGCGCCAGCGCCTTGCGCCCGGTCAGCGCATTGAGCAGCGACGACTTGCCGACGTTCGAGCGCCCGGCGAACGCCACTTCCGCCACCTCGTCGGCGGGCAGGAAGTCCAGCGCGGGCGCGGACTTCAGGAACTCGATCGGCCCGGCGAAACGCTTACGCGCCGCCTCGATCGCGTCCTCGTCGAACCGGGGATTGACGTCGCTCACTTCGGCGACGCGTTCTTGAGTTGCGGATGGCGGCTGTAGAGCCACTTCTGCTGCAGGATCGAGATGCAATTGGTGGTGATCCAGTAGATCTGCAGCCCGACCGCGAAGGGCGCCATCACGAACATCAGCACCCACGGCAGGATCGCGAACACCTGCTGCTGCGCCGGGTCCATCTGCGTCGGGTTGAGGCGGAACTGGAAGAACATCGAAATGCCCAGCAGCACCGGCACGACGCCGATCGCGAGGAAATGCGGCAGCGTGATCGGGATATAGCCGAACAGGTTCAGGATCGTCGCGGGATCGGGCGCCGACAGATCCTTGATCCACAAGGCGAACGGCTGGTGCCGCATTTCGATCGTCAGCATCAGCGCCTTGTAGAGCGCGTAGAAGATCGGGATCTGGATCAGCGACGGCAGGCAGCCGGCGAGCGGATTGACCTTCTCCGTCTTGTACAGCGCCATGATCTCCTGCTGCTGGCGCTGCTTGTCGTCCTTGTAGCGCTCCTGGATCGCCTTCATCTTCGGCTGGAGCGCGCGCATCGCCGCCATGCTGGCGAACTGACGCTGCGCGATCGGGAAGACCAGCAACCGGATCGTCAGCGTCAGGATGATGATTGCGACGCCGAAATTGCCGACGAGCCGGAACAGCCAGTCGAGATAATAGAAGATCGGCTTCTCGACCAACCGGAACCAGCCCCAGTCGATCGCATAGTCGAGCTTCGTGACCGCACCGGTGTCGGTGTAGCGGTCGAGCAGCTTCACTTCCTTGGCGCCCGCGAACAGCTTGGCGGTCTGCGTCAGCTGGCGGCCGGGTGGCAGCATCTGCGGCGCGGTCGTGAAGTCGGCTTGGTAGGCGTTGTTGGCACCGGCGCGGAACTGCCCGTCGAACGCGCGGCCCTGATCGGGGACGAGCGCCGCGAGCCAGTATTTGTCGGTGAAGCCCAGCCACCCACCGGTCGTCGTGAAGCGCGTCGGCTCCTTGTCGACGTCCTTGAAATTGGGATTGTAATGCGCCGCACCGTTATTGACCGACATCGGCCCGGTGTGAATCGTCATGCTGTCGGGGTCTTTCGACACGCCGACGCGGCTGACGAGGCCATAGGCCGCGACCGGCACCGCCGCGCCGCCGCCATTGGCGACGGTCTGCTTGACGGTGAACAGATAGTCGTCGTCGACCGCGATCTCGATCGCGAACCGTTGCCCCTGCGGGTTACTGGCGGTCAGCGTCACGGGCTTGCCCGGGGTCAGCACCGGTGCCGAGGCGGTCCACACCGTGTCGGCGGCCGGCGGGGTGAGGCCATCGGCACGCCAGCCGAAGCCCGCGAAATACGCGTCCTGCGTCCCCGCGGGCGAGAACAGCCGGATCGGCGGCGAGTCCTTGGCGATCGACTCCTTGTAACGGGTCAGCACCAGATCGTCGATCCGCGCGCCCTTCAGGTTGATCGAGCCTTTCAGCGCGGGCGTGTCGATCCGCACGCGCGGCGTCTCGGCCAGCACCACGTTGCGGTCGCGCAGCGCAGCGGGCGAGTCGGCGGTCGGGTCCGCGGCGGGGTTGGGCAGCGGCTTGTTCTTGCCGTCGACCATCTTGGTCGCGGGCGGGTTCGCCGTCGGGAAGACGCGGCTCTGGATCAGCGGCCATCCGAACAGGATCAGCGCCGCGATCACCGCGAACAGCACGAAGTTCTTGCTCTCGTCCTTCACCAGCGTCCCACGCTTTCCTTATGGCACCGGATCATGCCCGTGCCTTATGGCACCGGATCATGGCCGTGCCCGCCCCAGGGATGGCACCGCGCGATCCGGCGTATTGCCAGCCAACTACCTTTGCCCGCGCCATAGCGGCGAAGCGCCTCGATTGCATAGGCGGAACATGACGGCTGAAACCGGCACGAAGGCGGGAGCAGGACCGACGGCCCCAGCTGCCACCCGCGGGCGAGCAGGATCAGCACGCGC
This sequence comes from uncultured Sphingomonas sp., assembly GCF_964021865.1. GTDB lineage: Bacteria > Pseudomonadota > Alphaproteobacteria > Sphingomonadales > Sphingomonadaceae > Sphingomonas. Next base: position 10,755 of record NZ_CAXIAM010000010.1, read on the forward strand.
GCGATCACCGTTTCGGCCGCGATCGGTTGCCACCCGGCGCGACGCTTCGGCTCTTCGCCAGCGCCTTGGCCAGATGCTCGCGCAATCCCGCATAATCGGAGGTAAGCGCCGCCTCGCGCCCGATCAGCACGTGATCGGCGCCGGGCCAGCCATGTTCGGGCAGGATTTCGCGCGACAGCGCGCGGAAGCGCCGCTTGATGCGATTGCGCACCACCGCGTTGCCGACCTTCTTGGTGACGGTGATGCCGATCCGCATCCTCGTGTCGCCATCGTCGCGCGGGTGCACCAGAAGCACGAAGCCGGGCATCGGCACCCGACGCCCGGCATTCGCGGCCAGATACTCCGGCCGCCTGGTCATCCGCCCGACCGCGGCCGAAGCCACGGGCAGGCGGGTTTCGGTCGTGCTTACGCCGACAGCTTCTTGCGACCGCGCGCGCGACGCGCCCGGATCACCGCCCGGCCGCCGACCGTGGCCATCCGCGCACGGAAGCCGTGACGGCGAGCGCGCACCAGATTGCTCGGCTGAAAGGTCCGCTTCATCGTTCATGTCCCGAAATCGAATGTCGAAGGGCCGCCCAAGCGGACGGCCCGAAAGAAGGACGCCGTTAGGGGAGGCTGCCGCCAAAGTCAACGCGCCGCGGCACGATCGCGTGCGCGTCGCCGCAATGCGCTGCGCCGGCGGAGCGCGACATCCACCATCCCGCCGATTCGCGGCCAGCGTCGTTTGGCGCGCGCGAACCACAGCCGGCTGCGTGGCGAGTTGCGCAGGATCAGGATCAGCCCCGCGGCCATCGGAAACACGCCGCCCGGCCCCGGCAAGGGCGCGATCAATGCCGCGAGCAGCAGCAGCAGCCCGCCGAGCAGCAATTGCGCGTATCGCAGGGCCGGATGGCGGCGGATCATGCGGGCCATGTGGCGCGGGTGTGTTGCAGTTGCAAGTCACCGTTCGGCCATTTCGCCGCGCCGCAAAGCCGCTATGAGGCGGGCGGGGACGGGGGGAACATGGTCGCGATCGTATCGACGGTAGCCTATCTGGGGCTGGAGGCGCGCAGCGTCGAGGTGCAGGTGCAGCTGATCCCCGGTCTGCCCGCCTTCAACGTCGTCGGGCTGGCCGACAAGGCGGTCGGCGAAAGCCGCGAGCGCGTGCGCGGCGCGATTGCGGCGATGGGACTGTCGCTCCCGCCGAAACGGATCGCGGTGAACCTGTCGCCGGCCGATCTGCCCAAGGAAGGCTCGCACTTCGACCTGTCGATCGCGCTCGGGCTGCTCGCGGCGATGGGGGTGGTCGATGCCGAGGCGCTGGCCGATTATGTGATCGTCGGCGAACTCGGGCTCGACGGGCGCCTCGCGCCGTCGCCGGGCGTGCTGCTCGCCGCGCTCCATGCCGCGGAGACGGGCAGGGGGCTGATCTGCCCCGCCGCGCAAGGCAGCGAGGCGGCGTGGAGCGGCAGTATCGAGGTGATCGCCGCCCCCGATCTGCTCGCGCTGCTCAACCATCTGAAAGGTCACGGCCTGCTCGCCTTGCCGACGCCCGGCGACGTGCAGGAGGCGCGCACCGGCCCCGACCTGCGGCAGGTCAAGGGACAGGAAGTCGCCAAGCGCGCCTTGGAAATCGCCGCGGCCGGCGCACACAACCTGCTGTTCGTCGGCCCGCCGGGCGCGGGCAAGTCGCTGATGGCCGCGTGTCTGCCCGGCATCCTGCCGCCGCTCGACCCGGCCGAGGCGCTGGAGGTATCGATGGTCCAGTCGGTCGCGGGCACGCTACCCGGCGGTACGCTGACCCGCACGCGCCCGTTCCGCGCACCTCACCATTCGGCGAGCATGGCGGCGCTCACCGGCGGCGGGCTGAAGGTGAAGCCGGGGGAGGTCAGCCTCGCGCATCACGGCGTGCTGTTCCTCGACGAGCTGCCCGAATTCCAGCGCGCCGTACTCGACTCGCTACGCCAGCCGCTGGAAAGCGGCACAGTCAGCGTCGCCCGCGCCAATGCGCATGTCACCTACCCGGCGCGCGTCCAGCTGATCGCGGCGATGAACCCGTGCCGCTGCGGCCATCTCGGCGACGCGTCGCTGGCCTGCGCCCGCGCTCCGAAATGCGCGGCGGACTATCAGGCCAAAGTCTCTGGCCCGCTGCTCGACCGCATCGATCTGCACGTCGAGGTCGCCGCGGTCAGCGCCGTCGATCTCACCTTGCCGCCCCCGGCCGAAGGCTCGGCGGAGGTCGCGGCCCGCGTCGCGGCCGCGCGCGCGATCCAGGGTGCGCGATTGGCGGAGAGCGGCCTGCGCACGAACGCGGAACTCGATGGCGAAAACCTCGAACGTTTCGCGACACCCGACGCCGCTGGACGCGAGTTACTGGCGCAGGCGGCGGTCGCAATGAAGCTGTCGGCACGCGGCTACACCCGCATCCTGCGGGTAGCCCGGACGATCGCCGATCTCGCCGGCGCAGGCACGATCGGCCGCCTGCACATTGCGGAGGCGCTTAGCTACCGGCGGCAACCACCACGGAATTGAGCCAATAAGGACGGGGCAATAAGGGCGGGGAAAGAGAAGAAGGATTGTTCGCGCAGAGGCGCGGAGGCGCAGAGAGGTTGTGGGTGTCGCCATGTCCCGAGCCGCCATCGGCGGCTCCTGCATCTGCAACGGTCGAGAGTGACGCTTCGCGTCGTACAACCACGACCTCTCTGCGCCTCCGCGCCTCTGCGCGAACCACTTCTTCTACGCGTCCCCCTGAACCTCAAACCTCCCGGAAACTCTCCACCTCACGCGCCGGCCCGTGCCCCGAAGGCGCCGCCGCCCCTTCCACCACGACCGGTTCGCGCGGATCGAGGCCGCCCTCCCATTTCGCGATCACCGCGCTCGCCACGGCATTGCCGATGACGTTGGTCGCCGTGCGACCCATGTCGAGGAAATGGTCGATCGCCAGCACCAGCAATAGGCCCGCTTCGGGCAGCTTGAACATAGGTAGCGTCGCCGCGATCACCACCAGGCTCGCGCGCGGCACCCCCGCGATCCCCTTCGACGTGACCATCAGCACCAGCAGCATCGTCACCATCTGCCCCAGCGACATGTCGATGCCATAGGCCTGCGCGATGAACAGCGACGCGAAGGTCATGTAGATCATCGACCCGTCGAGGTTGAACGAATAGCCGAGCGGCAGCACGAAGCTGGCGATCCGCGGCGGCACCCCGAAGCGGTCGAGCGCTTCCAGCATCCGCGGGTACGCCGCCTCCGACGACGCGGTCGAGAACGCCACCAGCAACGGCTCGCGCACATAGCGGATCAGCTCGCGGATGCGCGCGCCGATGAAGAGAAAGCCGATGCCCAGCAGCACCGCCCACAGTACCAGCAAGGTCAGGTAGAAGCTGCCCATGAAGTACGCGAGCTGCCCGATCACCGCCGGTCCGCGCTCGGTCAGCGTCCCCGCCACCGCCGCGAACACTGCGACCGGTGCCACGCGCATCACGTAATCGGTCACCTGCAACATGACGTGCACCAGCGCGTCGATCGCCTTGACCAGCGGCTGCGCCTTCTCGCCGACCGCGGTGATCGCAACGCCGACGAACACCGACATCACGACGATCTGCAGAATTTCGTTCTTCGCCATCGCATCGACCATCGAGGCGGGGACGATGTGCGTGAAGAAGTCCTTGAGATTGAACGCCGCCGTCGCCAGCCCGGTGGCCTCACCGACCGGAGGCAACGCCAGCCCGATGCCGACGCCCGGCTTTAGCAGGTTGACCATCACCAGCCCCAGCGTCAGCGACAGCAGGCTGGCGGTGATGAACCACGCCAGGCTCCGCGCCCCAATCCGCCCGAGCGCGGCGGTATCACCCATCTGCGCGATTCCCGATACCAATGTCGCGAAGACCAATGGCGCGATGATCATCTTGATAAGGCGCAGGAAGATGCTGGTCAGGATCGAGAAATAGCCCGCGATCTCGGTCAGCCGCACCTGCGCGGCGGGCGAGCCGTCGTCGAGCCAGGTGTTGAGCACCAGCCCGACGATCAACCCGAGCACCAGCCCGCCAAGAATATAAAGGGTCAGCCGCTTGGCCATTCATCGCTCCCGTTTGTGCCGACAGGGAAGGGGATTGCGGCCGCTCGGTCAAGCACCGTATCGTCCGCAACCATGTTCCTTCCTCGCTTCCGCCCTTCGCGACGGGCCGTTCTGGGCGGTGCCGCCGCCCTGCTCGCTACCTCGATCGTGCGGGCCGCCGAGCCCGATCTCGCCGGCCTTTCCGATATGACCGGCGGCGCGGTGCCGATCGGGGTGGAGGAGCGCGCGCGGCGGCTGGCGCGCGCGCAGGCCTTGATGAAGGCGCAGGGGATCGCTGCGTTGCTAATCGAGCCGGGGTCGAGCCTGATCTATTTTACCGGCGTCGCCTGGCATCGCAGCGAGCGGCTGACCGCGGCGGTGGTCCCGGTCGAGGGCGATCCCTGCATCGTCACGCCGTTCTTCGAGGAACCCTCGGTTCGCCAGACGCTTGCCGTCCCGGCCGAAGTGCGCGTGTGGCAGGAGGATGAGGATCCGCTCAAGATTGTGGCCGGTTTCCTGCGCGATCGCAAACTGGCGGGCCGCACGATCGGTATCGAGGAGAGCGCGCGCTTCTTCGCGTTCGAGGGGCTGGCGCATGCGCTGCCCGGTGCCAGGCTGGTCAGCGCCAACCCGGTCGTCCGCGGGTGCCGGATGATCAAGACGCCGGCCGAGATCGCGCTGATGCAAAGCGCCACCGATGTGACGATCGCCGCATACCGATGGACTCACCCGCGTGTCGAGGCGGGCATGACCGGCGCGCAGATCGGGGCGTTGATGACCGCAGCGACGAAGAAGCTCGGCGGCGATCCCGAATTCTCGATGGCGCTGATCGGCCCCGCCGCGGCGCTCCCGCACGGCAGCCGCGAGGTGATCCGTGTCGCCGATGGGGAGGTCGTCCTGATGGACTGCGGCTGTACCGTACAAGGCTATCAATCCGACGTCTCGCGCACCTGGGTGCACGGCACCGCCACCGCCGGGCAGCGCACGGTCTGGGATCAGGTGAAGGCCGCGCAGGCGCTTGCGTTCCGCACGGCGCGGATCGGGGTCGCGGCTGGCACCATCGACGACGCGGTGCGCGGCTATTACGAGAAGCTCGGCTATGGCCCCGGGTACCGGCTGCCCGGCCTGTCGCATCGCACCGGGCACGGGATCGGCATGGACGGGCACGAACCGGTCAATCTCGTTCACGGCGAAACCACGCCGCTCGCCGCCGGCATGTGTTTCTCGGACGAGCCCGGCCTTTATCTGCCCGGCCGGTTCGGCGTGCGGCTGGAGGATTGCTTCCACATGACGGCCAGCGGGCCGGCGTGGTTCAGCACCCCGCCGGCCTCGCTCGACCGTCCGGTCTGACCGTCAGCCGACGGCCGGCAACCGGCGGCGGCGACGCAGCGCCGCGCCCGTGGCGGCGAACCCGGCGATCATCAGCGCCCAGGTGCCCGGCTCCGGCACCGCCGGCGTGTAGTCGTAGGTCAGCGTATAATTCGCGCTGCCGCAGAAGTCCTCGCCCGGCGCGCTGGCGTTGCCATTGTAGACGGCGCACCCGCCCCGCAGCTGATTGATGGTGCCGCCCGCGGGTATCCCGGTAAAGCTGGTGTCGCCTGACCCGACCGTCTGCCCCAGATCGTAGCCGTTAAACCTGATCCGCTGGCTCAGGAACTGCGCCGTATCGAACTGGAGGGTTGCCGTGCCGGTCGCGGTGACCCCGAAGAAGCCGAAATCATATTCACCGTCGCTCCGGTCGAGCGGCACGACGGCGCTGCCCGACCCGGTCAGCGCCACGAGCGGATTGCCGAGCGCATCGTTGTTCGACTCCAGACGCCAGTTGCCGGCGATGGTCCAAGAGACGTTCGCGGTGGAAGCGCTGCCACTCGGCGCCCCGACGACCCAGCCGCGCGTCTTGGCGAGCTTGATCGTCAACGTGACCGTGTTCAGCGTGCCCGCACGGCTATCGAACGCGTCAAATCCGCGCGACGCCCCCTGTTCGCTGTCGAATTGGATCAGGGTCGCCGCCGACGCACCGCTCGCGACCGTCGTTGCGCAAACCGCAGCGAGCGTCAGTAAATGCCTCATTCAGCTTACCCCCGATTCGTCGACGGCGACTTTGCATACATAGATGAGGGAGACAATCGCGCGGAGCGCCGCACGCGACGAACCGAACCGCGCACCGGGGCTCTAGGCAGCGCGGCCTTCGCGGATTAAGTCGAGCGCCATGACCGCTACCAACGACATTCGCCGCTCGTTCCTCGACTATTTCGGTTCGGCCGGGCACCAGATCGTGCCCTCGGCGCCGCTGGTGCCGCAGAACGATCCGACGCTGATGTTCGTCAATGCCGGCATGGTGCCGTTCAAGAACGTCTTCACCGGGCTCGAAACGCGGCCGTACAGCACCGCGACCTCGTCGCAGAAATGCGTCCGCGCCGGCGGGAAGCATAACGATCTCGACAATGTCGGCTACACTGCGCGTCACCATACCTTCTTCGAAATGCTGGGCAATTTCAGCTTCGGCGACTATTTCAAGGAACAGGCGATCACCCACGCCTGGACGTTGCTGACCAGGGAATGGGGGCTGCCGGCCGACCGGCTGACCGCCACCGTCTTCCATACCGACGATCAGGCGTTCGAGCTGTGGAAGAAGATCGCCGGGCTTCCCGATCACCGCATCATCCGCATCCCGACCAAGGACAATTTCTGGGCGATGGGCTCGGACGGGCCGTGCGGGCCCTGCTCGGAGATCTTCTACGACCACGGCGATCACATCCCCGGTGGCCCCCCGGGCAGCCCCGACGAGGACGGCGACCGCTTCGTCGAAATCTGGAACCTGGTGTTCATGCAGCATGTGCAGGAGGCCGATGCGATCGTCGGCGACCTGCCGCGGCCGTCGATCGACACCGGCATGGGGCTGGAGCGTGTCGCGGCGGTGCTGCAGGGCGTCACCGATAATTACGACACCGACACCTTCAAGGCGCTGATCGCCGCGAGCGGCGCGTTGACGCACACGCACACCACCGGCGACAATCAGGCGAGCCACCGCGTCATCGCGGATCATCTGCGCTGTTCGGGCTTCCTCGTCGCCGATGGCGTGCTGCCTGCCAACGAGGGCCGCGGCTATGTGCTGCGCCGGATCATGCGCCGCGCGATGCGCCACGCGCACCTGCTCGGCGCCAAGGAGCCGCTGATGCACCGCCTGGTGCCGGCGCTGGTCGCGGAGATGGGCGCGGCCTATCCCGAACTGATCCGCGCCCAGCCGCTGATCGAGGCGACGCTGCGGCAGGAGGAGACGCGCTTCCGCCAGACGCTCGACAAGGGGCTGCGGCTGCTCGATGATGCGACGGCGGGGATGAGGCCGGGCGACACGCTGTCCGGTGACACCGCCTTCCGCCTCTATGACACCTATGGCTTTCCGTACGATCTGACCGAGGACGCGCTGCGTGCGCAGGACTTCAAGGTCGACCGCACTGGCTTCGATGCCGCGATGGCCGAGCAGAAGCGCGCCGCGCGCGCCGCGTGGAAGGGCTCGGGGGCGAAGGCGTCGGACGATCTGTGGTTCGATCTGGTCGAGGAAGTCGGCGCGACCGAATTCACCGGCTATGGCAGCGACGTCGGTGAAGGGGTGGTGCTCGCGCTGGTCAAGGACGGAAAGCGTGTCGATCACGCCGCGACTGGCGACACGGTCGACGTGATCGTCAACCAGACCCCCTTCTACGGCGAGAGCGGCGGTCAGGTCGGCGATGCCGGTATTATCAGCAGCGACAACGGGTTGCGCGCCGACGTTGCCGAAACCTCGAAGCAGCTCGGCAAGCTGTTCGTCCACCATGCGACGATCGCCTCGGGCGCGCTGAAGGTCGGCGATACCGTCAAGCTGGCGATCGACGTCGCACGCCGCGCCGCGATCCGCGCCAATCACTCCGCCACGCACCTGCTGCACGAGGCGCTGCGCCAGAAGATCGGCACGCATGTCGCGCAGAAGGGGTCGTTGGTCGCGCCCGAGCGGCTGCGCTTCGACGTGTCGCACAACAGCGCGATGACCGCCGACGAACTCGCCGAGGCGGAGCGCGCGGTCAACGCACAGATCCGGCGCAACGGCAGCGTCGAGACGCGGCTGATGACCCCCGACGAGGCGATCGCCGAGGGCGCGATGGCGCTGTTCGGCGAAAAATACGGCGACGAGGTCCGGGTCGTCTCGATGGGCAGCGAGGACGACGGCAAGACCTATTCGATCGAGCTGTGCGGCGGCACCCATGTCCGCGCGCTCGGCGACATCGGCGTATTCAAGATCGTCGGTGAGAGCGCGGTGTCGTCGGGCGTGCGCCGTGTCGAGGCGCTGACCGGCGAGGCGGCGCGGCAATGGCTGAACGCGCGCGACGAGAAGCTCCGCGAAGCGGCGGCAACGCTCAAGGCCTCGCCAGACGAGGTGCCCGCGCGCGTCGCGGCGCTGGTCGAGGATCGCCGCCGGCTCGAGCGCGAACTGGCCGAGGCGAAGAAGGCGCTGGCGCTCGGCGGCGGCAGCGGCGGTGCAGCGGCCGGCCCGGAGACGGTCGGCGGGGTCGGCTTTGTCGGGCAGGTGCTCGACGGCTTCGAGGCGAAGGGACTGCGCGGCGCGGTCGACGATGCCAAGGCGCGCGTCGGCTCTGGTGTCGCGGCATTGGTCGCGGTCAACGATGGTCGCGCCTCGGTCGCGGTCGGCGTCACCGCCGATCTGGCCGGTCAGATCAGCGCGGTCGACCTGCTGCGACAGGCGGTCACGGTGCTCGGCGGGCAGGGCGGCGGTGGCCGCCCCGACATGGCGCAGGGCGGTGGCCCGGACGGCGACAAGGCCGCCGATGCGATCGCCGCGATCCGCTCCGCGCTGGAAGCACGTACGGTCGCCGCTTGAGGCTACGTCGCCCCGGACCTGATCCGGGGCGGCACTTCTGCCGCCGATAGGCAATCGCTCCAGAGCCGACGCCAGCTACCCACGTCCGTCATTGCGAGCGAAGCGAAGCAAGCCAGAGCCGGACCAGGATGCCCTGGATTGCGTCGCTACGCTCGCAATGACGATCGGCTGTCCCAAGCCATCGCTTGCGCACGCGTCATCCCGCGATTCCGCTCCGTCGCTCAGTCCGCCCGCAACGCCCGATCCAAACGAACGAAACGCCGCCCGTGCCTGACCGCACGGACGGCGTCTCGCCAAGGCCGACGGCGGGGCCGGAGCCCCGCCGCCACCCAACTCAGCGCGGCTTGCGCTTGGACTTCGCCGGTGCCGCGGTCTCGGTCGTCACCGCTGCCGCCGTGTCGGCGGTCGCGGTCGTTGCCTCGGTGGCGGCACCCGCCGCCGCCGTCGCGCCCGCTGCCGGTGCCGCGGCCGACATCGCCGCCTTCAACTGCGCCGCGGTCATGCCGAGCACGATGCCTTGCGGTCCCGGACCGAAGCCGGTCACCGGCAACACCGCGTCACCATCGGTGGTGGTCAGCGTCACGCCGCTGGCGTCGACCGACTTGATCGTGCCCAACTGCGTCCCGCCGGTGCCGTAGACGGTCGCACCGGGCACCAGCTTCGACTTGAATTCGGCCGATGCCTGCGCCTGCTGCTGGCCGGCGGCGGCCTCCAGTTGCGCCTTGGTCATCGCCAGCACCGGTCCCTGCGCACCCTTGCCGAGCGACGTCAGCGGGATTGCGGCCTTTACGGTGCCGGTATTGACGACGGCGTTGGTGCCGTCGGTCGACTCGACCGTGCCGACCACGCCGCCCGACGTGTCGTAGACGGTCGCACCGGTGGTGACGGCGGCGCCCGCCGCTGCGGTGGTCTGGCCGGCCGCGGGTGCCTGGGCCGGGGCCTGTGCAAGGGCGGCGCCGGGGATCAGCGCAGCAGAGGCCAGGGCGAGAACGGCGAAATGCTTCACGAGGAACTCCTTTACTCGTTGGCAAAATCTAGGTCGGGAGCAAACGGTCGGCCCCGAACAGGGTTCCGGTTTTGTGACAATCCGCCTTGCCCTGCGATGAACGTCTTGTTCACCTTAAGTATGTTCCCTGATCGTTCCTGATGCGCTAGGTGCAAACAATGGCGAAGGTTCAAAAAAGATTTGTCTGCCAGTCGTGCGGATCCGTCAGTCATCGCTGGCAGGGGCAGTGCGTGGATTGCTCCGAATGGAACACGCTGGTCGAGGAAGCGCCGCTCAACGCTACGCCGTTCCAGGCAAAGCATAATCTGCAAGGCGGCGGGCGGATGATTGCGATGACCGCGCTTGACGCGCAATCGGTGCTGCCCGACCGGCTGCCCTTCGGAATTGCGGAATTCGACCGTGCGCTGGGCGGCGGGCTGGTGGCGGGATCGGCGACGCTGATCGGCGGCGATCCGGGGATCGGCAAGTCGACCTTGCTGTTGCAGGCGGCTGCCGCGCTGGCGCGCGCCGGTCATGATGTCGCCTATGTCTCCGGGGAGGAGGCGTCGGACCAGGTGCGCCTGCGCGCGCAACGATTGGGGCTTGGCGACGCCCCGGTGCGGCTCGCGGCGGCAACATCCACGCGGGACATCCTGACGACCTTGGGGCATGGCACGCCGCCGCGGCTGCTGGTGATCGACTCGATCCAGACGATGCATTCCGATCTGATCGAGGGTGCACCCGGTACGGTCAGCCAGGTGCGCGCCACCGCACAGGAGCTGATCCGCTTCGCCAAGGAACGCGGCACCGCCGTGGTGTTGGTCGGTCACGTCACCAAGGACGGGACGATCGCCGGCCCGCGCGTGCTCGAACATATGGTCGACACGGTGCTCAGCTTCGAGGGCGAGCGCAGCCACCAGTACCGCATCCTGCGCAGCCTCAAGAATCGCTTCGGCGGCACCGACGAGATCGGGGTCTTTGCGATGGCAGGCGACGGATTGGTCGAGGTATCAAACCCTTCCGCGCTGTTTCTCACGCAGCGTGACGAAGGCGTGACCGGGGCGACCGTGTTTCCGGCGCTGGAGGGTACACGGCCGGTGCTGGTCGAGATCCAGGCGTTGGTCGTGCGGGTGGCGAGCGGCGCGACGCCGCGTCGGTCGGTGGTCGGCTGGGACTCAGCGCGGCTGGCAATGATCCTCGCGGTACTGGAGGCCCGGTGCGGGCTCAGCTTCTCGACGTGCGAAGTCTATCTCAACGTCGCCGGCGGCTATCGCATCCAGGATCCGGCCGCCGATCTTGCGGTCGCTGCGGCGCTGGTCTCGGGGCTCAGCGAACGCCCGGTGCCTGCCGACGCGGTCGCGTTCGGCGAGATCGCGCTGTCGGGTGAGTTGCGTCCGGTCGCCCATGCGCCGCTGCGATTGAAGGAAGCGGCCAAGCTCGGGTTCGAGCGCGCGCTGCTTCCGGCGGCGGTCGAGCGCGGTGCGATGCGGCAATCCGCCTTTCGGACGCTGGGCCAATTCGTCGATCATCTGCTCGGGCGTGGATGAACAATGCTGTCCTACAGCGTCCAACATCGGGCAGGCTGGCGGTCCGGCGGGGCAGCAACCGTCGCCCGGAGCAGCGGCGCAACCACCGTTTTGCGCTACCTTCGCCAACATCCGGCCCTAGCCGATCGCGGGATCGGGCCATAAGGAGGGGGCATGAACCTCGAACCGCTCGACATTGCCGTCCTCGTACTGGTCGCGCTCACCGCGATCGGCGGCGCGCGGCGCGGGTTCGTCGGTGAGGTGCTGGCGCTGTTCGCGTGGGTGGCGATGATCTTTGCGCTCAAGATCTTCCATCTGCCGCTGTCGAAGGCGTTGGCGGGATCGATCGCCAGCGTGTCCGGTGCGGCGGTGCTGGCGTTCGTGCTGCTGACCGGCGGCACCTATCTGGTCAGTCGATTGATCATCAACGCGATTTCGGCGCGGACGCGCACCTCGGTGCTGGGGCCGATCGACCGCGCGCTCGGCTTCGGCTTCGGCGCGCTCAAGGGCCTTATCCTCGCCAGCCTCGCCTTCCTGTTCCTCGTCCTGATGCTGGATCTCACCGGCGGTGGTCCGGCGCGGCGTCCGGCGTGGGTCAAGAACGCGCGTACCTTCCCGCTGCTGGTGGCGACCAGCGGCGCGGTGGCCGATTTCGTCGATCGCCGCCGCAAGGGGCAGCCGGTGTTCGGCCCGCGCACCCCCTCCCGCCAAGGCGACCGACCCTCATGAGCCTCGACCTTTACACCCCCGAGATCAGCGCCCTGGCGATCGGCAATCCGTTCCCGGATCGCCTGCCGGATGCGCACGGTTCCGCCGAGCGCCGCTCGCCGATCTGCGGCAGCCGCGTGACCGTCGACGTCCAGCTCGGCGACGACGGCCGCGTCGCGGCATTGGGCACGCAGGTCCGCGCCTGCCTGCTCGGCCAGGCATCCTCGACGTTGCTCGCCCGCCATGCGGTTGGCCGCTCGGTCGAGGAACTCGTCGAGGCGCGCGACGCGCTGACGCACTGGCTGGCGGGCGAGGGCGCCGTGCCCGACTGGCCGGGTCTCGAGCTGTTCACGCCCGGACTGAAGCTGACGGCACGGCATCCGTCGATCCGCCTCGCGTTCGAGGCCGCGGCCGACGCGGCCGATCGGGCACGCGCCGCGCGGGGTAGCTGATGGAACACGCCGACCTTTCGATGATCCGCGACGGCACGATCCTGCTCGGAAGCGGGCTGGCGTTCGTGCTGCTGTTCCGTCGGCTGGGCCTCGGCGCGACCTTGGGCTTTCTCGTCGCGGGGGCGGTGGTCGGGCCGCATCTGCTCGGGCTGGTCGGCGGGGCGGAGGCGAAGCTGGGATTTGCCGAACTCGGCATCACGCTGCTGCTGTTCATCGTCGGGCTTGAACTCAGCCCACAGCGGCTGTGGCGGCTCAAGGAAGATATCTTCGGTCTCGGGCTGATCCAGGTCGTCGCCTGCGGCATCGCGCTGGCGGCGATCCTGGCGCTTGCCGCGCGCTTCTCGCTGGCCGCGGCGCTGGCGGTCGGTATGCCGCTCGCATTGTCGTCGACCGCGCAGGTGCTGCCGATGCTGCAATCCTCCGGCCGGCTGCGCACGCCCTTCGGGGAGCGCGCCTTCTCGATCCTGCTGTTCCAGGATCTGTCGATCATCCCGATGATCACGATCATCGCCGCGATGAGCCGCAATCCCGCCGCGACCAGCGGACCCGAGGGCTGGTTGCTGGGGCTTTATACGGTCTTGGCGATCGTCGGACTGGTCGCCGCCGGCCGCTTCGTGCTGCGCCCGCTGTTCCGGTTGATCGGGCATCTGGGTGAGCGCGAGATGTTCGTGTTCGCCGCGCTGTTCACGGTGATCGCCGCCGCGGCGGTCATGGAGCGGCTGGGTCTTTCCACCGCGCTCGGCGCGTTTGTCGCCGGCGTGATGCTCGCCGACAGCCCGTACCGGCACGAGCTGGAAACCGATGTCGAGCCGTTCCGCGCCATCCTGCTGGGGCTGTTCTTCCTTGCGGTCGGCATGATGTTGAATCTGGAAGCGATCGCCGATCGACCGGTATTCGTGATCGCGATGGCTGCCGCGCTGATCGCGACCAAGGCCGCGATCATCACCGTGCTCGGGCTGGCGTTCCGGATGGGCTGGAGACAGGCGCTCGCGCTCGGGCTGTTGCTCAGCCAGGGCGGTGAGTTCGGGTTCGTGCTGCTGGCGCAGGCGCAACAGGCGCTTCTGATCGCCCCCGACGCCGCGAGCCTGTTCGGGGCGATCATCACGCTGTCGATGGCGACGACGCCGTTCCTCATGATGTTCACGCGCCGGTTCCGCGAGGAACCGATCGCCGCGCAGAGCGATCGCGACGGCCCGAAGGCGGACGGAGCGAACGCGATCATCGTCGGCTACGGTCGCTTCGGCCAGACGGTCGGGCAGATGCTGATGGCGCAGGATATCCCGGTCACGCTGATCGACACCGATATCGAGATGATCGACATCGCCGGGGAGCTTGGTTCCAAGGTCTATTATGGCGATGGCACCCGGCTCGATCTGTTGCGCCAGGCGGGGGCAGGAGAGGCGGAGCTGATCCTGTTCTGCATGGACGGTGACCAATTGTCGCTCGACCAGTTGGAGGCGATCCACGAGGCGTTCCCGAAGGCGGCCCTCTATGTTCGCGCCTATGACCGTCGCGCGCTGGTCAAGCTGAAGAACGGTCCGGCCCGCGCGGTGGTGCGGGAGGTGCTGGAATCGGCCGTGAAGATGGCGCGGCTTGCGATGGCCGGGCTGGACATCGCCCCCGGCGATATCGACCGCGCCGAGCAGATGTATCGCGCGAGCGACAAGGAGCGGCTTCGCATCCAGATCGAGGCCGCCGATCCACGCGCCGCACGCGCGATGATCGCCGAACATCATCCGTGGGGCGGGGGAGAGCGATCGTGAATATGATCGTCGTGCTGGCGGCATTGTCGGGCGCCTTGGCGGTCGCCGCCGGCGCATTTGGTGCGCACGGCGCATCGGGTACGGCGGTCGAGTGGTTGAAGACCGGCGCGCATTATCAGCTCGTCCATGCGCTCGCGGCGTTGCTCGCCGTGCGGTTCGAGGCGCGTGGGCCGGCATGGCTTTTCCTGGCCGGTGGTGCGATCTTTGCGGGCACCTTGTACCTGATGGCGCTCGGCCTGCCGCGTTGGCTGGGGGCGATCACGCCCGTCGGCGGGACGTTGCTGATCGCTGGATGGCTGTGGCTGGCGTGGATCGGCGCTCGCGGCTGACCGGTCAGCGGACCGCGGCGGCGGGTTGCACGTCTTCGGTTTCGCCGCGCTCCGGATCGCGGATCGACGGCCGCAACCGCGCCAGGCTGCATAGGCCGGCGATCACCGCCAGTCCGGCGGCAACGAGCGGCGGTGTCGATCCGGCGCCGACGCCAAGCGCCAGCAGCCCCGCCACCACCGTTGCCCCGGTCGTCTGTCCGACCAGACGTACGGTGCTGACCAACCCGCCCGCCGCAGCCGCCCGCTCGCGCGGCGCTGAACCGATGATGAGCCGGGCATTGGGCGGCAGGAAAGTGCCGAACCCGGCCCCGCACAGCGACATGCGCCATGCGATGTCGAACCACGAAGGATCGGCGGGCATGAAGGCAAGCAACAGCAAGGCGGTGGTCGAGATCGCCATGCCGATCCCGCCCAGCAACCCCGCCGGTATCCGATCCGAGAGCCAGCCCATCAGCGGCGCGACGATCATGTTGGTCAGCGGCCACGGCGCGATCACCGCGCCGACCGCGGCGGCGGACATGCCATAACTGTGTGTCAGGCGGAACGGCGTCGACAGCAGCAGCGTCATCGATGCGGTGAAGGCCGTGAAGCCGCCGATCGTCGACAGCGCGATCACCGGTCGCGACAATAGGTCGACCGGAAGGATCGGCTGCGTCGAACCCCGCTCGCGGCGAATATAGAAGCGGCCGATCACGAACCCGAGCACCACGATCGCGAATGACACGACGGGGCTGTCGCCATGTACCGCGCTTTCGGCACCGCCGATGATGAGCCCGAACATCGAAGCGCACAGCACCGCGCCGATCGCATCGAAGGGGCGGTCGCGCGGGGCCGGGTCGGGCAGCGCGCGACCGAGCAGCAACGAAGCGACCGCAAACGGGATCGCGCTGGCGAATACCCACGGCCACGGTGCGATCGACAGCACCAGACCGCCGATGGTCGGCGCCGCGGCGGCCGACGACGCAACGACGACCGAGTTAATCCCCAATCCGCGTCCGAGCTGCGCCGAGGGATAGGTCTGGCGGATCAGCGCCGAGGCCACGGCCAGCGCCCCGGCGGCCCCGACGGCCTGAACCGCCCGGACGATCAGCAGGAAGGGCAGGCTCTTGGCGAAGAAGCACAGCAACGTGGCGATCGTGAAGATCATTTGCCCGAGCTGGTACATGCGCTTCAGGCCGATCCGATCGCCCAGACCGGCGAACGGCAGCATCAGCATGACCAGCGTCAGCTGGTAGACGGTCACGATCGCCACCACCGACGATGACCCGACATGCAGGTCTCGCGCGATGGTGGGCAAGGCGACGTTGGCGACGCCGCCGTCGATGATCACCAAGGCGGTCCCGAACGAGAGCGCATCGATCGCCGCGTAGCGCCTCGGTAGGGGAAGGCCATCGGCGGCGCGTTGCGGATCGATCATGCTGGGCGGTTGACGCTTCGACGCCGGGGTTGTTCCCGCTGGGATGGTGTCGCACAACACCACGATGGCGAACGGAGCGACAGGGATGAAGCGCAGTCGGATCGGTTGGTTGCTGGCAGGTGTGGCGTTGACGATGGCGGCTACTGCCTGGGCGCAGCGCGCGGCAGAGACCGATCCCTATATCTGGCTTGAGGACAAGGACGGTTCGCGTGCGCAGGCGTGGGTTGCCGCCGAGAATGCACGGACGCTCCCGCGACTTCAGAACGATCCACGCTACGGCAAATTCTATTCCGAAGCGCTGGCGATCGCCGCGGCGAAGGATCGCATTCCGATGCCGCAGCAGGTGATGGGACGGATCGTCAACTTCTGGCGAGACGCCGATCATCCGCAGGGCATTCTCCGCTGGACGACGATCGAGGAGTACGCGGCCCCGACACCGGCCTGGCGCACGCTCCTCGACGTCGACGCGCTCAGCGCGGCGGAAGGGCGCAAATGGGTCTACAAGGGCATGACTTGCCTTATGCCTGAAGAGCGGCTGTGCCTCCTCGCGCTGTCCGAAGGCGGAGAGGATGCGATCACCTATCGCGAATTCGACCTTGCGGCCGGGCGGTTCGTGGCCGACGGCTTCGTGCTGCCGACCTCGAAGCAGGGCGCGGTCTGGCTCGACAAGGACACGTTGCTGGTCAGCCGCGACTGGGGGGCGAGCACGATGACCGCATCGAGTTATCCGTTCGTCGTCAAGAAGGTGACGCGCGGCCAACCATTGGCGGAGGCGGTGGAAGTCTTTCGTGGCGCACCTGACGATCAACTCGGCAGTTACGCCAGCGTGATCACCGACGGGGTCGGCAATCGCGCGGTCTTCATCGAGCGGCGAAAGACCTTCTTCGGCGCCGAGCGGCTGTTGTGGACGCCGGCGGGGGTGACGAAGCTCGATCTCCCGGCGCGGACCGCGCCTGCGGCGATGATCGACGGCCGCGTCATTTTCACGACCAGCGAGCCGTGGGGGCCGATCCCGACCGGCGGTGTCGCCTCGGTGCCGCTGAAGGAACTCGAAGCCGGGCGGATGGCGCCGACACTGATTTTCGCGCCGACAGCTCGCCAGGCGGTAAGCGGCGTCGACGCCACCCGGCATCACTTGATCCTCGATTATACCGACAACGTACGCGGTCGGATCACCGTTTACACGCCGACCGCCGCCGGCTGGCGCGCCCAGCCGATGGCGCTTCCCGACAACGCCAGCTTCGGCATCGCCGGGACCAGCGACCGCAACGACGACGCCTTTCTGGTGACGACGGGCTTTCTGACCCCGACGACGCTTGCGCGCTTCGTCGCAGGAAC
This sequence comes from uncultured Sphingomonas sp., assembly GCF_964021865.1. Taxonomy (GTDB): domain Bacteria; phylum Pseudomonadota; class Alphaproteobacteria; order Sphingomonadales; family Sphingomonadaceae; genus Sphingomonas. Next base: position 28,182 of record NZ_CAXIAM010000010.1, read on the forward strand.
CGCTGCGCCGCCGACACCGGTCAAGGCGCTACCTGCAAAGTTCGACGCGGCCGGCCTCGTCGCCGATCAATTCGAGGCGACATCGAGCGACGGAACGAAAATTCCATATTTCATCGTCCATCGCGGCGATGCGCCGCGCGACGGCAGCACGCCGACGATCATGACGGCGTATGGCGGCTTCGAGCTGCCGATGCTGCCCAGCTATTCGGCGATCACCGGCAAATTGTGGCTGGAGCGTGGGGGGGCTTACGTGCTCGCCAATATCCGCGGTGGTGGCGAGTTCGGTCCCGCATGGCACGACGCCGGGCGCAAGACCAAGCGCCAGGTGATCTACGACGATTTCGCTGCGGTCGCCAGAGATCTGATGGCTCGCCGCTTCACCAGTGCGGCGAAGCTCGGTATCTATGGCGGCTCGAATGGCGGGCTGCTGATGGGAGTCGAGTTCAATCAGCACCCGGAATTATGGAGAGCGGTGACCATCCAGGTGCCGTTGCTCGACATGCTACGCTACGAACAGATCGCGGCTGGCGCGTCGTGGGTCGACGAATATGGATCGGTGTCGGTGCCGGAGGAACGGGCATTCCTGCGTCGAATTTCACCCTACCACAATATCAAGCGCGGCGTCGCGTATCCCGAGCCATATATTTGGACAACCACCAAGGATGATCGTGTCGGCCCGCAGCATGCACGCAAATTCGCGGCGCGGCTCAAGGAATACGGGCTGCCCTATCTGTTTTACGAGGATACGGCGGGTGGCCACTCCGGTGACGCCGACATCGAGCAGGGAGCCCGATTACAGGCGCTGCAAATGACGTACTTCGCACAAAAGTTGCTTCGCGAGCCCTGAATGTCCGGCGTGGGAACGCAGCGTTTCCCACGTCAATCTTGCTGCGGTGCGGCGCAATCGGCTATGGGCCGCGCGATGAGTGCCGAAACCGAGAGCCGGCCTGCGCCGGCGGTGCCCGATACCGTTCCCGTCGTCTTCGAGGCGATCGTCAAATTGCAGGCGATCGCAGCGATGTACAATCGTGGCAGCGTCACGCTGGCGCCGCATATCCTCTACACCAAGCACGGCGAGATCTACCTCGACGCGCTGACGCTGGAGCGTGACGGGCAGCCGCCAAAGGAGCCGAAGATCGGCGCTTTCAAACTGGCGGGGCTCACGTCGCTGCGCATCACGCCGCGGCGGTTCAAGCCAAGTGAGTTGTTCGTGCCGGGCGAGGAGCGTTACGCCGGCGTGACGCTGCTTTCCGTCGAGAGCTGACATAAGGGGCGCTTCTCGCGCACACTTTACGTGTAGCGTTGGAACCCTGCCGCGTCGCTCGGCCAACCCGCTTGACAGCCCAGCTAATCAAGGCGGTCGCGACTGTCTTTCCCTTCACTCGTCGCGACGGCTAGGCCAGAACTAAAGTCCGGCGGTCCTGACGATCGTCAGCAGCAACCAGTACAGCCCGCCGGCGAGCAGCATCGCCACCGGCAGCGTCATCAGCCAGGCAGCAGCAAGCTGGATCAGCGTACGGCGTTGCAGCCCGTGTCCGCTCGCCACCGAGGCGCCAGCGACACCCGACGACAGAATGTGAGTCGTAGACACCGGCAAGCCGAAGCGATCGGCGGCCAGGATCGTACCCGCCGCCACCAGTTCTGCCGACGCGCCCATGCCATAGGTCATGTGCTGTTTGCCGATCCGCTCGCCGACGGTGACGACGATCCGCTTCCAGCCGACCATCGTGCCGAGCCCGAGCGCCAGTGCCACTGCCACCTTGACCCACAGCGGGATGAAGCGTGTGCCGCGCTCAAGCCGGGTGCGATAGTCGTTGAGCACCGCTTTTTCGCCATCGTTGAAGCCATGATGATTGGCGGAGGTGATCATCCGCGTCGTGTCCATCACCAGGTACATGTCGTTGCGGATATTGGGCGCGGCACTGGCGGGGACCTGGCTCAATGAACGATAGCTGCCGACGCGGCGGGCCAGATCGTCTGACACGGCGATCACAGCCCCGTAGGTGCGTCCGTTCAGCACATCACGCTTTTTCAATGAGTCACGGAGAACTTCTCGCGCTTTCACAAGGTCGACCGGCAATGCTCCGTGCCCGGTCAGCGTCGTCCGCGCGTCATTAGCGCTCTGGACAAAGGCAGGTGTCTCGCTCGCGGGCAGGGTGCGGTTCAGCGCGTAGGCGGTCGGCGCGCAGCCGATCAGGATGAGCATAATCAGGCCCATGCCCTTCTGGCCGTCGTTCGACCCGTGGCTGAACGACACCGCGGTGCAGGTAAAGATCAACAGCGCACGGATGCCGCGCGGGGGCGGCGTATCGCCCTCCGGCGGGGTCATGAGTTGCGGATTGCGCGCGATGTGGCGGATGACCAGCAGCAACAGCGCCGCCGCCCCGAACCCGATCAGCGGCGCCATCCAGAGCCCGGTCAGCACCTTAGTCGCCTGCGTCCAGTCGACACCCGAGGTGCCGCCGCTGCCGCTGGTCAGCAACTGGTTGGCGAGACCGACGCCCAGCACCGACCCGATCAGCGTATGGCTCGAGCTATTGGGCAAGCCGACATACCATGTCGCCAGATTCCACAGCACCGCCGCGAACAGCAGCGCGAAAATCATCGCGAACCCGGCGCCTGAGCCGACATTCAGTATCAGATCGACCGGGAGCAGCGTGATGATCGAGTAAGCGACCGCTCCGGACGACAGCATGACGCCGAGGAAGTTGAAGAAGCCCGACCATACGACCGCAAAATGTGCGGGCAGCGCGTTCGTATAGATGACGGTCGCGACCGCATTGGCTGTGTCGTGGAAGCCGTTGACGAACTCGAACCCCAGCGCGATCAGCAGCGCGAGGCCGAGAAACGCAAAAACGCCGATAGCAAGCTGCTCACCGACCTGCTGGGTGTCGATCAGGACGCTGATCCCGGCATAGCCGAACCCCAGGATGACAACCGCCAGGAACGCGAAACGGGCGAATGGATGGACTGGACCGTCAAACGATCGCGTTGCCGCGGGCGGTGACGAAGGCGACGCCTCAAGGACATTGGATGCCATGACGAGTCGTGCTGTCGGCGTGAAGCGTGACAGTTTGATGACCTATCGCCGATCTCAGTCAGTCGTCGGCGAATAAAGTGGATCAATAAGTCGGACGACTGTTTGAGAATGCCGGTACGACGAAGAGGTGCGCCGCTGCTGGATCGCGACAGGAAAAGACCCGTACACGAAAGGCCGCGCATGCGGTATCCGGAAGAAGAATAACGGCTTTTTCAGTCGCAATTTGGCAACCTCGAACACAGGCGAACCATCGAAGCGCCCGGCGTCAAGAAATGGCGTCTTCGTCACGACGTTCCTCTTCACTCAAATCGCAGCAAGAGCCGGACTCCCCTGCGGCATCCGGCCCTTGTCACGGTCAGCGGGAGGTAAGCGCCGCCACCTCGACCTTGTGGCTATGCGTGAGTGCCGCGAGCCGGATCTGCGCGTCTTTGCGCATTTCAGCGTGGCAACGCAGCACGTCCAGCCGCTCTCTGATGCTCATGCCGACGCCGCAGGTGCTCGCGGCGGCGCGATCCACGCGCTGCCGAAACTTCCGCTGACCGACGTCGGTGGTGAGATCGAGATCGCGAACGGTGATCCGCGCGGTGAGCGGTAGGCGATCCGCATCGGCAAACGCGGCCGTGGGCGAAATGGCGAATGTCAGCATTGCCGCAAGCGCGGCGAAGTCGAGTCGTTTCATCGGTGGTACTCCTGGGTTGGTTCGGCGGCCGCAACATGCGTCGCCTCTGCATCGAGGCGGGCGACTTGCCGGCGCGGCCTGGGTGCCGACGTGCTCGCGCCTAGACGCGGTGCTTTACGGCGCTGCGTCTGGCTGAAGACGCCTGCATTACTGTAACTATCCGCCGTTTCGCTTGCCCGCGGCGCGCGCGTTCCCTACCTGTTCGGCGTGACCGATCTTTCCGCCGCTACGCAGGACCCGCCCTACCTGGCCGGGCTCAACGCCCCGCAACGTGACGCGGTGCTGACAACCGACGGGCCAGTGCTGGTGCTGGCCGGAGCGGGTACCGGCAAGACTGCCGCGCTGACAGCCCGGTTGGCGCATCTGCTGTGGACCAGACGCGCTTATCCTTCGGAAATCCTGTCGGTAACCTTCACCAACAAGGCCGCGCGTGAGATGCGTGAGCGAGTCGGGCGGCTGGTGGGCGATGCGGTGGAGGGGATGCCGTGGCTGGGCACGTTCCACGCGATCGGCGCGAAGATGCTGCGGCGTCATGCCGAACTGGTGGGTTTGCAGAGCAATTTCACCATTCTCGACACCGACGACCAGTTGCGATTGCTCAAGCAACTCGTGCTCGCTGCGGACATCGATGAGAAGCGCTTCCCCGCGCGCTCGCTCGCCGGATTGATCGACGAGTGGAAGAACAAGGGCTTAGTACCCGCCGACATCGATGCCGGGGAGAGCGAGCGGTACGCGAACGGGCGTGGCGGCGAGCTGTACCAGCAATATCAGGAGCGGCTGAAGGCGGTGAACGCCTGCGATTTCGGCGACCTGCTGCTCCACGTTCTGACGATTTTGAAGCGCGACCGTAGCGTGCTGGAGCAATACCAGCAGCGCTTTCGATACATCATGGTCGATGAATATCAGGATACGAACTCGGTCCAGTACCTCTGGCTGCGGCTTTTGGCGCAGGAGCGGCGCAACATTTGCTGCGTCGGTGACGACGATCAGTCGATCTATTCGTGGCGTGGGGCGCAGGTCGAGAACATCCTGAAGTTCGAACAGGATTTTCCCGGTGCCAAGGTAATCCGGCTGGAACAGAATTACCGATCGACCCCGCACATCCTCGGCGCCGCATCGGGGGTGATCGCTCATAATGGCGGACGGCTCGGCAAGGAATTATGGACCGAGTTGGACGCGGGCGAGAAGGTGCGCGTGCTGGGCGTGTGGGACGGCCCGGAGGAAGCGCGACGCGTTGGCGACGAGATCGAGGCGGTGCAGCGATCGGGCAAGAGCCTCGATGAGGTCGCGATCCTCGTCCGCGCGCAGCATCAGACCCGCGAGTTCGAGGACCGCTTCATCGCGGTCGGGTTGCCGTATCGGATCGTTGGCGGCTTCCGCTTCTACGAGCGTGCCGAGATACGAGATGCGTTGGCGTATCTGCGCGTCGTAAACCAGCCCGCCGACGATCTGGCGTTCGAGCGGATCGTCAACACGCCCAAGCGCGGGCTGGGCGACAAGGCGATCGCCAAGCTGCATCAACTCGGGCGCGCCGAAGGACTGCCGCTGTCGATCGCGGCGGCGCGCATTCTCGACACCGATGAGCTGACCCCGCAGGCGCGCAAGGCGCTGGGACGGTTCGTCGGCGACGTGGCGCGGTGGCGCGATATGGCGCGCGACCTGCCGCATCCTGAGCTGGCGCGGCAGATCCTCGACGAGAGCGGCTATACCGCCATGTACCAGGCGGAGAAGTCGACCGAGGCGGCAGGGCGGCTGGAGAACCTGACCGAGCTCGTGCGCGCGATGGAGGAATACGAAAGCCTCGGCGCGTTTTTGGAGCATGTCAGCCTCGTCATGGACAATGAGGCGACGCGCGACGATCCCAAGGTGACGATCATGACGATCCATGCCGCCAAGGGGTTGGAGTTCGACACCGTCTTCCTCGCCGGCTGGGAAGAGGGATTGTTCCCGTCGCAGCGGGCGCTCGACGAAGGGGGAACGCGCTCGCTGGAGGAGGAGCGGCGGCTGGCCTATGTCGCGATCACGCGCGCGCGGCGTTCGGCGACGATCCTGCACGCCGCCAATCGCCGCATCTATGGCCAGTGGACCAGTTCGATCCCGTCGCGCTTCGTCGGCGAGCTGCCTCCGCAGCATGTCGAGAGCGAGACCAGCATGTCAGGGGGTGAGAGCCTGTGGCGCGCCAACTGGTCGGAGCGCGCCGATCCGTTCGCCGACGTGGCGCGGGGCACCGGCCGCGGGCCGGGATGGCAGCGCGCCGCGGGAACGCTCGGCACGAAGCCGGGCGGCGACTGGTCCAGCCGCACGTTCACGCGCGAGCCGGTGCGGGTGGTGGAGAGTCGTGCCTCCGCGGTGAGCCTCGGCAACAAGGGGCGCGGCGACCTCTCCGTGGGGCAGCGCGTGTTCCACCAGAAGTTCGGCTATGGCGCGATCGCGGAGATCGAGGGCAACAAGCTGGAGATCGATTTCGAGCAGGCCGGGCGCAAGCGGGTGATGGACAGCTTCGTTTCCGCGAGTTGAGCTTGCGTCTTTTCGGTGCGGGACGGGTTTGTCGGGCAGGAGGTGCAGTCGATGTCTGAGACCGCCGAAAAGACCGATCCCGCCTTGTGGGAAAAGGTGAAGGAAGAGGTCACCTCCGGGTCGAAAGGCGGGAAGAAGGGGCAATGGTCGGCGCGCAAGGCGCAGATGGCGGTCGCCGAATACAAGAAGCGCGGCGGAGGCTATAAGGGCGGCAAGGACGCCGACAATTCGCTGCATCAGTGGACCGAGGAGGAGTGGGGGACCAAATCGGGCAAGCAGAGCGGCAAGACGGGCGAGCGATATCTGCCGAAGAAGGCGCTCGAATCGCTCTCCGACCCGGAATATGCCCGGACGACTGCCAAGAAGCGTTCAGATACGCGCAAGGGACGGCAGTTTTCGGCGCAGCCGGACGATATTGCGGAAAAGACTGCGGAAGTACGCGATCACTACACCCGTGAGGAGCTATATGCCGAGGCGCAGAAGCGCGGGATCGCCGGCCGATCCAGGATGAACAAGGCGCAGTTGCGCGATGCCTTGTCGCGCTGAAAAATCGGGGCGGCCACGCGGGACCGCCCCGTAGTTCAGGGAATGGCCGGGCGAGGGGGGGAAGCCCGGCAATATGCAATGCGCGCCGTAAGGCTGCCTCGCACATTCGTCCTCTAACCCGTCAACATTGCTGTCATGTGTCTTCGAAACCCGATTTCGTGACTGCAACGACATATTTTTGTGCGTTGACGTCGGGCGACCGGCGCGCGGAAAGGGATGATGGCCGTTTCACCTTTGCCCGCCCCGGCGGCGGGCGCGTCGCATCGCCGCATCCTGCTCGCCAGCCTGGTCGGCACGTCGGTGGAATTCTACGATTTCTACATCTACGCGACGGCTGCCTCGCTAGTGTTCGGGCCGCTGTTTTTTCCGGCGGGCGATCCGTCGGCACAACTGCTTGCGGCATATGCCAGTCTCGCGGTGGCGTTCTTCGCGCGACCGGTCGGGGCGTGGGCGTTCGGCCATTACGGCGATCGGATCGGGCGCAAATCGACGCTGGTCGTCAGCCTGATGCTGATGGGCGGCTCGACGCTCGCGATCGCTTTCCTGCCGACCTATGCGCAGGCGGGTTATCTGGCGCCGGTGCTGCTGTGCCTGTTGCGGTTCGGGCAGGGCTTCGGTCTCGGTGGAGAGTGGGGCGGCGCGGCGCTGCTGGCCGTGGAGAATGCGCCGCCGGGCTGGCGCGGGCGCTATGGTATGGTGCCGCAACTGGGCGCGCCGGTCGGGTTCATCGCCGCCAACGGGTTGTTCCTGTTGCTGGGGCTGGCGATGAGCGCGGAGGACTTCGCCGCCTGGGGTTGGCGCATTCCCTTCGTGCTGTCGATCGTGCTGGTCGGGCTCGGGCTTTGGGTGCGGCTGAAGATCGCTGAGACCCCGGCCTTTGCGCAGGTGCTGGAGGAGGGCCCACCCCCCGCCGTGCCGATGGGCGAACTGCTCCGCGACCACTGGCGCGCCGCGCTCGGCGGAACGGCGGGCGCGATCGCGTGCTTCGCGGTCTATTATATCGCGACCGCGTTTGCATTGGGTTACGCCACCACGCGGCTGGGGATCGCGCGACCGACGATCCTGTCCATGCAGCTCGGGGCGATCCTGTTCATGGCCGTCGGGATCGTTCTGTCGGGCATCTGGGCCGACCGGCGCGACGCGCGGCATGTCTTGACCTGGGGATGCGTGTTCGCGGTGGTGGCAGGCTTCGTGCTGGCACCGGGGCTGGGATCGGGATCGTTAGTGTTGATCTTCGCCAGCCTTGCGCTGGCGTTGTTCGCGATGGGCTTTGTCTATGGACCGCTCGGCGCATGGTTGCCAGGGCTGTTCCCGGCGCGGGTGCGCTATACGGGCGTCAGCCTCGCGTTCAATATGGCCGGTATCATAGGCGGCGGGTTGACGCCGGTCGCGGCCGAAACGTTGGCGCGGCACGGTGGGCTGTCGCTGGTCGGCGGCTATCTGGCGGCGATGTCGCTGGTGAGTTTGATCGCTTTGGTGGCGATGCGGCCGCGCGCAGTCGCCGCCTGAAGTTCAGCCGAGCCGCAGCAGTAACAGCCGTGCGCGACCATGCGTGCGGTCGGCGTCGACCACGAAGCCGGGCGGCACGTCCCCTTCGCCCTTGGCGGTTTCGATCGAAACCCAGGTCGCCGGGCCGATCCAGCCCAATCGCGCCAGCTTGTCCGCAGCCACCGCTCCCGCGCCGGTCGTATAGGGCGGGTCCATCATCACGACGTCGAGCGGCGCGCGTGCCGGGCCGAGCGCCATGACCGATGCCGGCCGGATGTCCGCACCCGTCGCGCCGAGCTTTGCGACGTTGGCGCGCAAGGCATCGAGCGCCGTTTTGTCTTGCTCGACGAACAGGCAGGTGGTGGCGCCACGCGACAATGCTTCGAGCCCGAGCGCGCCGGAGCCCGCGAAAAGGTCCGCTACGGCCAGCCCCTCGAAACTGCCGACGCGACTGGTCAGCATCGAGAACAGCGCCTCACGCGTGCGGTCCGCAGTGGGGCGGGTCGCGTCGCCTTTTGGGGCGGTGAGCGGGCGACCGCGCCACTTGCCGGCGATGATCCTCACTTGCGTCCCCGTGGACCGCCCGAACGCGGCCGGGCACCGGGCTTGGGTTTCGGCTTGGCCCAGCCCGGCTGACGCTTGATGCGCACCGGACGCTGCGGGGTGAGCGTCTGATCGTCGGCGGCAGGCGCAGCGGGCTTCGGCGTCGGGCGGGGTGCGGTGGAGGCGGCTCGCGCCGGTCGCGGCGGCGCACCCGCTGGCCGAATGGGTGCGCCCGAGGCGGCACGCGGCGGCCGGGGGATATTGGGTTGGGCCGGGCGAGCGGACGGCGCTTGCCGCGGTGCCGACGTACGACGGATGCCCGGCACGGCGACATCGGCGACCGGCGGGCGCTGGCGTGCGGCGGCCTTCAGGGTTTGGCGGAACGCGATCAGGTCCGCGACGCGCACCTCGCCGATGTCGCCGACCGGAAGGTCGCCGAGGACGAACGGGCCATAACGGGTCCGGATCAGCCGGCTGACGCGCAGGCCAAGATGTTCCAGCACGCGACGTACCTCGCGGTTCTTCCCCTCGCTCAGCGTCATCTCGATCCAGACGTTGGCGCCGGTGCGGCGTTCGAGATTGGCATCGATCGCGCCGTAGCGGATGCCGTCGATCTCGATACCGTGAATCAGATCCTCAAGCTGCGCCTGGCTGATCTGGCCATAGGCGCGGGCGCGGTAGCTGCGCTCGACCCCGGTGGACGGGAGCTCGAGCTGGCGTTTGAACTCGCCATCGGTGGTGAGCAGCAGCAGCCCCTCAGTGTTGAGATCGAGCCGGCCTATGGGCACGAGCCGCGGCAAATCCTTTGGAAGCCGGTCGTAGATCGTCGCACGCCCCGCCGGGTCGCGCTCGGCGGTGAGCACGCCCGTGGGCTTGTGGAAGAGGAAGAGCCGGGTCGGCTCGGCCGCGGCGACCGGCTCTCCGTCGACGGTCACGCCGTCGAGCGAGGGGAGGATCGTAGCGGGTGTATCCAGCGTGACGCCATCCTTTGCGACGCGTCCCTCGGCGATCATCCGCTCGACCTCGCGCCGGGAGGCGACGCCGGCGCGGGCGAGCAGCTTGGCGATGCGGTGTGGGGAACGTTCGTCGGCCATCAGGGTCGCTTACGGTCTGTGCTCGTCCGCAACAAGGACCGTGATCGTCCGCCGTCGGGCAAGTGCGCAAAGAGCCGGGACATAAATTGCTCCAGCCGTGTTGAGCGAAGAAGACGATACCGGGGCGAAACAAGCGATGTTGTTCGGGCGGAAACAGCGATCCATCGAGAAGCTGCTGGTGGTGGAGGACGAGCCGCTCGTGGCGTTCGATACCGAGCATCTGCTCAGCGATCAGGGCTTCGATGTGGTCGCGACGGTCGACCGGGTCGCGGATGCGGTGCGGCTGCTGGAGAGCGGTGCCGCGATCGATCTCGTACTGGTCGATGTGAGGCTGGCGGACGGCAGCGGGCTGGACGTGGCGCGTTCGGCCACGGCGCGCGGCATCCCGGTGCTATTCGTGACGGGAAGCTGCCCGGCCGATGCCGAGGGCGTGGCGGTGGGGTGTCTCGCCAAACCCTATACGCCGCGCGACCTTTTGAGTTCGATTGATGCGATCGAGTCGGCCGCAGCGGGGAAGGCGCCGCCACGGGTGCCGGGCGGGTTGCGGTTGTTCGGCGGCGGGCCGTCGATGACCGGGCTTACCTGATCGCGATTTCGCGCTAAGCCCACCACAGGCTTAACGAAGGCGATGTGGATGGCGGCGCGAACGGACGGACGGACCTGGGTGGATGGTGTCCGCCCGTATCTGGAGTGCGGACCGCTCGCCGCGTTCGCGCTGGGTGTGTCGTCGGGCTTCCCCTATGCGATGATCGCGGCGACGCTGACCACGCGGCTGGCGCAAAGCGGGATCGACAAGAAGACGGTGACGGCGTTCAGCCTCGCGTTTCTTGTCTACAATATAAAATTCTTATGGGCGTGGGTGATCGACGGTGTGCGGCTGCCGGTGCTCGGCGCGCTGGGACAGCGGGTGTCGTGGTTGCTGGTCGCGGGCGTGCTGGTGGTCGCGGCGGTGGCTAATCTGGCGCTGGTCGATCCGCGCGCGAGCATCGGGGCGACAGTGACCGCGGCGATCTTGGTCGCGGTCGCGGGATCGACCTTCGACGTCGTGATCGATGCCTATCGCATTGAAATCCTGGAGCCGCGCCAGTTGGGCGTCGGGTCGGGAATGAGCCAGTACGGGTGGCGGATCGGGTCGGCAGGGGCGGCGTCGCTGGCACTGTTCGTGGCGGCGCGGCACGGGTGGACCGCCGCTTACCTGTCGACAGCGGCACTCGCCTTGCCGGCGATGGTCGCAGGTTTGATCGTCGGGGAGCCACGACGGCACCGCGATGTTGAGCCGCGGCGCGGGGTCGGGCACACACTTGCGGCGATCTGGCGGCCGTTCGTGCAGTTTTTTGCGCGTCCGGGGGCTATCGTCGTGCTGTTGTTCATCCTGATCCACAAGATCGGTGACACTCTGGGGCAGCTCGTCCTGCGCCTGTTACTCAACGACACCGGATTTACCAATGACGAGATCGCCTTGTACGACGTCGGGGTCGGTTTCTGGGCGTATTTGATCGGTATTTTCCTCGGCGGTGTCATGTATGCGCGGTTGGGGCTGAAGCGGTCCGTGCTGATCAGTCTGGTGCTGATGGCGGTGTCCAACGCGAGCTTCGCGGCACTGGCCGCGGCAGGACACAGCACGGTGGGGCTGGCCGGCGCGATGACGTTCGAGAACATCGCCTCGGGGATCGGCGGGGTGACGGTGGTCGCCTATTTCTCGGCGCTGTGCGATCTGCGCTTCACCGCCGCGCAATATGCGCTGATCTCCGCCGCCGCCAGCGTCGTGGGGCGGATCGTCACCGGGGCGAGCGCCGGGGCGATCGTCGAACGGGTCGGCTACGTCAATTTCTACCTGCTGACCGTGGTGCTGGCGCTGCCGGGCGTCGCGCTGTTCTGGTGGATGAGCCGGTCGGGGCTGGTCGATCGCTCGGTCGGGAGCGCGGGCACCGAAGGGCCGGGCGACGCGCGCGACGGGGCCGCCGGCTAGACGGCGACCGGACGACCCTCGTCGGCGAAGGCGGCGGCGAGCGCTGCGGCGCTGGCGAGGACGCCGTCGACGTGGCGCTGCCCCAGCAGATCCTGCATCAGCAGGCGCGCGCTGTCGGGGCGGGTTTCGACGCGCGCGAGGATGGCGAGCAACACCTGCTCCGACGCGGTCATCCGCGCGCAGCAGCATGGCGCGATGGCGATCGGCACCGTCGCGGTGCCGGCAAGATCGGCCATCAACGCCCGCATCAGAAGGAGCGGGCGGCGGAACGCCTCACCGAAGCTGGTGAAGAAACCGTGCGCGGCGCGCGCGTCCGAGAGGCCGTTGGCCCCCATACGGCGCATCGCGAAAAGCACGACGCGCGCGTTGGGGCATTCGGGCAGCGCGTGCGGCAGCGCGTTGGTGGTAAGAACAGGGGCGGGAAGCTGGGTCATGAACAGGCGACTCCTCTTGCCCGCGCAAGGTCGCCCGTCCGCTATTGCAAGTCAATCGCATATTTAACGTCAGTCGGGCGCTTCGTCGTTGGCGCTCAACGCCTCACCGGCGAGGTATAGCGACCCGGCGATCAACACCGCCCGCGGTCGAGCCGGGCGTGCGGCGATGTGCGCCAGCGCCGAGCGAGTGTCCGCAGCGATTTCACCGTGCGGAATGCCGAGCCTGGCTGCGACGGTGAGCAGGTCAGCTGGCGCGTGGCAGGCGTGCCCTGGGACTGGTACGGCGACCAGCGTGTCGATCGCCGCCGCGAAGGGGCCGATGAATCCGGCAGCGTCCTTGTTGGCGAGCATCCCGACGACGACCGTCAGCGGACGCGCGTCCCGAGCGTCGGTCAGCCGTGCGAGCGAGACGGCGATCGCCTGACCGGCGGAGGGATTGTGTCCGCCGTCGAGCCATACCGGCACCGACCCTAGAATGGCGGTGAGCGGCCCGGAGGAGAGCCGTTGCAGGCGCGCGGGCCAATGCGTCGCGGTGGCCGCGACCCCAAGCGCCGATGCCGGCACCGACACGGCTGATTGATGTCGGATCATCGCGACCGCGAGCGAAAGATTGGCGCTTTGATGCGCGCCGGGTAGCGTTGGAAGCGGAAGGTCGAGCGCGCCCGTGGCGTCGCTGTAGCGGAGGCGGTTGCCGCCGGTGGTGAAGCGCCATGCTTCGTCGAGCGCGTACCACGGCGCGCCGCACGCGGCGGCAGCGCGCGCGATCGGCGCGGCGATGTCGGGCGGATAGTGCATCGTCACCAGCGGTGCGCCGGCTTTCGCGATTCCCGCCTTCTCGGCAGCGATCTGTTCGAGCGAGTCGCCGAGGAAGGCCTGATGATCGATCCCGAGCGCCGCGATGCCGCACGCGACCGGCGCGGACAGGACGTTGGTGGCGTCGAGCCGCCCGCCGAGCCCGACCTCGATCACGCAGGCATCGGCCGGCGTGCGCGCGAAGGCGAGGAAGGCGGCGGCGGTGGTGATCTCGAAGAAGCTCGCCCCTATGCCGTCGGCCTGATCGAGTACCTCCGCGAGCAGCGCTGAAAGCGCGGCGTCGTCGATCAACCGGCCGGCGATGCGGATGCGTTCGTTGAAGCGGACCAGATGCGGGCTGGTGTACACATGGACGCGGTGCCCCGCCGCTTCCAGTGCGCTGCGCAGAAAGGCGCAGGTCGAGCCCTTGCCGTTGGTGCCGGCGACGTGAAAGACCGGCGGCAACGCGCGGTGCGGGTCGCCCAGCCGCGCGAGCAGGCGCGTGATCCGGTCGAGCCCGAGCACGTCTGCGCCGGGCGATAATGACCAGAGCCGGTCGAGTTGCGCCTGAACGGCGGCGTCGGTGGAGACGGCGTGATCGGCGGTTTTCGGGGTGTGATCCATCCGGCTTTACCTACCGCGTTACTGTCTTTCGCAGCGTAACACTGATTTTGCTGCATGCGTTCTAGATCATTAAGACGTGAGGGCGAATATACCGATCGTCATTGCGATTGTAGCGAAGCAACGCAGGGCGTCTTGGTCCGGCTCTGGATTGCTTCGCTCCGCTCGCAATGACGGGTGACGCTGACGTTATCACGCTTTAGGGCGTGATGATCTCGTCACGGTTGGACCTAATTCCTGTCCGCGGGCATTTTTCGCGAACGACGGTTGGAGTCCCCCACCCCCGGCCCCTCCCCTGAAGGGGAGGGGGGTTAGGCGGCTTTCCGTTCGCCGCAGAGGTAGCCGATCACGGTCGCCAGCTTCGCACGCAGGTCACGGCGGTGGACGACCATGTCGATCATGCCGTGCTCCAGATAATATTCGCTGGTCTGGAAATCGTCGGGCAGCTTCTCGCGGATCGTGCTTTCGATCACGCGGCGGCCGGTGAACGCCAGCGTCGCCTTCGGCTCGGCGATGTGGACGTCGCCCAGCATCGCATAGGCCGCCATGACGCCACCCGAAGTCGGATCGGTGAGCACGACGATATAGGGCAGCCCGGCGTCGTGGAGCATCTGGATCGCGACGGTGCTGCGCGGCATCTGCATCAGGCTGAGAATGCCTTCCTGCATCCGTGCGCCGCCCGAGGCGGTGAAGACGATGAAGGGCGCGCGGTCCTTCACCGCGGTCTCGACGCCCTGGATGAACGCCTCGCCGACCGCCTGGCCCATCGAACCGCCCATGAACGCGAAATCCTGCACGCCGATCACGACCCGGTGGCCGTCGATCGTGCCGCGCGCGTTGACGAACGCATCCTGCTCGCCGGTGCTGGCGCGCGCCGCCTTGAGGCGATCGGCGTAGCGCTTCGAATCGCGGAACTTGAGCGGGTCCTCGGTCGAGCGCGGCGCGGGGAGCACGTCGATGCTGGCCGGATCGAGCAGATGCTCGAACCGCTGCGACGGGCCGATCCGCTCGTGATGGTCGCAGGTCGGGCAGACGTAGAGGTTTTCCTCCAGCTCCCTGGTGAAGACCATCGTCCCGCACCCCTTGCACTTGTGCCAGAGGTGATCGGGGGTCTGCGCCTTGGCGCCGCCGGGGACGATTCCCGACAAGGCGTTGCGGACGTTGCTGAGCCAGCTCATGCGGAAACCTTTCGTGCGTCGGCAAGCGCGGCCGACAACGTCTTGATATAGGCGGCGACCGGCGCGGCGGCAGCGGCGCCATGTTCGGCGACGATCTCGACGATCGCCGAGCCGACCACCACGCCGTCGGCGACGCGACCGATCGCGCGCGCCTGTTCGGGGGTGCGGACGCCGAAGCCGACCGCGACCGGCAGGTCGGTGGCCTGTTTCAGCCGCGCGACCGCCTCATCGATCGACGTCTGCTGCGCCTGTTGCTTGCCGGTGATCCCGGCGACCGAGACGTAATAGACGAAGCCGCTGGCGCCGTTGAGCACCTGCGCGATGCGCGTGTCGCGCGTGGTCGGGGTGGCGAGGCGGATGAAGTTGATCCCCATCGCGCGCAGCTCCGGCCCGAGCGCATCGTCTTCCTCGGGCGGCAGATCGACGCAGATCACGCCGTCGACCCCGGCATCGCGCAGCGCGGTCGCAAACCATTCCGGCCCCCG
The DNA here is from genome assembly GCF_964021865.1 of uncultured Sphingomonas sp. Lineage (GTDB taxonomy): Bacteria > Pseudomonadota > Alphaproteobacteria > Sphingomonadales > Sphingomonadaceae > Sphingomonas. The sequence continues at coordinate 43,568 of NZ_CAXIAM010000010.1, forward strand.
GCGCAACATGGGGTTGGCATAGCCCATCAGCACGAGCGGGGTGAGCGGATGGCGGGCGCGAAAATCCTTTGCGATGCGCAGGATATCGGCGGTCGTTATCCCGCCGCCTAACGCGCGGATGTTCGCGGCCTGGATCGCCGGGCCGTCCGCCATCGGATCGGTGAACGGCATGCCCAGCTCGATCACGTCCGCGCCGCCCTCGACCAGCGCGTCGAGGATCGCGGGCGTCGCGGCGACCGACGGGTCGCCGGCGGTGACGAAGCAGATCAGCGCGGGGCGATCGGCGATGAACGCGTCGGCAAGGCGGGTCATATCTGCACTCCCAGCGCTTCGGCGACGGTGAAGATATCCTTGTCGCCGCGACCGCACAGGTTGGCGAGGATGATCGCATCCTGCGGCATGGTCTTGGCAGTGCGCGCCACCGCGGCGATCGCGTGCGACGGTTCGAGGGCGGGGATGATGCCCTCGGTGCGGCACAGCAGCTGGAAGGCGTCGAGCGCCTCGCGATCGGTGACGGCAGTGTAGTCGACGCGGCCGCTGTCCTTCAGCCACGCATGTTCGGGACCGATGCCGGGATAGTCGAGCCCGGCTGAGATCGAATGCGCCTCGGCGATCTGGCCGTCGTCGTCCTGCAACAGATAGGTCTTGTTGCCGTGCAGGACGCCCGGGAAGCCGCCCGCGAGGCTGGCGGCGTGCTTCGCCTCCAGCCCTTCACCCGCCGCCTCGACGCCGAGCATCTTCACATCGGTGTCGTCGAGGAACGGGTGGAACAGCCCGATCGCGTTCGACCCACCGCCGATCGCAGCGACGAGCAGGTCGGGCAGACGGCCGGTGCGGTCGAGCAATTGCGCGCGCGCCTCGCGGCCGATCACGCTCTGGAAATCGCGGACCAGCTCCGGGTACGGGTGCGGGCCGGCGGCGGTGCCGATGATGTAGAAGGTGTCGTGGACGTTGGCGACCCAGTCGCGCAGCGCCTCGTTCATCGCGTCCTTCAGCGTGCGCGCGCCGCTTTCCACCGCGCGCACCTCGGCGCCGAGCAGCTTCATGCGGAAGACGTTCGGCTGCTGCCGCTCGACGTCCTTGGCGCCCATGTAGATCACGCACGGCAGCCCGAAGCGCGCGCAGACCGTCGCGGTCGCGACGCCGTGCTGGCCCGCGCCGGTCTCGGCGATGATCCGCGTCTTGCCCATGCGGATCGCCAGCAGGATCTGACCGATGCAATTGTTGATCTTGTGCGCGCCGGTGTGGTTCAGTTCGTCGCGCTTAAACCAGACCTGTGCGCCCAACCCCTCGGACGCGCTATCGCGCAGCGTGTCGGTCAGCCGCTCGGCATAGTAAAGCGGCGAGGGACGGCCGACATAATGTTCGAGCAGATCGTCGAACTGTGCGGCGAACGCCGGATCTTCCTTCGCGGCGCGATACTCGCGCTCGAGGTCGAGGATCAGCGGCATCAGCGTCTCGGAGACATAGCGGCCGCCATAGGGACCGAAATGCCCGCGCTCGTCCGGCTGCGCGCGGAAGGAATTGGGTGCGTTCATGATGCGGAGACCCGTTGCAGGAAGGTGGCGATCTTGTCCACGTCCTTGACGCCGGGCGCGGACTCGACGCCCGACGAAACGTCGACGAGCGGTGCACGGGTCCGTGCGATCGCCTCGCCGACATTGGCGGAGTCGAGCCCGCCGGACAGCGCCCACGGCAGTGGGTGCCGGAACCCGTCGAGCAACTGCCAGTCGAAGCGCAGGCCCATGCCGCCGGGGAGCGTCGCGCCCTCCGGGGTCTTGGCGTCGTAGAGCAGGCGGTCCGCGGCGTCGGCATAATGCGCGGCGCTGGCGAGATCGGCGCGCGTCTTCACCGCGATCGCCGCCCATGTCTCGCGCGACGATAGGCGACGGAGCGCGGCGACGCGGGCCGGGGCGGTCTTGTGGAGCTGGATCGCGTCGAGCGTGCCGACCGCGACGGTGGCGGCGAGCAGCTCGTCATCGGGGTCGACGAACACGCCGACCTTACGGACGTGCGCGGGGACCTGCGCGGCGAGCCCCGCGAGCCGGTCGAGCGTCAGGTGGCGCGGCGAGGGCGGGAAGACGACGAAGCCGACATGGCTCGCGCCGCCCTTCAGCGCGGCGTCGAGCGTTTCGGGCGTGGACAGGCCGCAGATCTTGGCGGTGACGGGCATCGCGCGGCTTTAGGCGCTTGCCCGCACCCTGCCAACACCGCGTTAGAGCGTCGCAGCGATCGCGCGCGCGGCGGCGTCGGGGTCTTCGGCCTGCGTAATCGGGCGGCCGATCACCAGCATCGATGCGCCGTGGTCGACCGCCATCCGCGGGGTGACGACGCGCTTCTGGTCGCCGGCCTCGCCATCCGCGGGGCGGACGCCGGGGACGACGAAATAGCCCTTCGGCCACGCGGCATGCGCGGCCTTCACCTCGGCGCCCGAGCAGACGATGCCGTCGAGCCCGGCCGCGCGCGCCAGCTCGGCGAGGCGCAGGACGTGGTCGTGCGCGCTGCCCGCGACGCCGGTGGCGGCGAGGTCGTCCTCGTCGAGGCTGGTGAGCATCGTCACTGCGACCACCCTGGTCGAGGGATGCGCCGCCGCCTTGGCATCCTCCAGCATCGCGCGGCCGCCGCTGGCGTGGACGGTCAGCACCGCGGGGGTGAGCCCGGCGAGCGACTGCACCGCCTTGGCGACGGTATTGGGGATGTCGTGGAGCTTCAGGTCGAGGAAGACGGGCAGGCCGATTTCCTCCATCGCGCGCACGCCCGAGGGCCCGTGCGCGCAGAAGAATTCCAGCCCGAGCTTGATCCCGCCGACGTGGTGCCGGACCTTGTGCGCCAGCGTGCGGGCGCGGTCGAGGTCGGGGGTGTCGAGCGCGACGAAGATGCGGTTGGCCATCACTCGGCTCCGTTCGTCGGGGCGGCGGGAGGCGTCGAAGGGGGCGGCGTCTCGACCCCGCGGACCGCGGCAAGCGCGCTTTCGGTCGCACGCTCCGCGGCGGTCAGGCGCTGGCGCAGCCGGAAACGCATCCAATGTTGATAGATCAGCGTCGGGACGAAGCCGAGCAGGAAGGTGGCCAGCAGCAGCAGCGGCAGGTTCACCTCCGCCACCAGCCCGCCGAACAACTGGACCGTGACATTGGTCCAGTTGCCGAACGTGAACATCGCGGCGACGAACGCCAGCAGCGACCAGAACAGGATCTTCAGGAATTGCATGGCGGGTACGCTAGCAAGGTCGACGGTTTTTTCCAGTGCGGTGGATCACCGCGGGAGTGTCGCCTTGGGAAAGCCGCGCCAGACGTCGTCGTAATCGAGCTGCATCGTTGGCGATGTTTGCGCCCAGGCGGTGGTGCGCACCACGTGCCGGGTCTCGAACATAAAGGCCATCGTCCCGTCTATTTTGATGGGTCTCAAGTCACTTGCGATGGCTTTTTCATAACTCGCCTGATCAGGGCCGTGACCGTTCATCTGGTTGTGGAGGCTGGCGCCGCCGGGCACGAAACCGCCGCCTTCCTTTGCGTCATAGGCGCCGGCGATCAGCCCCATGAACTCGCTCATGACGTTACGATGGAACCACGGAGGGCGAAACGTGCCCTCCGCGACCATCCAGCGCGGGGGGAAGATCACGAAGTCACAATTGGCGGCGCCGGGGGTGTCGCTCGGCGAGGTGAGAACGGTGAAGATCGATGGGTCCGGGTGGTCGAACGAGACGGTGTTGATGGTGTTGAAGCGTGTTAAGTCATAACGATACGGCGCTAGATTGCCATGCCATGCGACAACGTCGAACGGCGAATGATCGAGCGTGGATTGCCAGAGCGCGCCCTGAAACTTCTGGACGACGGTGCAGGGATCGTTGCGGTCCTCGAACCATGCGGCGGGTGTCTCGAAGTCGCGCGGGTTCGCCAGTCCATTGGCGCCGATCGGACCGAGATCGGGGAGGCGGAACGGCGTGCCATAGTTTTCGAGGACATAGCCGCGGGCGCGTCCGTCCGGGAGCCCGACGCGGAAACGGACCCCGCGCGGGATGACGGCGATCTGGAGCGGGGCGACGTCGATGCGGCCGAGTTCGGTGTCGATTGCGAGCCGGCCGTCCTGCGGGACGATCAGCCACTCGCCGTCGGCGGAAAAGAAGGCGCGGTCCATGTCAGCGGTCGCGGCATAGAGGTGGATCGCGACGCCGGTCTGCTCGGCCACGCTGCCGTTGCCGCCGTAGGTGACCAGGCCGTCGAGCCAGTCGGTGGCGGTTGCGGGCCACGGCAGCGGGTCCCAGCGCATCCGGTTCGGCGAGGGCGGCATGTCGAAGGGAGCGGCGCAGAGGTTGGGTGCGCCGTCATAGCGGGTGAAGGCGGGATGCTGCGCGGTCGGGCGGAGGCGATAGAGCCACGTCCGGCGATTTTCGTGGCGCGGTGCGGTGAAGGCGGTGCCGGACAGTTGCTCGGCGTAGAGGCCGAAGGGCACGTGTTGCGGCGAGTTGCGACCGATCGGGAGCGCGCCGGGCACCGCCTCGGTCGACACGTGATTGCCGAAGCCGGGATGGTAGCGGGGCGTGTCGGTCATGGCTCTCTCTCCTGTAGCGACCCGCCGGTTCGCGGACCGTCTGCCTCTTTCGTCATGCCTGATCCTTCGACAGGCTCAGGAGAGCCTCGATCCGGGGTCCCGCTTCTTTTCTCCTTGAGCATAGAAGAAGAAGCGGGGCCCCGGATCAAGTCCGGGGCGACGGGAGGGTGACTTATGCGTCCACCTTCACCACGCCGCGGCGGATCTGGTCCAGCTCGATGCTTTCGAACAACGCCTGAAAATTGCCGTTGCCGAAGCCCTGATTGCCCTTCCGCTGGATGATCTCGAAGAAGATCGGGCCGACCATGTTCTCGGTGAAGATCTGGAGCAGAATGCCCTCGTCGCCGACGTTGCCGTCGATCAGGATGCGGTTGCGCTTCAGCCGCTCAAGGTCCTCGCCGTGGCCGGGGACGCGCTTGTCGACCAGCTCGTAATAGGTCTCGATCGTGTCCTGTAGCCGCACGCCCCGCGCGCGCAGCTTCTCGACCGTCTCGTAGATGTCGTCGGTGGTCAGCGCGAGGTGCTGGATGCCTTCACCGTTATATTCGCGGATGAATTCCTCGATCTGAGAGGTTTCGTCCTTGCTCTCGTTGAGCGGGATGCGGATCGCGAGATCGGGGGCGATCATCGCCTGGCTGAACAGCCCGGTCGCCTTGCCCTTGATGTCGAAGAACTTCTGCTCCTCGAACCCGAACAACCGGCCGTAGAAGCTCGACCATGTCCGCATCTCGCCGCGGCGAACGTTGTGGGTGAGATGGTCGAGGATATCGAGTCCGACATTGTTCTGCTCGGCGGCCTCCCGCCAGCCGGGCACTTCCTCCCAATCGGCGTAGAGGTCGGCACCGGCCTTCACGAGATACAGATAGCTGCCACCGATCCCCTCGATCGGAAAACTGCCGTTGCCGAGCGTGCCCGCCGTGGCGTCGACCGCGGTCGCGCCTTCCGCGATCGCATGGTCGTAGGCCGCCTGCGGATCGGCGACGCGGAACGCCATCCCGCTGGCCGAGGGCCCGTGGAGCGCGCGGAAGTCGGCGGCCTGTCCGGTCGCCTCGCGGTTGAGCAGCAGGTTGATGCGGCCCTGGACGTAGCGCGTCACCTGTTTCGTCGGGTGACGATGCGCGGCGACGAAGCCCATCTGCTCGAACTGCCGGGCGAGCGTATCGGGGTCCGGCGAGGTGAACTCGCAGAATTCGAAGCCGGCGAGGCCGAGCGGGTTGGCGGGATCGGTCATGGTCGGGCCTTTCAGGTGAACGGGTTAGCGGCGGGCGTGCGCTTGCGTGCCACGCGTGTAGACGCGGTCGTCCGCCAGGATCGTCTCCGGGTCGTGATCCGGCTGGCCTTCCAGCTCGGCGTAAAGGGGGGCGAAATCGGTGTTGAGCGTCTGGTCGAGCAGGTCCTCGAAACTGTCGATGACGAAATAGCTCTGCTGAAAATCATCGATTCGGTAGCGGGTACGCATGACGCGCTTCAGGTCGAAGCCGAGACGGTTCGGCGACGCGTCGTCGAGTGCGAAGACCGATTCGGATCGCGAGGAAACGATGCCGGCACCGTAGAGCGCGAGATCGTCGCCCGAGCGCACGAGGCCGAATTCGACGGTGTACCAGTAGAGCCGCGACAGGCGATCGATCGCGCCCATCGCCGCGGCGCGCTGCCCGCCCTGTCCGTAGGCCTGCATGTAATCGGCGAACACCGGGTTGGCGAGCAGGGGGACGTGGCCGAAGACGTCATGGAAGACGTCGGGTTCCTGAAGATAGTCGAGCTGATCGGGGCGGCGGATGAAATTGCCCGACACGAAGCGGCGATTGGCGAGATGATCGAAGAAGACGTCGTCGGGAACGAGTCCGGGAACGGCGACGACCTGCCAGCCGGTCGCCTTCATCAGCCGTTCCGAGAGTTCGTCGAAATCGGGGATGCCGGGTTTCGACAGCCGGAGCACGTCGAGCCCGTTGAGGAATTCGGGAGTCGCGCGCCCCGGCAGCATCGCGATCTGGCGCGCGAACAGCGTGTCCCAGGTCGCATGTTCCTCGGCCGTGTAGGACGCCCAGCCTTGCGGGATCGTCCAGTCGGCGGCGGCCTCGTCGGGCCGGATCAGCGCTGTATCTGCCATGACAACACGATCGCATATGGACGCGATCAATGCTTATCAGAATGGGCGATGTTTTGAATGTTTGTGAAACGAACCATACGCTATAGCCTTGTTCCATGAACCAAGCCGATCAACTCGACAGCATCGATCGCCGGATCATTTCGGCGCTGCAGGAGGACGGGACACTGAGCAACGCCGATCTGGCGCAGCGCGCCGGGGCGTCGTCGGCGTCGTGCTGGCGGCGGGTCAAGGCGCTGGAGGCAGCAGGGGTGCTGACGCGGACGGTGCGGCTGGTCGATCCGGCGGCGGTCGGGCGCGGGGTCAACGTGCTGTGCAACGTCCGGATGCGCAGCCACGCGATCGAGGCACGACAGGCGTTCGAAACGTTCGTCGACGGGCGGCCGGAGATCGTCGAGAGTTTCTCGATGTCGGGGGAGTGGGATTACCTGCTGCGGATCGTCGTGGCGGACGTCAGCGATTATAATCACTTCCTGATGCAGGTGATGCTCGGGCATCCGTCGGTGGCGGGGGCGTCGTCGCATTTCGCGTTGTCGATGACGAAATATACGACGGCGTTGCCGGTGTAGAGATGGCTACATTAACATCGTTCGCCTTGAGCTTGTCGAAGGGCGTGTTCCGGGCACGTGCTTCGACAAGCTCAGCACGAACGGGGTTGGTGATCAGTACCCCGAAACGCGCGCGAGGTGGTCAGGCCGCCAGCCACTCGGCCAGCGCCGAACGGGCGCGGTCGGTGTACATCTTCTTGCGGTCGGCCTTTTTCGTGCGGCCGGGGATCGGCGGGAAGAGCCCGAAATTGACGTTCATCGGCTGATAGCTGTCCGCCTCCGCGCCGCCGGTGATGTGCGACAGCAGTGCGCCGAGCGCGGTTTCGAGCGGCGGCGGGGCGAGCGTCTCGCCGCGTAGCTCGGCGATCGCGAAGCGGCCGGCGAGCAAGCCGATCGAGGCGCTCTCGATATAGCCCTCGCACCCGGTGATCTGTCCGGCGAAGCGGATGTTCGGGCGCGAGCGGAGCCGCAGCGTTTCGTCGAGCAGTTCGGGCGAGCGCAGGAAGGTATTGCGGTGCAAGCCGCCGAGCCGCGCGAATTCGGCGTTTTCGAGGCCGGGGATGGTGCGGAACAGGCGGACCTGCTCGGCGTGTTTGAGCTTGGTCTGGAAGCCGACGATGTTCCACAGCGTGCCGAGCGCATTGTCCTGACGAAGCTGGACGCAGGCATAGGGCCAGCGGCCGGTGCGCGGATCGTCGAGCCCGACGCCCTTCATCGGGCCGAAGCGCAACGTCTCGGGTCCGCGCTCCGCCATCACCTCGATCGGCATACAGCCTTCGAAATAGGGGACGTTCTCCCACTCGCGGTATTCGGTCTTCTCGCCGTCGATCAGTGCGGCGACGAAGGCGTGATATTGCTCCTTGTCGAGCGGGCAGTTGATGTAGTCCGTTCCTTCGCCCTTGTTCCAGCGCGACTGGAACCACGCCGTCTCCATGTCGATCGAGTCGCGGTGGACGATCGGCGCGATCGCGTCGAAGAAGGCGAGCGAGTCGCGGCCGGTCTCGGCGGCGATCCGCTCCGACAGGCCGGGTGCGGTGAGCGGGCCGGTGGCGATGATCGCGGGGGTGTCGGGGAGGGTGTCGATACGCTCGCGCACCACCGTGATGTTCGGGTGCGCCGCCACCGCCGCAGTGACGCCGGCCGAGAAACCGTCGCGATCGACCGCCAACGCCGACCCGGCGGGGACGCGGTGACGGTCGCCTTCGCGCAGGATCAGCGAGCCGAGCGCGCGCAATTCCTGATGAAGTAGCCCGACCGCATTGCTGTCGGCATCGTCGCTCCGGAAGCTGTTCGAGCAGACCAGCTCGGCGAGGTCGTCGGTGTGGTGGGCGGGGGTGGTGTCGCCGCCGCCGCGCATCTCCGACAGGCGGACCTTGAAGCCGGCCTCGGCCAATTGCCACGCGGCTTCGGACCCGGCGAGCCCGCCGCCCACGATATGAATGTCGTACGTCATGCCGCCGCGGATAGCGGGTGTGACGGGCCTTGTCAGGGGTTCAGGCCTGATAGCGCAAGGTATTGGCGAAGCCTTCGTTGGTCTTGGTCATCTTGGCGATCTTGCGAAGGCAGGCGCGCACATTTCGTTCGAAATGCTGATCGTCATAGATGCCGGTCGCGCGATATTCGTCCTGTCCCAGCAATGCCTTGATGTCGGCGGCAAAGGCCTGCTGGTCGTCGATCCGGTCGTTGCCGCGCAGCGTGCGGCAGACCCATTCCTCGGCGGCGGCCTTGTCGTAATCGCGTTGTGCCTCGTACCCGCGTCGGTCGGCTGCCGCCTGGTCCAGTCGTGCCGCTGCCGCGCGCCGCTCCAGCCAGAGGCGCACGCGGTCGGGCTGCCATGTTCCAGACGTGTCGTTCATCCACGATCCCTTAGAGCGCCGAACTCGTCTGCGCCACCTGAGGCCCGGTCAGTAGGGCGGCGGGACCTTGGCCCTTTGCTCGCGCGCGGCGGCGGTCCACCAGGCGAGGTCGTCGGCGAAGCGCGGGAAGGCGCGGGCCAATGACGCGCCACCGTCGCCGGCCGGATTGCCCTCTTCGTCGAGCGTGTGGCCGATGCTGCCGACGGTGAGCGTACTGGACACCACGACCATCCCCATCTCGGTCAGTGTGCCGTGCCACGCGACGCTGGCATGGGCGCCGGCGAGGCGCCCGGCCGAATAGCTGGCGATCGCGGCGGGGCGCCAGAACCATTCCTCCAAAAAGTGATCGGTGAGGTTCTTCAGCCCGGGTTGCTGCCCCCAATTGTATTCGCCGGTGACGAACACGAACGCGTCGGCGGCCCGGATCTTGCCCGCGAGTTCTTCGAGTACGGGCGGTGCCTCGCCGGCCGGATATTCCTTGTACATACGATCCAGCATTGGCAGCCCGATCGCCTTGGCGTCGATCAGTTCGGGTGCCGCGCCACGCTCCGTGAAGGCGCGCACGAGATAGTCGGCCAGCCGGATGCCCTGCCGATCCGACCGATAGGAGCCGTAAAAGATCAATATCCGGTCGGGCATCGGGGTATCTCCTGAAGGGGCGTATCGATCATCGGCGCGCGCTTAGCATCTCTCAACCCTGAATGAATGCGCCACGAGTGCTAAACTCCGCGTCGGATCGGCGCTAAGACCTGCGCCATGCGCATCATCTCTTTCTCCGCCTTCCTGTCCTGCGTGGCGCTTGCGGGCACTCCCGCCGCCGCCGATTATGCCACCCGCGAGGTCGGCGCGTGGGTCGTCTCTGCCAGCAGCGATCGGAAAGGTTGCTTTCTGACGCGCACCTATCCCGAGCCGCGCGGCACCACGCTGCAATTCGGGTTGGATATCGACGGCAGCAACCGGCTGACGCTGCTCAACCCGAATTGGTCGATCCGCGCGCGCGAGCAGCTTCGGCTCGATTTCCGCCTCTCCACCTCGGCCTTTCCGCGCCATCTCGCCATCGGCATCGCCACGGCGGGGCAGCGCGGGTTCGTCACCAGTTTCGGCGCGACGTTTCCGCGCAGCCTGGCGACCTCCGATTCGCTGAAAGTCCGCCGTGGCGATGTTCCGGTCGAAGAGCTGAAGCTGGACGGCAGCGGCGCGGCGATCGTCGAATTGCGCAAGTGCGTCGATCGGCAACGCGCGCCTGCCGCCGGCAAATCCATGCGCGATGCGGGCAGCCGCATCCCGCTCGATCCGTTTGCGAGCGACCGGCCTCGCGATTCGAAGAAGTAACGACCGACCCTTTTTCTGTTCAGCGATGGTTAATATCCAAGTAGAAGCAGAGTTCATCTTTAGAGTGAAAGTACTTTACCACGAACATCCGCGTGGATCACCCCTCGGCTGATCGTGTGATAGGCTCGCCTTATCGTCTACACTATTGCCGCTGCGTTACGTTCTAGGCTCCCTCGCCGGGTTAGAGATTATTGGAAGATTGTGATGCTTACCTCCTTTGCCAAACTCTCCCCCGCGGTTGCCGTACTGCTGATCGCCCCGACGCTCGGCGGCTGCGCCACCAAGAAGTATGTGCGCGAGCAGATCGAGCCGGTCAGCGCGCGGGTCAGCACCCTGGAGACGCAGTTGCAGGCGACCGACGGCACCGCGAAGCAGGCGCTCGCCGAGGCGCAGGCCGCGTCGGGGCAGGCGCAGCAGCAGGGCCAGCGCCTCGATCAGTTGAACGGCCGCGTCGACGGCGTCGAGCAGCGGCTTCAGCAGCAGGAGCAGCGCGGCAAGCGCCCCCGCCACTAAGCAACATCGACGCGTGCAGGGCGTTCCCGTCGTCGTGCGCTGACGATGCGAATTCGTGCTCGGTGAAGCCGAGCGCCATGCGCTTGTTGACGATGATCCGGCGGCCGCCCGCGCAGGGCGGCCGCTTTTGGCTTGTGGCGATAGGTTGATGATTTCACAGATACTTGCGGGTGTTGCTCTGATCGCTGCTGGCGCTCCGCCGGTTTCCAAGCCGATGCCGCAAGGCGCGCCGGGTGCAGCACCGACATCACCGACGCAACCTGCGCTGTCGCCGTCGGCCGATGCGGCGCGTGTTGCCGACTGGATTGCGACGTCGCGCGACAATCATGCGCTGCCCTATGTGGTCATCGACAAGCATGATGCGTCGCTGATGCTCTTTGACGGTCGCGGCAAGCTACTGGCGCAAGTGCCCGTGCTGATCGGCATCGCGCCCGGCGACGATGCGACCCCCGGCGTCGGCAGCAAGAAGCTCGGGGAGATCGGCCCCGCGGAAAAGACCACGCCGGCGGGACGCTTCCTCGCCAAATTCGGCTATGCCGCGGGGCGGCAGCGCGTGCTGTGGGTCGATTACACCAATAGCGTCGCGATTCATCCGATCCCGGGAGACGCCGCCAAGTCGGAAAATCGGCGCGCGCGTATGTTGTCGCCGGAAGCGGACGACAATCGGATCACGTTCGGCTGCATCAACGTGCCAAAGGCATTCTACGGCGCGGATCTGCGCCCGCTGTTCGAGAAGAAGGGCGGTTATGTCTACGTCCTGCCCGATACGAGGTCGCTGGAAGACGTTTTCCCGCGTCTGCGGGTTCATGCGCTGACGTCGGGCAAGGCATCGACCTAGGCCGGCTAGACGGACCTCGACGCCCTTCGGGTCGCACGAACGGCACTGCCGACGGTCGACGCTACGGCTGGTCGGTCCGCCGTAGCAGGTCGACCAAGTCCTGCTTCCAGAATCGGGCCGCGGTGTGCGTGCCATGTCCGCGCGTTTCGGCGGTTTCGGGAATGAGGCGGAAGCGCGCGTCCTTCATCCGCGCGACGGCGCGAACGGGAAAGTCGAGGCTTCGGGGATTGATGAAGTCGTCGGCCGAGTTGATCCACGTCGTGGGGGCGGTGATCGCCTCAAGGCGTGGCCACGGATCGTAGGATCGCGAGGCGTCGATCTGGTAGAGCAGGTCGTTCGCATCGGTCGAGGCGATCGCTGCGGTCACGCGCTCGTTCGCGAACGCTTCCGCCGAGACGCGCTTGGGATATTTGGCCTGAAAATAAAGCGGGGCGGCGCCTGCGACGAATAGCAGGCTCGCGGCCGTGCGCAGCCCCTGCGTCGGCGGGTTGCGATATTCGCCCCCCGCCCAGGCAGGGTCCGCGGTGATCCCGTCCATCGCGAGCTTGCGCCACATGCGATTGAGCCCGGCGATCTCGACCGGCTCGCAGGCAAGCGGCATCAGCGCGCGGGCGAAGTCCGGATGCGTCTCGCCCCAGACCAGGCTGTGCATACATCCCATCGACGTGCCCATGATGAGGCGCATGCGGCGGATCTTGAGGCCGTCGCGGAGCAGGCGATATTGCGCATCGACCATGTCGTCATAGTCGTAGCGCGGAAAGCGCATGTGCAAGCCATCCGAGGGTTTGGACGATTTACCGTGCCCGATGCCGTCGGGGAGGATGACCCAATAACGTGTGATATCCAGCGGCTTTCCGGGGCCGTAGAGTTCGTCCGCGAATTGCGGGCTGAGGAACTGGCGGCCGGTGCCGCCGGTGCCGTGCAGAATCATCACGGCGGTGTCGATCTCCCCCTTGGCGTTCCGGTGCGGCGAACCGAGCGCGGTGTAGTTGAGCCGCAGTTCCGGTAACGTCTCGCCCGAGCGGAAATGATAGTTCCTGATCGTGAACTGTGCGTCGCGTGCCGGCCATTTGGTTGCGGTCGCCGCGGGCGTGGCCGCCGGGGTGAGGGCAGGGGTTTGCGCGGCGGCGGCCTGCAAAAGCAGGAGGAGAGCGGACAGCATGGCACATCGTCGCGCCCGATCGCACCGGGTGCAAGTCACTCTTTTGCCGCCGATCGAGACGTGGCCGCGGCAATGGCGGGTGCGTTTCGGCCGAAGCCGGCCGCGCAACGGTGGCCGATCCGCGTGCGCGGCGGCTGGCGCACCGGCGCGGTATCGCTATAGGCGGCCGAAAGGGGCCTTTAGGGGGTGTTTTCCGTGTCCACGTTGCGCTGTGCGGCGCTGCTCTTCGGCGTGCTGACGTTCGCGACACCGGCGGCGGCGCAGGTTGAGGACGAGCAGTTCTGGGAACAGGTCAACGTCAACGTGCCGTTGACCCCGGACGTGCGCGTGACGCTGGAACAGATCGGCCGCTGGGGCGATCGCGCCGACGGGATCAGCCAGACCGAATATGGTGCGCTGCTCGGCTGGAAGACCGGCAAGGCGGTCGAATGGGGGTTCGGCTATCGTCGCGTGGGCCTGTTCAGCGCCACAGGGCCGAGCGTTCACGAAAATCGCCTGCGCCAACAGGTGGTGGTGTCGCGCGGAAATCTGGTCGCGCGCTTTCGCGTCGACGAGCGGTTCAACCCGGGCGGCGACGAGATCGGCGTGCGCCTCCGGCCGCTCGTCCGCGGCAACATTCCGCTGCGCAGCCGCAAGCTGGCGTTCTTTGCGTCGCACGAGAGCTTCTTCCTTCCTAACTCTACTCGCTGGGGCCAACACTCCGGCTACGAGCGGATGCGCAACATGCTGGGCATCACCGTGCCGCTGGTTTCGCGAAAGGCGCTGCTGGACATCGGCTACCTGAACCAGTTTCGCTTCGGACGGGACGGCGCGCGCCCGCAGATGGAACATGCGCTCAGCCTGCAGCTGACGATCAACGCGCTCGGGCCGATCCTGCATGATTGATCGGCGCCGATGGAGCTTCTGCGCCGGTGAACTCTCTACTTCGGCCATGCGGCTGTTTGCCGGTGGCTTGTCTTGCGGGCGGCGGGCAACCACTTCGGATGGCATGACAATTTATACCATCGGTTATGAAGGCGCGACGATGGCCGAATTCATCGCCGCGCTGCAGGCCGCGGGCGTGCGGCGGGTGATCGATGTCCGCGCACTGCCGCTGTCGCGGCGGCCGGGCTTCTCCAAGTCACCGCTCGCGGCGTCGCTGCGCGAGGAGGGGATCGAGTATGTGCATCTGAAGGCGCTGGGGACGCCAAAGCGCGGGCGTGATGCGGCCAAGAAGGGTGATGTCGCGACGCTGACCGCGGTATATGAGGTGCAGCTGGAGCTGCCCGAGGCGCAGGCGCAGGCGGCGGAGATGCTGTCGCTGGCGGACGAGGTGCCAAGCGCGCTGCTGTGTTTCGAGCGGGAGCCCTGCCATTGCCACCGGACGCTGTTGTTGCAGGCGGTGGGGGAGGGGCGTGAGGTGGTGGATCTTTACGTCTGATGGCGTCGCCCCGGCGGAGGCGGGGGCGACGGCGACTCAGCCGGTGGTCGGCAGCTTTAACGTTCCGTCGGCATGGCGTTCGAGCGGGCCGTAGGCGATAACCGTTTCCAGCAGCATCTCGTCATAGAGGTGTGGGAAGAGCTGGCCGCCGCGCGACTTTTCCCACTTTATCTTGTCACCATATGCGGCGAGGTCGACCGCGGCGATGTGAAGGCCAGCTTGCCCGACGAAGTGCTTGTCGATCGTCTCGCCCAGCTGGTCGGCGGTCGACAGATGGATGTAGCCGTCCGCCACGTCGACCGGCGCGCCGCCGAACCGCCCATCCTGCTCCAGCGTCGCCATCTGCTCGGCGGTCAAAACCTTATACGCGGTCAGCGGCATGTCGGTCATTCACCATCCTCCGGGCCGGCGGCTTCATCGTCGCCGATCGTCGCGTCATCCGCGGGGGCAACCGGCTGATCGCCGGCCAGTTCCTCGGCGACCAGCGCCTCGGCAGCATCCTCGGGCTCGGGCTCCTCATCGATCCGTGCGGCGGAGACGACATGCTCGTCGCTGGCAACGTTGAACAAGCGCACTCCCGCCGAGCCGCGCCCGATGACGCGCAGCGAGCCGAGCGGCATCCGGATCATCTTCGCCTGATCGGTGACCAGCATCAGCTGCTCGGCCTTGGTCGAGGGGAAGCTGGCGACGACCGGGCCATTGCGCGCGATATTGTCGATGTTGGTGATGCCCTGACCACCGCGGCCGGTGCGGCGGTATTCATAGGCCGAGCTGATCTTGCCATAGCCGTTGGCGCAGACCGTCAGGATGAATTGCTCAACCGCGCGGAGCCGCTCGAAATCGTGCTGATCCATCGACAGCTCGCCCTCGCGCTCCTTCCACGGCGCGTTGCGCAGGTACGCCTCGCGCAGTTCGCCATCGGCCTCGACGCGATGCAGGACCGAAAGGGAGATGACCTGATCGTCGCCCTTGAGCGTGATGCCGCGGACGCCGGTCGAGTTGCGGCTCTGGAACTCGCGCACCTCGTCGGCGGCGAACCGGATCGCCTTACCGGCGCGGGTGGCGAGCAGCACGTCGTCACCCTCGTCGAGCAACGCCACGCCGATCAGCCGGTCGTCGGCATCCTCGCCCTCGAACTTCATCGCGATCTTGCCGTTCGAGGGCACGTTGGTGAACGCGTCCATCGAGTTACGGCGCACCGAGCCCCTGGCGGTGGCGAACATAACGTGCAGCTTGCCCCATTCCGCCTCGTCCTCGGGCAGCGGCAGCACGGTCGAGATCGTCTCGCCCTGTTCGAGCGGGAGCAGATTGATCATCGGGCGACCGCGCGTCGCCGGCCCGCCCTCGGGCAGGCGCCAGACCTTCATGCGGTAGACGCGGCCGAGCGTCGAGAAGAACAGCACCGGCGTGTGCGTCGAGGTGACGAACAGCTTGGTGACGACATCCTCGTCCTTGGTCGCCATGCCGGCGCGCCCCTTACCGCCGCGCGCCTGCGCACGGAAGGCGTCGAGCGGGGTACGCTTGATGTAGCCGGCCATGGTGACGGTCACCACCATGTCCTCGCGCTCGATCAGATCCTCGTCGTCGATCCCGTCGGCGGCGGCGGCGATCTCGGTGCGGCGCGGGGTCGCAAATTGCTCGCGCACCTCGCGGAATTCGTCGCGCATCACCGCATAGAGCTTCACGCGGTCGGAAAGGATCGCGAGCAGTTCGGCGATCGAATCGGCGAGCGTCTTCAGCTCGTCGCCGATCTCGTCGCGACCCAAAGCGGTGAGGCGGTGGAGGCGCAGGTCGAGGATCGCGCGGACCTGCACTTCGGAGAGGCGATAGGTGTCGCCTGCCACGTCGGTCTCGAGCGCTTCGACCAGCCGCAGGTACGGCGCGATCTCGGCGATCGGCCATTCCCGCGCCAGCAGCTTGGCGCGCGCCTCGGCCGGGCTCGACGAGCCGCGGATGATCCGCACCACTTCGTCGAGGTTGGTGACCGCGATGACGAGGCCGAGCAGGATATGGGCACGCTCACGCGCCTTGTTCAGCTCGAACTTGGCGCGGCGCGTGATGACCTGTTCGCGGAACTGCACGAACGCGCTGATGATGTCGCGCAGGTTGAGCAATTCGGGGCGGCCGCCGCGGATCGCGAGCATGTTCGCGGGGAACGAGCCCTGCGCGGGCGTGTGCCGCCAGAGCTGGTTGAGCACCACCTCGGGCGTGGCATCGCGCTTGAGATCGATGACGATCCGGACGCCTTCGCGGTTCGATTCGTCGCGAATGTCGCTGACGCCCTCGATGCGCTTGTC
Source organism: uncultured Sphingomonas sp. (assembly GCF_964021865.1). Taxonomy (GTDB): domain Bacteria; phylum Pseudomonadota; class Alphaproteobacteria; order Sphingomonadales; family Sphingomonadaceae; genus Sphingomonas. The sequence continues at coordinate 60,186 of NZ_CAXIAM010000010.1, forward strand.
CTTGGCGGCCTCGGCGATCTTCTCGACCAGCGCGTTCTTGCCCTGCTGGAACGGGATTTCGGTCAGCACGATCGAGGTGCGGTCGCCGCGCCCGGTCTCGATCTTGTGGCGGCTGCGCACGATCACCGAGCCGCGCCCGGTCTCATAGGCGGAACGCGCCCCGGCGCGGCCGAGGATGATCGCACCGGTCGGAAAGTCCGGACCGGGGACGATCTCCATCAGCTCCTCGGTGGTGATCGCGCCATTGTCGATATAGGCGAGGCAGGCGTCGACGACTTCGCCGAGATTGTGCGGCGGGATGTTCGTGGCCATGCCGACCGCGATGCCGCCCGCGCCGTTGACGAGCAGATTGGGGAAGCGCGCGGGCAGCACCTGCGGCTCGCGCTCCGAGCCGTCGTAGTTCGGCTGGAAATCGACCGTATCCTTGTCGAGGTCGTCCATCAGGTAATTGGCGGACTTCGCCAGCCGCGCCTCGGTATAACGCATCGCGGCGGCGGGATCGGGGTCCATCGATCCGAAATTGCCCTGACCGTCGATCAGCGGCACGCGCATCGACCAGTCCTGCGTCATGCGGACCAAGGCTTCGTAGATCGAACTGTCGCCGTGCGGGTGATATTTACCGATCACGTCGCCGACGATGCGCGCCGACTTGCGATACGGGCGGTTGTAGAGGAACCCGCTCTCGTTCGCCGAATAAAGGATGCGGCGGTGCACCGGCTTCAGCCCGTCGCGCACGTCGGGCAGCGCGCGCGCCACGATGACGCTCATCGCATAGTCGAGGTAGCTGGTCTTCATCTCCTCGACGATGGAGATAGGGGCGATAGCGGAAGGATCGGCGAGGACGGTGTCGTCGGCCAACTGGACGTACTTTCTATTTACGGGTTCGTTTCAGGCGTGTGTCTAGGCCGCATGGGCCGCAAAGTCACGCCCGCTACGGCCGGGATTGGTGGAGATGCCGCGCCGTTCAGTGGAAGAAGGCTGGTCCGGCTCTGGATCGCGTCGCTACGCTCGCAATGACGATCAGGGCGTTATCTCGACACCGTCCCATGCGAACAGCTTGCCGCTGTCGGTGGGCTTCAGCGCGTCGAGCACATCGAGCAACTGCACCGCGGCGCGATCGGGCTGGAACAGGTCGCGCCCGCTCTGCTGGAACGGCTTGGACAACCGGGTGTCGACGGTGCCGGGGTGGAGCGCGACGACGATGCCGCGATCGTTGCGGCGCTTGTCCTCGATCGCCAGCGTGCGGATCAGCTGGTTGAGCGCGGCCTTGCTGGCGCGATAGCCGTACCAACCGCCGAGCCGGTTGTCGGAGATGCTGCCGACCCGCGCCGACAGCGCCGCGAATACCGACCGTCCGGTGCGCGGCAGGATGGGCAGGAAGTGCTTGGCGACCAGCGCGGGGCCGATCGCATTCACCGCATATTGCTTCGCCAGCCACACCGGATCGAGATCGCGCAGTGCTTTCTCCGGGCCGTGCTCGGCATCGTGGAGCAGCCCAGTGGCAACGACTACCATGTCGGCCTTGCCGATGCGCGCCGCGGCGGTGGCGATGGTCGGCTCGTCGGTCAGGTTCAGCTCGGCGCGGGTGAGGCGGACGACGTCATTGCCCTCCTCCGCCAGAGCGTCGGCAAGCGCCGCGCCGATCCCGCCACCGGCGCCGACCACGACCGCGCGCATCATGCCGCCCGCCGGAACGTCCAGCGCGCGTCGTCGCTGGCATCGGGATCGAAGCGATAATCGGCGGTATCGAACGCCTTCATGCCGTCGAGATCAACGACATGATGCTCGACCAGATAGCGTGCCATCATCCCGCGCGCCTTCTTGGCGTGGAAGCTGATGAAGCGATCGTCCGCCTCGCGAAAGTCGACCGCGACGACGCGGACGTCGGACGGGAGCTTGCCCGCGACCGCTTCCCAATATTCGTTGCTCGCCAGGTTGAGCACCACTTTCGATCCCTCTTCCGCCACGTCCTGAGCCAACGCGTCCGCAATGCGCGGGCCCCACCAGTCGGTCAGCTTTTCGCGGCGCGGCGCCCAGCGGGTGCCCATTTCCAGCCGATAGGGGCGCATCCCGTCGAGCGGACGGAGGAGGCCGTAAAGGCCGGAGAGCAGTCGCAGGTGGCCCTGTGCGAAGCGCACCGCCGGCTCATCGAGGGTCGCGGCGTCGAGCCCGGTGTAGACGTCGCCGGCAAAGGTATAGAGCGCAGGACGTTCTTCAGCGGCGTCGAAGTCGCGAAAGCGATCGGCATTGAGCTTGGCGAGCGCGGGCGAGATCTTCATCAGCTCGGACAGGCGCTTTTGCGTCAGGTGCGAGGCGGCCTTCGCCAGCGTGGCAGCCTCCGCCGCGAAGCGCGCCGGGGTGGCGGGGAAGGGTGACGGCGTGTCGAGGTCCAGCGTCTTGGCCGGGGAGAGAACGGCGATCATCACCGCGCCGTACCCGCGCCACGGCGTGCGTTCAATTGGGGTTCAGCGGCGGCAACGCAATGCTACGGTACATTCCTTGTACACGCGCGCGCTGGGCACTAGAGCAGCGACCGAGCGTTACGCCCGCGAATTCTGGAGAGACGTGTCGATGAAGACCCTTTCGAACGCCGTGATGGCTGTGCTTCTGGCTGGTGGTGCGACGGTCGCGCTGTCGCAGCCGGCGGTGGCACAGAAGAAGAAGGAAGAGCAGAAGGGCGATCAGCTCAAGCTCAGCAACGAGGTCCGCGGGCCCGCCGCGCAGGCGCAGACCGCGCTCGCGGCGAAGGATGTCGCGACCGCCGCGCCGCTGGTTGCCGCGGTCGAGGCCGCCGCCAAGACCGACGACGAGAAGTATATCGCCGCCGCACTGCGCCTCAACCTCGAGGTCATTCAGCCGGGCGGCCCGAACAACGCCAACCTCGTCGCGCCGCTCGACGCGCTGATCGCCAGCCCGCGCACCGCGCAGGCCGACAAGGCGAAGTACACGTATCAGCGCGGCGTGATCCAGGCGAACGCCAAGGATCCGGCGGGCGCGATGCGCTTCTTCGAGCAGGCGCAGCAGCTCGGCTACAACGACCCGAACCTGCCGCTGCAGCTCGTCAAGCTGAAAATGGATTCGGGCGATATCGCCGGGGGCTCGGCAGCGTTGGCCAAGATGGTCGATGAGCAGATGGCCGCGGGGCAGAAGCCGTCGGAGGACATCTTCCGCTACGCAATCTCGCGCAACAATCAGGCGAAGAACGCCGCCGAGACGCGCGCATGGATGCGCCGCTATCTGACCGCCTATCCGACCGCCAAGAACTGGCGCGACATGCTGGTGGTCTGGGGCATCCAGCCGCAGTCGATGGTGACGCTGGACAAGGGCCAGAAGGTCGACCTGTATCGCCTGCTGCGTGCCGGCAAGGCGCTGGCCGATCAGTATGACTATGAGATCTACGCGCAGTGGACCTTCGACCAGGGCCTGCCGTGGGAATCGAAGGCGGTGCTGACCGAGGGCAAGGCGGCCGGCAAGATCCCGGCGAACAGCCCGGACGCCGGCAGCTTGCTGGCGGCGGCGAACAAGTCGATCTCGAACGAGGGCTCGATGGCGTCGGTCGAGGCGCGCGCGATGAAGGCGGCCGACGGCAAGCTGGCCGCTAGCACCGCGGATGCGTATCTCGGCACCGGCGAGTATGCCAAGGCGATCACGTTGTATCGCGCGGCGCTTCAGAAGGGTGGCGTCGACGCTAATGCGGTGAACACGCGCTTGGGCATCGCGCTGACCAACTCGGGCGACAAGGTCGCCGCAAGGACCGCGTTCCAGGCGGTGACGGGCAGCCCGCGCGCCGATATCGCGGCATGGTGGATCGACTTCCTCGATCACCCGCCGGTCGCATAAGTCGTCCGGATTTCGGATGAAGCAGAAAGGGGCGGCCGGCGGGCCGCCCCTTTTTCGTTCGTCAGCCGATCGGTACGCCCGCCTGCGCCTTGAAGGTGCGGATCGTCAGCGACGATTTCACGCTGGTGACGTTCGGCGCCGAAGTGAGCTTGGTGGTCAGGATGCGCTGGAAGCTCTCCAGATCCTGCGCGACGATTTTCAGGATGAAGTCAATCTCGCCGTTTAGCATGTGACACTCGCGCACTTCGGGGATCGCGGCGACATGCGCCTCGAACGCGGCGAGATCGGCCTCGGCCTGGCTGCGCAGGCTGACCATCGCGAACACCGTGATCGGGAAGCCCAGCTTGGTGGCGTCACACTCGGCGTGATAGCCGCGAATCACTCCGGCCTGTTCGAGCGCGCGGACACGCCGCAGGCACGGCGGCGCAGTCAGGCCGACGCGCTCGGCGAGTTCGACATTGGTCATCCGCCCGTCCTCCTGCAGCAGCGCCAGGATTTCGCGGTCGATCCGGTCCAGGGTCATCACTATCTCACTCAACTTGCTCGCGCATTTTCGCGATAGCATCCTTGCAGCCGGCTATAGGATTGTTGCGCCGAAACGCAATTGTCCAAAGCTGCCTCAATACGGGATGCGGTGCGATTCTCGGCGATAGCCCCGAACCGGCCGCGTCACTAGGTACGGCGGCAGGATCATCCGCAAGCGATAAAAGAGGTCGATCGTTTCCGTGCGCTTCAACGACAGCCTGAAGACCGTCCTGGCCGCCGAGGCACGATCGGCGCTGGGCGCGCGCGCGGCGTACCGGCAGCTCGTCGACCTGATCGGCCGGGGCCGCGCACCGGCGGACGCCCCACTGCTGGCGCGCCTGCGACAGTTGCGCGACCGTGTGCCGGAGGCCGTACGGGTGGCGTGCGCGCGATCGCTGGCGCTGGTCGATGCGCCGCTGGCCCTGGTCGAAATGTTCGCGACCGACACACCCGATGTGGCGACGGCGACGCTGCGGGCCGTACGGCTTGATCCCGCGGCGTGGGAAGCGTTGTTGCCGCGGCTGGGGCCGGTCGGGCGGAACGTCCTGCGGCAGCGTCGCGACCTGCCCCCATCGGTCGAGCGCGCGCTGGAGAGTTTCGGTGGCGCCGATTTCCGGCTGGCTTACACGCCGGTGCCGGCGCGACCGGCTGCGGCGACGACCGGCGGCTTTGATGTGGCCGATCTGGTGCAGCGGATCGCCGCCCATCAGCGCACGGGCGGTGACGCGTTGCGTCCGCTCGCCGGTTTTCAGTTCGAAACCGACGCCGCCGGCGTGATCCGGTGGCTGGACGCGGCGCCACGCGGCGCAGTGATCGGGTTGACGCTCGACCATCGCGCCGGGGTCTGGGCGGGTGCAGCGGTCGACGGCGTCGCTTCCGGCGCCTTCCGCAAGCGCGCGCCGTTCTCGGGCGCGCGGCTGCGCGTGCCGGGCGAATCGGCGATCGCGGGCGAATGGCGGATCGCGGGGGTGCCGATGTTCGATCAGGCGACGGGGGCATTCACCGGCATGCGCGGTCAGGCACGCCGGCCGCGCGCCGATGAGCGTGCCGAGCGCGGGCTGGAGCGTGACCGGGCGGCGGGCGCGGAGGGCTTGCGGCGGCTGGTGCACGAATTGCGCACCCCGACGAACGCCATTGCGGGTTTTTCGGAGCTGATCGAACAGCAATTGCTGGGTCCGGTGGCCCCCGCCTATCGGGAGCGTGCAAGCGACATCCGTCGTCGCGTCGGCGATCTGATCGGGGCGATCGAGGATCTCGATCTGGCCGCCCGGATCGACGGGCATGCCTTGGAGCGTCGCGATGGCGTGGCACCGGCATCGGCGCTGTTGCAGCGGATCGTGGACGATCTGGCGCCGCTTGCGGCCCTGCGCGGCGCGGAGCTGGCATTGCCGGTTGTGCGTGATGCCGCCTGGGCCGTCGATCCCGTCGATGGGGAGCGCCTGATTGCGCGATTGCTGTCGGTTGCGCTGTCCGCTGCGGCACCGGGCGAGCGGCTGACGCTCGCACTGGTTGGTGGCGTGGGGACGCTGGCGCTGGCGCTAACGCCGCCCGAGGCCTTTGCCGGGCGCGACGAGGCGAGCCTGTTCGCGCTGGACGACGAGGATGCGTCGCGCGACGAGGGCGCACCGCTGCTGGGGATCGGCTTCGCGCTTCGGCTGGTGCGCAATCTCGCCGCCGAGCTGGGCGGTCGGTTCGTGATCGCGCCGGGGCTGTTCACGCTGCTGCTGCCCGCGGTCGAGGACAACGCGACGGGGCATGTGAGCGGCGGCACGACGTAGGCGCTTGCCACAAGGCGGGCAGCGGCGCTACGGGGCGGCGCGGTGTCGGGGCCTGTAGCTCAATGGTTAGAGCTGGCCGCTCATAACGGCTAGGTTGCGGGTTCGAGTCCTGCCGGGCCCACCACCGCCGTTCGGCGCGTTGCACGACACGCGCCTCGTCGCCATGTGCGACACATGACCAGCATCGGCACCCCCATCGACGAAACCGGATTGTTGGTGCGTGAGCACGGCGCGTTCGTCCTGCAGTGCGACCGGGGTGGGCGCTATGTGCTGGAGCTGCCGCGCGTGCCGGTTGACCATGTCCAGAAGCGGGTGCGCGTGCGCGGCGTAGTATGCGGGGAGGGGCGTGTCGCCGCCGAGGGCGTCAGCGCGGCGTAACGTCATGTTATTGCGAGCGTAGCGAAGCAATCCACGGCGTCCTGGTCCGGCTTTGGATTGCTTCGCTACGCTCGCAATGACGACCGGGCCGGCGGATCGTTCGTCCGCCGCCCGGCCGTCAGGTCAGGCCCAGTTGGCCATCTTCTTCTCGAGGTTGACGCGCACCGCCTCGAAGAACTGCTCGGTGGTCATCCAGCGCTGGTCCGGGCCGATCAGGATCGCGAGATCCTTGGTCATGTCGCCGCTCTCGACGGTTTCGACACAGACCTGCTCCAGCGTCTCGGCGAAGCGCGTCACGTCCGGCGTGCCGTCGAACTTGCCGCGATACTTCAGGCCGCCAGTCCAGGCGAAAATCGACGCGATCGGGTTGGTCGAGGTCGCCTTGCCCTGCTGATGCTGGCGATAGTGACGCGTCACGGTACCGTGCGCTGCTTCCGCCTCGATCGTCTTGCCGTCCGGGGTCATCAGGACCGAGGTCATCAGGCCCAGCGAACCGAAGCCCTGTGCGACCTGGTCCGACTGCACGTCGCCGTCATAATTCTTGCAGGCCCAGACGAACTCGCCGTGCCACTTCAGTGCCGAGGCGACCATGTCGTCGATCAGGCGGTGCTGATACTCGATGCCCGCCGCCTTGAACTGGTCGGCGAACTCGGCGTCGTAGACTTCCTGGAAGATATCCTTGAAGCGGCCGTCATAGGCCTTCAGGATGGTGTTCTTGGTCGACAGATAGACCGGCCAGCCGCGGCCTAGGCCATAGTTCATCGAGGCGCGTGCGAAGTCGCGGATCGATTCGTCGAGATTGTACATGCCCATGGCGACGCCCGAGCTGGGGAAGTTGAACACCTCCTCCTCGATCGTCTCGCCATTCTCGCCTTCCCACTTCATGGTCAGCTTGCCCTTGCCGGGCACCTTGAAGTCGGTCGCCTTGTACTGGTCGCCGAAGGCGTGACGGCCGACGACGATCGGCTTGGTCCAGCCCGGGATCAGGCGCGGCACGTTCGAGATCACGATCGGCTCGCGGAAGATCACGCCGCCCAGGATGTTGCGGATCGTGCCGTTGGGCGACTTCCACATCTTCTTGAGGCTGAATTCCTCGACGCGCTGCTCGTCCGGGGTGATCGTCGCGCACTTCACGCCGACGCCGTACTGCTTGATCGCATTGGCCGAATCAATGGTGATCTGGTCGTTGGTCTCGTCGCGCTTCTGCACCGAGAGATCGTAATACTTCAGATCGATGTCGAGATACGGAAGGATCAAGCGCTCGCGGATCCATTCCCAGATGATCCGCGTCATTTCGTCGCCGTCGATCTCCACGACGGGCGTCTTTACCTTGATCTTCGCCATGCTCGCTTGTCCTTCGAGGGGGTGGTTTGGTGCGGCGATAGGGGGAAGGGGGGCGGGGATCAACCTACGGCGTTGTCACCACGCGCTTACGCAGATAGGACGAAGCGATGACTTCGCTCGACAAGCCGCCGGTCGTCACGACCACCGTCAAGTGGCGCTTCCCCGCCGTTCACCCCGAGGGACAGAAATTCACCGCCATCGCGTTCGGCATCACCTTGTTGATGACGATCGTGTCCAAGGTGTTCTTCTGGCCGTTCCTGGGTCTGACGCTGTGGGTGGCGGCGTTCTTCCGCGATCCGGTGCGCACCACGCCGATCGGCGACGACCTGATCGTTTCGCCCGCCGATGGGCTTATCACCATGATCGAGCGGGTGCCCGTACCGCGCGAGCTGGTCGGCGATCTCGGCGAGGCGCCGATGGTGCGCGTGTCGGTGTTCATGTCGGTATTCGACGTCCACATCAATCGCTCGCCGATCGCGGGGACGATCCGGCAGGTCGTCTACATTTCGGGCAAGTTCCTCAATGCCGATCTCGACAAGGCGTCCGACGAGAACGAGCGCCAGCATTTCGTGGTCGAGGGCTTCGACGGCCGCCGCGTTGGGTTCACGCAGATCGCCGGGCTGGTGGCGCGTCGCATCGTCGGATTTGCCAAGATCGGCGACATCGTCGCGGCCGGGCAGCGCGTCGGGCTGATCCGCTTCGGCAGCCGGGTCGACGTCTATCTGCCCGAAGGCTTCGAGCCGCAGGTCGCGTTGGGGCAGCGCTCGGTGGCCGGCGAGACGGTGCTGGGACGCCTCGGCGTGCCGCGCATCACCGGCAAGTCGCAGTAACCGGATGCGCCCGCCGATTCGCCGCCCGCTTCGTCGCCCACCCGGTGGCCTGCCGCTGCGCGCGGTCGCGCCTAACGCGGTGACGGCGTTGGCGCTGTGCTCCGGATTGTCGGGCATCCGGTTCGCCATCTCGGCGCAGTGGGAAATGGCGGTCGTGATGGTGTTGATCGCGGGCGTGCTCGACGGGCTCGACGGCCGCGTCGCGCGCATGCTGCACGGCGAGAGCCGGTTCGGCGCCGAACTCGATTCGCTGTCCGACGCGATCTCGTTCGGCGTTTCGCCGGCGCTGATCCTGTATCTCTGGTCGCTGCATGCGCTGCCGCGGTTCGGCTGGATGGCGGCCTTGGTGCTCGCGGTCTTCTGCGCGCTGCGCCTCGCGCGGTTCAACGCGAACATCGACGCCGATGACCAGCCGCACAAATCGGCGGGGTTCCTGACCGGGGTGCCGGCACCGGCCGGTGCCGCGCTGGCGCTGCTGCCGCTGTTCCTGTGGTTCGTCACGGAGGCGCCGATCCTGCGCGATCCGCGGCTGGTAGCGCCGTGGACGGTGACGGTCGCGCTGTTGATGGTGTCGAGCCTCGCCACCTTCTCGACCGGATCGCTGAAGCTGCGGCCCAATATCCGTTTCGAGGCGATTGCGATCGTGGTCGCGGTCGGCGCCGCCGCCGTCAGTGCGCCGTGGCAGACCGCCGCCGCGGCCGGGATCGCCTATCTGCTCGCGCTGCCGTTCAGCGTTGCCAGCTATGCGCGCGTCAAGCGGCTTCGCGCGAGCGCAGTATCGCCCGCGTCATCGTCGACCCTGCCGCCCAACGCCTGACCGCGATCCGCCGCTCGGCGCGTACCAGCGTCGAGAGCGGTTCGAAACGCGCAATACCCGATTGCCCCCGCAGCACCGACGCGATCCGCGCGGCTTGCGGGAGTATCGTCGCAGCCAGCGCGTAAAACGCGAGCCCCGCCGCTCCACCAAACACCATTACCGCCATCAAGGTCGCCATGCTCGCCTCCTCGCACATCGTGCGAACCGTGGTGCTGTAAATTCCTGCACAGCGCCGTGGTTCCTAAATCAAGGTCAGAGCGGACGTTTAGGAATAAGGTTCCCGCTCTGTTCCCTTCCCTTGTTCCATCTATGTTCGCGGGTGTCAACACCCGATCGTCGGTTGCATCGCATGGCCGCTTAGGGTAAGGCGAGCGCCTCAACCCCGCATGGGGAGCATCATCACCCGGTGCGCTGGCCTTTCAGGTCGCGTCACTCGCTCCCCAGAGGCTTAACCGGAAGGAAACACATCATGGCGGCTCCTGTCGTCTCCATGCAGCAGCTCATCGAAACCGGCGCGCACTTCGGCCACCAGACCCACCGCTGGAACCCGAAGATGAAGCCCTACATCTTCGGCGATCGCAACGGCGTCCATATCCTTGACCTGTCGCAGACCGTGCCGCTCTTCGCGCGCGCTCTGGAGTTCATCAGCTCGACCGTCGCGGGCGGTGGCAAGGTTCTGTTCGTCGGCACCAAGCGCCAGGCGCAGGAGCCGGTCGCCGAGGCCGCGCGTCGTGCGGGCCAGCATTTCGTCAATCACCGCTGGCTGGGCGGCATGCTCACCAACTGGAAGACGATCTCGAACTCGATCAAGCGCCTCAAGACGCTCGAAGAGCAGCTCTCGGGCGACACGCACGGCCTGACCAAGAAGGAAGTGCTGAACCTGACCCGCGAGCGCGATAAGCTCGAGCTGTCGCTGGGCGGCATCCGCGACATGGGCGGCGTGCCCGACGTGATGTTCGTGATCGACGCCAACAAGGAAGAGCTGGCGATCAAGGAAGCCAACACGCTGGGCATCCCGGTCGTCGCGATCCTCGATTCGAACGTTTCGCCGGACGGCATTGCGTTCCCGGTGCCCGCCAATGACGACGCGGCGCGCGCGATCCGCCTGTATTGCGAGGCGATTGCGATCGCCTCGACCCGCGGCAACCAGCAGCAGCAGGCGAGCCGTGGCGTCGACCTGGGCGCGATGAGCGAACCGCCGGCCGAAGAGGCGCTGGCCGTCGAGCCGGCCGCGGCCGAGGGCGAAACCGCCGTCGCGTAAAGCGCTTGTCATGGAGGCGTCGTAATCGGCGCCTCCACTATTTCCCGATCGACGCGTGGCGATGGAAATGTCGCCGCGCGTCGACTCCATCACAATCGAGGACAGTCAAATGGCCGATATCACGGCAGCGATGGTCAAGGACCTGCGCGAGAAGAGCGGCGCGGGCATGATGGACTGCAAGAAGGCGCTGAACGAGGCTGGCGGCGACACGGACGCGGCGCTGGACTGGCTGCGCACCAAAGGCCTGGCCGCAGCGCAGAAGAAGTCGAGTCGCACCGCCGCCGAGGGTCTGGTCGGCGTCGCCGTTGCCGGCACCAAGGGTGCGGTGGTCGAGGTGAACTCGGAAACCGACTTCGTCGCCAAGAACGAGCAGTTCCAGAACTTTGTCCGCGACGTGACGCAGATTGCGCTCGCCACCGGCGGTGACGTCGATGCGATCAAGGCGGAGAAGATGCCGTCGGGCACCACCGTCGAGGAGGTGCTGACCAACAACATCGCGACGATCGGCGAGAATCAGTCGATCCGCCGCGCGCGTCAGCTGAGCGTCGAGAACGGCGCGGTCGTGGCTTATGTCCACAACCAGCAGGCGCCGGGGCTGGGCAAGATCGGCGTGCTGGTCGCGCTGGAGAGCACCGCCGCCGACGACGTGCTGCAGGGACTGGGCAAGCAGCTGGCGATGCACATCGCGGCGGCGTTCCCGACGGCGCTGAACGAGAACGACCTGGACGAGGCCGAGATCGAGCGCGAGCGCGCGATCGCGACCGAGAAGGCGTCCGAATCGGGCAAGCCCGCCGACATCATCGCCAAGATGGTCGAAGGCTCGATCGCCAAGTACCGCAAGGAGCATGCGCTGGTCAGCCAGTTGTTCGTCATGGACGGCAAGACCAAGATCAGCGACGTGGTCGCCAAGGCCGGCAAGGACGCCGGTGCCGAGATCGTGCTGAAGGACTATGTCCGCTTCCAGCTCGGCGAGGGCATCGAGAAGGAAGTGTCCGACTTCGCCGCCGAGGTCGCCGCCGCTTCGGGCGTCCCGCAGGGCTGATCGATCTGCGTCAGAGCGCGCCAACAGGTGCCCCGGTGCAAACCGGGGCATTTTTTTTTGGGGTCGGGGATCACGTGGTGTTGTCAGAGTAGGTAAAAGGTGAGTTCGGGCTCCGACTGACGATCTCGAGCGATCAGATTGCTAACCGCTCGGCAGTATTAACGACAAACGGTGCAGCGCGCACCGCCCAGGTAGCCGGGTCCGTAGGTGCCGAGGCACTCGGACCAACAGCGAGTACCAGAGCACGATAAACAAAAAGGGTGCCGGCTTGCGCCGACACCCCCGTTGCAGTTCGAAGAATGGTACGATTTAGGCAATCTGCGTCGTGTAGCGCACCTTGCGGCGGCGCATCGCCATGCCGACCACGCCGAAGCCGGTCAGCATCATCGCCCAAGTGGCGGGCTCCGGTACCGCCGGAGTGACCATGGCGAACAGGTCGGCCGAGGCGCTGCCACCCTCACGGACACGGAATTCGGTCGCGCTTTGCGTGACAAAGCCGTCGCCGGTGATGTTGCCGAAGCCGGTCAGCTTCACGCCGTACGTGATGCCGTCGGCAACGAACGTACCGGCCGAGAACGACGTCGGCAGCGACAGATAGTCGGCGTTTTCGTCGGCGGTGCCGTTGTTGAGCGTGTTGTTGATGCCGAACGAGAACACATTCGAGAACTTGCCAATGTTCGGGTTGGCGAAGGTCAGGTCGAGCGCGAGATCGACGGCGTTCATCTCCGTACCGCTCTGAACAGTGCCGTTGAAGTAAGTAAGGCGTCCGACTTTGAACGGCGAGTTGTAAACGCTCGAAAAAGTCCCGGCGTCGAAACGCAGCTTATTCACACCGACATTATCGGACGCGACGCCCCAAGTAATGCTGTTCGTGCCCACGCCGGTGGTCACCGCACTGGCGGGCGCCGGGTTCTGAAATACAGCCTGAGTCGTTCCCGACACATCGGCGGCCAGTGCAGGAACCGGCGCAAGTGCTACAACTGCGGCGAGCGCAATATGCTTAATAATCATGTTGTTAACCCTCGATGGCTGGAGATTTTGTTTGCAATTAGGAAAGTAGATAGGCCTGAGTTGGCCGTCAATGATCAGTTAATGTTGAGCAGCTATCAACAGGTCGCTCTTTAAGAAAAAAGTAATACCACACTAAATCATGCATTTATGATGGCTATACTTGCCGAAACGAATCGGTTGGTGGCCGTTCGCTAAATTTGCGCGAGTCGTTTCTGTATCGTTATAGGACGGTTGGGTCGGGAGGGGGCGAAGCCTGCAGCGGCATCGGCGAACGCGTGAGACGAAGCAGGATCCGGGTGTGCCGGCGGCATGCAAACGAACCTTGCGACACCGACACGCGCCGCCTAAGCCCTGTTCCGCGCCTACAATGTGCCGACGGACGAACATGACCCATAGCCCTTACAAACGCATTCTACTGAAGCTGTCGGGGGAGGTCCTGATGGGGCAGGGCGGCCTTGCGATCGACACCGCGGTGACTGCGCGCGTCGCCGAGGAGATCGCCGACGTGCGCGCACAGGGCTATGAGTTGTGCGTCGTCGTGGGGGGCGGCAACATCTTTCGCGGCATTTCCGGGGCGGCGAATGGCATGGAGCGTGCCACCGCCGATTATATGGGGATGCTGGCGACGGTCATGAACGCGCTGGCGGTGCAGAACGCGCTGGAGACGATCGGCGTCGATACGCGCGTGCAGTCGGCGATCCCGATGCACTCGGTGTGCGAGCCGTTCATCCGTCGGCGCGCCGAGCGGCATTTAGAGAAGGGGCGCGTCGTGATCTTCGCGGCCGGTGTCGGCTCGCCGTTCTTCACGACCGACAGCGGCGCGGCACTGCGTGCGGCCGAGATGAATTGCGACGCCTTGTTCAAGGGCACCTCGGTGGACGGCGTCTATGATGCCGACCCGAAGAAGGTGGCCGATGCGAAGCGTTACGACACCGTTAGCTACGATATGGTTCTGGCGAAGAACCTGAAGGTGATGGATGCCAGCGCCGTGGCGCTGTGCCGTGATTCGGATATTCCGATCGTCGTGTTCAACATCCGCGAGCATGGCAATTTCGCCGCCGTGCTGGACGGCAAGGGCGTATCGACGGTCGTGCAGAAGAAGATGGAGACTGTTGATGCCCGCGTATGACAAGGCCGACCTCGAGCGGCGTATGAACGGCGCGATCGAAGCGCTGAAGGGCGATCTCAGCGGCTTGCGCACCGGCCGCGCCTCGACGTCGCTGCTCGATCCCGTCACCGTCGAGGTCTATGGCGCGCACATGCCGCTCAACCAGGTCGCGACCGTCTCGGTCCCCGAGCCGCGGATGCTGTCGGTGCAGGTGTGGGACAAGACGAACGTCGGCCCCGTCGAGAAGGCGATCCGCTCGGCCGGACTCGGGCTTAACCCGATCAACGACGGCCAGACGCTGCGGCTGCCGATCCCCGATCTGACCGAGGAGCGCCGCAAGGAGCTGGCGAAGCTGGCCGGGCAATATTCGGAGAAGGCCAAGGTCGCGGTGCGCAATGTTCGGCGCGACGGCATGGACGCGCTGAAGACCGACGAGAAGAAGAACGTCATCTCCGAGGACGATCGCAAGCGGCTGGAAACCGAGGTCCAGAAGCTCACGGATGCGACGATCGCCGAGATTGATGCGGTATCGGCCGCGAAGGAAAAGGAAATCCTCAACAAGTGACGTCGCGCGCGCTTCGGGGAGGGATGTGATGGCGACCGCGGCGATCCCGCAGGCCGCACCGGCCGTCCTGCCGCGTCATGTGGCGATCATCATGGACGGCAACGGCCGCTGGGCCGCTGCCCGACGGCTGCCGCGGGCGATGGGACATCGCGCCGGCGTCGAAGCAGTGCGCACCGTCACGCGTGCGGCACGCACGATGGGGATCGAGGCGCTGACGCTCTATGCTTTCTCGTCGGAGAACTGGCGGCGGCCAGCCGAGGAGATCGGCGGGTTGATGAAGCTGCTCAAGCTGTTCATCCGTAACGATCTTGCCGAACTGGTGCGGGAAGGCGTGCGGCTGCGCGTGCTGGGCGACTATCGCCGCTTCCCCGAAGATGTGGTCGCGCTGATCGACGATGCGCTGGCCCGTACGGCCAACAATCTCGGTCCGATCCTGGCCATTGCGCTGAACTATGGTGCACAGGCGGAACTGGTCGCGGCCGCGCAGTCGCTGGCGGCACGGGCGGCGGCAGGGGCGCTGGATCCTGCCGCGATCGACGCCGAGACGATCGACGCCGAGCTTGAGACGCACGATCTGCCGCCACTCGACCTGCTGATCCGCACCTCGGGCGAGCAGCGGCTGTCGAACTTTCTGCTATGGCAGGCCGCTTACGCCGAATTGCTGTTCGTCGACACCTTGTGGCCGGATTTCGATGCCGAGGCGCTGGCCGGCGCGGTCGAGGCGTTCGGCCGACGCCAGCGTCGCTACGGCGGGCTGTGATCCCGTTTCCATGAGCGACGACGCTCCGCTCCCGCCGACTCCCGACGCCAAATTGCGGACGCCGTCGAACCTGCGACTGCGCATGATCGCCAGCGTCGGGATGATTGTGGTCGCATCGGTGGCGCTGGTGCTGGGCGATATCGCTTTCTGGCTGCTCGCGGTGGTCATCGCGCTGTTCATGATGGCCGAATGGTCGAATCTGCATCATGTCGATGCGCGGACGAAGCGGCTGGCGCAGATGGCGCTGAGCGTTCCGCTGGCGACGATGGCGCCCGCATGGTTGATCATCGAGCCGCATGACTTCTTCACGCTGGGTCTGATCGGTGGCGCGGCGTTCTTCGTGGTGATTGTCACCAAGCTGCCGCAACTGGCGGTCGGCATAGTATATTGTGGAGTGCCGGTGTTGGCGTTGGTGGTGTTGCGACGGCATGACGATCACGGTCTGCTCTACGCCTTCTGGGCGATGGCACTGGTCTGGGCGTGCGACATCGGTGCGTTCTTTGCGGGGCGCTCGATCGGTGGTCCGAAGCTGGCGCCGCGTCTGTCGCCGAACAAGACCTGGGCCGGGCTGATCGGCGGGACGATCGCGGCGAGTGCACTGGGTCTGGTGCTCCACGCGACCGCGGGATTGCCGCTCGCGCTGGCGCTATGTTCGCCGCTGCTGGCGGTGCTGGCGCAGGTCGGCGATCTCTACGAGAGCTGGCTGAAGCGGCGCGCAGGGGTGAAGGATTCGGGCAATATCCTGCCTGGGCATGGCGGCGTGCTGGATCGCCTCGACGGGCTGGTGCCCGTCGCGCCGGTCGCGGCGGCGCTGGTGTTGATCCTGCCGAGCCTGACGGTATGAAGACCGTCAATATTCTGGGTGCGACCGGCTCGGTCGGCACCTCGACGCTCG
>NZ_CAXIAM010000011.1:0-68603 GCF_964021865.1 uncultured Sphingomonas sp.
CGCGTGCCGCGCGACGTGCTGGTGATCTGCCTCGGCAAATCGACCTATGCGCGCTGCGGGATCATCGTCAACGTCACCCCGCTGGAACCCGGCTGGGAGGGGCATGTCACGCTCGAATTTTCGAACACCACCCCGCTACCTGCCAAGATCTACGCCAACGAGGGCGCTTGCCAGTTCCTGTTCCTGTCGGGGAACGAACCGTGCGAGACGAGCTACGCCGATCGCGCCGGCAAATACATGGGCCAGCGCGGTGTGACCCTGCCGCGGCTCTGACGCCGGTTCGCGGCGCCGCGGGTACGCCGGCCCAGCATGGACCTGAGAACAAGTCGCCGGTGAACTCGCGTCATCGGCCGCAGGATCGATAGGCGCCACTTCGCCGTGCAGTTCCAGGAGCGATCGACCTTCAGGCCCATAAGAAGGCGTAAGGGGCGCAAGGTTTTCTCGGGGAAGCGTGGAGGACACAGAGAGGGTGCGCTCGCCGCAACCGGAATGACGGAGCTACGCCTGGACTACGCAACACCTCCGCGCTCTCTGCGCCTCCGCGTGATCCAACCCTTCTTCTGACGCCCAGCAGGCGATGTAGAATGCCGATCGGCCTTGAAGCCGATCGACGATCGCCGAATAGCCCTTCTCCCGCCACTCGGCGACGACAAGGGACGCGGACCAGAACGACGATCCAGTCGGGAATGCCGAGCCGGCCTGGTGCTTCGGCCGACTGCACATCTTAGAAAATCGCCGAGCGAGATTTCGAGATCAATGTTACCGTGCTCTTCGAGCAACATTCGTTGCCAGAAGAGCACAGCTGATATCTCAGCGCGTTGCCATCGCCGTGGTCAAACGTGCCATGCCAGTCCGAGCCAATTGGTGCGACGTCCGCACACTACCGTCCGCCATATCCATCGCCACCGCGTCGCGGTCGAGGACCTCGGCATAGAGCGTACGCGCCTGCGCCTCGCGACCCGTGCGCGCGTAAATTGCCGCAAGATTCAGCATTAACTCAGGACGTTCGGGAAAAATGGCACGTTCGGCAGTGATCGTCTGCTCGGCCTTTGCGAGGCTGCCCGCCGCGATCGCCTGATAGCCGACACGGTCCTTACCCGAGGCCGGTGTCGCCATAACGGTTCCCAGCACCAGTGCTGAAAGCATCAACTTGTTGTGCATTCCACCCTCCTGTGAAGCCGCCGAGCCAATTAGCGCGTTACGGTTTTGTGACATTAAGGTGTCATTTATTTGACATATCCGCAAGTGGGATTGATGCGTCAGTTTAGGACGGCGAATTGATTGCGCGGGCGAGTGCTTAATGCGGTGAGGCTCGGGTCCAGACCGCCTACCACCACCAGGGCGAGATCCCGACGACGTAGGCTAGCCGGAGTCCGTAAGGAGCGGATCGAACACACCCACTCTGCCAGATGAAGCGCAACGAAAAAGGGCGGCCCCGCAGGACCGCCCATCATCGTTCAGAACGACCAATCGCCGCAGCGATCAGAAATCCTTATAATATTGCTCGTTTCCGACGAAGCCGAGCTTCGTGACGTTCGAGCGCTTGATGTCAGCCAGCGTCTGGTCGACCACGTCGTAGCGGGTCGCGGGATCCGGCTGGAACTGGAGTTCCGGCTCGGGGCTCATCGCCGCCGACTGATCGAGATACTGGCGCAGCACGGTCGAATTGACCGGCGTGCCGTTCCAGGTGATCCCGCCCGCCGCGTCGATCGCAATCTTGTTCTTGATTGGATCGACCGGCGGCTTCTGCGCCTTCGGATCGTTGACCGGCAGGTCGACCTTCACCGCATGCGTCGGGACCGGAAGGGTGATGATGAACATGATGAGGAGCACGAGCATGACGTCGATCAACGGCGTCGTGTTCATGTCCATCATCGGCTCGCCGTCATCGCGGCCTGCACTCATTGCCATGTCAGCTACTCCTCGCTCAGGCGCCGCCGCCCTTGGGCTGCGAAATGAACCCGACCTTGGCGAAGCCGGCCATCTGCATGTTGTAGATCGTTCCCGCAACGCAGCGCCACGGCGTGCCGATGTCGGCGCGGACGTGCGCTTCGGGTAGTTCGAGGTCCGGGTTGCCCGGACCGCCCTGACGATCGATCTCGGTCTTCAGCTTGGCGACCGCGCGATCCAGCAGCTCCTGATGGGTCACCGGGGTGATGCCCCAATAGACCTGGCAGGTGCCGTTGTTGCCCAGCACCGAAAGCGAGACGTTCTCGGGCTTGGTCGTGGTCGGGTCGAAGACGACGCTGGGCAGCTTGATGCCCTTCACCGTCTGGATGGCGACCGGCACCGCGATCAGGAAGATGATGAGGAGCACCAGCATGACGTCCACGAGGGGCGTCGTGTTGATGTCCGACATCGGTTTTTCAGCGGAATCCCCGCCAACGCTCATCGCCATCAGGCTATCCTATTCTGTCGTTCCGCCGCTCCAGGCCGCCGGGCGGCACCGATGCGACGGCAGGTGATCGACGGGGCCGCCGCGATGACGGCCCCGCTTATCCCTTCGCCTTACGGGCGGGTCTGCACGCCACCGGCCTGGCCGGCGGTCGTGGTCGCCCCGACCGGCTTGGCCGGCGCCTTCGCAGTGGTGGTCGTGCCGATCGCCGGCCGGACCGCACCGTTCGAGGCGAGGAAGCCCAGCACGTCGTTCGAGAAGGCCGACAGGTCTTCCGCGATCGACTTGTTGCGGCGCTGCAGCCAGTTGTAGGCCAGCACCGCCGGGACGGCGACAACGAGGCCGAGCGCGGTCATGATGAGCGCCTCACCGACCGGACCCGCGACCTTGTCGATCGACGGATCGCCCGACGCGCCGATCTTGATCAGCGCGCGGTAGATGCCGACCACGGTGCCGAACAGACCGATGAACGGCGAAGTCGCGCCGACGGTCGCGAGGAACGCCAGACCGCCGCCGAGCTTCGAGTTGATCGCGGCTTCCGAACGCGCCAGCGAACCGTGCAGCCAGTCGTGCGCCTCGACCGGATCGGTCAGCTTCGAGTGCTGCTCCTGCGCGGCCAGGCCGTCATCGACCAGCTGCTTGTAGGCCGAGTTCTTCTCCAGCTTCGCCGAGCCTTCGCGCAGCGAGGTGCTGTTCCAGAAGTTCGACCGGACGCGCTTCGCCTGGTTGATGATCTTCTGCTGCTCGAACAGCTTCGAGAAGAGGATGTAGAACGACACAACCGACATGATCACCAGAATGGTGAACACCGATTGCGAGATGATGCCGCCTTCCTTCAGCGCCTGCTGCAGGCCGAACTGGTTCTCGGCTGCCGCGGTCCCACCCGCGGCGAGGATGTTGATGATCATTCGGTGTCTTCCTTAAGCCAGATAAGTTGTCGGCCGGCGATGGTGGTCCGCGCGGCCAGGGTCACGCGGATCAATTCTGTGGCAGCACCCATCGCACCGGCAGCGTGTAGCTGGAGACGATCGGATTGCCGCCCGCATCTTGCGCGGGCGAGAAACGCACGCGGCTCTTGGCGATGCGACAGGTCGCCTGGTCGAGCGCCGAGGAGTTGCTCGACGTGGTGACCACGCAATCGGTGACGCGCCCGTCGGTGCCCACCGTCAGCTTCGCGACGACACGCCCCTGCTCCTCGGCGCGGATGGCCGAAGGCGGATAGTTGTCGGCACCGAAGAACTGGCCGGGGTTACCCTTCAGACCGGCAGCCTTGCTGACCGCAGGCGGCGCCGGCGGGGCAGGCGGCGCAGGCGGCGCAGGCGGCGCGACCGTCGGCGTGGCCACATAGACCGGCGGCGGGGTCGGCACCGTCGCGACCGTCACGGGCGGCGGGTTCGGATTCTGCACGATCGGCGGCGGCGACACCACGGGCGGCGGCGTCATCGGCGTGTCGGGCGGCGGGGGCGGCGGCTCCTCCGGCGGCGGGGGCGGTGGCTCCTCGACGTCGAACGTGTTCAGCTTCTCGACCTGCTTCTTGACGAAATTCGTCGCGAGGCCGGTTATGAAGGCATAGCCAAGGGCAACGTGGATCAGCGCGACGATTACCAGCGCGCCAACCTTGCCCCCGCTCATCTTCTGGTCAGAATAGGCCATTCAGCAACGAAACTCCCTCATCCTGCGGCCCGTGGCGTGACCGGATCGGAATCCGGCCGGGTTGTTTACCTTTCCGTAGCGCCCAATAGGCTACCACAGACACACAAGTCCTATCGCGCGCCTTTTGGGAGCGCAAACGCTTTGTCGGACGCAACAAACGTACAGCCGGACTGCGACGTTTTTATTTCTGTATCGTTTGTGCGGCCGCGTCTATCCCATGCGGTATGACGAAGCGCATTTTTTTCCTGTTTTCCGCCGCCGCGTTGCTGAGCCCGGTGGCCGCCTCTCGCCCCAGCCTGGCGCAGCAAGGGCCGGCTGCCACGTCGACCGCGCCGGAACTCGGCTATGCCGACCTCGCCGATCTGGTGATCGCCAGCCCGTTGGTCGTGGACGCCACGATTCGGTCCGCCTCGCGAATCAAGGGCGCAGAGGCCGCCGGCCTGGCGCCCGGCAAAGCACGTTTCTACGTCGAAGCGGATGTGACGACCCTAGTGCGCGGCGCCACCGCGATCCCGGCGAGGGTCGGCTGGGTGGTCGATGTCGCGCCGGACTGGCGGGGCCGTGTGCCGTCGCTCAAGAAGCGCCGCGTGCTTGCCTTTGCACGTCCCGTTGCGGGACAGGCGGGTCAAATCCAGTTGGTCGAGCCCGGCGCGCAGCATGACTGGAGCGCCGCGCTGGAACAGCGCGTGCGTGCCGTCGCATCCGAGATCGCCGCGCCGGACGCGCCGCCGGTCGTCACCGACATCGGCAACGCCTTCCACGTTCCCGGCGCGCTGCCCGGCGAGGGCGAGACGCAAATCTTCCTGCGCACGCGCGACAATCGCCCGGCAGCCCTGTCGATCCTGCGCCGCCCCGGCGAGCAGCCGCGCTGGTCGGTCGCGCTGAGCGAGATCATCGACGATTCGGCCCCGACGCCGAAGCGCGATACCTTGCTCTGGTATCGCCTCGCCTGCGCGCTGCCCGCGACGCTGCCGGAGCGCAGCACCGCCTCGCTCGGGCCGGACGACGCGACGCAGGCGCAGGCCGATTACGCCTATGTGATCGAGCAGCTCGGCCCCTGCCGCGCTGCACCGCCGGCCGCCGCCGCGCCGGTCAGCGCCGATGCCGGACCAAGGTGATGCCGATCGCCTCCCCCGCCTCGGCGATGGCGAGTTTGACGATCTTCACCTTGACGCGCCGGACGCGCTGATCCTGCAGGAACAGCGTCTCGGCGATATGATCCGCCACTGCTTCGATCAGCGTGAAATGCCCGGCCGTCGACAGCGCGTCGGTCGCGGCATGTTTCAGATCGAGATAATTCTTCGATGCCGACAGCGGCGTGTCCGGCGCATAATGCGCCGGCGCGTCGAGCAACACCGTCAGCGAGATCCGCAGCGGCTGCGGCAGGTGCGTCTCTTCGGAATAAATGCCGGTCAGCACCTGCACCTCAAGGTCGTGAACCTCGAGTTCGAGCGTGTCGGGGGCGAAGCTCATGCGGCGGCACTCGGCCGCGCCGTGGCAGCATCGTACCAGCGCCGCGCATGCGCCGCCTCGTCCGGTAACGCCAGCTTCGCGGCGCGCGCGAAATCGACCGTCACCATTGCGGTGATATCGGCGAAGCTGTAGCGATCCCCCGCCAGCCACTCGCTCGCCGCCAGCCGTGCATCCAGTGTGTCGACGAAGGTTCGCCACATAAGCCGCCCGCGTTCGGCAAGCGCCGGGATCTGTTCGAGTCGCGGCCAATGCCCCGCCTCGGCGTGGCCATGAAAGCGCGCGGCCGTATTGCGCAGCGCGTAGACGACGCCGGTATACCCCTCCGCCTCGACACGGCGCGTCCACGCCGCCACCCGCGCGATCTCCACCGGGCGGGTGCCGAACAGGGGCGGCTCGGGATGCAGCGCCTCGAAGAACCGGCAGATCGCGGTCGAATCGCCGATCACCTCGCCATCGTCCAGCTGCAGCGCGGGCACCGTGCCGCGCGGATTGATGGCCAGGAACGCCGGTGCCAGATGCTCGCCGGTCTGAAGGTCGATGGCGACACGCTCGACGGAGATCGCCTTCTCGGCCAGATAGATGCGCACCCTGCGCGGGCTGGGCGCGCGCTCGGTGTCATAAAGCTTCATTCGGTCAACCCGGTTGCGTTCGATCGCCACCCCGCTAAAGCGCCCGCGCCCGGGCGTCCACCTCGATCGCGGGCGGGAGGAAGCACAGGCGTGATCCAGATGGTGCCGATCGCCGCGGTTGCCGATGCGGCCGTGGAGCAGTTGCTCGACCGCGCGTTCGGCCACGACCGCCACGCGCGCACCGCCTATCGGCTCCGCGCCGGGACGCAGGCGATCCCGGCGCTGAGCTTCGCGCTGATCGAAGGCGACGTCCTGCTCGGCTCGATCCAATGCTGGCCGGTCCAGTTGGAGAGTGACAACGGGGGCGTGTGGCCGCTGGTCCTGGTCGGCCCCGTCGCGATCATCCCCGAGCGGCAGCAGGAGGGGCTGGGCCGACGGCTGATGGAGGCCGCCCTCGCCGCCGCCGAGGGCGGCCCGCCGCTAATGCTGATCGGGGATCCCGAATATTATGGCCGCTTCTTCGGCTTCGACGCGGCCGCGACCGCCGAGTGGCGGCTGCCCGGCCCGGTCGAACGCCATCGCCTGCTCGCGCGCGGCACGAACGTGCCCGCCAGCGCCGGCCTGCTCGGCCCGCGCCGCCACGCGCTCGCCTGACCTTTACCCCACGCCACCCGCACCCTAGGTGAGCGCGATGCCGATGGCGCCGCCTCCCGACTTCGACACGCTGACCATCGCCGACATCGCGCGGCTTGCCGACGGCGACCGGCTGCCGCCGGTGGAGCACTGGAACCCCGCGCATTGCGGCGACAGCGAGATGCGGATCGCGCGTGACGGGACATGGTATCATCAAGGCGCACCGATCACGCGCCCGGCGATGGTTCGCGCGTTCAGCCGCATCCTGCGCCGCGAGCCCGATGGCGGTTATGTGCTGGTTACACCGGTCGAAAAGCTCGACATTGCCGTCGAAGACGCGCCGTTTGTCGCGCTCGAGATGAAGGCGGCGGGGGAAGGCCGCGACGCGACGCTCGCCTTCAGGCTCAACACCGGCGAGGTCGTCACCGCCTCCGCGACGCATCCGTTGCGTCTGGAGGAGCGGGATGACGGGCCCCGTCCCTACGTGCACGTGCGCGGCGGGCTGGAGGCGCTGATCGCGCGACCGGTCTTCTACGAACTCGCCGAGCGCGCGCTGACCGGCGACGGCGCCACGCCCGGCGTGTGGAGTGCCGGCACGTTCTTCGCGCTGCAACCGTGACGTTGGCCGAGCGGCTCGCCGCCGCGCTGACCGGCGACTCGGCACCGATGGTGACGGGCGACGACCACGACCATCCCGCCGATGCGGTGCTCACTCCCGCCGCGGTACTGGTCGCGATCACCGACCGCGCCGCCCCCGGCGTGCTGCTGACTCAGCGCACCGAGACGTTGCGCCGCCACGCCGGCCAGGTCGCCTTCCCCGGCGGGCGGCTCGACCCGGGCGAGGATGCGATCATCGCGGCACTGCGGGAGGCCGAGGAGGAGATCGCTCTGCCGCGCGCGGCAGTGAACGTGATCGGCATCGCCGATCCGTATCGCACCGGGACCGGCTATGCGATTACGCCCGTCGTCGGGATCGTGCCCCCCGACCTGCCGCTGGTGGCGAGCGAAGCCGAGGTCGCCGCGGTGTTCGAGGTCCCGTTGGCCTTCCTGCTGGATCCGGCGAATCAGCGCGCAGCGCGCGCGGTCTATCAGGGGCGCGAGCGCCGCTACGTGGAGATGATGTGGAACGACCGACGGATCTGGGGCGCGACGGCGGGGATGATCGTGAACCTGTCGCGGCGGCTGCAATGGCCGGCATGACGCTGCCCGACGCACCGTGGCGCGCGCGCCCGGGGCTCGACGGGTTGATCGCGGCGCTCGACGGGTCGAGAGGCATGGCACGCTGGGTCGGCGGTGCGGTGCGCGATTCGCTGCTTGGGTTGCCGGTCGCCGACATCGATCTGGCCACGCGCTTTCCACCCGACGAGGTCGTGCGGCGGCTAGAAGCGGCCGGGATCAAGGCAGTGCCGACCGGGATCGCGCACGGCACCATCACGGCGGTCAGCGACGGAACTGTCGTCGAAGTCACGACGCTGCGCCGCGACGTGGCCACCGACGGGCGGCACGCCGTGGTCGCTTTCTCCGACGACTGGCGCGAGGATGCGGCACGGCGCGATTTCACGATGAACGCGCTCTACGCCGATCCGCTGACCGGCGAGCTGTTCGACTGGTTCGGCGGACTCGCCGATCTCGCCGAGCGGCGCGTGCGCTTCATCGGCGATCCTTATCGCCGCATCGCCGAGGATCACCTGCGGATCTTGCGCTTCTTCCGCTTTCACGCCCGCTTCGGCGATGCGATCGACGCCGATGGGCTGGCGGCGTGCGTCGCGCGTGCCAACGACCTGATGGCGCTTAGTCGTGAACGGATCGCCGCCGAGTTGCTCAAGCTGTTGGTCGCGCCCGCCGCGGTTCAGGTCGTCACCCTGATGGAGGCACGCGGAATTTTCCGGCCCGTCCTGCCGGAGATCGATGCCGAGGGTGTCGAACGGCTGACCGAACTGGCCGCACGCGAGGCGGCGGCGGGCGTCGCACCCGATGCGATTCGGCGGCTTGCCGCGCTGGTCGCGCCATCGGCGGCCGAGGCGGTCGGCGCGCGGCTGAAACTGTCGAACAACGATCGCAAGCGTCTGATCCAGGCCACTGCCGGACCGGGTGGCGAGGGTGCGCGCGCGCTCGGCTACCGCGCCGGGACCGAAAGCGCGATCGACCGGCTGCTGCTCGCCGGGGCCGACCCCCGCGAGCTCATCGGCTGGGAGCGCCCGACGCTGCCGATCGGCGGCGGTGCGCTGGTGGCACGCGGGCTGGCGAAGGGGCCAGACGTCGCGCGGACACTGCGCGCGGTTGAGGATCGCTGGATTGCGGAAGGCTTTCCTGCGGCGGACCGCGCCGACGCGATCGCCGACGAAGCCGTCGATCAGGCGTTGCGCTCGCGCAGGAACGCATAGGCGGCGGCGGGCTCCAGCGGGCGCGCGTAGGCATAACCCTGCCCGAAGGTGCAGCCGAGCGCGGCGAGCGTCTGGCCGACGTCGACGCCCTCGATCCCCTCGGCCACGGTCTCCATGCCCAGCGCTTGCGACAGACCAAGGATCGCACGGACGATCGCCACCTTGTCCCGGTCGGTCAGCAGCCCGGTCACGAAGCTGCGATCGATCTTCAGGACGTCAATCGGCAGCTTCTGAAGCGAGGCGAGATTCGAGAAACCGGTCCCGAAATCGTCCATCGCGATCGTCACGCCGGTTTCCTTCAACCCGGTCAGCACGCGTGCGATCTGATCCGGATCGTTGATCAGCGCGCTTTCGGTGATCTCCAGCTTCAGCCGCGCGCCGGCCAGCCCCGAATCATGGAGCGCGCACCGCACAACCTCCGCGATCGCGTCGCGCTGCAATTGAATCGGTGACAGGTTCACCGCCACCGTCACGCCGCAATAGCCCCCGGCATCCCGGTCCCAATCGGCCAGCGTGTGCAGCGCGCTATCCAGCGCCCAGCGGCCCAGCGGCACGATCAGACCCGATTCCTCCGCAACCGGGATGAAGCGACTCGGTTCGTGACGGACACCCTGTTCGTCTGTCCAGCGGGCCAGCGCCTCGAAGCCGCTGACCCGCCCGGTCTGCAGGTCGCAGATCGGCTGATAGACGAGGTTGAGCTGCTCGCTCTCGATCGCGCGGCGCAGCGCGGTTTCCATCGCAAATTCGGCGCGCGCCGAGTCGAGCGCCCGCGTCTGGTATGATTCGGCGTTCTTGGTTGCCTTCGACTTCTTCATCGCCACCTGCGCGTGGCGGATCACATCCTCCGCATCGGTCACTTCGCCATCGCCGAACGCGATCCCGATCGCGCACGACACGCGCAATTCGTATTCGCTCAGCCTGAACGGTGTGGCCAGCGCATCGCGGATGCGCCGGGCGACCTGATCGGCCTCCGAGCGATCCGAATCGATCGTCAGCAAGACGCCGAACTCATCGCCGCCGGTGCGCGCCAGCGTGTCACCGCTGCGCAGCGCGCCCTTGATCCGCCGCGCGACGGTGATCAGCAATTCGTCCCCGGTCAGCGATCCCAGGCATGCGTTGAAGCGGCTGAAGCGATCGAGATCGATCATCAGCACCGCCCAGCAGGCGTTGCCCTGCGCGATGCTCGCCTCCAGCGCGTCGGTGAAGCCGCCGCGATTGGGCAGCCCGGTCAGGCTGTCGGTCGACATCTCACGGCGTAGCGTCTCTTCAGTGCGCACCTCGGCAGTCTGGTCGACGAACGAGGCGATGCACGCCTGATCGGCACGATGAGGCAGTCGTGACAGCGTCAGGCGATAATGCCGCCGTTCGACCAGCGCGCCCGTCTGCCAGTCGCGCTCCTCGTGCTCCGCCGAAGACGCAAGGAACGCCTCGACAATCGGCTTCAGGTTCGGCTCGTCGATCAACCGTGCCCGCGTGAAGGCGCGATTGAACGCCTCGAACCGAGCGTGCCCCTTAGTCAGCGACATCAGCGCGAGCGGAATCGGAACCAGCTCCAACGATCCCCGATGCGCGATCACGTCGGTCGACTCGGGCAGAGTCACCAGGTGCCGAGTCAGCCATGTCGCACGCGTTGCCATCGCCGACCTGACTAAGGGCGAAGAGTTAAGGTCGGCTTTAAGACCGCCGCTCGCCGCCTCGGTGATCGGTACGCTACCGACACGATCTTAATCGGCGATGGTGATCGGATGGTTAACGTGATCGCAGGGTCAAAACCGATTGTCACGTGGGAAGCCGTTGGGCGGCATCCGGCCCGCAGCCCCGCGCGCGGTGCGCCATTGCGACAGGTCCGTCTCGGTCCGCGTCCGCCCGCTGTCGCCTCCCATCGCCCAGCTCAGTCCTTCGGCGAACACCAGCGTCCGCGCATCCGCCAGCCCGCCGTCGCGATAGCGCTGCAGTTGCACGCCCTGTCCACGCGTCATCTCGGGCAGGTCGGCGATCGGGAACAGCGCCAGCTTGCGATTGTCCCCGATCACCGCGACATAATCGTCGGCGGGCGCGACCGGGCGGACCACCGCCAGCGTCGCGCCGGCGCGCGGCGTCACCACCGTCTTGCCCTTGCGCGTCTCCGCGATCACCTCAGCCACCGGCACGATGAACCCGCGCCCATCGCTCGCCACCACCAGCAGCCGCGCCGCGCGCGCCGCGCTCAGCAACGCGACGATCGGCACGCTGCCGTCGAGATCGATCGACGCGCGCACCGGCTCGCCGAAGCCGCGCCCGCCCGGCAATTTGTCCGCCGCCAGCGTGAAGAACCGCCCGTTGCCCGCCGCGAGCAGCAATTTGTCGGTCGTCTGCGCATGGAAGGCGAAAGCTGGGCCGTCGCCTTCCTTGAACTTCAGCGTCTCGGGCGCGGACAGGTCGACATGCCCCTTCATCGCGCGGATCCAGCCGCGCGCCGACAGGATCACGCTGATCGGCTCGCGCTCGATCATCGCTTCCGGCGGAATGTCGCGCGCCGCCGCCTGTTCGCGCAGTTCGGTGCGGCGCTTGCCGAGCGCGGTTTCCGGACCGTAGCGGTCGCGCACTTTGCGGAAATCGGCCTTCAGCCGCGTGCGCTGCTTCGCCTCGGAGCCGAGCAGCGCGGTCAGCGTCGCCTGTTCCTTCTCCAGCGCCGCCTGCTCGCGCTTCAGCTCCATTTCCTCCAGCCGGCGCAAGCTGCGCAGCCGCATGTTCAGGATCGCCTCGGCCTGGCGGTCGGTCAACTGGAACTCGGCGATCATCACCGCCTTGGGCTCGTCCTCGGTGCGGATGATCTCGATGACGCGGTCGAGGTTGAGGAAGGCCACGATATAGCCGCCGACCAGCTCCAGCCGGTCGGCGATCTTGCCCAGCCGGTGCTCGGTCCGGCGGCGCAGCACGACGAACTGATGCTCGACCCACGCCGTCAGCGCCGCGCGCAGCGACATCACCCGCGGGGTCCGCCCCTTGTCGAGCACGTTGAGATTGAGGGGCACGCGCGTTTCGAGGTCGGACAGCCGGAACAGCCCGTCCATCAGCACCTGCGCGTCAACGGTGCGGCTGCGCGGCTCCAGCACGATCCGCACCTGCTCATCCGATTCGTCGCGGACGTCGGCGAGGATCGGCAGCTTCTTGTCCTCGATCAGCGCCGCGAGCTGCTCGATCAGCTTGCCTTTGGCGACGCCGTAGGGGATCTCAGACACCACCAGATGCCAGCCGCCGCCCTTCTCGGCGATCTTCTCGATCCGCGCGCGCACCCGGAACGCGCCGCGCCCGGTCGCATAGGCTTCGGCAATGATCGCCGGCGCATCCACCAGCAACCCGCCGGTCGGAAAGTCCGGCCCCTTTACATGCTCCAGGATCGCCGCATCGTCGGCATCCGGCCGGTCGACCAGCAGGATCGCGGCGTCCATCAGCTCGGCGGCATTGTGCGGCGGCACGCTGGTCGCCATCCCGACCGCAATCCCGCTCGCCCCATTTGCCAGCAGGTTGGGGAAGGCGCCCGGGAACAACTCGGGCTCCTGCTCCTCGCCGTTATAGGTCGGGCGGAACTCGGTCGCATCCTCGTCCAGCCCGTCCATCAGGTCGATCGCGACCTGCGTCAGCCGCGCTTCGGTATAGCGGTAGGCGGCGGCGTTATCGCCGTCGATGTTCCCGAAATTGCCCTGCCCGTCGACCAGCGGATAGCGGAGCGCGAAGTCCTGCGCGAGCCGCACCATCGCGTCATAGACCGACTGGTCGCCATGCGGATGATATTTGCCGATCACGTCGCCGACGACGCGCGCGCACTTCTTGTAACCCGACGCAGGATCGAGCTTCAGCAACCGCATCGCCCACAGCAGCCGCCGGTGCACCGGCTTCAGGCCATCCCGCACATCGGGCAGCGACCGCGCGGTGATCGTCGACAGCGCATAGACGAGATACCGCTCGCTCAGCGCGCTGTCGAACGGCGCGTCGAGGATGCCGATCGGGGGATTGTCGGAAAGGTCGGTGGCCATGTCGCCGGGGGTGGTAGCAGCGCGAGGCGACGTTCCACAACCGTTCCGGACGTCACGCCGCCGAATCGCCGAGGGCAGCGAGCAGCCATTCGCGAAAGCGCTTGATCTTCACCACCCGCGCTCGCGCTTCGGGATAGACCAGCCAATAGCTTTCGCCATCGTTCCCGACGTGCGCGAACGGCTGCACCAGCCGCCCGGCGGCGAGATCGTTCTGCCAGAACAGCGGCGTCAGCATCGCCACCCCCTGCCCGGCGATCGCTGCGCGTCCCTCATGCGCCTGCGAGTCGAGCCGGATGCCGGTATGCCGCGCCGCCACCACGTCGAGGCCGGCATCGCGCAGCCATGTCGCCCACCACGGATCATGCGCGCTGATCAGCGGCAGCTGCAGCAGGTCGGCGGGCGCGATCGTCCCGCCGCGTTCGGCCAAAAACGCCGGCGAGCACATGGGCGTGAAATCGAGCGTCATCAGCCGATGCGCGACCAGCCCCACCCACGGGCCCGCGCCCGAACGAATCGCGACATCCACCTCCTCGGTTACAAAATCGGCGATTCGATTGTCGGTCAGCATTCGCACCGCGGTGTCGGGGTGGATGAGCTGGAACCCGCCGAGCCGCCATGCCAGCCACAGATTGGCGAAGGTGTTGGTGGTCGACACGGTCAGCACCGCCTCGTCCTCCGCACGCAGCCCGGCAAAGGCCGCATCGATCGAGTCGAACGCCGCGGTAAGCTGCGATGCCGTCCTTCGTCCCGCGTCGGTCAGCAGCACGCGCCGGCGCTCGCGGCGGAACAGCGGCAGGCCAAGCCGCTCTTCGAGCAACCGGATCTGATAGCTGACCGCCGCCTGCGTCATCCCCAGTTCGACCGCGGCGGCGGTGAAATTTTCGTGCCGCGCCGCGGCCTCGAAGACGCGAACGGCGGCGAGCGGCGGCAGGTGGCGCATCGCCAGATGATAAGGCATGCTTATCATCTTCGTCCATCGCTTTGTTGGCGCGGAACGGCGCTGCGGCGCATCTTCCACCGGTCTAGCGAAGGAGCATGGACATGAACGCCGACTTCGACAGCAGCGCTTACGTCACCCACCGCCGGCATCTCACCCGTACGGTCCACCGGTTCGTTCAACGTACCTTGGCGGGCATGGCGCGCCTGCAACGACGCCAGTTCGCCGCGCCGTGGCAGCCTGCGCCGCGTCTGCATTACGACAACTGCCCCTCGTCGCCCCGGACTTGATCCGGGCCCCGCTCCTTCTTGTCGCCCACGGCAAGAAGCCGGTTCCCGATCACGTCCAAGCTGACGGCATCTGGCCGTGAGCGAACAGCGTCCGCACGAGGCAAGAAGCGGGGCATAGCGGCCCGAAAAAGCGGCAAGCCGTGCGCGACGCCTTCGCGTCGACGCCGCTGCCCGCTATCACCCTCATGCTGCACCGCACCGCAGCCGCGCTCGCCCGTTACCTGAAACAGCCTTGGAGCCTGCCGTTTGCCACGTTACGGATTGATCGACGGGCTCCGCGGCTTCTTCCTCGTCTTCATGCTGGTCAACCACCTGGTCTTCACCGGGGGTTACTGGATGCAGAACATCAACCACAACAAGCTGGCGTTTGTCGAGGACGCGCAGGGCTTCGTCTTCCTGTCCGGGCTGATGATCGGGCTGGTCTATGGCCGCAAGATGCTCAAGCTCGGGTATGACGAGGGGCGAGCACAGGTCTGGCGGCGTGCGTTCCAGCTCTATCGCTATGCGATGGGGATCGTCGTCGCGGTGCTGATCGCGCGCGCGCTGCTGCCCGGCGCACCACAGGCGTGGGGCAACTGGCTTGGCCATACCAGCCTCACCGGCGACCCGCTTCGGCTCGCGGCGATTGCGACCTTCTTGTTCCAGCCGACCGTCATGGACATCCTGCCGCAATATGTCCTGTACATGCTGATCGCGCCGCCCCTGTTGCGCCGGTGCCTCGATGGGCGCGTCATGCCGGTCGCGACCGCTTCCGCGATCCTGTGGATCGCCGGGCAGCTTGCGATGCAGCGCTTCGTCACCGATCCGCTTGGGCATTGGGTCACGACCAGCGACGGACAGGGCCTCCGCGCCAGTTTCAACCTGCTCGGCTGGCAGCTCGTCTTCTTCTCGGGCATGATCGCGGGCGCGCTCACCGCCGCCGGACGCGTCGACTGGCAGCGCGTGTTCCGCGCCGATCATACCGCCCCGGCGAAGGTCGCATTGGCGATCTGCCTGTTCTTCGCCCCGCTGCGGCTGTTCAGCGCCTTTGGGATGCTGCCGCAATGGCTGATCGACAAGATCGACACGCTCGGCATCCGTGGCGACTTCGGGCCGATCTACCTCATCAACTTCGTCGCTGCGACCACCGGGCTGACGTGGCTGCTGATCGCCGGAAAGGACCATGCCTACCCCGGCGTCCGGCGAACCGCGATGCTTGCGCGCGGGCTGTTTTCGCTGTCGTTCCTGCGCCTGCTCGGTCGGCATTCGCTCCACGTCTATGTCTGGCACGTCGCGATCGTCTATGCGGTCTATTATGTCGACCAGACCCAGGGACCGTTCGCGACATGGCTGAAAACCGCAATCGCGCTGACGGGGATCGTCCTGCTGGCGCTGCCCGCACTGTGGCGCGAGCGCCGCAACTGATCGCGCTTGCCGCGGCGTTGCTCGCCACGGCATGTACGACCGCGATGCCGCCGACGCCGCTTACCTGGGCCGACCTGACCGCTCGACCGCGCGCCACACCCGATGCGACGATCGCCTACGGCGACGATGCGCTGCAAAAGGTTGACGTCTGGCTTCCTGCCGAACCGGGGCCGCATCGCACCGTCCTCATGGTGCACGGCGGCTGCTGGCAGACCGCGATCGCCGACCGCCGGCTGATGGACTGGGTCGCCGACGACCTGCGCCGCAGCGGCTATGCGGTGTGGAACATCGACTATCGCGGCGTCGACCGGGACGGCGGCGGCTATCCGGGCACCTTCGCCGATGCGGCGGCGGCGGCCGACGCGCTGCGCACCCATGCCGCACGATTCGGACTCGACACGTCACGCGTCGTCGCGCTCGGCCATTCCGCGGGCGGGCACCTCGCGCTGTGGCTCGCCGCCCGCCCCCGCCTCCCTGCGACCAGCTCGCTCGCCACCCCAGACCCGCTGAAGATCGCGCATGTCATCAGCCTCGGCGGTCTCCCCGATCTCGAGGCCACCGCCGCCAGCCCCGACAATGGCTGCGGCACGGAGGTCGTAGCGAAGCTGATCGGCACCGCGCGCGCCGATCCCTATGCCGACACGTCGGTGCCACGGCTCTTCCCGCTGGGCGTCCCGCAGGACCTCGTCAACGGCCGCACCGACCGCATCATCCCGTTCCGGATGGCCACCGATTACGTCGCCCGCGCCCGCGCCGCCGGCGACTCAGCGACGCTCCACGAGGTCGCGGACACCGGCCATGTCGAGCTGGTCACCCCCGGCACCGCCGCCTGGGCGGAGACGAAGCGGCTGATCGCAGCAGCCTTCGCGCGGTGACGCTGCCGATTTGCAGCCATCGCCCCCTTCCCCTATAGCCGAGCTTGATTCCCCGCCCCGGCCGTCCGCACATCTGCGCCGCCGGGGCGCTTCTTTTCGAGGGCAAGCATGGCACGCAGGCGGCAGATCTACGAAGGCAAGGCGAAGATCCTGTACGAGGGTCCGGAGCCCGGCACGCTGATCCAGTATTTCAAGGACGACGCCACCGCCTTCAACGCCCAGAAAAAGGGCACGATCAACGGCAAGGGCGTGCTCAACAACCGTATCTCCGAGCACATCTTCACGCTGCTCGATCACATCGGCGTGCCCACCCACTTCATCCGCCGCCTCAACATGCGCGAGCAGTTGATCCGGCAGGTCGAGATCGTGCCCATCGAGGTCGTGGTCCGCAACGTCGCCGCCGGCTCGATCAGCAAGCGGCTTGGGATCGAGGAGGGCGTAAAGCTGCCGCGCACGATCCTCGAATATTATTACAAGGACGACGCGCTCGGCGATCCGATGATCTCCGACGAGCATATCGCGGCGTTCGGCTGGGCCAGCCAGGAAGAGATGCACGACATTGCCGATCTGGCGATTCGCGTGAACGACTTCCTCTCGGGCCTGTTCGCGGGCGTCGGCATCCGGCTGGTCGACTTCAAGCTGGAGTTCGGCCGAATCTGGGATAACGACTACGGCCGCATCATTCTGGCGGACGAGATCAGCCCGGACGGCTGCCGGCTGTGGGACATGGCCTCCAACGAGAAGCTCGACAAGGACCGCTTCCGCCGCGACATGGGCGGCGAGGTCGAAGCCTATCAGGAAGTCGCGCGCCGGCTCGGCCTGCTGCCCGAGGGTGGCGACACCGCGGTCCTCGACCTCGACGAGCATCGCAAGAACCGCGGCAAGTAACCGCCACGCTTGCCCCGGCGCGCGCGCCGGGGCATAGCGCGCGGCCATGAAACTTCGCATCTACGTGACGCTCAAGCCCGGCGTGCTCGATCCGCAGGGCAAGGCGATCGAACACGCCCTTTCGGGGCTCGGCTTCTCGGGCGTCGACAGCGCGCGGGTTGGCAAGCTGATCGAGCTGGAGGTCGCCGACGACACCGCCGATGCGGACGTCGACGCGATGTGCCGGCAGTTGCTCGCCAACACCGTCATCGAAAATTATCGGATCGAGCGCGCGTGAAGACCGCGGTCATCGTCTTCCCCGGCTCCAACTGCGACCGCGACATCGCGGTGGCGCTGGAGCAGGCGACCGGCACCGCGCCGCATATGGTGTGGCACCGCGACACCGAACTGCCCGCCGGGATCGGCGTGGTGGCGGTGCCCGGCGGCTTCTCCTACGGCGATTATCTGCGCTCCGGTGCGCTGGCGGCACGTTCGCCGATCATGACCGCGGTGCGCGAACAGGCGGCGCGCGGGCTGAAGGTACTCGGCGTCTGCAACGGCTTTCAGGTGCTGACCGAGGCCGGGCTGCTTCCGGGCGCGCTGATGCGCAACGCCGGGCTCAACTTCGTCTGC
Organism: uncultured Sphingomonas sp.; assembly: GCF_964021865.1. GTDB lineage: Bacteria > Pseudomonadota > Alphaproteobacteria > Sphingomonadales > Sphingomonadaceae > Sphingomonas. The sequence goes on from NZ_CAXIAM010000011.1 coordinate 18,130, forward strand.
CGCGATGTCGCGCTGACCGTCGAGAATGCCGGCACCGTCTTCACGCGCGGCTATACGGCCGGCGAGCAGGTCCGCTTTCCGGTCGCGCACCATGACGGCAATTACGTCGCCGACCCCGAGACGCTCGACCGGCTGGAAGGCGAAGGCCAGATCGCGTTCCGCTATGCCGAGCCGGTCAACGGCAGCGCGCGCGACATCGCGGGCATCGTCAGTGCCGACGGCAACGTGCTCGGCATGATGCCCCACCCCGAGCGCCGCATCGAACCCGCGCACGGCGGCGACGACGGGAAGCGGATGTTCACCGGGCTGCTGGAGGCGGTTGGCGCCTAACCCCGCCCGTCGCCCGGCCCTGCGACACGCTCAGGAGGGCGTTGATCCGGGGCCAGGCTTCTTATCCTCGGTTCGCCTGCTCCCGATGGCTCGTCGACCGTGACCGAGTCGTTCAGCCCCGGCCGTTTCCGCGGCGAACTTACGAACGACAGGACCACCGCCGATGAAGATCGCCATGCTCGCCCCGATCGCGTGGCGCACCCCGCCGCGTCATTACGGCCCGTGGGAATTGGTCACGCATCTGCTCACCGAGGCGCTCGTCGAACGCGGCGTCGACGTCACCTTGTTCGCGACGCTCGACAGCCTCACCGCCGCCACCCTCGACGGCGTCGTCCCCGCACCCTATTCCGAAGACTCGCGCATCGACGCGAAGGTCTGGGAATATCGCCACCTCAGCCACCTGTTCGCGCAGGCCGATCGCTTTGACCTGATCCACAATCAGGCCGATTTCCCCGCGCACGCCTTCGCGCCGCTGGTCGAGACGCCGATGGTGACGACGATCCACGGCTTTTCCTCGGACCGCATCCTGCCGATGTACGCGCCGTTTCAGGACCGCGTGCACTATGTCGCGATCAGTGACGCCGACCGGCACCCTGACCTGCGTTACGCCGCGACGATCCACCACGGCATCCCGCTCGACGACTTTCGCTTCGATGCCGAAGGCAGCGACGACCTGTTGTTCTTCGGCCGGCTTCATCCCGACAAGGGCGCGGCCGAGGCGATCGCGGCGGCGCGCGCATCGGCGCGCGCGCTGAACCTCTACGGAATCGTGCAGGATCAGGGCTATCATGACCGGTCGGTCGCCTCCGCGCTCGACGATCGCATTCGCTATCACGGCGCGGTCGGGGGCGAGGCACGCGTTGCGGCGCTCGGCAAGGCGCGTGCGCTGCTCCACCTCATCAATTTCGACGAGCCGTTCGGGCTGTCGGTGATCGAGGCGATGGCGTGCGGGACGCCGGTGATCGCCACCCGCCGCGGCTCGATGCCCGAACTGATCGAGGACGGCGTCACCGGCTTCCTGGTCGACACCGTGGACGAAGCGGTGGCCGCGATCGAGCGCGCGGGCGAGATCGACCGCGCCGCTTGCCGTCGCGCCGTCGCCGAGCGATTCACCGTCGCGCGTATGGCCGACGACTACATCGCGCTCTATCGACGCATTCTTGGTCACTGACCCACCCACGTCGTTGCGGCGGAAGTGCGTCGCGTCGCTCGCAATGACGAGGCATTCGCTTATCTTCGTCATATGACGTCGACGACCGAAAAGCGCGCCACGCTCTACCGGATGGTGATGCCGACCCACACCTGCCCGTACGGCGTAAAGGCGAAAGACCTGTTGCAGCGACGCGGCTATACCGTCGACGATCAGCCGTTGCGCACTCGCGAGGCAACCGACGCCTTCAAGGCCGCGTATGGCGTCAAGACCACGCCGCAGACCTTCATCGCCGGCGACCGCGTCGGCGGCTATGACGATCTGCGCCGCTTCTTCGGCATCCACGTGCCAGCATCCGGTGAGACGAGCTACCGCCCCGTGCTGGCGGTGTTCGCGATGACCGCGCTGATGGCGCTGGCGGCGAGCACCGCGGCGTTCGGCACCCCGGTGACGCTGCGCGCCGCCGAATGGTTCATCGCGTTCAGCATGTGCGTGCTCGCGCTGCTCAAGTTGCAGGACGTCGAGACCTTCTCGACGATGTTCCTCAATTACGACCTGCTGGCGAAACGCTGGGTGCGCTACGGCTATGTCTATCCGTTTGCCGAGGGGTTGGCGGGCGTGCTGATGACCGCGCATGTCGCGAACTGGCTATCGGTGCCGATCGCGCTGTTCATCGGCACGGTCGGAGCGGCTTCGGTGTTCAAGGCGGTCTATGTCGACAAGCGCGATCTCAAATGCGCCTGCGTCGGCGGCGCAACCCGCGTGCCGCTGGGCTTCGTGTCATTGACCGAGAATGTCATGATGATCGCAATGGCGCTGTGGATGGCTGTCTCGTAACCGTCGCCCCTGCGCAGGCAGGGGCCTATTTCTGTGTCGTGCCGCGTTAAGCCTAACACACTGGAGACATTCATGTGTCAGACCTGACGCGACATTCGACAGACATGGGCCCCTGCCTGCGCAGGGGTGACGCCCGTCTTCACAGATGCCGCTTGCCCAGCTTCCGCGCCAGGGTCCGCCGGTGCATTCCCAGCCGTCGCGCCGCCTCCGATACGTTGAACCCGCAGTCGGCGAGCGTCTGGTGGATATGCTCCCATTCCAGCGTGCGCAGCGACGTCGGCGGCGCGACCAGCTCGACGGTGGCGTCGCCTTCGCCGCTGGCCTGGAATGCCGCCTCGATATCGTCGGAATTCGCCGGCTTCGACAGGTAATTGGTCGCTCCCAGCTTCACCGCCTCGACCGCGGTCGCGATGCTCGCGAAGCCGGTCAGCACCACGATCCGCATCTGCGCGTCGAGTGCATGGAGCCGCGCGACGCACGTCAGCCCGGAGGCATTGCCAAGTCTTAGGTCGACTACCGCATGATCCGGCTTCAGCGCGTCCACCGCCGCATCGAGATCGTCGGGGTCGGCGATCGCGCGCACCTGATAGCCGCGCCGCTCGAACGAGCGCGCCAGCGTGCGCGCGAACACCGCATCATCCTCGACGATCAGCAGCCGTCGCTCGCTCATGCGCCTTCCTCCGGGATCGAGATTGCCGCGATCGGCAGCGTCAGCGTCACCTCGCCCCCACCGCCTTCGCGGTTGCGCGCCGAGACGGTGCCGCCCAGCGTGCGCAGGACGTTGACGGCGAGGAACAGCCCCAGCCCGGCCCCGCGCCGCGCCTTGGTGCTCATATAGGGCTTGCCGAGCCCGTCCAGGATCGCCGGCGCAAACCCGCGCCCATCGTCGCGTACCGACAGCACCAGCCGGTCGCCGTCCCACCACGCACACAGCGCGATCGTGCGCCCACCCGCCTCTAGCGCGTTGTCGAGCAGGTTGGTGATCGTCTGCGCCAGCGCCTTGTCGGCGACGATCCGCGGGTCGCCGGTCATCAGATGTTCGTAGGCGGCGGCGACCTGCGTCTTGCCCCGCCAGTCGCCGACAATCCCCGAAAGGAACGTCTTGAGCGTGGTGCGCACCGGCCCCATCCCGCGCACCTCGCCCGACGCGAGCAGCACCTGGCTGAGGATGTCCTTGCAGCGCGTTACCTCGGTACGCATGTCGTCGAGATCGGCGAGCAGCGCCGGCGAGGCGGCGATCGCGGGCTCGCGCCGCCAGTCGCCCAGCATCACCGCGATCGACGACAAGGGCGTGCCGAGTTCATGCGCCGCGCCGCTGGCGAGCAACCCCATGCGGACGATATGCTCCTCCTCGGCGGCACGCTGGCGGAGCGCGGCGAGCCGCGCGTCATGTTCGGAAACGTTGCGGACGATCCGCGTGACGAACAGCGCCAGCAAGGTCGCGGTGAGCGTGAAATTGAACCAGCTTCCCGCAATATACGGCGTCGACAACGTCGAGGCCCAGCCGCGCGGCAGCGCGAACGGCGGCGCGGCATGCGCCAGCCACGCGAACACCCCGCTGCTGAGCGCGACCATCGCCCAGCTCGCATGATCGCGCAGTAGCAGCGCGGCTATGACGACCTGCAGCAGAAACAAGGTGACGAACGGATTGCCGACCCCACCGCTGAGATACAGCTGCGTCGTTAGGCAAGCGACATCGACCAGCAGCGTCGCAAACAGCGCGCCATAGGTGATCGGCCGCCGTCCGACGATCTGTGCGATCGCGAGATTGAGCGCGACCAGCACCGCGACCGCGACGAGCATCGGCACCAGCGGCAGATGCACCCCGACGACGAAGTGGACCAGCAGAATGGTCGCGAGCTGGCCGCCGACCGCCAGCCAGCGCAGGATCGACAGCAGCCGCACGTTGCGCCGCCCAGCGTCCTCGCGCAGCCCGGTTCCGGCGATGATGTCAGAGGCGGCCATCCCCGCTCCTTACGGCGGATCGGGGGTGGTGCGCTATCACCCGATCAGGCTGGCGCGGGATCGCCGGTGAGAAAGTCGCCGATGGACACGCAGGCGCGGATGACGGCATCTCGGCGCGCAGGCATGGGCAAAGAATATGACCGCGGCACCGTCACCCGACTGCGCCGCGGCCACTTCGGATCAGGCGATCTGCCGCGCGACTCGTGTCGTCGAACGACGGCGCATGGAATAGCCGACCGCACCGAACCCCATGATCATCATCGCCCAAGTCGCTGGCTCGGGAACCGGCGCGACCGCGATCCCGAACAGCTGGCGCGGCGCATCGCCCAACGACGACAGCGCACCGGAGGCGAGGTCGACGCTATAGAGCGAGCGTCCGTTGAAGGCGAAGGCCTCGTTGCCGGCGATGTCGAAGCTGGTACGCGAGCCGAGATCGACTCCCAGTCCGCCTACCGTCGTCAACACGCCGCCGTTGTTGTTCTGCCGGGCGAGCACGTCGAGGTCGGTGTCGATCACGTAAAGCTGCGTGGAAGTGCCCGGCGCGCCGAAGCTCGACGTGGTATAGGCCGCCGCGCTGACGCCCGGATCGCGGCCGGCGTTGGCATCACCGACGGCATAGCCGAGCGCGCTGGTGGTCGGCGCGCCCGTCAGCGAACCGTCGTTCGGATTGTAGACGTAATTGTTGTTGGTATTGCTCACGATCCGCACGCGATCGATCGTGGGATTGAAGTCGAACCCGAAGACGCTTCCTTCGATGCCCAGCGCCGCACTGGCGGCGGTGGCCACGCCCGTCATGGTGTCGATCGTGTAGACTATGCGGTCCGTGCCCAGACCATAAAGCGCGCCGTTCAGTGGACGGAAATCGAGTGCCTCGATGCTGCTGCTGGTGCCGGTGATCTTCACCGACGAGGTGAACGTCCCGGGCGTCGTGCTGCTGAAGGTCACCAGCTGGTTGGTTTCGTCCACGCCGAAGATCGTCGCCGCCGATGCGGCTGCCGGTAGTAGCAATGCCGCGCAGGCGAGCAATGATGATTTAATCATGACCGCAACTCCCTCTGTTGTCGTCGGACGAAGCAGCGGCCGTAAGGATTATCGGGCCGCGCTTGCCATCGACCAGACAGCGCTTGATTAACGCCGAGTCAACGATGACGACGTGATAAGCGGGCATTGAAAGAATTACATTTTGTGTCCGGCAAAGGCGTGCATCTATTTGCCGAAACGATCGTATCTTCTACCTTCAACCGTGTGATCGCCTTCACGGCCAACATGCGACGAATGCTTACCGGATCTTAAATTTATCAATGCCGGGAACGCTTGGGCCTCGGGAAGTGTTTAGTCCCGCTAAGCCGCTTCCGCCTCGTCCCGGATGCGCACGATGCGCCACGCGAAATACGCCATCATCGCCGCCAACCCGAACCATGTCACCGCATAGACCAGGTGATTGTTGCGGAAGCGCACCACCGTCAGCCCGCCACGCGGCCACTCCACCCCCGGCACCGCCTCGGCGTCGATGAAATAGGGCGCGACCGGACCGAGTCGGCGCGCGCGGCCGATCGCTTCGGTGTCGCGCGAATACCAGCGGTCGTCGGCAGGATCGTTGTCGCGCAGGAAGCCGCCGTCGGGCTCGGTGACGCGCAGCAGGCCGGTGATGCGCGCGGCGCCGCTCGGCGAACCGATGGCCTTGCGATCGCCGGCGGGCACAAAGCCGCGGTTGACGAGGATTGTGCCGCCCGCGGTGTCGAGCGGCGACAGCACCCAATAGCCCGCGCCGAAATCGGTGACCGCCTGCGTGAAGATCGGCGGGGCGGCGCGCCACGTCCCGGCGGCGGTGACGCGGGCGTAGGCGTCGTCGTCGGTGATCGTTGCCCAACGCGCGTGGGGCGGGGCGGGCTGGGCCGGGGCGGCGAGCCGCGCCTCGACCCGGTCGATCAGCGCGAGCTTCCACGCGCGCCGCTCGACCTGCCACACGCCCAGCCCCGCCAGCACCGCCGCCAGCAGCAGCGCGACGCCGGCAAGGGCATGGCGTGCGCGCATCACATGCCGCCGCTGGACATCTCTCCACCCATGCCCGGCATCATGTTGAGGTTCATGTGGTACATCACCCACAGCGACCCGGCGATCACGATCAGCACGATGATCGCGGTGAAGATCAACGCCAGCATCGTCCAGCCGTTCTCGGACTTGGTGTTCATGTGCAGGAAGTAGATCATGTGGACCACGATCTGCACCATCGCCAGCGCCATCACGATCCCGGCGGTGACGCGTGGATCGGAGATGACGCCCGTCATCACCAGCCCGAAGGCCGGCGCGGTCAGCAGCACCGACAGGAGGAAGCCGATCCAATATTCGCGGCGCGAACCGTGTGCGGCACCGCCGTGATGGTCGTGCGCGTCGTGGTGGCCGTGATCGTGGGCCTGGCCGTGACCGTGCGTATCGGCGCTCATCAGCGGAGCACTCCCAGCAGATAGACGAAGGTGAAGACGCCGATCCAGATGACGTCGAGGAAGTGCCAGAACAGCGACAGGCACTGCAGGCGGCGCAGGTTGGCCGGTTCCAACCCGCGGCGCGCGACCTGCACCATCAGCGTCACCAGCCAGATGATGCCGAAGGTAACGTGCAGCCCGTGCGTACCGACCAAGGTGAAGAAGGACGACAGGAACGCTGAGCGCCACGGCCCAGCGCCTTCGTGGATCAGGGTGCTGAATTCATACAGCTCGATCGACAGGAACGCCGCACCGAACACGCCGGTGATCGCTAGCCAACGCAAGGTCGCTGCCTTGTTCTGCTCGTCGGCGTTGATCATCGCGAAGCCATAGGTGATCGACGACAGCAGCAGCGCGGTCGTGTTCACCGCCACCAGCGGCAGCTCGAACAGCTCCTTGGGCCCCGGTCCGCCGGCATAGCTGCCGCCGTACACGCCGTACGCCGCGAACAGCATCGCGAAGATGAGGCAGTCGCTCATCAGGTACAGCCAGAACCCCAGCATCGTGCTGGCGCCGGGCGGATGCTCGTGCTCGTCCAGATCGTAATAGGACGGGGCCTGGGTGCCCGGGGCGGTCTGCGTCGTCGTGCTCATCGTGCTCACACCCCCGCCTGCTGGAGCGCGCGGGTGCGCGCATCCTCGCTATTGACGACATCCTCGACGGGAATGTGGAAGTCGCGGTCGTAGTTGAAGGTGTGCCCGATCGCGGTCGCGATCAGCGCGACGAACGCCACCGCCGCCAGCCACCAGATGTACCAGATCATCGCCACGCCGAACACGGTCGACAGACCCGCCAGAATGACGCCGGCGCCGGTGTTCTTTGGCATGTGGATCGCGCGGAAGCCGCTGGTCGGACGCTCGGCCTTCTTCGACTTCATGTCATGCCACGCGTCCAGATCGTGGACGACCGGCGAGAAGGCGAAATTATAGGCCGGCGGCGGGGACGAGGTCGCCCATTCCAGCGTGCGGCCGTTCCACGGATCGCCCGTGAAATCGCGCAGCTTCTCGCGGTCGCGGATGCTGACGTAGAATTGCATCAGCATGGCGCCGATCCCGGCGGCGATGATCAGCGCACCGATCGCGGCGATCACGAACCAGATCTGGAGCGACGGATCCTCGAAGGCGCGCAGACGGCGGGTGACACCCATCAGCCCCAGCACGTACAGCGGAGTGAACGCGACCCAGAAGCCGACGACCCAGCACCAGAAGCTGATCGTGCCCCAGAATTTGTCGAGCTTGAACCCGAAGGCCTTGGGCCACCAGTAATTCACGCCCGCGAACATCCCGAACAGCACGCCGCCGATGATGACGTTGTGGAAGTGCGCGATCAGGAACAGCGAATTGTGGAACTGGAAGTCCGCCGGCGGCACCGCCAGCATCACCCCGGTCATGCCCCCGACCACGAAGGTCAGCATAAACGCGACCGCCCACATCATCGGCAGCTCGAAACGGATCCGCCCGCGATACATCGTGAACAGCCAGTTGAAGATCTTCGCCCCCGTCGGGATCGAGATGATCATCGTCGTGATGCCGAAGAAGCTGTTGACGCTGGCGCCCGAACCCATCGTGAAGAAGTGGTGCAGCCACACCAGATACGACAGGATGCAGATGACGATCAGCGCGTAGACCATCGAGGTATAGCCGAACAGCCGCTTGCCCGAGAAGGTCGAGACGACCTCCGAGAATACGCCGAACGCCGGCAGGATCAGGATGTAGACCTCCGGGTGGCCCCAGATCCAGATCATGTTCACGTACATCATCGGGTTGCCCCCGCCGGTGTTCGTGAAGAAGTTGGTGCCGATGTAGCGATCGAGGCTGAGCATCGCGAGCACCGCGGTCAGCACCGGGAAGGCCGCGACGATCAGGACGTTGGTGACCAGCGCTGACCAGGTGAAGATCGGCATCTGCATCAGGCTCATGCCCGGCGCGCGCATCTTGATGATCGTCGCCAGCAGGTTGACGCCCGACAGCAAGGTCCCGACGCCCGCGATCTGAAGCGCCCAGATATAATAGTCGACGCCGACATCGGGCGAGTAATCAAGCCCCGACAAGGGCGCCATCGCCAGCCAGCCGGTCCGCGCGAACTCACCGACGAACAGGCTCATCATCACGGTGACCGCACCGCTGACCGTCATCCAGAAACTGAAATTGTTCAGGAACGGGAAGCTGACGTCGCGCGCGCCGATCTGCAGCGGGACGACATAGTTCATCAGCCCCGCGACGAACGGCATCGCCACGAAGAAGATCATGATCACACCGTGCGCGGTGAACACCTGGTCGTAGTGGTGCGCAGGCAGGAAGCCCTCGCTGCCGTTAAAGGCGACCGCCTGCTGCGCGCGCATCATCAACGCGTCGGCGAAGCCGCGCAGGAACATGATGAGCGCCAGCACGATGTACATGATGCCGATCTTCTTGTGATCGACGCTGGTGAACCACTCCTTCCAGAGATAGCCCCACAGTTTGAAATAGGTGAGCGCGCCCAACACCGCGGCACCGCCGATCGCGACCATGATGAAGGTCCCGACCAGGATCGGCTCGTGGATCGGAAAGCTCTCGAGCGTCAGCCGCCCGAAGATCGTCTTGATGAGGTCGTCCGACATGATGTCCTCAAGCCTCCTTGGAGGCGTTGGCGCGCCGCGGCGCGGGAAGGTCGAGCCCGAATTTATCGAGCATGGTCATATCACGGTTTCCCGCCCCCGGATCGTTCGATCCCGGCGCCGCACCCTGCGGCGCGGTCGAGTGTGGACTGTCGCCCTTCTGCGACGGATCGCGGGTCAGCGCGCCCTCGGGCTCGTCGGGGCGCTGCGGCCGGTCGTTCACCGCCGGGCCGGCATGCGACATGTTCTCCATGCAATTGGTGCCCGGCTTCGTGCACATCGCGACGACGCGTTTGAACAACCCCGCGTCGACCGCGCCGAAGCCGATCGGACGCACCTTCTCGCTCGGCTTGGCGAGCTTCAGATAGGTGGCATTGTCGAGCTGCCAGCGGTTGCGCTTCACGCCTGCGACCCATTGGTCGAAGCGCGCCGGGGTCACGGAATGTGTCCAGAAGGTCATGTGCGAAAAGCCGGCGCCCGAATAATTACCCGAACGGCCCTCGAACTTGCCGGTGCGGTTCAGCACGCCGTGCAGCACCGTCTCCATGCCCGGCATCGTGTAGATCATGCCCGCCATCGCCGGCACCCACAGCGCGTTCATGACGCTCGACGAGGTCATCGTGAACTTCACCGGGCGATCGACCGGCACGACCAGCTCGTTGACCGTCGCCACGCCCTGTTCGGGGTAGATGAACAGCCATTTCCAATCGAGCGCGACGACCTGCACCTCCAGCGGCGTTACGTTCGCCGCCACCGGCTTGCCCGGCGCGGTGCGCGCCAGCGGGCGATATGGGTCCAGCGTGTGCGTGCCCACCCAGGTCAGGGCACCCAGCGCGATGATGATCAGCAGCGGCGCTGCCCAGATCACCAGCTCCAGCCCCGTCGAATGATCCCAGTCGGGCTCGTAGCTCGCCTCGGTGTTCGACTCGCGATAGCGCCACGCGAACAGCACCACCAATGCCATGACCGGCACGATGATCAGCAGCATCAGCACGACCGACCAGACGATCAGGTTGGATTCCTGCACCGCAACATCCCCGGCGGGGCGCATCACGACGGTGTTGCATCCGCCGAGCGCGGCCAGCGCGGCCGCGGCAGCGAGGTGACGGACGAAGCGCGTGCGGCCGGGCGCAGGTCGGGTGGAACGACGGGGGGCGGGACGACGGGTCATGCCGCGCGAGCTAGGCTTTGCTGCGGCGCAGCGGAATAGGACATTTTGTCCCATCCACGCCGCGAATGGTTTAGGGTAGGGCTCCGCCGGAAACCGTCCGTCCGACCGATCGGGAATGAATATGGCCACCGCTTCGTCCACGTCGCTAGAGCAGGATGCTCGCGCCCTTCATAGCAAAGGGGATCACGATGTGCGCCCCGGTGAAATCGCGATCGGCGTGATCATCGGCCGTACCTCCGAGTTCTTCGACTTCTTCGTCTATGCGATCGCCTCGGTGCTCGTGTTCCCGGCGGTGATCTTCCCCTATATGCAGCCGATCGCCGCGACTCTGTGGTCGTTCGCGCTCTTCCCGCTGGCATTCATCGCGCGGCCGATCGGCACGCAGATCTTCATGAAGCTCGACCGTCGCTACGGTCGCGGCACGAAGCTGACGATCGCGCTGTTCCTGCTCGGCACCTCGACGGTGCTGGTCGCGTTCCTGCCCGGCTATGCGACGATCGGCACCTCGTCGGCGGTGCTGCTGGCGCTGTTCCGGGTCGGCCAGGGGATCGCGCTGGGCGGCGCCTGGGACGGGCTGCCGTCGCTGCTCGCGCTCAACGCGCCCGAGAAGAAGCGCGGATGGTGGGCGATGGTGCCGCAGCTCGGCGCGCCGCTGGGCCTGATCGTGGCGAGCGCGCTGTTCGCCTTCTTCCTGTCGACGCTGGCACCGGAGGACTTCATCTCGTGGGGCTGGCGCTATCCGTTCTTCGTCGCCTTCGCGCTCAACGTCGTGGCGCTGTTCGCGCGGCTACGCATCGTCGTGACGCCGGAATATAGCGAGCTGTTCCACACCCGCGAGCTGACCCCGTCGCGCGTCACCGCGACCGTTAAGGCGCAGTGGCGCAACATCATCATCGGGGCGTTCGCGCCGCTGGCCAGCTTCGCGCTGTTCCATATGGTCACGGTGTTCCCGCTGTCGTGGGTGGCGCTCTACACCCGCGAGGATATCTCGACCTTCCTGATGATCGAGGTGCTGGGCGGCGTCGTCGGGCTGGGCGCGATCGTGCTGTCGGGGCTGCTTGCCGACCGGATCGGGCGGCGCAGCGTGCTGGGCTATACCGCCGCGGGCATTGCGGCCTTCAGCGGATTCGCGCCGACGCTGCTGAACGGCGGCCGTGCGGGCGAGATCCTGTTCATGGTCATGGGCTTCCTGCTGCTCGGCCTGTCGTTCGGCCAGTCGTCGGGCGCGGTGACCAGCAACTTCCCGAAGCGCGCGCGCTACACCGGCGCGGCGCTGACGTCGGATCTGGCATGGCTGTTCGGCGCGGGCTTCGCCCCGCTGGCCGCGCTGGCGCTGACGCAGGCGTTCGGGCTGGTCGCGGCGGGCGGTTATCTTCTGTCGGGCGCGCTCGGCACGCTGATCGCGCTGGGGCTGAACGTGGAACTGGCACGCCGACTCGACTGAGCCGCGGCGGCGTCGGCCACGAAAAAGGGCGGGCGCGGTGGAAGCCGCCGCCCGCCCTCTTCCTTTACCCGTCATCCCCGCGGAGGCGGGGATCCAGACGCGCGGGTCCGTCGATGGGGTCGCAATCTCAGGGGTTCTGGATTTCCGCCTTCGCGGGGATGGCGTATCCTTCGTCTGCCGTTCAATCCGGCTTCCTCGCCACACCGACCAACGCCGGGCGAAGCAGGCGATCCTTGATCATCCAGCCCGACTGCATCTCCTGCACGATCGTGCCCGGCGCGGCGTCACTCGGCACTTCCATCATTGCCTGGTGCTTGTTGGGGTCGAGCGACTGCCCCATCGCGTCGATCTTGGTCAGCCCGTGCCGGCCGAAGACGTTCGCCAGCTCGCGGCCGGTCGCCTCGAGGCCGGTGACCAGCCCCTTGAACTTCTCGTCCTCGCGCAGGCTCGCCGGGATCGCGGCCAGCGCGCGCTCCAGATTGTCGGCCACCGACAGCACGTCGCGCGCAAAGCCGGTTGCGGCATAGGCACGCGCATCGGCGGCGTCCTTCTCGGCGCGGCGGCGGACGTTCTGGATATCGGCCTGCGCATACAGCGTCTCCTGGCGTGCGGCGGCGAGCTGTTCCTCCAGCTCGGCGATCCGCGTCGCGGCGGCGTCGTGTTCCGCGACCTCGGGGGCGGCCTCGGCGGTTACTTCCCGAAGGTCGTCGGCAGGGGTGGCGTTGTCGGTCATATCCGTCCTGTTCTTCTACGTCGAAAACCGCGCCTCACCCCAGCAAGCGGGTAAGCGTCGCGGCCGTGAAATCCACCATGGGCACGACGCGCGCGTAGTTCAACCGCGTCGGGCCGATCACGCCCACCACCCCGACCACGCGCCCGTCACGACCGCGGAACGGCTTTGCGATCACCGAGGAGCCGCTGAGCGTGAACAATTTGTTCTCCGCGCCGATGAAGATGCGGGTGGCATCGCCCGCGCGCGCCGAGTCGAGCAGCGCCGCGACCTCCTGCTTGCCGTCGAGATCGTCGAGCAGGGCGCGCACCCGCTCCAGATCGGCGGCATCGGCATCGTCGAGCAGCCGGCCGTGCCCGCGGACGATCAGCACCGGGCGGCGTGCGCCATCCTCGCTCCACACCGCCAGCCCGCGTTCGACCAGCGCCCGCGCCGCCGCGTCGAGCGCCGAGCGCCCCTGCGACAGTTCGTGCTCCAGCCGCGCGCGCGCCTCGCCCAGCGTCAGCCCGGCAAGCGTCGCGGTCATGAAATTGCCCGCCTCGACCAACGCGCCCGGCGCGATCCCCGCGGGCAGGTCGATCACGCGATTCTCGACCGCGCCATCCTCCCCGACCAGCACCGCCAGCGCCTGCGTGGCCCCAAGCGGCACGAAGCCGATCGACCGCAGCACCGCCTCGCGCTTGGGCACCATCACCAGCCCGGCGCACGCCGACAGCCCCGACAGCGCCGCGGTGGTCGCCGCCAGCGCTTCCTCGACCGGCCCGCCGGTGCCGGCGCGCGCCTCGATCTGCTGGCGTTCCTCGTCGCTCGGCGCGTGCGCCTGCATCATGCCGTCGACGAACAGCCGCAGCCCGCGCTCCGTAGGCATCCGCCCCGCCGAGGTATGCGGCGCGGTCAGCAGCCCGGCCAGCTCGAGCTGCGCCAGCACCCCGCGGATCGAGGCGGGCGACAGGTTGAGCCCCGCCTGCGCCAGCGTGCGCGACCCGACCGGCTGCCCGCTCTCCAGATAGCCGTCGACGACGCGCCGGAAAATGTCGCGGGCGCGATCGGTCAGCTCGGCGATGGGCGGCGAACGGGTCACGCACGCAGATGTAAGCGTCTGCGCCGCGCGGCTCAACCGCGGGTGCCTTCATCTTTCCGCAACCTGCCGGGCGCTACGAAGATGTCGAGGAAGATCAACAATGTACGACGTTTCGTTCGATCACGACACGCAATTGCTGGCGATCCGCTGGCACCGAATCTTCACGCCTGACGAGGTGGTCACCTACACGCGCGACGTCATGCGCCAGTTCCTCGCCGCGCATTTCCGTCCCGGCTATTGCCTGCTGATCGACATGAGCGCGTGCGGCCCGCAACCGCAGGAGACGCTGGCGGCATTGGCGCAACATATGGGCCCGTTCCCGAAGGCGAGCCGCATCGCGATCGTCGCGGTCAGCGCCGTGCTGCGCGCGCAGGTGCGCCGCGTCATGACGCAGCCGTATCTGCAATTGTTCGATGACCCTGCGGCGGCGCGGGCGTGGGTGGTCGAATAAGCGACCTTGCCGCACGCCGTCAGCGCTTTATGCGAAAACCGGCGACGCGCCCACGCTCCTCCCCGTCATTCCCGCGAAGGCGGGAATCCAGAACCTCGGATCTCGCGCCTCTATCGAGAAGCCTGCGCGTCTGGATCCCCGCCTCCGCGGGGATGACGGCAGCGGCGAGCGGGGTGACAGACGCGCAATGCCAACTCAGCGCATCACCGCTTGCCCACGAACCCCGCGATCGGCAGCAACGACGGCGCCTGCCTTAACGCCTCCGCCATCGCCGCCTTGCCGACCCGGCACCCGTAATAGAAATGCAGATGCCCTGCCCCGCCGCTTGCCAGCGCCCAGTTCACGTCGACGCTCGGCATGTCGGTCGGCGCGGGGCCGCAATCGGGTGAGCCCATCTCCACCCGCCGTTCGCCATCGGGTCGATACGGTTCGAGCGCGGCGGCGAAGCGGCGGTAATCGTCCGGCGTCACCCGGAACGCGCGGCTGCCCGACACCGCAGTGAAGCGCTCGCCCTCGAACGTGCCCGTGCCGTCGGCGCGGACCGTCACCTTGTACACCGGGCAGGTCCCATAGCACGGTCCCGTCGCATAGCTGATCGAATCGCCCTCGATCGCCACCGGGCGCGATCGCAGTTCGACCGGCGTACACCCCGCCGCCAGGACCGCCACCATCGCCATCATCACCCGCATCGCATCCTCCCGTTAGCCGCTGGCGCCGCCGCACCAACCCCGCTAGGGCGTGCGCGATCCGACCTTGAGGAGAGTTGAATGCGCCCCAGCGGCCGCACCCCCGACCAGATGCGCCCGATCACGATCGAGCCGCGCTTCACCCGCCACGCCGAAGGCTCTGTGCTGATCGGCTTCGGCGATACCAAGGTGCTGGTCACCGCCTCGGTCGAGGAGCGCGTGCCGCCGTTCCTGCGCGGCAAGGGTCAGGGCTGGGTCACCGCCGAATACGGGATGCTCCCGCGCGCCACGCACACTCGCGGCAGCCGCGAGGCCGCCAAGGGCAAGCAATCGGGGCGCACGCAGGAGATCCAGCGGCTGATCGGGCGCAGCTTGCGCGCGGTCACCGACATGACGCTACTCGGCGAGCGGCAGCTCACGCTCGACTGCGACGTGATCCAGGCCGATGGCGGCACGCGCACCGCCTCGATCTCGGGCGCGTGGGTCGCGCTGCGGCTGGCGGTCGACGGGCTGCTCGCCTCGGGCAAGCTGACCGCCGACCCGATCAAGCAGAAGATCGCTGCGGTGTCGTGCGGCATCTATCAGGGCAATCCGGTGCTCGACCTCGATTACGACGAGGATTCGAACGCCGATGCCGATGCCAACTTCGTGCTGCTCGAGAACGGCCACATCGCCGAGGCGCAGGCCACCGCCGAGCACGCCACCTATGACGAGGAAGCGCTGCTGCGCCTGCTCCGCCTCGCGCGGATCGGCTGCAACGAGATCTTCGCGGCACAGGCACGCGCCGTCGCATGAGCGGGGAAGGCAAGGAGCCGCAGGCGATCCGCAAGCTTCAGCCCGGCAAGCTGGTGATCGCCAGCCATAACGCCGGCAAGGTGCGCGAGATCGCGGCGCTGCTCGAAGGCCGCGGGCTCGACGTCGTCTCGGCGGGCGCGCTCGATCTGCCCGAGCCCGAGGAAACCGGCACCACTTTCGTGATGAATGCCGAGCTGAAGGCGCGCGCCGCAGCGGACCTCTCCGGCCTGCCCGCGCTCGCCGACGACAGCGGGCTGTGCGTCGACGCGCTCGGCGGCGATCCCGGCATCTTCTCGGCGCGCTGGGGCGGGCCGGACAAGGACTTCGGGCACGCGATGCGGTTGGTCGAGGACAAGCTCGCCGAGACGCCGGACGCGCCGCGCGACGCGCATTTCGTCTGCGCGCTGGCGCTGGCGTGGCCCGACGGGCACGTCGAATGGTTCGAGGGACGCGTCGACGGCACGCTCGTTTGGCCACCGCGGGGCGACAAGGGGCACGGCTACGACCCGGTGTTCCAGCCGGTCGGGCATGACGTGACCTTCGGCGAGATGGACGAACCTGCCAAGAACGAAATCAGCCACCGCGGGGATGCGTTCCGGCAAATGGTCGCGGCGGTCTTCTGACGTCGGCCTTGTCGCCAAGACCGTCATTCCCGCGCAGGCGGGAATCCAGAACCGCTGACGCTGGTGGCTCCTGCAAGAACCTGCGCGTCTGGATTCCCGCCTCCGCGGGAATGACGGGGCTCAATACGCCCGCCGCCCCGCCAGTTCGCCACCCGGATTGTAGCGGCAGACGAGGAAATCCTGCGTCTGCCCGCTCTCCATCGCGCATCCGACCTCGGTGGTCGTGCGCCAGACGATCTGCGCGTAGTGCGCCGCATCCTGCCAGCGCCCGGTGCGGCTGAAACCAGGGCTGGGGCGGTTGCGGAAATGGCGGCGCTCGTCGAGCCAGTACCGCACCATCTCGCCATAATCATAGCCGCCGCGCGTGCCCGCGAACAGATTCTCGCCCTGCCATCCATCGCCGCCGGGTTGCTCGGCGTGGAAAAGCTGCCCGGCGCGGGCCAGCGCTTCGGCATGACGCGCCGCCGCCGCCGCCAGCGTCACGCTCCACCGCAAGGGCGCGAGCCCGACCGCGCTTCGCTCACGATTGTGGGCTTCGAGCACCGCGCGCTGGAGCAGCAATCCGTCGCGCGCCGCCCCCACGCGGTTCATGCGCCATTCAACCCCGGCGGCCGAGGCGGGCGCGGCGAGAATCAGGGCGAGCAGCAACGCGGCGGACCGGACAAGCATCGCCGCCATGGATGCCCAAATCGTTACGATACCGCAACGTTATTCTCCTCCTTCGCGCCGACGGTGGCGTTTGCTGCGACGAACCGCCATATGCGCGCGATCATGGGCATGATCGACCTCGTTTCCCCCGACGCCGCGGCGGCGCAGGATCGCGCCGCGCGTGCCGCCGCGCCGCTGGCGCTGTATATCCACTGGCCGTTCTGCGTCTCGAAATGCCCCTATTGCGACTTCAACAGCCATGTTCGCGCCACCGTCGACGAGGCGGAGTGGCACGACGCCTTGCTCGCCGATCTCGCGCACGAGGCGGCGTTGCTGCCCGGACGACGGCTGGGCTCGATCTTCTTCGGCGGCGGCACCCCCTCGCTGATGCCGCCCGCCACCGTCGCCGCGCTGATCGAGGCCGCGACCCGCGCCTGGACGCCGCTAGGCGATGTCGAGATCACGCTGGAGGCGAACCCGTCGTCGGTCGAGGCGGCGCGTTTCGCCGATCTCGCGCGCGCGGGGGTCAATCGCGTGTCGCTTGGGCTACAGGCGCTCGACGACGAAGCGCTGCATTTTCTTGGCCGCGCGCATGGCATCGACGAGGGTCTCGGCGCGCTCGCCGTGGCGCAGCGCCACTTCGCGCGCGTCAGCTTCGACCTGATCTATGCGCGCCCCGGCCAGTCGCCCGACGCATGGGACGCCGAGCTGGCGCGCGCGCTGGCGTTCGGCACCGAGCATCTGTCGCTCTATCAGCTGACGATCGAGCCCGGCACGCGCTTCGCCACCGAGGCGGCGGCGGGGCGGCTGACGATCCCCGATGGCGACAGCGCCGCCGATCTGTTCGAACTGACCCGCGCACGCACCGCGGCCGCGGGCCTGCCCGCCTATGAGATTTCGAATCACGCCCGGCCGGGCGCGGAGAGCCGCCACAATCTCGCTTACTGGCGCTACCGCGATTACGCCGGGATCGGCCCCGGCGCGCATGGCCGGCGCGATCACCTCGCGACCTTCCGCCGCAAGAAGCCCGAGAACTGGCTCGCCGCGGTGGCGCGCAACGGTCACGGGCTGGAAAGCGAGGAGCCGCTGGACGCCCCGACCCGCGTCAGCGAGGCGTTGCTGATGGGGCTGCGGCTCCGCGAAGGCGTCGATGTGGCGGCGATCGCGGCGGCGGGCGGGATGCGCGTCGAGGACATCGTCGACCTCGATGCGATCGCCGCGCTGCCCGATCTGATCGTCCGCGAGGGCGCGCGCCTGCGGGTCACCGAATCGGGTATGATCCTGCTCGACGCGATCTTGCCGAAGGTGGTGCGTTAAGGATCGACACCACCCATTCCGTTCGTGCTGAGGAGGCATTGAGCGAAGTCGAAATGCCATCTCGAAGCACGCTTGTTGCGCGCACCCTTCGAGACAAGGCTTCGACAAGCTCAGCCTTTCCTCAGGGCGAACGGAGGTGGTGCAAGACGAGCGGTTTACCCCGCCAGCCCGCTCCACTTCTGATCGGACCCGGCGTTGGCGACCACCGCCTCGACGAACGCCATCGTCCGCACGCCGTCGCCGGACCCGGGGAACCACGCCGCCGCGCCGCGCTCGGCGACGGTATCGCCGCCGCGGATCGTCGCCGCGACCGCGCGATAGATGTTCGCGAACGCCTCGATATAGCCTTCGGGGTGCCCGGCCGGCGTACGGATGCGTCCCAGCGTCGTCTCGGCCAGCCCCGGGCCGCCGGTGCGCACGATCTCGCCCGGCTTGTCGAGCCAGCGCAGCGTCAGCGTATTGGGCTCCATCTGTGCCCAGTCGAGCCCGCCCTTCTCGCCGTGGATGCGCAGCCGCAGGCCGTTCTCGTCGCCCGCCGCGACCTGCGTCGCCTTCAGCACGCCGCGCGCACCGCCCGCGAAGCGCAGCAGCACGCTGACGTCGTCGTCGAGCCGCCGCCCCGGCACGTGCGTCGTCAGGTCGGCGCACAGCGACTCGACGTGCAACCCGCTGACATGCTCGGCCAACTGGAACGCGTGCGTCCCGATATCGCCGAGGCATCCGCCCAGCCCGGCGCGCGCCGGGTCGGTGCGCCACTCGGCCTGGCGGTTGCCCTCGCGGTCCAGCGCGCTGCTCAGCCAGCCTTGCGAATATTCGACCTGCACCAGCCGGATCGCGCCGAAGTCGCCGCGCGCCACCCGCGCGCGCGCTTCCTCGACCATCGGATAGCCGCTGTAGGTGAAGGCCAGCGCATAATGCCGCCCGCTCCGCTCGGCCGCGGCGGCGATCGCCTGCGCTTCGTCCAGGTTCAGCGACATCGGCTTTTCGCAGATGACGTGGAAGCCGGCGTCGAGCGCGGCGATCGACATCGGCGCATGGAGGTGATTCGGTGTCACGATCGCTACCGCGTCGATCCGTTCGCCCTCCGGCAGCGCACGCTCGGCCGAAAGCATGTCATCAATCGACGCATAGACGCGCACCGGATCGAGCCCAAGCAGCTCCCCGGTGCGACCGTTGCGTCCCGCATCGCTGCTGAACGCGCCGGCCACCAGCCGCCAGTCGCCGTCGATGCCCGCCGCCATCCGGTGGACCGCGCCGATGAACGCGCCCTCGCCGCCGCCGATCATCCCAAGCTTAAGTGGTTCAATCCGCGCCATTCATCCTCCCGTCATTCGCATACCGTCATTACGAAGACCGTAACGTCAGCCGCCTTGCTATCGCCCGGTTTAGCGGTAAACTGGCGGCAAGCAAATTGGCTTTGCCTAACTGGGTTTGGAGAGATGCGATGAAATTGATCGCCGGGCTAGTCGCCGCCCCGATCGTCGCCGTGACTGCGCTTGCGGTTTCGGCCCCTGCGCCGGCACAGCAGAACGGGCAGCAGGCCTTCGCCGCGTGCAAGGCGTGCCACACGCTCCACAAGGGTGAACGCAACGGCATCGGGCCGAACCTCGCCGGGCTGTTCACGCGCGCCCCGGCCTCCGCGCCGGGCTTCAATTATTCGGCCGCGTTCAAGAAGGCGCAGCTGAAGTGGAACGACGCGTCGCTCAATGAATATCTCGCCGCGCCGCAGAAGAAGGTGCCGGGGACGCGGATGCCGATCTCCACCCCCGATCCCGCCAAGCGCGCCGCGATCATCGCCTATCTGAAGTCCGAGACCGCCAAGTGAGCGGCGGCGGCACCATGCGCGGCCCGGGCGTCTTCCTCGCGCAGTTCATGGGTGACGCCGCGCCGTTCGACACGCTCGACAACGCCGCGCGCTGGATGGCCGAGGCCGGCTACGAAGGCGTGCAGATCCCGACCCGCGACGAGCGGTGCATGGACCTGACGCTCGCCGCCGAGAGCCAGGATTATGCCGACGAAATGGTCGGGCGCTGCCGCGAGGCGGGCGTCGCGATCACCGAATTGTCGACGCACCTGCAAGGTCAGCTCGTCGCGGTCCACCCGGCCTATGACACCGCCTTCGATGTCTTCGCGCCGGAAGAACTCCGCGGCAAGCCCGCTGAACGGCAGGCGTGGGCGGTCGACCAGTTGAAGCTCGCCGCGAAGGCCAGCCGCCGGTTGGGGCTGGACGCGCATGCCACCTTCTCGGGCGCGTTCGCGTGGCCGTTCGTCTATCCGTGGCCGCAGCGCCCGGCGGGGATGGTCGAGGACGCCTTTGCCGAATTGGGCAAGCGCTGGACCCCGATCCTCGACGCGTTCGAGAACGAGGGCGTCGACCTGTGCTTCGAGCTGCACCCCGGCGAGGATCTGCACGACGGCACCACCTTCGAGCGGTTCCTCGACGCAGTCGGCGGGCACAAGCGCGCCAATATCCTCTACGATCCCAGCCATTTCGTGCTGCAGGCGATGGACTATCTCCAGTTCATCGACTTCTATCACGACCGCATCCGCATGTTCCACGTCAAGGACGCCGAGTTCAACCCGACCGGCAAGGCGGGCGTGTACGGCAGCTATTCGGACTGGGTCGACCGGCCCGGCCGCTTCCGCTCGCTCGGCGACGGACAGGTCGATTTCGGCGGCATCTTCTCGAAGCTGACGCAATATGGCTATGCCGGCTGGGCGGTTCTCGAATGGGAATGCTGCCTGAAGCATCCCGAGGACGGCGCGCGCGAAGGCGCGCCGTTCATCGCCGCGCACATGATCCGTCGCCCCGAACGCGCCTTCGACGATTTCGCGGGCGGGTCCGATCCGGCCGCGAACCGGCGCTTGCTCGGGCTCGACTGATCGGTCAGACTGCAAAAATACGATAAAAGAATCGCGCGACAACAAAGGGGTAGAGGGTGCAGACAGAGGCAGCGGCATTCACGGGGCAGCATCGGTCCCGATTGTTCTGGCTGAGCGTGCTGGCGCTGACCACCGCGGCGGTCAGCGCGTCGTTGCGTGCGGCGATCGCCAGCAGCCTCAAGGCACAATGGATCGACCCGATCGCCCCCGTCGAGGCCGGCGAGCTGATCGGCGCGGCGCTCGGCTCGGCGTTCCTCGGCTTCGCGATTACCCTGTTCGTCGCCAGCGCGTTGCTCGACAAGATCGGCGCGAAGCGGATCGTGATCGGCTCGGGCATCTGCTTCATCCTCGGCACCGCGCTGATCGTCGGCGCGGGCGCGATCGCGACCGGCATGACGATCTATTCGCTCGTCTGGCTGGGCATGATGCTCAGCGGGATCGGCTGGGGTCTGGCCGAGTCTTCGATCAACCCGCTGACCGCGCGCCTCTATCCCGAAGAGACCACGCACCGGCTGAACGTGCTCCACGCCTGGTATCCCGGCGGGCTCATCATCGGCGGGCTCGCGGGCGTGTTCCTCGCCAACGTCCTGCCGTGGCAGGCGATCATGGGGCTGGTGTTCCTGCCCGCGATCGGCGTCGTCATCATCGGCGCGACCACCACCTTCCCCCCTGCCCCGGCGGCAGTCGAGGGCGAGAGCTTCGGCACGATGATCGGCGAGGTGTTCCGCCGCCCGAGCTTCTTCGTGTGGTTCGGCGCGATGTTCCTGACTGCTTCGTCGGAATTGGCGCCGGGCCAGTGGCTCGACGTCGCGCTCACCAACCGTGTGGGCATGCGCGGCATCCTGCTGCTGGTCTATGTCAGCGCCTTGATGTTCGTGTTCCGCCACTTCGCGGGGCGTCTTGCCGGCAAGCTCTCCAATCCCGGACTGCTGTGGATCTCCAGCCTGCTCGCCGCGATCGGGTTGTTCTTGCTGTCGCGCGCGCAGTCCCCGGTCGCGGCGCTGGTCGCCTCGACCGTGTGGGGGTTGGGCGTCTGCGCGATGTGGCCGACGATGCTCGCCTCGGTCGCGGAACGCTACCCGCGCGGCGGAGCATGGGCGCTCGGGCTGGTCGGCTCGGCCGGCGCGCTCGCCAGCTTCTTCGTCCTCCCCGCACTCGGCGGCATGTTCGACGAGGCCAAGGTGCGGCTCGCGGGCGGACCGGACGCCTTCAAGCAGCTGACCGGCGAGGCATTGCGCCAAGTCGAGGACGCCGCCGCGTCGCAGTCGTTCGCGAAGCTCGCTTTGGTGCCGGTCGTGCTGCTGTTCGTGTTCGGCGCGATCTGGCTGTCCGAGCGTCGCCGTCGCGCGACGGTCGCCGCGGCATGACGCCGTCGCGCCGCACGATTCTGGCAGGGGCCGCTGCCGCGGCGCTGTCGTCGTCGGCGCAAGGGCAGGCTCGCATGAGCAACGCCGCGACCTTCTCGCTCAACTATGCCCCGCATGAGGGCAGCTTCGCGAGCCGCGGCGACCGGCTGGAGCAAATCGCCTTCGCCGCCGATCAGGGCTTCCGCGCCTGGGAGGATAACGAGGCGCGCAGCCGCAGCGTCGCCGAGCAGGACGCGATGGCAAAGGCGCTGCAACGGCGCGGAATGACGATGGGCGTGTTCGTCGCGTCGATGCCGAAATGGTCGGCGTTCCGTCCGATCTTCGGCAGCGACGACGGCGCGGAGCGCGAGGCGTTCCTCGCCGACGTCCGCGCCTCGGTCGAGGTCGCCAAGCGGCTGAACGCCAGCCACATGACGGTGGTCACCGGCTTTGTCGACCACAAGGTGCCGATCGAGATCCAGACCGGGCGCGTCATCGACCTGATGCGCCGCGCCGGCGACATCCTGGCGCCACACGGGCTGGTCGCGGTGATGGAGCCGCTCAACACCCGCACCGACCATCCCAACGTCTACATGCAGTCCTGGGCGGCGGGCTATGCGGTGGCGCGCGGGGTGAACAGCCCGGCGGTCAAGGTGCTCGCCGATTGCTATCACGAGCAGATCCAGTCGGGAAACCTGATCCGGTCGCTCGGAATGGTCTGGGACGAGATCGGCTATGTCCAGTTCGGCGACAATCCCGGCCGCAAGGAGCCGGGCACCGGCGAGGTCAATTACAGCAACATCGTGCGCTTCCTGCGCGAGCGTCGCTACCGCGGCGTCATCGGCATGGAACATGGCACATCGCAAGCAGGGCGTGCGGGCGAGGAGCGGCTGATCGCCGCTTACCGCGCGATCGACGCGGCATGAGCCGGCGCAGCATCAGCATTACGGGAGAGGGTGAGTGATCGACAGACGACAAGCCTTGGGCGGCATCGCCGCCATGTTCGGGGCGTCCTTGTACGCACCGCTGGCACGCGCGGCGACCGCCGCGGCGGCAAAGGGTGGCGGCATTCCCGTCATCAGCGAGGGACCGCCCAGCACGCAGGTGTTCACGCCCGCGCAGCGCGCGTTGATGAGCGCGCTCAGCGACCGGGTGATCCCGACCACCGACACGCCGGGGGCGATCGCCGCGGGCGTGCCGGAATATATCGAGAAGCTGCTGGCCGACTGGTCGACCCCCGAGGATCGCGTGCCGATCATCGCCGGGCTCGACGCGATCGCGACGCGCGCACAGGCCGATTACAAGAAGCCGGCGGCGCAGCTCACGCCCGCGCAACACGACGCGCTGCTGACGCTGGCGATGGACGACAAGCTGCCGGGCGGCGCGGCCTTCTTCGGCCCCTTCCGCCAGATGGTGATCGCCGGCTATTATACGTCGGAGATCGGCATCACGCAGGAGCGCGAATATCTGCCCGTCCCGGGCAGCTATGACGGCGCCTTCCCCTATTCCAACGTCAACAAGGTCTATTCCTCATGATCGCCAACCGTCGCAACGTCCTCGCCGGTGCGGGCGGCCTCGCCGCGCTCGGGCTGTTTGGGGTCTCGGCACAGGCCGCGCAGCTCGGCGCGATCGGGCTTCAACTCTACACGATCCGCGAGATCTTCCAGCCGGACCCGATGGGCACGCTCGAGAAGGTCGCGCAGATCGGCTATCGCGAGATCGAATATGGCGGTGGCGGCTATGACAAGATGGACCATGCCGCACTGCGCCGCGCGCAGGATCGGCTCGGGCTGAAGGCGCCGTCGGTCCACGTTCCTTATGAGTGGCTGCTCGCCGACTTCAACGGCGTGGTGAAGATGGCCAAGACGCTGGGTGCGGATACGATCATCCTGCCGTACATGACCGACCAGCATCGCAACGAGGCTGCTTGGAACACCGCGCTGAAGGACTTCAACCGCTTCGCGCGCGATCTGAAGAAGGTCGGGCTGGCGTTCGCCTATCACAACCACGATTTCGAATTCACCGTGAAGCCCGGCGGCGTGTCGCTCTACGATCGCCTGCTCAAGGGAACCGACCCGGCGTTGGTGAAGCTGGAGATCGACCTGTTCTGGGCGATCACCGCCGGCCAGGATCCGGCGGCGCTGATCCGTCAGCACGCCGGGCGGATCTACGCCTATCACGTCAAGGACAAGCGTGCCGATGGCAGCATGTGCGCGGTGGGTGAAGGCAAGATCGACTTCGGCGCGATCTTCAAGCTGAACCGCGTCGCGGGCGTGAAGCACTTCTACGTCGAGAACGACGAGTGCCCGGCGCCGTACCTGCCCGACATCACCACCAGCTTCAACACGTTGCGCAAGCTGACGTTCTGATCGCGCCGACGGAGAGGATTTTACTTATGGCAGCGACCGATACTTTCGACGCGATCGTCATCGGCTCCGGCGTCAGCGGCGGGTTCGCCGCGAAGGAGCTGACCGAAAAGGGCCTGCGCGTCCTGATGCTCGACCGTGGCATCATGGTCGAACATGGCGAGGGCTATCCGTATGACGGGAAGCCCGCCTATGAGGTGCCCGCGCGCAACTCGATGCCGCCCGCGCTGATGGAAAGCGATTATTTCATCACCAAGCACGGCTATGTCACGCCCAGCAATCGCAAGTTCTACAACGACGACCGGCTGAACCCCTATGCCTATGACGAAGGCAGCAAGTTCTACTGGATCCGCCCGGCCGCGGTCGGCGGCAAGTCGTTGATCTGGGGCCGCTGGACGTTCCGCTGGGCGCCCGAGGACTTCGAAGCCAACAAGCGCGAGAACGTCGGCATCGACTGGCCGATCCGCTACGAGGACGTCGAGCCCTGGTACAAATACGTCGAGAATTACATCGGCGTCTCGGGCTCGCGCGAGAATCTGCCGCAGCTGCCGGACAGTGACTTCCAGCCGCCGATGCAGATGAACATCGCGGAGAAGTGGGTGAAGCCGCGGCTCGAATCCAAGTTTCCGGGCCGCAAGCTCATCAACACGCGCCTCACCAACATGACCGAGGACAAGCCCGACCAGAACCGCACGAAGTGTCAGTATCGCAACCAGTGCGGTAACGGCTGTTCGTTCGGCGCGTATTTTTCGACGCAGGCGGTCACGCTGCCCGCGGCGCGGGCAACGGGCAAGCTGACGTTGCGCTCCGACGCGGTCGTCACCAACCTCGAATATGACGCGACGAAGAAGCGCGTCACCGGCGTACGCTACGTCGATGCCAAGACCGGGCAGGCGCAGGTCGTGAAGGCGCGCATGGTGTTCCTGTGCGCCTCGGCACTCGCCTCGGTGCAGATCATGATGAACTCGAAGCGTCCCGACGGGCGCAGCTGGTTCGACAGCAGCGGCACGCTCGGCAAATATGTGATGGACCACATCTTCCGCGTCAGCATCGGCGGCAATATCCCGGGGATGACCGAGTACATCGAATATGGTCGCCGCCCGGGCGGGGTCTACATCCCGCGCTTCCGCAACGTTGGCGGCGAAGAAGGCGTCGGGTTCAAGCGCGGCTATGGCTATCAGGGTTCGGCCTATCGCTCGCCTGCTGGCCCGGTCGGCTTCGGCAAGTCGATGAAGGAGGGAATGCGCAAGTACAACAACTGGCAGTTCGGGATGACCGCGTTCGGCGAGTGCCTGCCGTACGAGGACAACCGCGTCTCGCTGCATCCCACCAAGGTCGATCGCTTCGGCGTGCCGCTGATGGTGTTCAACGTCACCTTCCGCGACAACGAGCTGAAGATGATGGCCGATGCACGCGAGCAGGGCGAGGCGATGCTGCGCGGCGCCGGGCTGACTGACGTGCAGAGCCGCGAGGGCGAGCACGTTCCCGGCGATGCGATTCACGAAATGGGCGGTGCGCGCATGGGCGCCGATCCGCGCACCTCGGTGCTCAACAAGTGGAACCAGGCGCACGACGCGCCGAACCTGTTCGTTACCGACGGCGCGCAGATGGCGTCGGTGGCGTGCGTCAATCCGTCGCTGACCTTCATGGCGCTGACCGCGCGTGCCTGTGACAATGCGGTCAAGCTGATGAAGGCTGGCACGATCTAAGGCCGCGCCTTGCCGCCGCCATCATCGCGCCGCACACGGGTGGCGGAAGCCCGCCCCACGCGGCGCGATGACGGACGGCGCCGGGCTTCTGCATGAGCGAACGTCGCCGCCAAGGCGTCACGATCCGCGCCGTTGCCGAGCGTGCGGGCGTCTCGGCGATGACCGTCTCCAACGTCATCAACCGCGCCGGACGCGCCAGCCCAGCGACGGTCGCCGCAGTCCATGCCGCGGTCGCCGAACTCGGCTATGTCCCCAACGTCGTCGCGCGTCGGCTCGCGCGGGCGCGCGCAACGACGGTTGGGCTGCTCTACAGCGGGGCGCGCGCGCCGTTCCTCGACGCCATCCTCGTCGGCGCGCTGCGCGCCACCAATGCGCGTGGGCTGCAATTGCTGCTTCACGAGGAAGCCCCCGGCACCCCCGACGCCGCCGAAGCTGCGGCGCGTTCGCTCGCGCGCGGCGGTGCCGACGCGCTGTTGCTGGTACCGCCCTTCGCCGAATTACTGCGCGACTCGCCGGTGCTTCAGGACCTCGCGCTACCCGTCGCGGCGATCGCGATCGGCCATGTCATGCCCGGTATCGCGACGGTGCGGATCGACAATCGCGCCGCAATGGCGGAGCTGACTGCGTTGCTGATCGCGCGCGGCTATCGTCGGATCGCGCTGATCGCGGGCAACCCCCGCCACTCGGACAGTGCGCCACGCGTACAGGGCTATCACGACGCACTC
Organism: uncultured Sphingomonas sp.; assembly: GCF_964021865.1. Classification (GTDB taxonomy): domain Bacteria; phylum Pseudomonadota; class Alphaproteobacteria; order Sphingomonadales; family Sphingomonadaceae; genus Sphingomonas. The sequence continues at coordinate 45,466 of NZ_CAXIAM010000011.1, forward strand.
GCCGCGCGCGGCATCGCCGCCGACCCGTCGCTGGTGATCGAGGGGCGCTTCGACCGAAGCTCGGGCGAGGAAGCGGCGCGGACGCTGCTGACCGGCGCGACGCGACCTGATGCGATCATGTGCAGCAACGACGACATGGCCGCCGGGGTGATCGCCGAGGCGCACCGGCGCGGGCTGGTGCTTCCGCGCGACCTTGCCGTCACTGGCTTCGACGATACCACGCTGGCGGCGCGGATCTGGCCGCCGCTCACCACCGTCCGCCAGCCCGCCGAAGAGATGGCCTTCCGCGCCGCCGAACGACTGATCGGCACCGGCGACGGCGACGAAGCCGCCAGCGACATGATCGTCCCGCACGCGATCATCGAACGCGAGTCGACACCCGGGCGATAGGAGTCGACTATCCGTACCCGGGGTGACCTACGAAGCTGGCCACATCCGGCTTCAGCGTTGAATTTCGTCGTTGCAGCCCTCTCAGGGATGCACCCGCCCCGCCAGCACCGGTTCGTCGAGGTCGATCGCCTCGCGCCTCAGCCGATTGCGCTTGTGCTTCCCCACATGGGCGACGCCCTTCACCGCATCGCCGATCAGCATGAACGGGTCTGTCGCCTCGCCCGGTCGCTCACAACAGCTGCCCGGCGCGATGGCGGTCTGCACCCCGCGCACCAGCGCAACCACCGGTCCGAGAATGTTGAACCCGATCTGACACCCGCCGGATCGCGCCGCGCACGGCCCGGATTCGGCAGCCAGCGCGCCCATTCCCCTCATGTCGCGATTGACCGGGCGTGGCCGCGACGAAACCGCCTCGTTCGGCAAGGGCAGCGTCTGCGACGGCAGTGGATCGGCGCACACCACCACCTCGCCCTGTTCGCTACTGCGGGCGCACGGCTCGTCGCCCACTGGCGCGAGAATCGATCGCCGTGTCGGCACCGCCGGGGCTGCGGCCTGCAACAGGATCGCAACGATCAGCATCGCCGCGCATCCTGCTGGGCCGCATGGGCGCGGTCAACCGACCGCGCGCCGTTTCGGGTCAGGGACGCAGCGCGGTGTCGTCGCGGTCGTCGAGATCGTCCGTGGCGACGTTGCCGTCGTCGAACTCGGCCTGCACCTCGTCTTCCGCGACGTCGCTGTCGTCGGCATCGACGTCGCCGTCCTGCCGCGCGACCTCGCCGTCGGTCATCAATAGCTCGTCCTCATCCTCGGCATCGTCGTCGGCGCCGATGTCGGGTTCGAGATCGACGATGATCGTCCCGTCGCCCGGCCCGTCGCGCGTCGCCTCGAGGATTTCGGCGCGCTGGCTCTCGTCGTAGCCGTCCTCGTCATAGCCATCGTCGCCCGAGCCCTGACCGTACACCTGATGCCCGCCCATCGCGCAGCTCCTCCAATCGTTACGCCGATCGAACGGCAGACTCACCCCGCCGGTTCCGGCCGCTGGCGTCCCGAGCGCGGAGCGCTTACCTAGGATGTTCAGAATCACGGACGAATGACCATGCTCGACACCCCAACCGCCCCCGATACCGCAGCCGTGCCGACGCTCAGCCTCGCCGATCAGACACACGATCCCGACGCCTTCGCCGCCGCGCTGGGCGGGTCGTTCGAACGGTTCGGGTTCGCGATCGTCGCTGATCATGGCGTGCCCCAGCCGCTGATCGACCGTGCCTGGGCGGAAACCGCCGAGCTGTTCGCGCTGACCGAGGAAGAAAAGCGCCGCTATCACACGCCGGGCGGCGGCGGTGCGCGCGGGTACACCCCGTTCAAGACCGAGATCGCCAAGGACGCGCGCCACGTTGACCTCAAGGAATTCTGGCACGTCGGGCGCGAGCTGCCGCAGGGTCATCGCTACGCCGCCGAAATGGCCCCCAATATGTGGCCCGAACGCCCGGCCGGCTTCCGCGATACCTTCATCGAGCTGTTCGCGGCGTTCGACCGTGCCGGCGACCGGCTGTTGTCCGCGATCGCACGCCATCTCGGCCTTGCGCCCGACTGGTTCGACCCGGCGGTCAAGGACGGCAATTCGGTGCTGCGCCTGCTCCACTATCCGCCGATCCCCGCCGATGCGGAGGGGGTGCGCGCCGGCGCGCACGAGGATATTAACCTCATCACGCTGCTGCTCGGCGCCGAGGAGGCCGGGCTCGAGCTGCTCGATCGCGCCACGGGTCAGTGGCTCGCGGTCAAGCCGCCGGAGGGCGCGATGGTCGTCAACGTCGGCGACATGCTGCAGCGGCTGACCAACCACGTCCTGCCGTCGACCACGCACCGCGTCGTCAACCCGCCGCCCGAGCGCCGCGGCCACTCGCGCTACTCGATGCCGTTCTTCCTGCACCCCGCGCCCGATTTCCTGATCGAAACGCTGCCGCAGACGATCACCGCCGCGAACCCGAACCGCTACCCCGAGCCGATCACCGCCAACGGTTACCTGCACCAGCGGCTGGTCGAGATCGGGCTCATCAAGGCATGAGGGACCTGTCCGGGATCATCAGCGGCGCGATCCGCCTCGATACCGATGCGGACGTGTCGGGGATCGTCAGCGGCGACATCGTCGTGGCGACCGATTGTCGCGTCACGATCTCGGGCATGGTGCGCGGCGACGTGACCGCCGAGCCGGGGGCCGAGGTGACGATCACCGGCATCGTCAACGGCGCGGTCCATGCCGAGGGCGCAACCGTGCATGTGACGGGGATCGTGACGCTGCGGTGAGCGAGCGTCCGTCATTGCGAGCGTAGCGACGCAATGACGTCGGACGCTTAGGCCGTCCGCTCCGGTACCGCCGCGGCATCCGCGGCGATCGACGTCGCCGGCGCCAGCGCTTCCCACGGGAACACGAACCAGTCCTTGGTCACCGCGCGGTCGATCGTGCGCGCCGCAAGGTCGACCTTCGCCGCCGAGCCGCGATTGTCGATCAGCGTCGCGAAGCGCATCGCCCCCGCGGTCGCGCCCGCCTGCTCCAGCAACTCGCGCAGCTTCGCGATGGTGCGGCCCGAATCATTGATGTCGTCGACGAACAGCAGCTTCTGGCCCTCCCGGGTCAGCATCGCCAGCCGTTCGATCACGGGTGCGGCACGCGTCGCGTCCTGCGTCGAATAATCCACCGACTGCATCGGCAGCCCGGCCGCATGGCTGAGGTACACCGCGGGCACCAGTCCGCCGCGTCCTATCCCCACCAGCAGGTCGGGGCGCCAGGCGGTGTCGCGCGCGATCTTCGCGGCGAGCGTCCGGACATCGGCAATCAATTCGGCATGGGTGACGGCGGTAAGGATCGGCATCACGATCCCCTACACGACCGCCGCCGCCATGCCATAGCCCGCGCCGGCTATTTTCCGTCGAAGCCGCTCGGCGCCGGCGACACCGTCACCGCCTCGCCCCCGCGAACTTCCTGTACCTCCAGCGCGCGCTCGGCGACATTGTCGCGACCGAAGCGGAACGCGCCGTCGATCCCCGCGAACCCGTCCGCGTCGCGCAGCCGGCCTTCGGGAAAGGGCGAGCCCGGTCGCCACTCGCGCGCGATCCGCACGACCAGCAACACCGAATCATAGCCGAGGCTCGACAACCGGTACGGCGCGGCATTGAAGCGCGCGCGATAATTTCGCGCATATTGGCGATACAGCGTGTTCGGCACGCTCGCGAACCACGCGCCGTTCAGCACCGCCGACGATCGCGCCGCGCCGTCCGAATTCCACAGCTCGGTGCCCAGGATCTGCGTCGACGGGCTGTTGCGCCGGATCAGCGGCACCGCCGCGGTCGCGGTCGCCGCGCTGTCGGCGATCAGCACCGCCCCGAACGGCGCATCCTTGGCCATCCGCTGCACCGCGCTGCCCAGCGCGCCGCTGCCGCGGTCATAGGTCTGGAGCGACACCACGCGCCCGCCGGCCTGCTCGACCGCGCGCAGGAACGCGGTCGAGGCGCGGCTGCCGTACAGCGCATTGGGGACAATCCCGCCGAAATTGTCGATCCCGCGCCCGCGGGCATAAGCGACGACGCGCTCGATCGCCTGCGCCGGCGCATAGCCGAGCACATAGGCACCGTTGCCCGCCACGCCGGTATCGTTCGAGAACGACAGCACCGGCACCTTCGCCGCGCGCGCGATCGGCGCGACCGCGCGGACGTCCTCCGCGAGCAGCGGCCCGAGGATCAGCTGCGCGCCCTCGCGGATTGCGCGGCTCGCCGCCGCTGCCGCACCGGTCGCGGTGTCATAGCTGGTGATCCGCACCTGCTGGTTGCGCGTGTCGAGCAGCGCGAGCTGCGTCGCATTGGCCAGGCTGCGCCCGACCCCGGCGTTGCTGCCCGTCAGCGGCACCAGCAGCGCGACGCGGTTGCGTGCGGCGTCCTGCGGCAACCCGGTCACCACCTCCGGCGCGGTCTCGCGCGGCGGCGGCGCCGGCTGTGCGCTGGGTGCGGGCTGCACCGGCCCGCGCGGCACCACCGTCGAACAGGCCGCGAGCAACAGCGCCCCCGCGACCGTGATGACGCGCGACATTGCGCTCGACCATTGCGAACGCCCGATCGCCTCTGCCATGACTACTCCCGTGAACCCGTTGACCCCCGGCCTGTACATCGTCGCCACCCCGATCGGCAATCTCGGCGATCTCTCCCCCCGCGCCGCCGAGGTGCTGGCGGGGGCGGACGTGATCGCGGTGGAGGATACGCGCGTCACCGCCGGATTGCTCCGCCACATCGGCACGAAGCGCCCGATGACGCCTTATCACGACCATAATGCCGAGCATGTCCGCCCGCAGCTGATCGCGCGGATGGCCAGCGAGGTGGTGGCGCTGGTCTCGGACGCGGGCACCCCGCTGATCTCCGATCCCGGGTACAAGCTGGTGCGTGACGCGCGGGCGGCGGGGCATCAGGTCGTCACCATCCCCGGCCCGTGCGCCGCGATCGCCGCGCTGACGCTCGCCGGGTTGCCGACCGACCGCTTCTTCTTCCTCGGCTTCCTGCCGGCCAAGGAACAGGCACGCGCGACCGCCATCGCCGAGGTGGCGGCAGTACGCGCGACGCTGGTGATCTACGAATCCGGACCGCGCCTGTCGGCGTGCCTGTCCGCGCTCGCGGCCGGGCTCGGCGATCGCGAGGCGGCGGTGACGCGCGAGATCACGAAGAAATTCGAGGAGGCGGTTACCGGCACGCTCTCGACGCTTGCCGCGCGCTATGCCGATGCGCCGCCCAAGGGCGAGATCGTTGTCGTCGTCGCGCCCCCCGACCCACCCGCGCCGGCCGCGATCGAAGATGCGGATGCGGCACTCGCCGAGGCGCTTACCCGCCTCCCCGCGTCCAAGGCGGCGGGCGAGGTCGCCAAGGCGTTCGGCGTCGACCGCAAGGCGCTCTACGCCCGCGCGCTGGAGATGAAGGGCGAGTGAGCCGATGTCGCGCCCGACCGTCAGGCCGGGCGCGATCGCGGATCAGAAGTTGGCGCTGACCGAGAACTGGATGTACCGGCCATAGATGTCATAGAAATTGACGGGCGAATTCTGCCAGCCGTTGATGGAATAGGTGTTGTTGCCGCCCCGCGCCGGGATGATCGGCGGATCCTTGTCGAGCAGGTTGTTGATCGCGACGCCCAGGGTCATGCGCTTGGCGATATTCACGTTCGCCGCCAGATCGAAGTAGCTATAGGCCGGAATCCGCGCGAACGTATTCTGCACCTGCCCCTTCAGCAGCGTTCCGCTGCGCGTGGCCGAGATGTAGCGCCAGTTGCCCGAAATCTGGAACAGCCCGTCCTGCCCGGTCAGGGTCGCGCGCAGGTTGTGCCGCCACTTGGGGATCGGATTGCCCACGCCATCGCCGAAATAGCCGACGCTGCCGCTCTGGTTTGACACGGAGGCTGCACTGGTGACCAGCCCGCCGTTGAAGTCGGCCGCCAAGCTGCCGACCGACCTGACCGGAAGGTCGTAATGCGCCTGGAAGTCATAGCCGGTCGTGCCGATCTTGTTGGGCACGTTGAGCACCAGCGAGCTGAGATAGCCGTTGCTCGGGCTGTCGACACTGCCGAACAGCGTGCCGTTGCCGTTGCGGACGAACTGCTGGCACGAAATGCGGTTCAGGTCGCTGGGATCGGTCGCATAGGCGATGCAGTTGTTGACGATCGTGTCCTGATCCAGCCCGACGATCTGGTTGGTGTAGCGGATTTCGTACCGATCGACCGACAGGCTGAAGCGCGGCAGGAAGCGCGGCGTCACCACAAGACCGTAGGTCAGGGTGTTGGCGGTTTGCGGCCCCAGCTTCGGATCGACCGCCCCGGTACGATAGAGACAGCCCGCGTCGGGGCAGACCAGCGCGGCGCTGCCATAGGTCGATGGCTGGAATCCCGGCTGCAGCGCGCAGGCCGATTGGCTGGCCAGCGGCGCACCGCCGTTCGGGTTGGCCCCGCACGGATCGACGAAGTTGATGTTGCGGTTGTAGTTGATGCTCTCGGTCGCCTCGAACACGTTCGGCGCGCGCGAGGCGAAATTGCGCGCGACGCGGAACCGGATGTCCTCCACCGGCGCCCAGGTGCCCTCCAGCTTCCACGTGCTGAAGAAGGTCCGCGTCGAGGTATCGTAGTTGGACGCGCGATAGCCGCCGCTGAAGCCCAGCAGGTGCGTCCACGACTGGTCCTGGATCAGCGGGATCTGGATTTCGCCGGCCAGCTCCTTGGCGGTCTGCGTGCCGCGCGACGACGATGACGGGTTGGGCGTGCCCTGGATGATCGAATTATAGTCGGCGCTGGTGAAGTTCGTCGCGACGTCGCGGCGGAACTCGGCACTCAGGCTGATCTGCACGCCGTCGGTCGCCAGCGGCGAGCGGACGCCGTAATGGCCCAGGTCGCCGCTCAGGTTCGCCTGCACGTCGGCGAAATAGCTCACGTTCCGGGTCGGCCCGTTCGGCGCATACTGGAAGATGTAGTTGTACGCGGCCGGATCGCCCGAATTGCCGCGGAAGATGTCGAGCGGCACGCAATTGGGGTCGGTGCCGTTGACCTTGGACACGCACGTCGGCACGCCGTTGACGTTGACGACGTTGAGCGCCCTGGCGATGTTGGTCGCCGACGGGTCCCAGTTGCGGTTGATCGCGCTGCCCACGATCGCCTTCGCCCACACGCCGCCGACGTCATAGTGCCACGCCTCGGCGAAGTCGCCGCGGACGCCCAGTGTTGCGCGATTATAGACCTGACGATAGTCGATCGTGCGGGTCGGGAAGCGGGCGAAGCGATAGCCGAAGTCGATCGGCACCGTCGCCGACGTGCCCGCCTGCGCGCCGCACAGCACCTGCGCTTGCTGCGCCGACATCAGCGGGTTGTTGCAGTTCAGCTGATAGCCGTCGTCGCCGTTCATCCCCTCGCCGATCGTCGCCGGGATGTACGTGCCCTGGCTGGTGTTGCGGGTGTACATGAAGCTGCCGTACAGTTCGGCCCAGTCGGTCGCCTTGAACGACAGGAAGCCGCCGGCATTGTAGCGTTCGTTGCCGCGCAGCATCTGATAGCTGCTGTCCATGCGGTTTTGACGGTCGGTGGTCGCGTTCTGGGTGTTGCTGTAGGGGCGGAACACGCGGCTATCGCCATCGCGCGCATTGGTCTGCGGCGTACCGCCCAGCTTGTAGATATAGCCGAACCGCGAATAGAGCGTGCTGTCGCAGCTCAGCGCACCGTCGATGCCCGCCTGCAACAGGTGGCAGGCCTGCGTCGAACGCGACGTGTAGGGCAGATTGTCGGTATGGCGGTAGCTGAAATAGCCGGTCAGCGACAGGCGATCGTCGAACAGCCGCGTACCGGCGGCGACGTTGATCGTCGCGCGCGCGCCGTCGTTGGTCAGCCCCAGCGGCACGTCGAACCCGCGTGACTGCGCGGTGGCGGTCACGATGTTGCGCCGGTTCATATGGTTGAAGAAGCCGTAATTGGCGTCGACCTGGACGCCCTTGAAATCTTTCTTCAGCACGAAGTTGACCACGCCGGTCAGCGCGTCGGGGCCATAGACTGCGGCGGCGCCGCCGGTCAGCACGTCGACCCGCTGCACCAAGGCCGGCGGGATGGCATTGACGTCGGTGGCCACCTGGCCGCCCAGTCGCTGCCCGTCCAGCAGGACCAGCGCCGCGGCGCCCGACCCGCCGATGTTGCGCAGGCTGACCCGCGCGGTGCCGTTGCCCTCGTCGTCGGCCTGAGGATTGTACGGCACGACCTGCGGAAGGCGGTTCAGCACATCTTCGATGTTGACCGCGGCGCTGAGCTTTATCTCCTGCGCGGAAATCGCCTGGATCGGCGCGGCCGAGGCGAGGTTCGGATTGACGATCCGCGAGCCGGTGACGACGACGTCGCCCGATCCGGTGTCCGATGACTGGCTGCGTTTGTCGGCGTCCAGCCGCGCATCCTCGCGCTCGGCATTCTGCCGGCTCTCGCTCTTGGCGGCATCGGCGCCCGTATCGACTGCCTGGCCGGCCTGTGCAGCGGCAGGTGCCGCGCATGCAATGGCAAGCGAGCTTGCCGCCACAAGAAAAGCAACGTTTCTCAAGTAATTATCCCCCCGTTTGAGCTTTGCAGCTCGTCCCCGTGTCGGCGGGCAGCGACTTTACGCCTTCCCGCTCTTTTATCAGTACAAACTCTTTTTGCGGACTTGGCAATGGTACGATACCAAATTGCTCAATCCTTTCCGCGTCCGCACAAGTAAGTCGTTGTTATTTCATCAATTGCCGACGAACGACTTGCGCAGTTCCATCGTCCCTGCAGACCGTTGGCAAGAACAAGCGACCTGCTCCACCTCGTGCACTGGCACCGGCGAACGTCACATCAGCGGCTCGTCTGGCTGCATTTGACGAGCGCTTCCCGACTTCACCCCGACCGTGCGTGACGCTCGGCGGACAAGCCCGGATTTCGAAGCAAGTTCGGATGGCGGCCGGAGGGCGATGAGTGCAGTTGCCCCGACACCGGCAACACCCTACGACAATGCTTAATACCAATGGCGTACCGGAGAACGACATGACCCGCCGCATCGGCCTGCCCCTGCTGGTCGCCACGCTCCTGTCGTCCACCCCGCTCGCCGCGCAGGTCGCGACCCGCCCCGCAATCTTCCCCGCGCCCACCGAGCTGACGCTCGGTGCCGAGACGATGGTGCTGGGCCGCCATGTCACGTTGGTCGCCGCGCCCGGCACCGACGCCGTCACCGTGGCGCTCGCCAGCCAGATCCTTCGCACCGCCGGTGTAGAGACGATCGCCACCGCGCACCGCCTCGATCGCGCGCCGACGCAGCCGCAGATCGTCCTCGGCCTCGCCGATGCCGCCATCGTCCGCACCGCGCTGGCCGGCACCACCGCCGACGCGGCGCGCGAAGGCTATACGCTGACGATCGCCCCGGCGACGAACACGATCACGCTCGCCGGGCAAGACGCGGACGGCCTGTTCCACGCGGTCCAGACGCTCCGCCAGCTCGTCCGGCGCCCCACCCTCCCCGCGCTGGTGATCCGCGACCACCCCGCGATGCCGGTGCGCGGGACGATCGAGGGCTTCTACGGCAAGCCCTGGACGATGGCCGAGCGCACCCGCCACCTCGACTTCCTCGCGACCGTCAAGGCCAACACCTATGTCTACAGCCCGAAGGACGATCCCTATGCGCGCGACCGCTGGCGCGAGCCCTATCCCGCCGAGACGCTGACGCAGCTCGGCACGCTGGCGGCGGCGGCGACGCGCAATCACGTCGACTTCGTCTATGCGATCTCGCCGGGGCCGAGCATCTGCTTCTCCGCCCCCGCCGATCTTCAGGCGCTGCGCACCAAGTTCGACGCACTGCGCGCGATCGGCATCCACCGCTTCTACGTCGCGCTCGACGACATCGAATATAAGAAGTGGAATTGCGACGCCGACCAGGCCGCATTCGGCCCCTCGGGCGCGGGCGCCGCGGGCAAGGCGCAGGCGCAATTGCTCAATGCGGTGCAGGCCGACCTGACGCGCCGCGATCCCAAGGCGCCGCCGCTGATCATGGTGCCCACCGAATATTACGACGCCAAGGAGACGCCCTACAAGGCGTCGCTGCGCGACACGCTCGATCCCAGGGTGGTGGTGCAATGGACCGGCACCGATGTCGTGCCGCCCGCGATCTCGATCCCCGATGCAAAGGCCGCGACCAAGGCATTCGGACGCAAGACGCTGTTGTGGGACAATTATCCGGTCAACGATTTTGCGCAGACCACCGGGCGGCTGCTGATGGCGCCCTATACGCGCCGCGAGGCCGGGCTGGCGGGCGAGCTGACCGGCATCCTGTCCAATCCGATGAACCAGGAAGCGCCCAGCCGCGTCGCGGTCACCGGCGTGCTGGCGTTTGCGTGGAACGACAAGGACTATGACGCGCAGCGGACGTGGCACTGGTCGGCGCGCGAGCTGGCCGGTGGCGATCCGCACGCGACCACGGCGTTGCTGACCTTCTTCGACACGCAGCACATGGCCCCGACCTTCGGCAGCCAGCCGTGGCAGGAACAGGCCCCCCGGCTCCACGCGCTGCTCACCCGCATCCGTGAGGCACTTGCGGACGGCGACGCCGACGCGCGCGCGCAGGCGATCGCCGACCTCACCCGCGCCGCCGACGACCTTGCCGCCGCCCCCGACACGATCCGCGCCGGCGTGGCCGACGCGTCCTTCACCGAACAGGCCCGCCCGTGGCTCGACGCGCTCGCGCTCTGGGGCCGCTCGCTGCAACAGACCGCCGCCGGCCTCGCCGCCGCCGACGCGCGCAGCCCCGCCGCCGCGCGCTACTTCGCCGACGCGCAACGGCTGGCAGCCGAGGCGGCGGCGGTCAGGACCATCCCCGGCGCCACCCGTTTCGACGGCACGATCCGCATCGCCGATGGCGTACTCGACCGCTTCGTCGACGACGCACCCGGCCTGATCAGGGACGCTACGCCGCGACCCTAATCGTGTTTCGCCCCGCCTTTTTCGCATCGTAGAGCGCTACATCTGCGCGCTGCACGACATCGTCCAGGCTTTCGCCCGCTCGTGCCGAAGCCACCCCGATGCTCAAGCCGATCAGCAGGATCGATTGCGCATCGATATTCAGGGGGGCCGCTTGGATGTGCTGCCGGATTTGCCCGGCGGTGGCGATGGCGGCGTCGAGATCCGCGCCGGGCACCAGCACCACGAACTCGTCACCGCCCATCCGCCCGATCACTCCGGCGTCGCCCACGGCGGCGCGAAGTTCTGCCGCCAGATGCTGCAAGGCGCGATCGCCGACCAGATGTCCCCAGCGATCGTTGACGGACTTGAAATGATCGAAGTCGATGACGATCAGACCGGCCGCCGAACGTTCGAGTATCGATGTCGCGGCCTCCTCGAAGGCGCGCCGGTTATGGACCCCGGTCAGATGATCATAGGTTGCACGCAGCGTCATCTCGCGATCGTGCGCATCCAGCCGTGCCGCCAGCCGCGCCCGCGCGGTCACCTCTGCGGCCACTGGCAGACACGTCAGCAACAGCAGCGCGAGGAACACTTGCAGCAGATGCGCCTGCTCCGCCGGATCGTCGGTGATCATCGCCACTGGACCATGCCCGTGCATCGTGGCGATACCGCCGATGATCGCCACGATCATCACTGCCGCCTTGGTTCCGACATGGCCTACGCGGAAGGTGACCAGCATCAGCGGCGGGAACAGCAAGAACAGGCTCGGCCGCGGAGCGACGATGAACACCTGATAGCCGACCAGTCCCACGAGCAACAGCAACCCGAAGCCTTCGGCCCGTCTCGACCAGGTCTTGCGCTGCAGGCAGAGCAACAGATCGCCCTGAAACGCCGACAGCAGGAATGGCGTAAAAACCAGCAGACCCAGCCCGTCGCTCGCTACCCAACTGACATACGATTTCAGCAACGGCTCGCCGAAGAAGTAGCAAGCAGTCACGCTGCCGAACACCCCACTGATCGCCGGCGCGATAAGTCCCGCGATAAGGATGAACTGGATGACCGCCGACGTCGTTTGTAAGACGCCCTCTTCATCGGCGCATCGCCGCAGGAGTGCGACGACAAGCGCGACCTCGATCATGTTGGTCGCCCCGTACAGCATCGGTCCGGCCAGCGTTCCGCGTGTGATCTGGTTGGCGGCGAGATTGGCCAGGAAACCGGCGGAGAGTACCGGTGTCCACCGCGGCCGCTCGTCGGCCAACAACAGCGCGACCAAGATCGCGTTTGCTGGCCAGAATGCCGCAATATCGCGTCCGTTGCTCGTCAGGTGGATCGTCGAGGCGGCAGCGATGAAATACAATCCGCCCGCCGCCAGAAACAGCCGGGTGACATCCTTCGCGATCTCTGCTGTCCGCATCGCACCCTCCGGGGTCCAATAGCATCCAGGTTAGTAAATAAATGCTTAATCCCGTGGTTCTTCAAACGGGTGCACCAGCGGCATAGGTGGGGTGAAGCATCCGGCGGCACCCTCCTCGTCACGCCAGCGTCTCAACCTTCGACATTTGCGGGCTTGCCGCCACGACCCACTGCCGCCATCCTCACCCTCGATGCGCCCGCCCCGCCCCCGCTCCACCGCCACCCGCCGCGTCGCGGAGGAAAGCGGCCGGCGCGGCGAGCGGCTGGCGGCCTGGTGGCTGCGGCTCAAGGGCTGGCAGATTCTCGACCGCCGGGTCCGCACGCCCGCCGGTGAGGTCGATCTCGTCGCCAGACGCGGCGCGTTGGTCGCCTTCGTCGAGGTCAAGGCACGCCGCAGCCCCGCCGAACTCGATCACGCGATCGACCAGCGCCGCCTCGCGCGCGTCGCCGCCGCCGCGGAGGTGCTGATGCCGCGCTACGCCGCCGCGGGCGAGGACATCCGCGTCGACGTGATCCTGCTCGCTCCCGGCACGCGCCCGCGGCATATCGAGAATGCGTGGATCGGCTACTGACAGCCGCGGCCCCGCGCCCTACATCCGCGCCATGACCCAGCCGCCAACCGTCGCCGTCCAGATGGACCCGCTCGATCAGATCAATATCGCGGGCGACAGCACCTTCGCGCTGATGCTCTCGGCGCAGGCGCGCGGCCACCGGCTGTTCCACTATACCGCCGATGCGCTCAACTATCGCGACGGGCGCGTCTGGGCGAAGGCGCATCCGGTGACCGTGCAGCGGCCGGAAAAAGGAGGGGCGGGCGATCACTTCCGCTTCGGCGAGCCGGTCGCGCTCGATCTCGGCGACGAGGCCGACGTGGTGCTGATGCGACAGGACCCGCCGTTCGACCTCGGCTACATCACCGCCACGCACCTGCTGGAGCGGATTGCGGACCGGACGCTGATCGTCAACGATCCGGTCAGCGTCCGCAACGCCCCCGAAAAGGTGTTCGTGCTCGATTATGCGCGCTTCATGCCGCCGACGCTGGTGACACGCTCGCTCGACGAGGCGCGCACGTTCCTCGCCGAACATGGCGAGATCGTCGTCAAGCCGCTCCACGGCAACGGCGGCAAGGCGATCTTCCACGTCCGCGCCGCGGGCGAGAACCTCTCGGCACTGATCGAGGTGTTCAACCAGACGTGGCGCGAGCCGCACATGGTGCAGGCGTTCCTCCCCGCGGTGGCGAAGGGCGACAAGCGCATCGTGCTGGTCGACGGCGAAGTCGCGGGCGCGATCAACCGCTTGCCCGGCGAAGGCGAGATCCGTTCGAACCTCGCGGTCGGCGGCTCGGCGCAGAAGACCGAACTGACGCCGCGCGAGCGCGAGATCTGCGACGCGCTCGGCCCGGAGCTGAAAAGGCGCGGGCTGATCTTCGTCGGGATCGACGTGATCGGCGGCGAGTGGCTGACCGAGATCAACGTCACCTCGCCGACCGGGATCGTCGCGATCGAGACATTCGACGGCACTGATGTCGCCGGGCTGATCTGGAATGCGGTCGATCGCCGGCTGAAGGAACGCGCGCGCTGACGGAGCCGTTGCCGCGATTGTGACTGACTTCATCATCCACTGGATCGTCGCGGGCGGCTATCTCGGCATCTTCCTGCTGATGGCGCTGGAGAATGTCGTCCCGCCGATCCCGTCCGAGGTCATCATGGGGCTGGGCGGGATCGCGGTCGCGCGCGGACAGATGGATATCGTGCCCTTGCTATTGTGGGGCACCGCCGGGACCACGGCGGGCAACGTCTTCTGGTATGCGATCGGGCGGCGACTCGGCTATGCGCGCTTCCGCCCCTTCGTCGAGCGGCACGGCCGCTGGCTGACGATGGAGTGGAGCGACGTCGAGCGCGTGCGCGGCTTCCTCCACGATCACGGCGGCTGGGTGATCTTCGTCTTCCGCTTCATGCCGACGTTCCGCACGATGATTTCGCTGCCCGCCGGCATGGCGGCGATGCCGATGCCGCGCTTTCTGCTGATGACCTTTGCGGGCAGCATCATCTGGAACGGCGTGCTGGCGGGCGCGGGCTTCTATCTCGGCAGCCGTTTCGCCGAACTGGATCGTTACGTCGGGCCGTTCGGGATCGCACTGACGGTGCTGGCGCTCGCGTGGTACGGCTGGCGCGTCGCGACATGGAAACCGCGCGGCTGACCCCCCACTCCGTCGTTCCCGCGAGGGCGGGAATGATCTACCCCCGCGGATGCGCCGCCCGGTACACATCCAGCAGATGCGCCGCATCCACCCCGGTATAGACCTGTGTCGAACTCAGGCTCGCATGCCCCAGCAATTCCTGCAGCGCGCGCAGGTCCGCCCCGCGCCCCAGCAGATGCGTTGCGAAGCTATGCCGCAACGCGTGCGGCGTCGTTCGCTCCGACAGGCCCAGCCGCGCCCGCGCCGCACGCACCCGCGTCCGCACGATCCCGCCATCCAGCGCCCCGCCGCGCACCCCGCGGAACAGCGGCGCCTCGCGCGACATCGGCCACGGCACCTTCGCCGCATATTCCTCTATCGCGGCGCGCACCGGCGGCAACACGGGCACGATCCGCGTCCGGTCGCGCTTTCCGGTGACGCGCAACGTCTCGCCCAGCGGCAGCACCGCGCCCGTCAGCGCCAGCGCCTCGCCGATCCGCAGCCCCGCGCCGTACAGCAGCAGCAGCACCGCCCAGTCGCGCGCCGCCACCCACGGCTCGTCGCTTTCCTCCATCACGTCGGTGGCCAGCGCCACTGCCTCGTCCGGGGAGATCGGGCGCGGCACGCCTTTCTTCACGCGCGGCCCCTTCATCCGCGGCGCCGCACCGACACCGCCTGCCCACTCGAGGAACCCGCGCACCGCCGACAGTTCGCGCGCCGCCGACGCATTCGACAATCCGTTGCCCCGGCGGTGCGCCAGATAGGCGCGCACGTCTCCGGCAGTGACACGCGACAGCGCGGCACGGTCCAATTTTTCGCCCCAATGCGTTCCCAGGAACGTCAGCAAGCGCTCCGCCGTGGACCGATAGGCGCGCACGGTATGCTCCGACCGACGCCGGTCGCGCGCCAGATGCACCGACCATTGGACCGGCAGCGGTAGCGGGGCCGACAAATCGCTCACCCCGTCGCATCTCTCGCGCATGAAAGGAAATGGCAAATCAAAATTAACGTTATCGCCGCTACATGACCGACATGACGCCTGACCTGCCCTGCTATGATCGCCCTGCCGAAACGGCGCGCGCCGCGGCGTTACAGGCACTTGCACTGCTCGGCACCGCGCCGGAGCGCGAGTTCGACGCGCTGGTCGCGCTCGCGGCCGAACTGCTCGGCTGCTCGACAGCGCTGCTGAACCTGGTCGACAACGATCGATTGTTCGTGAAGGCGCGGACGACGCCAGGCGCGATGACCTTCGCGCGCGATACCGCCTTTTGCGACCGCACCGTCGTCGACGATCGCATGACCGTGATCGACGATACGCTGGATGACGAGCGGTTCCGTCATAGCCCGCTCGTGACCGATGTCGGCGTGCGCTTCTATGCGGGTGCGCCCTTGCGTGTCGCCGATCCCGACGGCGTACGCCGCGCGGTGGGCACGCTGTGCGTCGTCGATAGCGTCCCGCGCTCCGCCGATCCGCGCGAGCTTGCCGCACTGGCCCATCTCGCCACGCTTGCCGAGGCGCTGCTGGAGGCGCGTCGCACCGCGCTGAAGGCGATCCATATCGCGACCACGGGAGAGGAACTGGTCACCCGCCTTGGCCGGCAGGACCGCATCTTTCGGCAGGCCGAGCAGATCGCGGCGATCGGATCGTGGCGGCTGTCTATCGACGAACGGCGGCTCGAATGGTCGGACAATGTGTACCGCATTCACGGCTTGCCGGTCGGGCATAAGCCGCTGCTCGACGATGCGATGCGCTTCTACCCCGAACACAGCCGCGACATCGTGCAAACCGCCCTTGCCGATGCAGTGGCGAATGGCACGCCGTTCTCGATCGAGACCGACTTCCTCACAGCCGATGGCCGGGCGCGACGCGTGCGCGCGATGGGGGATCCCGAAATCGTCGACGGCCGGGTCGTCGCGATGGTCGGCGTGTTCCAGGACGTGACCGAACGCTACGCGCTCGAACAGCAGCTACGCCGCTCCGCCGACACCGACGCCCTGACGGGAATCGCGAACCGTGCCGCCTTCGATCGGGAGCTGCAGGCGGCGATGACGCGTGCCCGTCACGACCGTACGCCGCTTCATCTCGCGCTGATCGATCTCGACGGGTTCAAGGCAATCAACGACACGCTGGGGCATGGCGCGGGCGATGACGTGCTGCGGCTGACCGGCAAGGCGCTCAGCGAGCCCTGGCTGATGGGCAGCGTCGCGGCGCGGATCGGCGGCGACGAATTCGCGGTGATCGTCGAGCATCCGGCCTTGCTGGCCGACATCGCCGGCTTGCACGGGCGGCTGGAGGCGGCGCTCCACATCTCGGTCGAGGCGTCCGGCGTGACGATGAACAGCGCCGGCTCGGTCGGGATCGCGCCGTTCGACAACGATTGTCATTCGCTCCGCGACTTCGCGCGCCGCGCCGACGCGATCCTCTACTCCGCCAAGCGCGCACGCGTCGGCATGCCCTACGTCCGCCGCGTCGCCTGAGCGGCGCGGCGCGGACGTAGGCACACGCGCCGCTTCCCTCCGACTCGCGTGCGCCCCATATGGGCGGCAATGTCCTCCCGCGCGCGCGTCATCGTCCTGAACTCCGCCCTCGGCCCGCTCGATTACCGGGTGCCGCATGGCATGAGCGTGGAGCCGGGATCGGTGGTCGTCGCGCCGCTCGGCCCGCGCCAGTTGCTCGGCGTCGCCTGGGAGGCGGAACGGATGCCGTCCGATGCCGAGGTCGGCGACAATCGCCTTCGCAACCTGCTCGCGGTCGCCGACGTGCCGCCGCTGCGCGCGCCGCTGCGGCGACTGATCGAATGGACCGCCGATTATTATCTCGCCCCGCCCGCCGCGGTGGTGCGGATGGCCTTATCCTCGACCGCCGCGCTGGAGGGCGGGCGCAGCGTCGTCGAATATCGCGCCACCGGCCATGTCCCCGAACGGCTGACCGCGCAGCGTGAACAGGCGCTGGAGCGGATCGGCGACCGGCAAGGGTTGATCCGCGAACTGGCAACGATCGCCGATGTCAGCGACGCGGTGATCCGCGGGCTGGTCAAGGCCGGCGCGCTCGACGGCGTACCGGTCGACATCGACAGCCCCTATCCGGTCCCCGACCCCGATCATGCGCCGCCGACATTGTCCGACGACCAGCGCGCCGCCGCCGCGACGCTGGTCGACGGCGTCACCGCCGCCGCCTTCCGCCCGACCCTGCTCGACGGCGTCACCGGTTCGGGCAAGACCGAAGTCTATTTCGAGGCGGTCGCTGCCGCGATCCGTTCGGACAGGCAGGTGCTGGTGCTGCTCCCCGAGATCGCGCTGACCGAGCCATTCCTGAAGCGCTTCCACGACCGTTTCGGCTGCGAGCCGGTCGCGTGGCACAGCGGCTTGCGCGCGACGCAGCGCCGCCGTGCGTGGCGCGCGATCGCCAGCGGCGCGGCGCGCGTGACGGTCGGCGCGCGCTCGGCGCTGTTCCTCCCTTACGCCAATCTCGGGCTGATCGTCGTCGACGAGGCGCACGAGACCAGCTTCAAGCAGGAGGACGGCGTCCATTATCACGCGCGCGACGTTGCGGTGATGCGCGGGCTGTTCGAGGCGTGCCCGGTGATCCTCGCCAGCGCCACCCCGGCGATCGAGACGCGGCATCAGGTCGCGCTCGGCAAATATGCCGAGGTCAAGCTGCCCGGCCGCTTCGGCGTCGCGCAGATGCCGACGATCGAAGCGATCGACCTGATCGCCGAGCCGCCCGAGCGCGGCCGCTGGATCAGCCCGCGGCTGGTCAAGGCGATGGATGCGGCGCTGGAGCGGCGCGAACAGTCGCTGCTGTTCCTCAACCGCCGCGGCTATGCCCCGCTCACCTTGTGCCGGACGTGCGGGCATCGCTTCCAATGCCCCAATTGCACCGCCTGGATGGTCGAGCATCGCCTCACCCGCCGCCTCGCCTGCCACCATTGCGGGCATATCGAGCCGGTGCCGCGACTGTGCCCCGAATGCCAGAACGAGGATACGTTGGTCGCATGCGGCCCCGGCGTCGAGCGGATCGCCGACGAGGTCGCGGCGCTGTTCCCGGCGGCGCGCACCGCGATCGTCACCTCCGACACGATCTGGAGCCCTGCCAAGGCCGCCGAATTCGTCGCGCGGATGGAGGCGGGCGACATCGACATCGTCGTCGGCACGCAATTGGTGACGAAAGGCTATCACTTCCCCAATCTGACGCTGGTGGGGGTGATCGACGCCGATCTCGGGCTCGACGGCGGCGATCTGCGCGCCGCGGAACGCACCTTCCAGCAGATCCGGCAGGTGTCGGGGCGCGCCGGGCGCGGCACCAAGCCCGGTCATGTCTATATCCAGACGCACAATCCGAAGGCGCAGGTGATGCAGGCGTTGGTCACCGGCGATGCCGACGCCTTCTATGCGGCGGAAACCGAGGCGCGCGAGGATGCTGGCGCGCCGCCGTTCGGCCGCTATGCCGCGATCATCGTATCGAGCGAGGATCAGGGCGCGGCGCATGACACCGCGCGCGCGATCGGCCGCGCCGCGCCGCGTGTCGACGGCATGGAGGTCTATGGCCCCGCCCCCGCGCCGCTGGCGATGCTGCGCGGGCGGCACCGTTTCCGGCTGCTCGTCCATGCGCGCCGCGCGCTCGACGTGCAGGACGTGATCCGCGACTGGCTCGGCGGAGTGGAATGGCCGGCGAAAGTGCGCGTCGCGGTCGACGTCGACCCGTATAGTTTCCTGTAGCCCCGCCGCCCCGGACTACCTCCCCACACGCACCCACAAGGCAGTCGCATCGTCGCTCGCCTTGAACCGCGGATAGCGTGTGCAGGCCGCATCGCTCCGCTCGATCGCGCGCAGCTCGCCGCCCAGCGCCGCCAGCCCGCGCGACCGCAGCGCCGCCATCAGTCCGGCCGCATCGTAGGCGGCATAGGAATCTACCAGCGCCGCCATGCCGTCGCTCATCAACAGCAGATCGTCACCCGCTGCGATCGCGACCCCCGCCGTCTCGATCGCCCGTGCGCTCTCGCCCGCATCGACGCTTAGTACCTTTTGCCCAGGTCGCGCCCGCGCGGCGCGGCGGTCCGCAAGCACCGCCGGGGTACGCAGCTTCGTCGCCCCGACTCCCGGTCCCAGCGCCGCCGCCTGTGCGCTCTCTCGCGCGCGATCGGGCGCGGGCGTGCACCAGGCGACCGTATCGCCGGTCGCGCGCAGCACCGCGCAATCCGCCGCCCAAGCGACCTCCAGCAGGTCGCCGACCAGTTGCACCGCCGCAAAGGACGCGCGCGGCAATTCCCATGCGCCTTCGGGCGCGCGCTGCCGCTGCGCCGCATAGCGCGCCTCGACCGTCGCGAAGACCTGGGCACAGGTCGCGCCGAGGTCATCGCCCGGCCCCGCCGCGAATGCAGCATCGGCGGTCGCCGCCAGCCACGCCGCGCCGCCCTGCGCGCCGAGCAGCCCCGGCGGCGACAGATCGGTCGCGCCGTCGATCACCCACGCAAGCCGCGCGCTGCTCCCCGCGCGATCGTCATTGGGCGTGGTGACGTCGCCGCACAGGCTGAGCGACTGGATCAGGTCGAGATGCATGACCGGGTGCCTACACCCGGATCATGTCACTTTGCCATCAATCCGCGAACAGCAGCACCGGCGTTTCCAGATACGTCTTGAGCGCCTGCACATAGCTCGCCGCGTCCCAGCCATCGACGACGCGATGGTCGCAACTGATCGACAGGTTCATCAGCTTCGCGCGGACGATCTCGTCGCCGCGGAACACCGGGCGCTCGACGATCTTGTTCGGCCCGATGATCGCCACCTCGGGCCGGTTGATGACCGGCGTCGTCGCGATGCCACCGAGCGGGCCGAGCGAGGTGACGGTGATCGTCCCGCCGCCCAGTTCCTGCGGCGTCAGCTTGCTGGCGCGCGCCGCCGCCGCCAGCCGCGCGATCTCGGTCGCGAGCTGCCAGACATTGCGGTCCTGCGCGTCGCGGATCACCGGCACGGTCAGCCCGGCATCGGTCTGCGTCGCCATCCCGACATGGACGCGCCCTGCGCGCGTGACGATACCGGCCTCGTCGTCATAACGCGCGTTGAGCATCGGGAAATCGGGCAAGGTCCGGCACATCGCGACGATCAACAGCGGCAGCAGCGTCAGCTTGGGCCGCTCGCCGCGATGCGCGTTGAGGTCGGCGCGCATCGCCTCCAGCGCGGTGACGTTGATCTCGTCGACATAGGTGAAGTGCGGGATATGCCGCTTCGCCGCCGCCATATTCTCGGCGATGCGCCGCCGCATCCCGATGACGCGCACCTGCTCGTCGTTGCGCGCGCGCGTGGCGTGCGGGGCGTGATAGCCCTGCCCGGCGTTGTAGCGGAGATAGGCGTCGAGATCGGCGTGACGGATACGCTCGCCGTCAGGAACGCGGATCGCGGCGAGGTCGACGCCAAGGTCCTTGGCGCGCGCACGCACCGCGGGGGAGGCGAGCACCGCTCCCCTCTCTGCAAGGGAGGGGCTGGGGGTGGGTTTGATCTGCGAGGAACGGTCATGGGATTCGGGGTTCGACGGGGCGTTATGCTCGGAGTTCGCGTCGTTGGACACATGACCCACCCCCGGCCCCTCCCTTGCAGGGAGGGGAGAAGCTTCCTCGACGCCGGGGTTCTCCGCCTCCAGCGTCGCTTCGTCGGTGGCGGGGGCAGCAACCTCGCCCGACTCCTCCGTCTCGATCACCACCAGCGGCGCACCGATCGACACCTGGTCGCCGACCGCCCCCGCGATCTCTACCACGACGCCCGCCACCGGCGATTCCATCTCGACGGTCGCCTTGTCGGTCATCATGTCGGCAAGGCTCTGGTCCTCCTCGACCCGGTCGCCGACCGCAACGTGCCACGCGACGATTTCCGCCTCGGAAATGCCCTCGCCGATGTCCGGCAGCTTGAAGGTGAAACGCGTCATCTGCCTTAGTCCTTCAGGATTTTCTTGAGCGCCTGCCCGATCCGCACCGGTCCGGGGAAATAGGCCCATTCCAGGCTGTGCGGGTACGGCGTGTCGAAGCCGGTGACGCGCTCGACCGGCGCTTCCAGGTGATAGAAGCACCGCTCCTGCACCAGCGCCGCCAGCTCCGCGCCGAACCCGCTGGTGCGCGTCGCCTCATGGACGATCATGCAGCGCCCGGTCTTCTTCACGCTCGCCTCGATCGTCTCGATGTCGAGCGGGACGAGCGTGCGCAGGTCGACGATCTCGGCATCGACCCCGGTATCGGCGACCACCTGCGCGCAGACATGCACCATCGTGCCATAAGCGAGCATCGTCACCGCCTCGCCCGCGCGCACGACATTCGCCTTACCGAGCGGGATCTTATAGTAACCAGTCGGCACATCGCCGCCGGGATGCTTCGACCAATTCTCCGCCGGGCGATCCCAATGGCCGTTGAACGGTCCGTTGTAGATGCGCTTCGGCTCGAAGAAGATCACCGGATCATTGTCCTCGATCGCCGCGATCAACAGCCCCTTGGCGTCATAGGGTGTCGAGGGAATGACGGTCTTCACCCCCGAGACGTGCGTGAAAATCCCCTCGGGCGACTGCGAATGCGTCTGCCCGCCAAAGATCCCGCCGCCGAACGGCGAGCGCACCGTCAGCGGCGCAGTGAACTCGCCGCCCGAGCGATAGCGCAGCCGCGCCGCCTCGCTGACCAATTGGTCGAGCGCGGGATAGATGTAATCGGCGAACTGGATCTCGGGCACCGGGCGCAGGCCATAGGCGCCCATCCCGACCGCGACGCCGATGATCCCGCATTCGGTGATCGGCGTGTCGAAGACGCGGGTCTTGCCGTATTTCTTCTGGAGCCCCGCGGTCGCGCGGAACACCCCGCCGAAATAGCCGACATCCTCGCCCATCACGACGATCGCCGGATCGCGCGCCATCGTCACGTCCATCGCGGAATTGATCGCCTGGATCATGTTCATGCGGGTGGTGGTGTCGTCCACCGCTTGTTCGATCGTAACGCTCATCCAACCCACTCCGTCATTCCCGCGCCGGCGGGAATCCAGAACCTCCGACCTTCCGGCCCTTGCGAGGACCTGCGCGTCTGGAACCGCGCTTTCGCGGGGATGACGGCAGGGCGTGATGCGACGCCGCTCACTTCCGGTCCCACGGCCGGCCGCTCGCGGTTTCCTCGTCGATCATCATCTGGCGCTGCTCGCGCAAATGCCACGGCATTTCCTCGAACACCCCGTCGAACAGCGAGTCGAGCGGCTGGCGAAGCCCGTGCCCGAGCACGCCGTTCTTCTCGGCCTCCTTTTGCGCCGCCTTCACCTCTTCCGCCACTTCGCGGTCCATATCGGCCTGCCGCGTGTCGTCCCATTCGCCGATCGCGACCAGATGGTCGCGCAAGCGCCGGATCGGGTCGCCGAGCGGCCAGGCATTCGGCTCGCCGGCCGAGCGATATTGCGTCGGATCGTCGGAGGTCGAATGGCCTTCGGTGCGATAGGTGAAATGCTCGATCAGCGTCGGCCCGGCATTGGTGCGCGCGCGCTCGGCGGCCCAGGCGGTCGCGGCATACACCGCCAGCGCGTCATTGCCGTCGACACGCAACCCCGCGATCCCGTACCCGACCGCGCGCGCCGCGAAGGTCGTCGCCTCCGCGCCCGCAAAGCCCGAGAAGCTGCTGATCGCCCATTGGTTGTTGACGACGTTGAAGATCACCGGCGCGCGATAGACGGTCGCGAAGGTCAGCG
>NZ_CAXIAM010000012.1:0-66693 GCF_964021865.1 uncultured Sphingomonas sp.
AGGTCGACCGTTCGGCCGCCTATGTCGCGCGCTATCTGGCCAAGAACGTCGTCGCGGCCGGGCTGGCCCGGCGTTGCACGATCCAGCTGTCGTATGCGATCGGCATTGCCGAGCCGCTGTCGGTCTATGTCGACCTGCACGGCACCGGGACCGTCGAAGAGGCAAAGCTGGAGGCGGCGCTCCCGCAGCTCGTCCGCCTGACCCCCAAGGGCATCCGCGAGCATCTGGCGCTCAACAAGCCGATCTATTCCCGGACCGCGGCCTATGGCCATTTCGGCCGCGAGGCCGAGGGCGACCTGTTCACCTGGGAAAAGACCGATCTGGTCGACGCGCTGAAGCAGGCGGTCGCCTGATTGAAATTGGGAGCGGTTCGACCGGACCGCTCCCTTTTACGTCACTGCGAGCGCAGCGACGCGGTCCGGGGCGTCCTGATCCGGCCTTGGATTGCTTTGCTGCGCTCGCAATGACGTTAGGGAGTGACACACACCCCGCGTGACGCAGCCCCCGCTTTGTTCTACCGCGCTTCCCCATGATCGCGCATCTCAAGGGCATCCTGACTTCGACCGGCACCGACCATGCGGTGATCGACGTTCACGGGGTTGGCTATCTGGTCGGCGCGTCGGCGCGCACGCTCGCCACGATCGGGCCGGTCGGCGAGGCCGCCACGCTGTTCACCGACATGCTGGTCGCCGAGGACTTCATCCGGCTGGTCGGTTTCGCGAGCGCGGCCGAGCGCGACTGGTTCCGGTTGCTGACCGGGGTGCAGGGGGTGGGCGCGCGGGTGGCGCTGGCGATCCTGTCGGCGCTGGAGCCCGCCGATATCAGCCGTGCGGTGATGGCGCAGGACAAGGCGACGGTGGCGCGCGCCAACGGCGTCGGGCCCAAGCTGGCCGAGCGGATCGTCCGCGAGCTGAAGGATAAGGTCGGCGGGGTAGCGCTGGGCCCGGCGGCCGCGGCGCAGGTGGTGCCGGTCGGTGCCGCGTCGGACGCGGTGTCGGCGCTGCTCAACCTTGGGTTCCGGCCGGCAGAAGCGGCGAGCGCGGTCGCGGCGGCGGAGGAAGATCTGGGCGATGGGGCGTCGCTGGATGCGCTGGTGCGCCTGGCATTGCGCAAGGCGGCGAAGTCATAGCGCTTCGCTGCGGCCGTCATCCCCGCAGCGGCGGGGATACAGACGCGCGGGGCTTTGTGGAAGCGACTGACGTCGGAGCTTCTGGATGCCCGCCTGCGCGGGAATAACGGTGACGGGGAGCGCCACCCCGCTTTCGCTCTCCGTTCGTGCTAAGCTTGTCGAAGCACGTGAGCCAGGCGGACCGCACGGGACACGCACTTCGACAGGCTCAGCGCGAACGGTTCAGCGTTCAACCCGGCTGATCCAGCGGTCACCCCGGGGCGAGCCCGGGACGACGAAGCTTACGCGCCGGCCGATGCGCCGCTGCCACCGCGACCACGGCCGCGGCCGCCACGGCTGCGGCGAGCACCCCCGCCGCCGGCGCTGGCGTTCGCGTAGTTGCGGCCGCCCTGCGCCGAACCCGGCGTCGCGCGCGGGGCGTGGCTGGCCTTCGGACGCGCCGGGCCGCGCTGGCCGCGTGGGCGATCCTCGCGCGGGGCGGGATCGGCACCGATCGTCTTGACGCGCTGCGCCTTCAACTGCTCGGCCTGCTTGAGGAAATCTTCGGGCAGCTCGCTGACCGGAATTTTCTGCCGCGTGACCTTCTCGATGTCCTTAAGGTACGGACGCTCATCGTCCGCGCAGAAGGCGATCGCCTCGCCGCTGCGCCCCGCGCGGGCGGTACGCCCGATACGGTGGACGTACTGCTCGGCGACGTTCGGCAGCTCGAAGTTGAAGACGTGGCTGACGCCCGAGACGTCGATCCCGCGCGCGGCGATGTCGGTCGCCACCAGGATCGGCACCTCGCCAGACTTGAACGCCGCCAGCGCGCGCTCGCGCTGCGGCTGGCTCTTGTTGCCGTGAATCGCGTTGGCGGCGACGCCGTTGCCCGCCAGCAGCTTCACGACGCGGTCCGCGCCGTGCTTGGTGCGCGTGAATACCAATGCGCGGTCGACGGGCATGTCGCGCAGCAGGATCGTCAGCAGCGCCTGCTTTTCCGACTGGTTGCAGAAGATCACCGACTGGTCGACGCGCTCGGCGGTGGTCGACGCGGGCTTGATCGATACCGTCGCCGGATCGTTGAGGAATTGCGACGCCAGATCGCGGATCGCGGTCGGCATCGTCGCGGAAAAGAACAGGGTCTGACGCTTGCGCGGGACCATCCGCACGATCTTCTTGAGCGCGTGGATGAACCCAAGGTCGAGCATCTGGTCGGCCTCGTCGAGCACCAGGATCTCGATCATCGAGAGGTTGATATAGCCCTGCTCGACGCAATCGATCAGCCGGCCCGGCGTGGCGACGAGAATGTCGACGCCGCGCGCCACATCGTTGCGGTTCTTGTTGATGCTGGTGCCGCCGAACACGGTCGCGACCGACATCTTGGAGAACTGCCCGTAGGCACGCGCCGAGTCGGCGATCTGGCTGGCCAGCTCGCGCGTCGGAGCGAGGACGAGCATCCGGCAATGCGTCGGCAGCACCTTCTTACCCGCGGTCAGGCGCTGGATCGACGGCAAGACGAACGCAGCGGTCTTGCCGGTGCCGGTCTGCGCGATCCCGAGCAGGTCGCGGCCTTCCAGCAATTGCGGGATCGAGTCGCGCTGGATCGGGGTGGGTTCGGTATAGCCCTTGGCTTCGAGCGCACGGACGAGCGGCTCGGCAAGGCCGAGAGTGGCGAAAGACATGGAAGTACGGTCCTAAATACAGGCGCTACCCGCACGCCCGAACAGGCACACGAGTGGCGGGGAAGATTGACACCCCGCGTGACTTGGGAAGCCCGTGAAAAACGACCGAGGCGGAGCCGGGACCAACTGGTCCGATCACGCTGCCAACGCCTCGATGCTGGGTCACATGGCGAATGCGCTTACCGAAGTCAAGGTCAGACCTTTCGCGAGTTGATGCCGCAACCGTTGCGAACGTATCGCGTTCGCAACCCCGCCATGACCGACCAACCCGCCGCCACCTTGCGTCATGCGCCCGATTCACCACCGCTGGGTCGCTGGGATTGGGACATTATCGCCGATCGCGTCACCTCGGACGCCGGTTTCGCCACCTTATACGGTGTGGCGCCGGATACCGCAGCGGCGGGGGCGCCGATCGCCGAGTTTTTCGATGGCATCGCGCCGCAGGACCTGCCGCGGGTGAAGGCGGCAATTGCGCGCAGCATCGACGAGGGCGTTCCCTTCGAGGAAGAATATCGCGTCGCCGGCCCCGGTGGCCGCTGGCGCTGGGTTGCCGCGCAGGGGCGCGTCGAGCGTGATGCCGACGGACGCGTCACACATTTGCCGGGGATCAGCTTCGACATCGACGCGCGCAAACGCGCGGAACTGCGGCTGGCGGCGCTGGTCGAGCTGGGCGACCGATTGCGCGATCCGGGCGACGCGGGTGATCTGGCGCTGGCGGCGGCGCGCGTGCTGGGCATGGCCCTCGACGTCAGCCGCGCGGGCTATGGCACCGTCGACCCGGTGGCCGAGACGATCACCACCGAACGCGCTTATTGTGCCGCGGGGATCAGCGCGTTGCCCGCGGTGCTGCACTTTCGCGATTACGGCAGCTATATCGAGGACCTGAAGCGCGGCGTGACCGTCGCGATCGCCGACGTGCGCGAGGACGACCGCACCCGCGACACGGCCGAGGGGCTTCGCGAACTGTCGGCGATGTCGTTCATCAACATGCCGGTCACCGAACAGGGCGGATTCGTCGCGCTGCTGTATCTCAACCACGCCCAGCCGCGCGAATGGACGGAGGACGAACTCGCACTGGTCCGCGAGGTGGCGGAGCGCACCCGCGACGCGGTCGAGCGTCGCCGCGCCGAACAGGAATTGGCAACGCTCAACGAACGACTGGAGCAGGAGGTCGAGACGCGCACCGCCGCGCTGATGGCCGCCGAGGCACAGCTGCGTCAGGCACACAAGATGGAGGCAGTCGGGCAGCTGACCGGCGGGCTGGCCCATGATTTCAACAATCTGCTGACCGGCATTTCGGGCGCGCTGGAAATGATGCAGGTCCGCGTCGCGCAGGGGCGGATCGGCGAGCTCGACCGCTATGTCGCGGCGGCGCAAGGCGCGGCTCGGCGGGCGGCGGCGCTGACGCATCGGCTGCTCGCCTTCTCGCGCCGCCAGACGCTCGACCCGCGCCCGACCGACGTCAACCGGTTGGTCGCCGGAATGCAGGAGCTGATCCACCGCACGCTGGGCCCCGCGATCACGCTGGAAGTGGTGGGGGCGGCCGGGTTGTGGAACACGCTGGTCGATCCCAACCAGCTCGAGAACGCGCTGCTCAACCTGTGCATCAATGCGCGCGATGCGATGCCCGATGGCGGCCGCGTGACGATCGAGACCGCCAACAAATGGCTCGACGAGCGCGCCGCCCGACCGCGCGATCTACCGCCGGGGCAGTATCTCTCGCTGTGCGTCAGCGACACCGGCACCGGCATGACCCCCGAGGTGCAGGCGCGCGCCTTCGATCCGTTCTACACCACCAAGCCGATGGGCGAGGGCACCGGGCTGGGGCTGTCGATGATCTACGGCTTCGCGCGCCAGTCGGGCGGGCAGGTGCGGATCTACAGCGAGCCGGGCGACGGCACGACCGTGTGCATCTATCTGCCGCGCCATCACGGCAGCGTCGACGACGAGCACGAGGCGACGCTACCGCTCGATCAGGCGCAGCAGGTTGACGGGATGCCCACGGTGCTGGTCGTCGACGACGAGCCGACGGTACGGATGCTGGTGATCGAGGTGCTCGACAGCTTGGGCTATACCGTGCTGGAGGCGGGCGACGGCGCGGGGGCGCTGCGGATGCTCGACAGCGGCATCAAGCCCGACCTGCTGGTCACTGACGTCGGGCTGCCTGGGCAGATGAACGGGCGGCAGGTCGCCGATGCCGCGCTGGCACGCTTCCCGGCGCTAAGCGTCCTGTTCATCACCGGCTATGCCGAAAATGCGGTGATCGGCAGCGGGCAGCTCGACCCGCATGTCGCCTTGCTCACCAAGCCGTTCACGATGGAGGGGTTGGCCGCGAAGGTCCGAGCGCTGCTGGCCGAAGCGTGAGGGATTAGCCCAACGGCTCCTCTAGATCGGCCAGGAAGGCGGTGACGCCCGCGTCTGCCGTGGCGGCGATGGCGGCGAGCCGCTCGGCCAGCGCGCGCATCGCACTCGCATCGTCGCCGGCCTCGCGCGCGCGGGCGAGCACGTCGCCCACCCCCGTATCGATCTGCATCGCCGCGACGCTGGCCTGACCGACGTTCTCGCCGATCGCGCGCCCGGCGACCCCCTGTTCGCGCACCGCGGCGATCACGCTGGCGGACAGTCCCTCGATCGCATCCACCGCGCGCACGATCCCGGCATGGCCATCCGACACCGCGCCGATCGCGGTCCGGATGCGCGCGACATGATCGGCGATGCCGCCCGCCGCGGCCCGGGTCTGCGTCGCCAGCGACTTGACCTCGCCAGCCACCGCGGTGAACCCGCGCCCGGCATCCCCCGCGCGCGCGCATTCGATCGCGGCATTGAGCGCCAGCATCCCGGTCTGCTGCGCGATCGTGTCGATCAACTCGCTGACGGTGGCGATCGCCTCGGCGGCGTCGCTGAGCGCACGGATCTGCTCGGCGCCCGAATGCGTGCGGGTCACTGCGCGCTGCGTCGCCGCCTCCGCCGCGCGCATGTGCTGTTCGACCGCGTCCAGCGCGCCAGCGAAATCCTGTGCGCGCGTGGCGATCCGTTGCAGATTGACCGCCGCGCCGCCCGCCGCGGTGGCAACGTCACCGACGCGCGCGTCGATGGTTTGCGCCCGTTCGGCGATGCGGCGCGAGGCGGTGCCGACCGCCTGCGACACCTCGCCAAGCCCCCGCGCCAGATCGCGCGCGTCGCCGCGGAAGCGCTGTGCCGCCTCCTCGATCCGCAAGGCACGACGGCGTTCGGCCAGATGCGTGCGCCCGGCTCGTTCGGCCGCGATCCGCAACAGGCTGGGCTGATCGACGATACCGGCGAATCGCCCGCCGCGGGTCAGGATCAGTCCCTCCGCTGCGTCCGCCGCCCGCCACGCGGCGAGGGCAGCGACCGCGGGCGCGCCGATCTCGATCGTCGGACACGCGCGCAACTTGCCCGCCACGCCCATCGGCAGGCCGCGATTGCTGAGCAAGGCATGGCCGAACGGGCTGAACAACAACGAGCGTATGTCGCGCTCAAACAGGGCGCCGTGCGGTCGATCGTGCGAATCGACGATCGCGATCATCCGCAGACGCGGCGCGGCGCGCAACAGCGTGACCGCATCGAGCAGCGCGGCATCATCCTTCAACACGCTGAAATCGGTGGCCCATCGCCCTTCGACCACATCATCGCCCACCTCGGCGACAGGCGCGGGCGTCAGCGGCGGCAGCAGGCGGAGGGCTGATGTCATGACGACACGGTTATCCGCCTTTGGTAAAAGCCGCCTTTCCCGCGTGTGACAGTGCGATGAAACCCTTCGTCGCACGGAACCGCAGCGCGCGCCGTCTCTTTGATCCAAGACACCTGCGCGTCCTTGCGCGCGGGAGTAATGAGGATCGTCCATGACCGACATCAAAACCCGCCCGGCCGGCAACGGTGGCGAGACGCACCAGACGACCGACGCCGATCATCCGGTGCTGACCACCAACCACGGTACGCCGGTCTCGGACAACCAGAACCAGCTGAAAGTCGGTCCGCGCGGCCCGGTGCTGCTGGAGGACGAAGTCTATCGCGAGAAGATGAACCATTTCGACCATGAGCGCATCCCGGAGCGGATCGTTCATGCGCGCGGCTCGGCGGCGCACGGCTATTTCGAGTGCACCGACAGCCTGGCCGACATCACGCGCGCCGACCTGTTCCAGAAGAAGGGACAGCGGACCGAGGTGTTCGCACGCTTTTCGACGGTCGCTGGCGGCGCCGGATCGGTCGACACGCCGCGCGACGTGCGCGGCTTCGCGGTGAAATTCTACACCCGCGAGGGCAATTGGGACCTCGTCGGCAATAACATCCCGGTGTTCTTCATCCAGGACGCGATGAAGTTCCCCGACCTGATCCATGCCGCCAAGATGGAGGCGGACCGCGGCTATCCGCAGGCCGCGACCGCGCACGACACCTTCTGGGATTTCATCTCGTTGATGCCCGAGGCGACCCATATGATCATGTGGGCGATGTCGGACCGCACGCTGCCGCGCAGCTTCGCGACGATGGAGGGGTTCGGGATCCACACCTTCCGCTTCGTCAACGCCGAAGGCAAAAGCACCTTCGTCAAATTCCACTGGAAGCCGCGCGCGGGGCTCGCCTCGACGATCTGGGACGAGACGGTCAAGATCGCCGGTGCCGACCCCGATTTCCAGCGCCGCGACCTGTTCGAGCGGATCAACCGCGGCGACTATCCGGAGTGGGATCTGGGCGTGCAATTGTTCGACGAAGAGTTCGCGAACAGCCAGCCCTATGACGTCCTCGACGCGACCAAGATCATTCCCGAGGAAGTGCTGCCGGTCCGCATCGTCGGCAAGATGGTGCTCGACCGCTATCCGGATAACTTTTTCGCCGAAACCGAGCAGGTCGCCTTCTGCCCCAGCCACATGGTGCCCGGGATCGACCATTCGAACGATCCTCTGCTGCAAGGCCGCCTGTTCAGCTATCAGGACACGCAGATCAAGCGACTGGGCTCGACCAACTGGCACCAGCTGCCGATCAACCAGGCCAAGGGCCGCGCCGATGCGGCCGGCTGCCCGTTCCTGAACATGCAGCGCGATGGGCATATGCAGATGCAGGTGCCCAAGGGTCGCGCCAATTACGAGCCGAACAGTCTTCATTTGGCAGGAGAGGTCGGCGGGCCGCGCGAGGATCCGAACGGCTTCAAGAGCTTCCCCGCCGAGGAAAGCGGCCAGAAGCTGCGTATCCGTGCCGAGACGTTCGCCGACCATTATTCGCAGGCACGGCTGTTCTGGCGCTCGATGGACCCGGCCGAACAGGCGCATATCGCCTCGGCGTTCGTGTTCGAGCTGAGCAAGGTGTCGATCGCGCATATCCGCGTCGCGCAACTCGCCAATCTGCGCAACGTCGATGAGGAACTGGCACAGCGCGTCGCAGACGGGCTGGCGATCGATCTGCCCGAGGCGTCGCCGACCAGCGCCCCGGTGCTCGACATGGATCCGTCGCCGGCGCTGCGGATCGTGCGCGGGCCGCTGGAGAAGCATACGCTGGAGGGGCGCACGGTCGGCATCTTGTTCGCCGACGGCACCGATCGCGAGGATTTCGAGTCGACGATCGCAGCGATCAAGGCGGCGGGCGGCAACCCGTTGACGATCGCGCCCAAGGTCGGTGCGGTGCCGCTGTCTGACGGCACCAAGGTGGCCGCTGACGCGCAATTGTTCGGCCAGCCCTCGGTGACGGTTGACGCCTGTGCGGTGATCCTGTCCGCGGAAGCATGCGCCAAGCTCGTCAAGGAGGGCGCGGCGGTACAATGGGTCATGGATGCCTTCGGGCACCTCAAGGCGATCGGACATAACGATGCCGCAAAGCCGTTGCTCGACAAGGCCGGGGTGGAGCCCGATGCCGGCGTGACCGACCTCGAAGCGTTCGTCGATGCGGCCAAGCAGCGTTACTGGGACCGCGAGCCCAACGTCCGCACGCTGGCCTGAAGGAGCACGGATCATGCTCGAACACGTCCCGCACTGGCTGGGCAGCCTGATGCACAACGTCCGCGCTGGCCATGCCAAGCTGGCGATCGTGCAGGACGGCATCGTCACCGGCGACGCGCGGCTGGAACTTTCCAGCCTCGCGTTCGCCGATGGCGGGCGGCTGCCGGAGCGGTTCACCGCCGATGGCGAGGGGGTGTCCCCGCCGCTGACGTGGCGCGGCGTGCCGGCGAATACCGCCGCGCTGGCGTTGCTGGTCGAGGATCCCGACGCCCCTACCCCCAATCCTCTGGTCCATGCGGTGGTGTGGAACCTGCCGCCCGAGGACGGATCGCTCCCCGAAGGCGCGATCGCGCCCGATGGCCGCGGCGCGGACAACGGATCGGATGTGGGGCGCAACAGCTATGCACAGGAGGGCTGGTTGCCGCCCGACCCGCCGACCGGACATGGCAGCCACGATTATGTCTTCCAGCTTTTCGCGCTCGAGAGCGCCGCGGCGGTCGATGTCAATCCGGGGCGCAGCGCGCTGCTCGACGCGATCCGCGGACACGTGATCGCAGCTGGGATGCTCGTCGGCACCTATTCGCGCGGCGAGGAAGCACCGGTCGGTCCGGCATCGGCATCGACGCAAGTCGCCTGAGCGATGACCCCGCTGCCGCAGGTCCGCACACCACCGGCGGTGCTGGGTGTCGCGGGGCTGTTGCCACAAATGGCGTGCGTGGCGATTGCACTGGCCGAACCCGAAGCACGGATGGCGGCCGGCGTGGTTGGCGGCGGCTATGCCGCGCTGATCCTGTCGTTTCTTGGCGGGATGTGGTGGATGCAGGCGCTACTGCGCAGCGACGAGCGCTGGTGGCCGTATCTGCTGGCGGTCGCACCGAGCCTGATCGGCTGGGCAGCGCTGCTCGCCGTGATCGGCGGAGTCGCGCCACCCACGGCCGCGTTGATGGCGCTGGCGCTCGCGCTGCTCGCCAGCCCGCTGGGCGATCGCGAGATCGGCCCATTGTTGCGCGGCGTGCCGGCGTGGCGACAGTTGCGGCTGACGCTGTCGAGCGGGCTCGGCGGGCTGACGCTGGCGCTGGCGCTGGCCGTTGGGCGGGGTTGACCCCCGCCGTCTGTCTCAATGCTTGCGCGCGGCGGCAGCCTTCTTGGCATAATGATGGTGCGCGACCACGCAGCCGGCGGCGGCGCCCATCACGCCATGTCCCTTGCCGACCATATGCCCGGCAAGACCGCCGGCCGCGGCGCCGCGCAGACAGCCCTTGGCCGAGGCGGGCGAGGCGGCGAGCACCGTGGCAGCAATGGCAGCGATGAGAACGGAACGCATTTCTTCTCTCCTTGATCGATGGAGCGAAGATAGGCGTTCGGAAGGCGTTGTCCCGTTACAAACAGGACAGGCGCCGGACAGGGATTGACAAGGCGGCACGGACGCCAAGGCCCGTGCCGCCGGATCGATCTCAGGCGAACAGCGGCTGGATCGTCGCGGTCTTACGACGACGGATCGCCGCGCCGACGAGGCCGAAGCCGAGGATCATCATCGCCCAGGTCGCAGGCTCGGGCACCGCATCGGTCGGCGGGGTGGTGCCGCGATCGAACCGGACCTGCAGCGAGCTGCTAGGCGCAAAATAGGTGTTCGACAGATTGATGGTGACGAAACCGCCGTCGAAGCTGATGTTGTTGGGATCAAAGGCGAACTCATTGAAGTCCGCATCGAAGTTGACGACCTTGTTCACGTCGCCCAGCTCGGCATAGGTGAACGGGTCGGTGACGTTGGAGAAGGACAGCGAGTATGTCCCCGCCAGCGCCGCGCCGTCGGGCAGATTCAAGTTGTTGTTGAAGCTGATCGTCAACAGCCCGGCCGAAAAATCCGCGTTCAGCGTCGTGCCGTAGACGTCGTATCCGATGCCGAATTCGCCGCCGCTGCCGACAACCGCGTCGTTGGTCGAGCATTCCAGATCGACCCCGCCGCAGGTCACCTGATCACCCACCGACACCGTCGCAGAGGCAGGAACGGTAAGGAACGCGCCGATCAGCGCGAGGCTGCCCAAAATGTGCTTCTTCATGTCACTCCCCTGTCTGGCCGGCAGGGGCCGACCTTTAACGGCGTCTTACAGCAAATCGTTAACAGATCGTTAACGATACTGCCGAGGGGATCATATGCGCGTGTAACGAAAATACCAGACCTCATGCCCTTGGCGGCGCGCCTTGCGCTCGTACCGGGTTTCCGGCCAATCTTCGGGGCGGTCGAGGAAGTCCCGCGGCCCCTGCGCCTGCCAGACGAAGTCGCAGCGCTGGTTCATCACCATCATCGACCAGCGGCAATAGGTGGGGTCGTCGGTGCCGAGTCGGAACTCCGCGCCCGGCTTCAGCTTGGCGGCGATCAGGTCGAGCGGGCCGTGGTTCATCATCCGGCGCTTGGCGTGGCGCGCCTTGGGCCACGGATCGGGGTGGAGCAGATAGACGCGCTCCAGCGACGCGTCGGGAAGGCGTTCGATCACCTCCAGCGCATCGCCCATGTGGATGCGGACATTGTCGAGCGCGCCGTCGCGGACATGGCCGAGCGCGCCGACCACGCCGTTGAGGAACGGCTCGCAGCCGATGAAGCCGGTGCCGGGCGCGGTCGCCGCCTGCCCGGCGAGATGTTCGCCCGCGCCGAAGCCGATCTCGACCTGCAACGGGCGATCGTCGCCGAACAACTGCACCGCATCGAGCGCGCCGTCGCTGGGCACCGCGATGCGCGGCAGCAGTTCCTCGACCAATGCCGCCTGCCCGGCGCGCAACGCATGGCCCTGACGCCGGCCATACAGGCGGCGGATCGTTGTGGGATCGTTCATGCAGGCGCGCCTACCGCACGGGCGCGCGAAACGAAACGGAGGAAGCGATGCGTGCGTGGTGGAGCGGAGTGGCGCTGGTTGCCGTGGCGGCGGCGGTGCCGGCATGGTCGCAACTGTCGAGTCAGACATCGATCTCGATGCTGAACGGCGACGGCGGCTGGACGCCGGCGGTGTTCGTCTGCGACTCGACCGATCGCGACCGCGTGCTGGTGCTGTCCGCCCCCGATGCGCAGCGCGGCGCGACGCTGACCAGCCTGTTGAAGCCCGGCCTCGTCCGCTATCAGGTGCAGGTGCGCGTCGGCGCTGGCGATCCGGGCATGGGGCAGATCTATTATCCGCTCACCAACGCCGCCGGGCGGACGATGGGCAACATCCACGCGATCAATCCCGGCATGGTCGAACCCGGCGCTACGACGCCGACCGTCACCGCGGTGACGTACGGTCGCGAAACGACGTCGTGCCGCTTCGCGCCGCAGACGCGCGTGCTGGGAGTGACCGCGAAACGCTCGATCCAGTTGACGCGCAGCGAGCGCGACGGGTTCGTCTATCGCAGCTACAATTACGATACCGATCTGCCCGCGATCGAGCAGCCGTGGGGCGGGCGCGACACGCGCGCCTCGCTGACGATCACCGGCGGGCGGTTGATCGAGGAACGCGGCGGACGGCGCATCTATCAATTCGCGAACGGCGGTTATGTCTATCGCGTGCTGGCGTCGGTCGATCCAGCGAAGGGCGGCGGCGGGGTGCAGGTGTGGCGCGACGGGCGGATGCTGCTCGCGGAGCCGTTCGTCGCCTATACCGCCGCGTCCTGAGCGGGACCGAAAGCGCGCGCGGGTCGTTGGCAGGCGGACATCGAAGCGGAGCCGATATGGGCAAGAAGAAGAAAAAGGCGCTGCGCGCCGCCGCCGAACGCGAGCATGACGCCACCGCGCCGCTGCGCGCGCTGGCGGCGGCGGGGGCGATGCGGGCGCTGTCGCCCATTGCGAAAGCCACCGATGAGCCGCCGTTGCTCGCGCTTGGACTCGGCACGTTGGCGATCGGTGCGGTGCTGCGTCGCCCGGCGCTGGCGCGCAGCGGCGCGCGGATGGTCGCGAGCCATTTGCTGGCGACGGGCCTGAAAACGGTGTTGAAGGCCGGGGTCGACCGTGCGCGTCCCAACGTTCCGGGCACCGACGCGGTACCGCGCAAGGGGCATGGCACCGATGACACCGATTTCAACGCCTTTCCGTCGGGACACACCGCCGGCGCGGTGGCGGTGGCGCAATCGGTGGCGCACGAAGCGCCGGGGATCGGCGGGGTCGCACGGCTGGCAGCGGGCTCCGCCGGCGTAGCGCAGGTCGCGCGCGGCGCACATTATGGCAGCGACGTCGTGGCCGGCGCGGTGATCGGCTGGCTGGCCGAGCGCGTCGCCGGCTGGGCAATCGCGGCCGGCGAGCGCTTCGCCGAAACCCGCCGCGATGTGAAGGCGGAAGCCGAGGTCGAGGCGCATCCGAGCTGACCGATCGACAGCTTAAGGACGCCGTTACAATGGCATCGCGTACAAAGCGTGATGCGCGAGGATGTAGAGCGTGCGCCGGTCCGCGCCGCCGAGCAGCAGTTGCAGCGGGCGTTCGGGGACGTCGATGCGACGGGTCAGCGAACCGTCAGGGGCGTAGACAAACACCTGCCCGTTGGCGACGTACAGATTGCCCGCCGCGTCGCGCGCGACGCTTTCGCCGCCGCGTGGGGCAACGACCTTGAGGTCGGTCACTTGTCCGCCCGCACCGACCAGCCCGCTGTAGGTGAGGTTTTCGGAGGCATTGGTCAGCGTAACCCGGCTGCCGGGCACCGCCCCGACAAAGCCATAGGAATCAAGCGTGTCGGACCAGCGCCAGCCGAGATGATCGTCCGGCCCCTGGTTCCAGACGCGGAACGCCGGCAGCGCCAGCGATCTGTCGGGCGAGCGATATTCCTGCGGCTTCACCTCGCCCAATTTGCTTGTGAAGAACGAGGCGATCGGGGGATACTCATAGGTCGACGGATCGATACGATCTGCGAATTCGCCGTTCGCCCAGACATTTACCGGCAGTAGCGTCGTCGCCTTATCGCCTGAGCGCACGGCGGTCGGCTCGATCGGGCGGATGTCGTCGGGCCTTGCGGGGTCGATGCTGTAGACGCTGCCGTCGCGGCCGGCGGAGGATTGCACCAGCAGGCGGCCGGAGCGGTCGACGGCGAGGTTGACCGGATCGAGCGGCGCGTCGGAGACGGTCGTCAGCCCCTCCGCCGGCGTAAAGCCGTGAATCCGCTGGAAAAAGCGGTCGACGAAGTACAGCTTGCCGTTCGCGTCCACCGCCCCGCCGGAGATGGAATAGAAGCCGTCCGCGACTTTGGTCACGCCGGAAGTTACTGGAATCGCTGCACTAGTGATGGCTCCGGGGACGTCGAGCCGGGCGAATTCGCGTTCGCGGACCTCCTGATGGCGGGTCATGTCCTTGATGCTGTTTTCAAAAGGAAATTTGCTGGCGCGCAGATAGGTGCCGCAGCCCTTGGCATCGCAGCTCGCAAAGCCGCTTTCGGCGTTCACATGAACGTTGCGGAAGCGGATATTGCCCGAATTGAACAGCTTGACCGCGGCGTCCATCGGCTTGATCGTCCGCGTGACGCGATAGCCGTGATAGTTGGCGAACAGGATATCGCTCGAGTCGTGGAACTCGGTCGAGACCGCGTTGACGCCGTCGCGTACCTCCTGTTCGGTCTGCGGTGCCAGAAACTCCCAGTTTTTAACCCGCTCCAGCACGATCTCGGCACGATAATGATGCTCTGCCGATAGCTGATAGACGTGTCCGGGCGTGCTGGTGTCAGAAACGTGAAAACCCGCCGACGCGAGCGTGTTGGGCGACCAGATCGCCGAGAAGGTCCCGCCGCCGCCATCGGTGACCATGATGCTGGGGTACTGGCCATCGGGCCGCGCGCGGGGGTCGTTCTGGTTGATCGGGCTGCCCTTGGTCAGCACCGTCCCGCCGCCGCCCTGGATCTTGACGTCGTTGACCTCCGACGCCGCGCCGGCCTTCCACAGCAAGGCGGTGGCGCGGCGGTTGATCGCACCGGTCCACAGCCCGAGGCCGTGGACGATCGCATTGCCGCCCTTCGCGCTCTCGATCATCGCCTTCGCGCCGCCGACGCCGATGAAGCCGGGGGTCTCGTCGGGCAGATAGACGTGCGTCAGGCTGGGATGGAGCGCGATCAGGACGGTGTCGGGACGCAAGCGGATCGTGTCGGTGACGCGGTAGCGGCCAAGGGGCAGGTAGACGACGCGATGGGTGTCGATCGCGCGCTGCAACGCGGCGGTGTCGTCGGTCGCGTCGTCGCCCTTGACGCCGAGA
The DNA here is from genome assembly GCF_964021865.1 of uncultured Sphingomonas sp. Lineage (GTDB taxonomy): Bacteria > Pseudomonadota > Alphaproteobacteria > Sphingomonadales > Sphingomonadaceae > Sphingomonas. The sequence continues at coordinate 14,932 of NZ_CAXIAM010000012.1, forward strand.
TCGTGCGCGTTCGCCCATTCGCGGACCGGGGGAAGCGCGCGGATCGCGTTGGCGGGACGCTTCGGCGCGCGCGCCAGCGGGGTCACCGAGACGGCGGTCGCGGTTTCGCCGATCGTGCCGAGCCCGGCGAGCTTCAGCCCGTGCGAGAAGTCGGCGACCCGGTAGCGCGCGCCCTTCCCCGCAATCGTCCTCCCCGAGTCGCGGAAGCGCGCGAAGGTCGGCGTGTCGATCGCGACCGCATCGTCGAAGCCGATCTGCGTGAAGACGCTGTTCTCCTCCGAGATCACCACCGCGGCCTGCGACACCTTCTCAAAGCGGACCTGCTTGCCCCACAGCGAATCCGAATAGCCGCGGTCGATCTCGATCCCGACCGGCGTGTCGCGGATCGCGACGTTGACCAAGGTGAGGTCGACCTCATGCTCGCGGATCGCGGCGTCGCGCTGCCCGGCGAACTCGCTGTCGATCAGCGTGAACTGCCACGCCGGCGAGGTCTTTTCCGACATGATGCCGTAGCGGCCGCCGAAGAAGCGCAGGTCCTCGAATTCGTTGCCCGCCTGATAGACGCCCGCCAGCCCCGACCCGATGTGGAAGTCGACGTGGCGCAGATAACCGTGCTGCGCGACGCGGAAGCGCACCGCGACCGCGCCGGCATTGCCGTCGCCGATCCGAAAATCGATGTTCGACAGCGCGGAATAGAAGGTGCTGGAGGTGGCGTCGAAGATCGCAGGATCGAACGGTACGCTGGTGCGCGGCGGAACCGGCGCCTTGCCGACGCGATACTGGTCCTCGCCGGTGAAGGCGACCATCGCCGCGACGCCGCTGCCGAAGCCGGCGGTGTTGTCGCCGAGGACGATCTGCGGCCGGGTCTTGCCGACGCCGAACAGCCGCACCGCCGAACGGACGAAGATCGTGCGCGAGATCCGATAGGTGCCCGAAGGGACGAAGACGACGCCGCCGTGCCCGCCCGCCGCGGCGGCGTCGATCGCCTGTTGCAGCGCGACGCTGTCGTCGGCGCGGCCGTCACCGCCGGCCTTGAGGACGATCGCGCGCGGATCGTCGGGCATGGTCTGGTAGACCGATACGCCCGGTTTGATGCCGGTTGCCGCGAGTGCCGGAGTGGCGAGCACCGCCGCCAATGCCGCCCCGATCCGCCATCCTGCCCGCATCGCCCGTCTCCCGTCTGTTTTCGCACTTTTGCTAGCGGTACCAGACGGATGCTTCATGCGCGACGATGGTCGTAGGTGGGCTTCTTTGCCCCTCCCCAATCCAGTGAGGTGGTCGAGGAGCGGGCCTGAGCCTCATCCCCCACCCCCAACCCCTCCCCCGAGGGGGAGGGGCTTTGCTGGCGTCAGGCGTAGCTGGTGTCGCTGCTGAGCGCCTGGGCGGCGATCGCGACCTGCGTGCGGTTGCGGACGTTCAGCTTGCGCATCAGCGCAGTCATGTGCGCCTTCACGGTCGCCTCGGCGATGCCGAGGTCATAGGCGATCTGTTTGTTGAGCAGCCCGGAATGGACGCCGCGCATCACCTTGAGCTGCGTCGGGGTGAGTTGCGCCAGCATCGCGCCGCTGATCGGCGCGGGCATCTCCTGAGCGATGGCTTCCATTCCTTCCTCCCGTAACATCGCCGTCCCGTCGCGCTTTCGAGCGGATTCGGTTGGACAGCTTTGTGCACTATGCGCCGCGATGTTAGCGCTTTTCAAGTAACATGCGATAGATTGCGCAGTGAAGTTGTCGGACAGGCCGCACAGCCTCTCGCCACGCTGGCGGCCGTTCGCTACGTTCGGCGGACATCGCACGGGAGGGGAGCGCCGGTGAGCGAGGGACGACTGGCCGACCGCGCCTATGCCGCCATCGTGCGGATCATCAACGACGAGGGGCTGACGACCGGCGAGCGTCTGCCGTCCGAGGCGCGGCTGGCCGAGACGTTCGGCATGTCGCGCACGATCGTCCGCGAGGCGTTGGCGCGGCTGGCCTCCGACGGCATCACCGAGGCGCGGCGCGGCGCGGGGAGTTACGTCAAGCGGCGGCCATCGGAGCGGCTGGGGACGCATCTGCCGCTCGACGCGCTGGCGGCGACGCTCGGCACCTATGAGGTGCGGTTCGTGCTGGAGGCGGAGGCGGCACGGCTGGCGGCGCTGCGGCGGTCGCAGGCGCAGCTCGACGCGATCGAGTCGGCGCTGGAGGCGTTGCGCGCGGCATTGTTCTCGAACGCGCCGGCGCATGACGAGGATTGGGCGTTGCACCTGGCGATCGTCGCGGCGACCGGCAATGCCGCATTCACGCCGGTGTTCGACCATCTGCGCGACAGCGTCATGCAAATCCTGCGCGCGGGGGTCGACATCTCGCGATCGCGCCCGCCGCAGGTGATAGGGGCGATGATGGAGGAGCATGACGCGATCGTCGACGCGATCCGCACCCGCGACGCCGATGGCGCGGCGCTGGCGATGCGGTGGCATCTGTCGCAGGGGCGCAAGCGGTTGATGCCATAGGGTTTCTTTCGCCTCCCTCCGTCATTCCCGCGCATGCGGGAATCCAGACGCGCAGGTCTGGCGATGGAGCCGCAACGTCAGAGGTTCTGGATTCCCGCCTTCGCGGGAATGACAAGCAAGGGTCGAGCCCGGGACGACGGAAAGGGCTACGCCTGCCGCTTCTCGACCCACGCCTGCACCTGGCGGCACAGCGCCTCGGGCGCGTGGCCGGCGTCGAGGCGGAGCGCGCATTCGTCGGCATGGGGCGGTTCGAGCGTCGCGAGCTGGCTGTCGAGCAGGCTAGGCGGCATGTAATGGCCGGTGCGCGCGCCCATGCGGCGGGCGATCTCGCCGCGATCGGTGTCGAGGAACGCGAAGTGCAGCGGCAGCCCCGCGGCCGCCTCCAGCCGCGCGCGATAGGCGTGGCGCAGCGCGGAGCAGGCCGCCACCGCCACGCCCCCGGCGCGCGCCGCCTCGCCCAAGGCCGCGCCGAGCCGGTCGAGCCACGGCCAGCGATCCGCGTCGGTCAGCGGCGCGCCCGCCTCCATCTTCGCGACGTTCGCCGCCGAATGGAACGTGTCGCCTTCAAGGAACGGCGCTTGCCAGCGATCAGCGAGCAAGCGGCCGAGCGTCGACTTGCCCGTCCCGCTGACCCCCATCACCACCACCGCCAGCGGCTCGCCGTCCATTCCGCCTGCCACTATCGTTCCTCCCGCCGCACCGCCCGCGCTATCGGCCGCGCGGTCGCTGTCTGACCATTACGACCTTTGTCGGCGCGGCGCGCGACCTTGGTCGTAGATGCCCGTGCCCGCCCCCTCTTGTATGACCTGCATCACACAATCGCGTGCCCGCAGCGGCGGAGGCGCGCCGCCATTTAGGGGATGGAGATATGGTCGAGGCACGTCGGCGTTCGCCGCGATATGATACCGCTACCAGTGTCGCGGCGCTGGCCTTGATGCTGCTGGCGAGCCCGGCGGTTGCGCAGCAGCAGGCGAGCGACCTCCCGGACTCAACGCGCAGTGCCGCGCCGGCCACCCCCGACCAACTCGTCACGCCGAACGCGCCGGCCGAGCAGGACGCGACCCCCGCCACCGCCTCCGACATCGTCGTCACCGGCACGCGCATTACCGCGAGCGGCTTCAACGCCCCGACCCCGACGACGGTGATCGGCGAGGCGCAGATCCAGGCGAATGCGCAGCCGAACATCTTCAACACGATTGCACAATTGCCGTCGCTGCAAGGCTCGACCGGCGCGGCGACCGGCACGTTCAGCACGTCGAGCGGGCAACAGGGGCTCAGTTCCTTCTCGCTGCGCGGGCTGGGGACGATCCGCACGCTGACATTGCTCGACGGGCAGCGCGTGGTCGGCGCGAACGTGACCGGCGTGCCCGACATCAGCCAGTTCCCGCAACTGCTGATCAAGCGCGTCGACGTCGTGACCGGCGGCGCTTCGGCCTCCTATGGCTCGGACGCGGTCGGCGGCGTCATCAACTTCATCACCGACACGCGTTTCCAGGGCGCGAAGTTCAACGCGCAGACCGGTGTTTCCACCTATGGCGACGGCGGGCAGGCTTTGGTGCAGGCAGCACTGGGCAAGAGCTTCGCGGGCGACCGGCTGCATGTCGTCGTCAGCGGCGAGTATGCCAAGGATCAGGGCGTCGGGCCGGGCAATTTCGGCGAGGATCTGGCGAGCGGGCGCGATTGGTATCGCGCGACGACCTTCGTCGACACCAACATCCGCAACAGCACCAACCCGCAATTCCTGGTCCGCGATCACGGGCAGGCGTTCAAATATACGAAATGGGGCCTCATCAACAACGGGCCGTTGCAGGGGATCGCGTTCGATGGCGACGGGCGGCCGTTCGCGTTCAATTATGGGTCGAACGGGGTGCCGGCCAAGAACGCCAATGGCGACGTGATCGGCTGCTACGTCGGCTTCTGCGTCGGCGGCGACCAGTCCGGGCATGTCGGCTCGGGCACGTCGCTGCAATCGGCGCTGGAGCGGATCAACGGCTATACGCGGATCGGCTATGACGTCGCGCCCGACACCGAATTGTACCTGACCGCGAACATCGCGCAGGTGAAGACCAGCAACCAGCCGAACCCGGGCGCGGCCAAGGACAATGTCATCGTCCAGTGCGCCAACCCGTACCTGCCCGCCACGATCCAGGCGCAGTGCGCGACCGCGGGGATCACGCAATTCCGCTATGGTCTCAGCAACGCGATCCTGCCGAACATCAAGGTCAACACCGATCGCCGGCAATATCGCTTCGTCGGCGGGCTGAAGGGCAAGGCGGAGATCCTCGGCGACAGCTGGACCTACGATCTGTATTACGAGCACGGCATCAACGTCACCGACATCGACGTCGACAATATCAGCCTCAACGGCCGCTACACGCAGGCGGTGAATGCGGTGCGGCTGAACGGCGAGATCGTCTGCGCCGATGCCGCGGCGCGCGCCAGCGGGTGCCAGCCGATCAACATCTTCGGCAACAACAAGCCGTCCGCCGCAGCGCTGTCGTACATCGTCCCCGACAACGGGCCATTCCAGCATACGCGCCAGACGCAGGACGCGGCGGCGGCGAGCATCTCGGGCACACCGGTCGACCTGTGGGCCGGGCCGCTGGCGATCGCGGCGGGGATCGAGTGGCGGCAGGAGGCGTACCGCGTCCGCGCGGACGCCTACGGCGCAGGCGTGTCCGACCTGAGCCCGAACAACGCCGCCTATCCGGCCGATCCGTCGCTGCTCGCCACCGGGAACAACTGGTATGCGGGCAATTACAAGAACGGCTCGGGCAAATATAACGTCGTCGAGAGCTTCCTCGAACTCAACCTGCCGCTGATCGACTCGCCCGCCGTGGGGCGCGCGAACCTGAACGGTGCGGGGCGCGCGACGCGCTATTCGACGTCGGGCGTCGTCTATGCGTGGAAGATCGGCGGGACGTGGGAGACGCCGCTCAGCGGGTTCCGCCTGCGCGCGGTCACCTCGCGCGACGTGCGCGCGCCCAATTTGTCGGAGCTGTTCGCCGCGCCGACCACCACCACCGTCCCGAACTTCACCGATCCGTTCAACAACACGCAGGTGCTGATCATCCAGAACACGATCGGCAACACCGCGCTGCGCCCCGAAATCGCGCGCAGCACCGAACTGGGCGCGGTGCTCGCGCAGCCGTCATGGCTGCCGGGGCTGAGCTTGTCGTTCGACTATTACGATATCAGGATCGACGACGTCGTCTCGTCGCTGTCGGCGCAGCAGATCGTCAACCTGTGCCGCGAGGGCAATGCCGACACGTGCAGCGCGTTCAACCTGCAGAACACCGCCGGGCCGAATTTCGTCAACGTGCAGGCGTTCAACCTCGCCTCGATCAAGACGCGCGGCTTCGATATCGAGGCGAGCTACCAGTGGCGCCGGCCGCTCGGGCTGCCGGGCAGCCTGACGCTGCGCGGGCTGGGTACGCATGTGATCGACTATATCACCGACTCCGGGCTCAACTCGAACGGCAAGCCGGTCGCGCCGGTCGATTCGGCGGGCGCCAATTCGGGGGCGACGCCGAGCTGGAAGTGGCTGGCGATCCAGACCTATCAGAACGACACTTTCAGCCTGCTGCTGCAGGAGCGCTGGTTCAGCGACGGCGTGTACGGCAACCAATATGTCGTCTGTTCGGCAGGCAGTTGCCCGGAATCGACCAACGACCACCCGACGATCGATTTCAACCGGATGAAGGGTGCTTTCTACTTCGACATCGGCGCGACGGTGAACGTCACCCCGCAGGTCAGCATGTTCGTCAAGGTCGACAACCTATTCGACCGCGATCCCGAACCGTCGCCGCAGACCAATACCGGATTGGACGTCAATCCGGCGCTGTACGACACGCTCGGGCGGTTCTTCCGCGTGGGAGTGCGCGGGCGGTTCTGATCGCCCGAACGGCGAAGGGGATGCGACCCGTCCTAGAGAAAGCCAGCCATCCCCGACGGCGACAGGATCTCGATCCAATAGCCGTCGGGATCGGTGATGAAGGCGATGTCCTTCATCGTGCCGTCCTGCGGGCGCTTCCTGAACGGCACGCCCAGTTCCTCGAACCGCGCGCAGGCCGCCGCCACGTCGGGCACCGAAATGCCGATATGGCCGAAGCCGCGCGGATCGTCGTTGCCGCTGTGATAGCCCGCGAACGCCGGGTCGCTCTCGGTTCCCCAATTGTGGGTCAGCTCCAGCGTCGTCTCGCGCGTGAAGATGAAGCGCGCGCGTTCGGCCGGATCGTCGGGCACCGTCTCGCCCTCGCCCAGATAGGCGAGGAAGTAGAGCGAGAAGCGCATGTCGGGGAAGTCGAGCTTTTGGAGCAGGGCCATGCCCAGCACATCGCGGTAGAAGGCCAGCGACAGCTCCGGATCGCGGATGCGGAGCATCGTCTGGTTGAGCGCGAACCCTTCGGTGCCGGGGGTGCGGGACATGGTTTTCTCCGGATCAGGCGAGCGTCAGGCCGACCTCGAGGTTGCCGCGCGTGGCGTTGGAATAGGGGCAGATCTGGTGCGCGGTGTCGACCAGCTGCTGCGCCTGATCCCTGTCCACGCCGGGCAGATCGACGACGAGGTCGGCGGTGATGCCGAACCCGCCAGCCGAACGCGGGCCGATCCCGACGGTTGCGGTGACCGTGGTTTCGGCGGGCACCTTCACCTTGAGCTGCTGCCCGGCGACCTTGAGCGCGCCGATGAAACACGCCGAGTAGCCGGCGGCGAACAATTGTTCGGGGTTGCTCCCCTCACCACCGGCGCCACCCAGCTCCTTCGGCGTCGAGAGCGCGACCTCGAAGCGGCCGTCCTCGCTGCGCGCGCGGCCGTCGCGACCACCGGTGGCGGAGGCAGTGGTGGCGTATTTGACGTCGACGGACATGGCGATGATCCTTATCTCGATAATCAGTATCGCAGTATATAAAGATTGAGCGACACACTTGTCCACCAAAAAGATTATCGCGATAAGGAAAAGGCTGCTACGTGTCTGACATGGCTGACGCCCGTCCCCTAGATGAGCAGCTCTGCTTCTCACTCTACTCCGCAAGCATGGCCGTCGGACGCGCGTACAAGCCGCTGCTCGACGCGATCGGGATCACCTATCCACAATATCTCGTGCTGCACGCGCTGTGGGAACAGGACGCGCGGACGATCGGCGCGATCGCGGAGCGACTGGCGCTCGAATCGAGCACGGTGACGCCGTTGGTCAAACGGCTGGAGGCGGCGGGGCATGTCGCGCGCCAGCGCAACCCGGACGACGAACGACAGGTACGCGTGCTGCTGACCGACAGCGGGCGCGCGCTGCGGCAGCAATGCGGATGCCTCGCCGAGGAACTGGTCGCGCGTAGCGGCATGTCGCTCGACCAACTCGCCAGCCTCAACCAGCAGATCGCCGCGCTGCGCAGCGCGCTGGCCGCGGATCCCCAAAGCTGAACGAACCGGTCCCGATCGCGACAAAGTGACACACTTTCGGCGGTTTGGCGGGACGGGGTTGCGACAGACGCTGCCTATCTTCGTTCCCGTACCGCCGCGGATTGCGGTGCCAGTGCAAAGGAGCGTCACAATGAACCGTTTTCACCTGCTGATCGCCGGGATCGGCCTCGCCGGCATCACCGTTCCGGTCGCGGCCAGCGCCGCGCCGTGGCAGTCGATCAACGCGCGGCAGGCGCGACTCGACCAGCGGATCGATCAGGGCATCCGCAGCGGCAAGCTCGATCGCCGCGAGGCGACCCGGCTACGCCGCGACTCACGCCAGCTCGTCCAGCTTGAGACGCGCTATCGCCGCAGCGGCGGACTCTCGAACGTGGAGCGTCAGGACCTCAACCGCCGCTTCGACGCGCTGAGTGCGCGCGTCCGCTGGGACAAGCACGACCGCCGCTATCGTTGAGCGGCCTCCGCGATCAGCGCGTCGTCGATCGTGACGGCGCGCTGATAGGCCGGGCGTTGCTGGAGCCGATCGAGATAGCGCATGAACGTCTCGCGCTTTTCCAGCAGCCCGAATTGCGTGAACCAGCCGACCGCGCTGCCGACATAGACATCGGCGGCGGTGAAGCGATCGCCGGTGATGTAGCTGTGCGACGACACCGCATATTCGAGCGTGTCGACCGCCTGCGCGAAGCCGGCATAGCCGACCATCCCGCGCTTGCCCTCCGGCACGTCGACCCCCAGCACCTTGTCGACCATCGCCGCCTCCAGCGGGCCGGCGGTGAAGAACATCCAGCGCAGATAGGGCGCGCGTTCTTCCGCGCGCGGCGCGAGCCCGGCGGCCGGGAACGCCTCGGCAAGATAGGCGCAGATCGCCGCCGCCTCGCTGACCACCGCGCCGTCGTGGACGATCGTCGGCACCTTGCCGAGCGGGTTGGCGTCGAGCAACGCGGCCGGCTTCTGCGTCCAGTCGACCAGCACCGTATCGTAGGGCTCGCCGACCTCCTCAAGCATCCAGCGCGCGATCCGGCCGCGCGACATCGGATTGGTGTAGAAGGTCAGCGTCATGCGCGCGCATCCAGATGGCGGTGGAAGAAGTCGATCGTTCGCCCCCAGGCGAGATCGGCGGCGGCCTTGTCGTAGCGCTCGGCCGAGGTGTCGTTGTTGAAGGCGTGGTCGACGCCGGGATAGTCGAACGCCTCGACCGGCTTGCCCGCGGCCTTGAGCGCGGCGACCCACGGGACGCCGGTCTGCGCGACGCGCGCGTCCTTGCCCGCGTAATGGAGCATCAGCGGGACGTGCAGCTTCGGCGCCTCGGCGGGGTCGGGGGCCGGGCCGTAATAGCTGACCGCAGCGGCAAGCCCCGGTCCGGCGGCGAGCGCGACGCGGTCGACGAGCGCCCCGCCCCAGCAGAAGCCGACCGTCCCGACCTTGCCGGTTCCGTGCGACAGCTTGCCCAGCCGCCCAACCGTCGCCACCGCGGCGGCAAGCACCGCGTCCATGTCGGCCTTGCCGATCATCTCGCGCGCGACGTTCTCGTCGACAGGGGTGCCGCCCTGCGCGGAGAGGAAGTCAGGCGCGACCGCGAAGAAGCCGGCGAGCGCGACGCGGCGCGCGACATCCTCGATATGCGGTTGCAACCCGCGATTCTCGTGGATCACCATCACCGCGCCGATCGCGCGCCCGGGGTTGCGCGGGGCGGCGAAATAGCCGGTCATCTGCGCCCCGCCGCCGATCGCATAGCTACCCTTGCGGGTGACGAGCCGTGCGTCGCCGGGATCGGTGAGCGCGGCGGCGGCGGGCGAGGCGGCGATCCCGCCGATCAGCGCCTCGGCCGCGGCGACCGAGCCGGCGAGCGCGGTCATCTGGCGCAGCAGGGTGCGGCGGTCGCGATGCTCATGGGTGAAGGCGTCGTACAGGCCGATCGCCCGGTCGCGCAGGCTGGGGTCCATGACGGTTCCTCTCACGATTCGCTGTGGTTGTCGCAGAGGGTAGCGGGAAGCGGCCGGGGGCGGAAGGTGTGGGGTGATCGGCTTGCCGTAGAGTGCCGTCGCCCCTGCGAAGGCAGGAGCCTATGGCTGCCGGCGTTCTGCGGAGGCCTCTCGTCGAGAGCGCGGTCTGTGTGTCAGGTGTCTCGACATCCGTGAGAGACATGGGCCCCTGCCTGCGCAGGGGCGACGGCATTTCATCGCGTACGTCACCCCGGACTTGATCCGAGGTCCAGCTTCTTCTTGCGCCAGTCAGAAGCGGGGCCCCGGATCAAGTCCGGGGCGACGACATCACGCCTTTTCCAGCGTACATTGCAGCGGATGCTGGTTCTGCCGGGCGAAGTCCATCACCTGGCTGACCTTGGTCTCGGCAACCTCGTAGCTGAACACGCCGCATACCCCGACGCCCTTCTGGTGGACGTGGAGCATCACGCGCGTCGCCTCTTCCATGTTCATCCGGAAGAAGCGCTGGAGGCACAGCACGACGAACTCCATCGGCGTGTAATCGTCGTTTAGCATGAGGACGCGGTAGGGCGTCGGTTTCTTGGTGCGGGCGCGCGTGCGCGTGGCGATGCCGATCCCGGTGCCGTCACCGTCGGCATCGTCGCTCCGGCCCGCGGCCATCGGGACAATCTGCTGCTGCATGGACACTGCGCGAATATGGCACGCGGACGCGCGCAGGCAAGCCTGCAAACGCGCAAAAAAGGCGGCCGCATCGCTGCGGCCGCCCTCTTTCGCTACCGCGACCGCGCTCAGGCGGCGGTGCGGAACTTGTCGGCGGCGACCGCGACGCGGTTCTGCAGCGGCTTGGCGACGTCGCCGGCCAGCTTCAGCGTCGCTTCGGTCGAGCGCGAGGCTTCCTTGACCAGCGCGTCGAACGAGGCGCGGACGTACTCGGCGTGAAGCTGGAGCGCCTCGGTCGGCGACTTCACCGACGCCAGCGTCTGCACGAGCTGCGCGGTGCTCTCGTAACGGGCGCGCGCGAACGCGGCGGCGTCCTGCCCCATCGTCTCGAACGCCTGGGCGGCGATGCGGCTCGATTCGACCAGCGCCTCGACGTTGCCCTTGCCGAATTCCACCATGTCCTCGGCGACCTTGCGGCTCTTATCCATGGCGGCGCGCGCCTGCTCGCCGGCGTTGGCGAATGCCGCGCGGCCCTGCTCCTGCGCCTTGTCGGCGAAGGCCTTGGTCTGATCCTGCGCCTTCTCGGCGAACGTCGTGACGGTGTCGGTCATGGTCGTGTCCTTCACTTCCAATGGCGCTGCCGGGGCAGCCGGTTGCGGTTGGGTTACGGGTTCTTCGATCACGGGCGCAGGTGCGGCCGGTGCTTCCGCCACGGGCGCGGCGGGCTCCTCGGGGGCGATCACCACCGGTGCCGGCTCCTCGGTGATGGCCGGATTGGCGAGCACCGCGGGCACTTCCGGTTCGGCGGGAACCGGCGGCAGGACGGGCTTGGCCGACGCAACCGGCTTCGCCGCGGCACGTGCGCGACCCTTGGCCGGTGTGCCCGTCTTCCTGCCCTCAACCTTGCCGGTCTGGTCCACCATCGTGCCCGCTCCGTTATTTGCTGCACTGCACAATAATGATTCGTCGCGCAGGTTGCAAGTACCTCGTGCGGTGCAGCAGATGCCTTACCGCGCGCGGACGTAGCTGCCCGGCGCCTCCTCGATCGCGGGCAGCGCCCCTGCCCCCGGCACCCGCGCGCCTTCCGCCGCGACCGTCGCCGGAGCACGGTCGCGCAGCCACGCCGCCCAGTCGTTCCACCAGCTCCCCTTCACTTCCCGCGCGCTCGCGACGAAGGCGTCGAGCGTGTCGGCCGGCTGGTCGTTGATCCAATGCTGGTATTTGCCCGCGTCGGGCGGGTTCACGACCCCGGCAATATGACCAGATCCGGCGAGTACGAAGCGCAGCGGGCCGCGCAGATGCTCGGTCAGCTTCCAGACGCTCTCGGCGGGCGCGATATGATCCTCGCGCCCCGCCTGCACATAGGCGGGCGTCTCGACCTTCGTCAGATCGAGCGGCACGCCACCGACGTGCATCGCGCCGGGCTGCACCAGCAGGTTGTCGCGGTACAGATCGGTGAGATAGGCGAGGTGCCATTTGGCGGGCAGATTGGTGACGTCGCCGTTCCAGTGGAGCAGGTCGAACGGCGCATAATCCTTGCCGAGCAGGTAATTGTTGGTGACGTAATTCCAGATCAGGTCGCGTCCGCGCAGCAGGTTGAAGGTCGCGGCGAGATAGCGGCCGTCGAGGAACCCCTGCGGGCTGAGCGTCGCGATCATCTTGAGCTGTTCGTCGTCGACAAAGTGGAGCAGCTCGCCCGCGCGGGAGAAATCGACCTGCGCGGTCAGGAAGGTCGCGCTCGCGACCTTGTCGGCCTGCTCCTGCGCGGCGAGCCACGCCAGCGTCGCGGCCAGCGTCGTCCCCGCGACGCAATAGCCGACCGTGTGGACCGCGGGCACGCCCAGCAGATCGCGGACGGTGTCGATCGCCTCGACCTGCGCCGCGACATAATCGTCCCAGACGACGTCCGCCATCGACGCGTCCGCCGACTTCCACGACACCATGAACACGGTGATCCCCTGCGCCACCGCCCAGCGGATGAAGCTCTTCTCCGGCGTCAGGTCGAGGATGTAGAAGCGGTTGATCCACGGCGGGAAGATCACCAGCGGCGCCGCCAGCACCGTCTCGGTGGCCGGCGCATACTGGATCAGTTCGTACAGGTCGGTGCGCTTGACCACCTTGCCCGGCGTCGCGGCGAGATTGCGCCCGACCTCGAAGGCGGTGCCGTCGGTATGCGTCAGCTGCCCGCGTCCGATGTCGGACAGCATGTTGGTGAGCCCGGTGAGCAGGTTCTGTCCACGCGTCTCGATCGTCTTCTCGATCACCTCCGGGTTCGTCACCGCGAAATTCGACGGGCTCATCGCATCGACGAAGCCGGCCGTGGCGAACTTCAGCTGCGCGCGCGTCCGCTCGTCGACGCCCTCCAGCGCGTCGACCCCGCGCAGCATGTGGTCGGCGATCAGCGCATAGCTCTGCCGCATCCAGTCGAACGCCGGGTTGCTGCGCCAGGCGGGATTGGCGAAACGGCGGTCCTTCTCCTTCGCCCGCGCCGCCTCGGGCGCAGCGGGCGTCGTGAAGCGCTGCCACAGCGCGAGATAATCGCTCCAGAAATCGCGCGTCTGCTCGGCGAGACTCTCCGGCGGCGCGAGCGGCACGCCGGCCTCGAGCATCAACTGCTGCGCCCGGCCCATCAGCCATGTCCAATGCTGAAGATCGGCGAGATCGGGCAGCGTCTTGGGCGGGGCATGGGGCTCGGTCACGCGGGGTCCTCTCTCTCGGCTGCCGTAGGGTAACGACGTTGCAGCGCGAAGTCAGGTCCATCGCTTTTTGTTGCGCGGGGTGCCCGGCGCACGCGAATGGCTGTATAGCCGGCGGCGCAAAGGAGTATCAGCCCCGTGTCCGACGAATTCTACCGCATGAAGCGCCTGCCGCCCTATGTCATCGCCGAGGTCAACGCGATGCGGGCACAGGCGCGTGCGGGCGGCGAGGACATCATCGATCTCGGCATGGGCAACCCCGATCTGCCCCCACCCGAGCACGTTATCGCCAAGCTGGTCGAGGTCGCGCAGAAACCCGACGCGCACGGCTATTCGCAATCGAAGGGCATCCCTGGGCTGCGTCGCGCGCAGGCCAATTATTACGGCCGCCGCTTCGGGGTCGACATCGATCCCGAGACCGAGGTGGTGGTGACGATGGGGTCGAAGGAGGGGCTGGCGAGTCTGGCTACCGCGATCACCGCGCCGGGCGACGTGGTGCTCGCGCCCAACCCGAGCTATCCGATCCATACCTTCGGCTTCATCATCGCCGGCGCGACGATCCGCGCGGTGCCGACGACGCCGGACGAGCATTATTTCGATAGCCTGCAACGCGCGATGGAATTCACGATCCCGCGCCCGAGCGTGCTGGTCGTCAACTATCCGTCGAACCCGACCGCCGAAACGGTTGACCTCGCCTTCTACGAGCGGCTGGTGGCGTGGGCGCGCGAGAACGAGGTGTGGATCCTGTCCGACCTTGCCTATTCGGAGCTGTATTTCGACGGCAAGCCGACCGTCTCGATCCTGCAGGTGCCGGGCGCGAAGGATGTCGCGATCGAATTCACCAGCCTGTCGAAGACCTATTCGATGGCCGGATGGCGGATCGGCTTCGCGGTCGGCAACAAGAAGCTGATCGCGGCGATGACGCGCGTGAAGTCGTACCTCGACTACGGCGCGTTCACGCCTGTTCAGGCAGCGGCGTGCGCGGCGCTCAACGGGCCGCAGGATATCGTCGAGAAGAACCGCCAGCTCTATCACAAGCGCCGCGACGTGCTGGTGGAGAGCTTCGGGCGCGCCGGGTGGGACATCCCCGCCCCGCCCGCGAGCATGTTCGCCTGGGCACCGTTGCCACCGGCGTTGAAGCATCTGGGATCGCTGGAGTTTTCCAAGCAGCTGCTGACGCATGCCAAGGTCGCGGTCGCGCCGGGGGTTGGCTATGGCGAGAATGGCGAGGGGTTCGTGCGGATCGCGATGGTCGAGAACGAGCAGCGGCTGCGGCAGGCGGCGCGCAACGTAAAGCGCTATCTGCAGAGCATGGGGGTGAACACGCCGGGGAAGGTTGCGGGGTGAGTTTGCAAGGGTCGTCGCGCCGGACTTGATCCGGGGGTCTGCTTTTCTTTGGCTTGTCGCGCCGGGCCAACCCCGTTCGCCCTGAGCTTGTCTTCTGGCCCGTGCTTCGACAGGCTCAGCACGAACGGTGAGATGTCGCGCGCGCGATCAGGAGAAGAAGCGGGATTCCGGGTCGAGCCCGGGACGACGAGGGGGTGTAGGGCCAATGCTAACCGTCATTGCGAGCGGAGCGAAGCAATCCAGTGCCGGACCAGGACGCCCTGGATTGCTTCGCTCCGCTCGCAATGACGCGCGCGCTGCCGACACGAAAAAGGCCGGCCGCTCCAGCGAGCGACCGGCCTTTTTCACATCCACACCGAAGCGACGGGATCAGCCGTCGTAATCGGCGCCGAGGTTCTGGTTGCGCGGCGGGGCGACAGCGGTGAGGCGCAGCGCCTCGGCCGAGGCGGCGAGGCTGCCGATCGCATCGGCCTCTTCCTCGTCGTCGATCTGGACGCGCTGCAGGCTCTGCACCACCGATTCGTGCAGATCCTTCGGCCGCACCGTCTCCTCAGCGATCTCGCGCAGCGCGACCACCGGGTTCTTGTCGCGATCGCGATCGATCGTCAGTTCGGCTCCGCCCGACACCTGCCGCGCGCGCTGGGCGGCAAGCAGGACCAGATCGAAACGGTTCGGGATCTTGTCGACGCAATCCTCGACAGTGACGCGCGCCATCCGCGTATCCTCTAAACGGTAAACTCAGGGAAGCTGGAGCAGGTACGCGGCCCGGTGCCGTTCGTCAAGGAAAGGCTGCGCTTGCCGGATGCCGCCCCAGCCGCCATCTCCCGCGACATGGAGGACGCCGCCCCGCAACCTGTGTTCACGGTCGACGGCAACCGGCTGACCTTGCTCGATACCGGGCCACGACGACTGGACGCCGTGCTGGCGTTGATCGATGGCGCGACCCGCACGCTGCGCATCCTCTATTACATCTATGCCGACGATACGAGCGGGCGGCGGGTCAATGACGCGCTGATCGCGGCGGCGCGGCGGGGCGTGGCGGTCAAGCTGATCGTCGACGGCTTCGGGAGCGAGGGCGACGACTTCTTCGATCCGTTGCGCGACGCCGGCGTGTCGGTGTGCCGCTTCTCGCCGCGTATCGGGCGACGCTATCTGTTGCGCAATCACCAGAAGCTGGCGCTCGCCGACGCCGAGGACGTTGACGAGGGCGGAGCGAAGATCATCATCGGCGGCTTCAATATCGAGGACGATTATTTCGGTACCCCGAAGGAGCAGGCGTGGCGCGACCTTGGGCTGCTGGTCGAAGGGCCGGCGGCAGCGCGGATCGCAGGCTATTTCGACGCGCTGGAACAAGGCATCCACAATGGGGGCAAGATCCGGCGGCTCAACAAGGCGCTGGCGCAGTGGAGCGAGCGCGAAGGAAAGCTGCGCTGGCTGATCGGCGGGCCGACGCGGCATCTGTCGCCGTGGGCGCGTGCGATCCGCGCCGACATGCGCCACGCGACGCGGATCGATATCATCGCCGGTTATTTCACTCCGAGCCCGACCGTGCTGCGGCGGCTGGACCGCGCGGGCAAGCGCGCGGCGACGGTGCGGGTCGTCACCGCCGCGCGCTCCGACAACAATGTCACGATCGCGGCGTCGCGCTTCACCTATGCGGGATTGTTGCGGAAAGGCGTGCGAATCTGGGAATATGCCGCGACCAAGCTGCATACCAAGCTGTACGTGGTCGACGACGCGACATGGATCGGGAGCGCCAATTTCGACATGCGCAGCCTGTTCATCAATCTGGAGCTGATGCTGCGGATCGAGGATGCGGCGTTCGCCGAGCACGTCCGCGGCTATGTCGATGGCGAGATCGCGCAATCGAACGAGGTGACGGTGGACGCGTATCGCAAGGCGACCGGGTGGTGGCAGCGCGGCAAGCAATTCGCGGCGTATCTGCTGACCGCGGTCGCGGATCCGGCGATCTCGCGCGGGCTGAACTTCGGGATCGATGAATAGTGGGGTGTCGTCATTGGCTACCCCGACCCTGTCGTCGCTCCAGATAACCTTCGACTCGACAGCGACAACGGTCACTCCACCGCCAACGCTTCCTCTTCCTGCTCCTGCGCCTGTCGCGCCCACATCTCCGCATAGAGCCCGCCGTGTGCGAGCAGCGCCGCGTGCGTGCCGCGCTCCACCACGCGTCCCGCCTCCAGCACGACGATCTGGTCGGCGTTGACGATCGTCGAGAGCCGGTGCGCGATCACGATCGTGGTGCGCCCGCGCTCGATCGCCTCGAGCGTCTCCATGATCTCGGCCTCGGTCCGGCTGTCGAGCGCGCTGGTCGCTTCGTCGAGGATCAGGATCGGCGGATCTTTCAGCAGCGTCCGCGCGATCGCGACACGCTGCTTCTCGCCGCCCGACAGCTTCAGCCCGCGTTCCCCGACGCGCGTCGCATAACCATCCGGCTGGCGTTCGATGAACCCGGCGATCGCCGCGCCGCGCGCCGCCTGCTCAATCGCCGCCTGATCCGCACCGGCCCGACCATAAGCGATATTGTAGCCGATCGTATCGTTGAACAGCACCGTGTCCTGCGGAACGATCCCGATCGCGGCGCGCAAGCTCGGTTGCGTCACCTTTGCGATGTCCTGTCCGTCGATCGTGATCCGCCCGCCGCCGACGTCGTAGAAGCGGTACATCAGCCGAGCGAGCGTCGACTTGCCTGCTCCGGACGGCCCGACCACCGCGCAGGTGGTGCCGGCCGGCACGTCGAGGTCGATGCCCTTCAGGATCGGCATGCCCTTGTCATAGCCGAACACCACATTCTCGAACCGCACCGCGCCGCGCGACACCAGCAACGCGGGGGCGCCGGGCGCATCGACCACCTCGGACGGCGTATCGATCAGGTCGAACATGGCGCCCATGTCAATCGCACCCTGCCGGATCGTGCGATAGACCATCCCGAGCAGGTCGAGCGGGCGGAACAATTGCGACAGCAATGTCGACACCAGCACCACCTCGCCCGCGGTGAAACGGCCCTGACTCCAGCCATAGGCGACCCACGCCATCCCGCCGCCAAGCATCGCATTGGTGATCGCGGCCTGCCCGATGTTGAGCCACGCGAGGCTGTTCTCGCTGACCACCGCGGCATCGGCATAGGCGCGCATCGCGCGGTCGTAGCGCTGCGCCTCGCGTTCCTCGGCGCCGAAATATTTGACCGTTTCAAAGTTGAGCAGCGAGTCGACCGCATGCGCGACCGCACCGGTATCGAGATCGTTCATACGCTCGCGCAGTGCCGAGCGCCAGTCGGTGACGAGCCTCGTGAACCAAATGTAGAGCGCGACCATCGCGACGGTGCCCGCGACCAGCTGCCACCCGAACTTTACCCAGAAAATGCCGAGCACCAAGGTCAGTTCGAGCACGGTCGGCGCGATGTTGAACAGCAGGAAGTAGAGCATCGTGTCGATGCTCTTGGTGCCGCGCTCGACTACCTTGGTGACCGCGCCGGTGCGGCGTTCGAGGTGGAAGCGAAGCGAGAGCTGGTGGAGGTGACGGAAAACGCGCGCCGCCAGCCGGCGGGTCGCCTCCTGCCCGACCCGCTCGAACACAGTATTGCGCAGGTTGTCGAACAGGGTGCTGCCGAAGCGCGCCGCGGCGTAGCCGACGATCAGCAGCACGACGAGCGACAGCGGCGTGGTCGGTACCGCCATGCCGTCGACCGCGCCCTGCAACGCGAAGGGCGCGCCGTACACCTGCACCAGCTTCGACAGCACGACCAGCAGCATCGCGCCGACCACGCGCAGCTTCATCCCCGGCGCATCGGCGGGCCAGAGGTCGGGCAGGAAGCGGCGGAGCGTCGGCAGCAGCGGGCGCTCGGCGGCGGAGGAGGTCGATCTGTCGGGTGGCATGGGTGACCGGGATGTCGTGCGCGAGACCACGCGCGTCAACCGTCCCGCGGCGGGACCGGCCGCGGATCGGAACGAGCCGGCCGCAGCCTCGTTTTATCTACGAAGGGAAGACGAGATGGAAGCTGCTTTCTTCGTCATGGCGATCATGGGGTGCGGCGATGCCGCGACGACCTGTGCCACCGCTCGAATCGCGCCCGTGCATTATGCAACGGTGCAGCAATGCCAGGCCGCGATGCCCGACGTCCTCGCGCGCAACAACGACCTCGATTACCCGGTCGTCAGCGCGGCGTGCCAACGTCACGGCGTGCAGATGGTCGAGCGGGGTTCGGAGAAGGCGAAGGGGTAGCAACAGAGCGCCATCCCCGCGGAAGCGGGAGTCCAGAACCTCCGACGGCGAGGCTCTTACGAAGACCTGCGGGACTGGATTAACGCCTTCGCCGGAATGACGTTGTGGGCTGTCATCTCGCCCTTACCGCCGTCACAAAGTAGTCGAGGGCCGTCGAGCCGCCTAGCGTGAAGCCGTTCAGCCCTACCAACAGGCCTGTGACGTCGACGACGTCGCAGCAGGCGTCGACGATCATTGCCGACAGCTCGTCGGGCGTCAGGAACTTGTCCCAGTCGTGCGTCCCGCGCGGGATCTGGCCGAGCCGCTCGGCGCCCTCGACCAGCGCGACACGCGACCACCAGGTGCGGTTGGGCGTACTCATCACCAGCAGCCCGCCGGGCGCGACCGACGCCGCCAGGCCGGCGACGAACGCGTGCGCGTCGGCGACATGCTCGACCACCTCAAGCGAGCAGACCAGATCGAATGTCTCGCCCGCCACCGCCTCGACCCCGCCGGTGCGATAGTCGATCGTCAGCCCGCGCCCTTCGGCATGGACCCGCGCGACCGCGATGCTTTCCGCCGCCGCGTCGACCGCGGTCACCGCGCCGCCCATCCGCGCCAGCGGCTCGGCGAGCAGCCCCGCGCCACATCCCATGTCGAGCGCGCTTTTACCCGCCAGCGGTGCGAACGAGCGATCGTCTAGGTCCCAATGCTGGTCGATCGCGGCGCGCAAATACTTCAGCCGCACCGGATTCAACCGGTGGAGCATCGCCGACGAACCGTTCGGATCCCACCATTCCGCCGCCAGCTTGCCGAAATGCGCCGCCTCGCGCCCGACCACCGAGGCATGCGGGGCGGCGGGGATGGTTACGGTTGATACGCTTGCGTCGGTCATGCGTGCTTCCTATCAGGACGCCCCTCTCATCCCAAGGCGTTTGGATACGGCATTGGCGCGCATCGTCATGAAATTCGGCGGCACTTCGATGGCGGGGATCGAGCGGATCCGCTCGGTCGCCGCGCGGGTGAAACGCGAGGCCGCCGCCGGCAACCAGGTGGCGGTGGTCGTCTCGGCGATGGCGGGCGAGACCGACCGGCTGGTCGGCTTCTGCCGCGAAGCCTCGCCGCTCTACGATCCGCGCGAATATGACGTCGTCGTCGCCGCGGGGGAGCAGATCACCAGCGGGCTGCTCGCGATCGCGCTGCAGGCGATCGGCGTGCCGGCGCGCTCGTGGCTGGGGTGGCAATTGCCGATCAACACCGACGACGCCTTCGCCAAGGCGCGGATCGGGACGATCGACACCGCCGCGCTCGACGCCAGCCTGGCGGCGGGCGAGGTCGCGGTGATCCCCGGCTTCCAGGGCGTCTCGGCCGAGAGGCGGATCACCACGCTGGGGCGCGGCGGGTCGGATACGTCGGCGGTGGCGATGGCGGCGGCGATGAAGGCCGACCGCTGCGACATCTACACCGATGTCGACGGCGTCTATACCACCGACCCGCGGATCGTGCCGCGCGCGCGCAAGCTCGCCAAGGTGACCTACGAAGAGATGCTGGAACTCGCCAGCGTCGGCGCCAAGGTGCTCCAGACCCGCTCGGTGGGGCTGGCGATGAAGGAAAAGGTCCGCGTTCAGGTGCTGTCGTCGTTTACCGGCGAAGACGCACCGATGGCGGACACATTGCCCGGTACGATGATCGTGGGCGAAGAGGAGATCGAAGACGTGGAACGCCAGCTCATCACCGGCATCGCACACGACAAGAACGAGGCGAAGATCACGCTGACCAGCGTGCCCGACAAGCCGGGCTCGGTCGCGGCGATCTTCGAGCCGCTGGCGGCGGCGAACATCAACGTCGACATGATCATCCAGAACATCGCGCACCGCAGCCCCTCCACGACCGGGGCGAGCAGCAGCGCGACCGACGTGACCTTCACTGTCCCCGCCGCCGACCTGCCGCGCTCGATCGAGGCGCTCAACCAGGCGCGCGAGACGATCGGCTTCGGCGAGCTGATCCACGACATGCGCGTCGCGAAGATCAGCGTCGTCGGGGTCGGGATGCGCAGCCATGCCGGCGTCGCCAGCTCGATGTTCACGACGCTGGGCGCGCGCGGGATCAACATCCAGGCGATCTCCACCAGCGAGATCAAGGTGTCGGTGCTGATCCACGAGGACGAGACCGAGCTGGCGGTGCGCGTGCTCCACACGGCTTACGGGTTGGACGCCGACGAAGCTGCGTGAGGCCGGGCGAGCAGCACCGCCCGTTCTTTTCGTCGTAGTCCCCTCGGCGGTGGAAATTCAGAAGCTCTGACATCGCAGCTTCAACACAGCCCGCGCGTCTGGATTTCCGCCTTTGCGGGAATGACGAAGTGGGCGGCTATGCCGCCCCGCCAGCCTCAATCTTGCGCGACGACCTCGCCCGCGACCTGCGAGTCCGGGATGCGGGTGCGCTCGGCCTGAAACCCCAGCGTCGCACGGCCGTGTGCGGTGCCGGCGACATCGGCGATCAGGTACAGCGGGCGGCGCTTCGCCTCGATATACAGGCGGCCGAGATACTCGCCGATCATCCCCAGCACGAACATCTGGATCGACGACAGCACCACGACGACCAGCATCGTGGAGGTCCAGCCCTGCACATGGTCGCCGACGAAATAGCCCCACCCGATATAGACCAGCAGCAGCATCGAACATGCCGCCAGCACGACCGACAAATGGCTGGCCCAGCGCAGCGGCGCGGTCGAGAAGCCCGTCACCGCGTCCAGCGCCAGCCGCACCATCTTGCCGAGCGGATAGTTGGTCTCACCCGCATGGCGCTCGGCGCGGTCATAGGGAAACGGCACCTGACGGAAGCCGACCCACGCCACCATCCCGCGGATGAAGCGCGCCTGTTCGGGCAGCGCGAGGAGCGCATCAAGCGCGCGGCGGGTCATCAGCCGGAAATCGCCGGTATCGAGCGGAATCGCGGTATCGGTGACGCGGTCGAGCACGCGGTAGAACGCCGCGGCAGTCGCCTTCTTGAACAGCGTCTCGCCCTCGCGCTTCCGCCGCACCGCATAGACGACATCGGCCTGTTCCCGCGCCATCATCAGCCGCATGTCGGCCAGCAACTCGGGCGGATCCTGCAGATCGGCGTCGATGATCAGGATTTGCTCCCCCGCGCAGAGGTCCAGCCCCGCGGTCAGCGCGAGTTGATGCCCGTGGTTGCGCGACAGGTTGATCGCAACGACGCGCGGGTCCTCGGCTGACAGACGCCGCATCGCCGCCCAGCTGTTGTCGCGCGAACCATCGTTGATCAGCACGATCTCATGATCGTCACCCACCGCCGCCCGCGCCGCCGCGGAGACGCGCGCGTGAAGCAGCGGCAGCGTGGCCTCTTCGTTATAGCAAGGGACGACGACCGAAAGTGCGGGACGATGCATAGCCCCCGCATCTAGCCGAAGCTCATCCGCGCGTCACGATCTTTACCAAGCGACCCGGCGTCAATTGTGCCTCATCTTCGATCGCATTGAGCGTCATGAAGCGATCGCGTTGCAGATCGTCATAGGCCATCTGGCGCGAAAGCGAATCGATCGTGTCGCCGCGCTTGACGGTGACAATGCGGATGCGCTTGCCCGATCCCTTCTCATCATAGGCCAGCCCGTCGAGCTGGCGGAGGAAGGTGACGTCCTGCGGCGGTTCGGTCAGCGGGCGCCCGGTCGCCTTGGCGAGCGCGGCGGCGCGGCGCACGCGGTCGGCGCTGTTGGGATGGGTCGAGGCCCAGCCCGGCACCTGCTGCCCGCCCTTGCCGCCGACCTCCGCCTGCAACTGGCTCTGCGCGTCGAGCTGCGCGAGCATGTCGGCGGCGGCATAGGGGTCGTAACCGGCGGCGGTAATGTACTTCACCCCCAGTCCGTCGGCGGCATATTCCTGATCGCGGCCGTATTTTAGCACGTAGAGCTGCGCCCCACTGCGCGCCGCAGTGCCGACCAGCTGCCCGGCCGCGCTGTTGCCCGCCGCCGCGCCGACCACCGCCGCCAGCACGCCGCCGATCGTCGCGCGCTGATTGCGCGACGCCGAATGGCGCGCGGCGACATGGCCGACCTCATGCCCCATCACCGACGCCAGCTCCGCCTCGGTATTCATCAGCGCCAGCAACTGACGCGTGACGTAGATATAGCCGCCGGGGATCGCGAACGCGTTTTCGACCGGTGAGTCGAGCAGCGTGACGGTGAAATCGCCTTGCGCATTGGACAGGCCCGACTGCACCGCGACCCGCTTGCCGACCCGTTCGACATACGCGGCCTGCAGTCCGCCGTATTTGCCGCCGAACTGCGTCAGCAACTGCGGGTTGGCGCGCGCGCCCAGCACCTTGTCGTTCGCGGAAATCGCTTGCGCCGCAGCCGGGGTCGCGGTGGTTGCCAGCATCGCGGCAAGCAACATGGGTCGTAGCATGGTCGTTCCTCCCGTACCCGCCAGAATGCGGGAAGGCCGCAGTGGTTTCCACCAGCCAAGATGGCCTGGGTTGCCAGACATGCTAAGCTGCTGATTAACGTGATCTTGATTCCTGAGTGAGCAGAACTTGCCCGACGACGACTCGGGGTCCCCGCTACCATGTTGAACAGCCTACCGATCGGGAAGAAGATCGCCGCCGCCTTTTGCGCGGTGATCCTGGCGGTGCTGGTGATGATGACCGTGCTGTGGATGCTGCTATCGCGGATTGAGGCGACCAGCGATGTCAGCGCACGCGGACAGGAAGTGGTGGCGCAATCGTTGCAGATCGAGATCGGCATGCTGCGCCAGAACAGCCAGATGCGCGGCTTTCTGGTGACCGGCGACGAAGGCTATTTGAAGCAATATCGCGAAGGGCAGGCGCAGGTCACGGACGGCACGGCCAAGCTGCACACCCTGTTCGCCAACCAGCCGGCGCAGCGCGCCAAGGTCGACGAATCGCTCGCCCGCGCCGCTGACTGGCGTCAGCAGGTGGCGGACCCGATGATCGCGCTGGCGCGCACCGATCGCATGGCAGCGCAGGAGCGGCTGCGGGCGGTCAGCAAGAAGGTGACGCTCGTTCCCGTGCTCGCCCCGTTGCGCGAGCTGCGCGACGAGGAGACGGCGCGTGGCGAGGAGGCCAGCGCGGCCCGGACCAGCGCGTTGCTGACCGGCAAGATCGCGCTGGCGCTCGGCGGCCTAGCGATGATCGGCATCGCGGTGCTGGTATCGATGCTGTTGAGCCGCGCGCTGGCGCGTCCGGTCGTGCGGCTGACCGGGGTGATGGACACGCTGGCGCGCGGCGATCACGGATTGAGCGTGCCGGATACGGATCGCGCCGACGAGCTGGGCAGCATGTCGCGCGCGGTGCTGGTCTTTCGTGACGCCGCCGCCGCCAAGGCGCAGGCCGATGCCGAGCAGCAGCAGGTGATGACCGACGTCGGCGGCGCGCTCGCGCGGCTCGCGGAGGCGGATCTGTGCGCGACGCTGCGCGGCTTTCCGCCCTCCTATGCGGCGCTGGAGCGCGACTTCAACACTGCGGTGGCGCGGCTCGCGGCGGCGCTGGGCACGGTACGCGGCAGCGCCGGCGGGATCGCGACCAGCACCGCCGAGATGCACGCCGCCACCGACGATCTCGCCCAACGTGCCGAACAACAGGCGGCGAGCCTGGCCGAAAGCGCAGCGGCGGTCACCGAAATCGCATCGTCGGTGCGCGCCACCGCCGATGAGGCAAAGGCCGCGATCGGCGTCGTCGATCGCGCCACCGCCGACGTGCGGCATAGCGAGGAGATCGTGCGCCGCACGATGACCGCGATCAACGATATCGAACGCTCGTCGAACGAGATCGCCGAGATCATCGCGCTGATCGACGGCCTGTCGTTCCAGACCAATCTGCTCGCGCTCAACGCCGGGGTCGAGGCCGCGCGTGCCGGCGACGCGGGCAAGGGCTTTGCGGTGGTCGCCAGCGAGGTGCGCGCGCTCGCCGAACGCTCCGCGGATGCCGCGCGCGACATCAATGCGCGGATCACCAACACCGTGCAGCGCGTCCGCAGCGGCGTCGAACTGGCGCAGGAAACCGACGCCTCGCTGCGCGCGATCACCAGCGGGATCGACGAGATCGCCACGTTCGTGACCAAGATCGCCGACAGCGCCGCCTCGCAAGCGGCGAGCATCGGACAGGTCAATGTCGCGATCGGCGAGATGGACAGCGCGACGCAGGCCAATGCCGCGATGGTCGAGGAAGTCACCGCCGCATGTCGCCTGCTCACCACCGAGACGGTGACGCTGGAGAGTCAGGTCAACCGCTTCCGCGTCGGCGACGTGGCCGAAGCGTCGCCCCCACCCGCCGCGGTCCGCCGTCCGCTACGCAGCGCCGCCACCGGGCGCGCGACCGCGGCGATGAAGACGGTCGCGCAGGAGGATTGGAGCGCGTTCTGACCCGTACCGTCAGACCCGCTCCGCTGCGTTGACCGCATCGGCGGCGCGGAGCGCGGAGAGCAGCCGCATCAGCTGATGCGCGTCGTGCACCTCCACATCGATGACGTTGGTGTGGAATTGCGTGTCGCGATTGTCGAGCCGCAGGTTGATAATGTTCGCCTTGTGCTGTCCGATGATCGTCGCGAGCATCCCCAGCGCACCGGGCTGGTTGCGGACCTCGATCGAGATGCGCGCGGTCGCCCCCTCGGTGGCGTGCCCCCATTGCACGTCGATCCAGTCCGTTTCGTCCTCGCTGCGCTCCGCCAGATCGGCGAGCACGCGACAGTCGATCGCATGGACCTCGATCGACGCGTCGGGGCGACGCAGACCGACGATCCGGTCGCCGGGCACCGGGTGGCAGCAATCGGCGAGCTCATATGCGACACCCGGCGCGAGCCCCTCGATCGAAATCGCGCTCGACTGCGGCGGCGCGTTGGCGACATCGGCACCCGCCGATCCGGGCATCAGCGCCTCCATCACCTGCCCGTCGGTCAACGTTCGCCGCGCGATCGCCTGCATCAGCGCGGCCTCGTCGGCGAGCTTCAGCCGCTTGAGTGCCTCGTCGATCGCATGGTCGGACAGCGTCGCGGGCAGCCGCTGGACGATGTCGTCGTACAGCTTGCGCCCCAGCGCGATCGTCTGCTCGCGCTCCTCGTTGCGCAGGTGGCGGCGGATCGCGGCCAGCGCCTTGGCGGTGATCGCGACCTTCAGCCACGCCGGCTGCGGCACCTGCGCCTTCGATCGCAGCACCTGCACCTGATCGCCATTCTCCAGCACCGTCGACAGCGGCACGACGCGGCCGTTGACCTTCGCGCCGACCGCCTGGTCGCCGAGATCGGTGTGCACCGCATAGGCGAAGTCGATCGGCGTCGCGCCCTTCGGCAACTGGATCAGTTCGCCCTTGGGGGTGAAGGCGAAGATGCGATCCTGATACATCGCGATGCGGGTATGTTCGAGCAGCTCCTCGGGTGTCGCCGCGGTGTCGAGGATCTCGACCAGATCGGCGATCCAGTCCTGCTGCGATTCGGGGCGGACCGGGTGTGCGCCGACCGATTGCTTGTACGCCCAGTGCGCCGCCAGCCCGAACTCGGCCTCGGCATGCATGTCGGGGGTGCGGATCTGGATCTCGATGCGGCGGTTCTCGGCATGGATCACGCTGGTGTGGACCGAGCGATAGCCGTTCCGCTTGGGCGTCGAGATATAATCCTTGAACCGCCCCGGCACCGCCGGCCAGCGGCGGTGGATGAGGCCGAGCGCGCGGTAGCAATCCTCGATCGTCGGGACGATCGCTCGGAATGCCATGATGTCGGACAGCTGCTCGAAGCTGATGTGGCGCTCCTGCATCTTGCGCCAGATAGAATAGGGATGTTTTTCGCGTCCCGACACCTGCGCATCGACGCCGCCGCGGCCGAGCAGCAGCTTCAGCCCGGAACCGATCTTGGCGATCCGGTCGCCGCCCGATCCTTCCTTGAGCTGCTCCAGCCGCCGGGTGATCGACTCATACGCCTCGGGCTCGAGTTGCGCGAAGGCGAGCGTCTGCATCTCCTTCATGAACTCATACATGCCGATCCGCTCGGCGAGCGGGGCGTAGATGTCCATCGTCTCCTTGGCGATGCGGCGGCGCTTCTCCGGCTTGGGGATGAAGTGCAGCGTGCGCATGTTGTGGAGCCGGTCGGCCAGCTTCACCAGCAGCACGCGGATGTCGCCCGACATCGCCATCAGGAACTTGCGCAGGTTCTCGGCGGCGCGCTCGTTCTCGGTCTGCGCCTCGATCTTGCTCAGCTTGGTGACGCCGTCGACCAGCCGCGCGATGTTCGCGCCGAAGATCCGTTCGATCTCCTCCGGCGTGGCGACCGTATCCTCGACCGTATCGTGGAGGATCGCGGTGGCGATCGTCTCGTCGTCGAGATGCAGCTCGGTCAGGATGCCCGCCACCTCGATCGGATGGCTGAAATAGGGATCGCCGTTGGCGCGCTTCTGCGTGCCATGCGCGTTGACCGAAAAGACATAGGCGCGGTTGAGCATCGCCTCATCGGCGTCGGGGTCATAATCGAGGACCCGGTCGATCAGTTCATATTGTCTCAACACGGGATGAGGATGGGGCCGGTTGCGGCCGCATTGCAACATTCCCGTGCAGAAAAATACCGCCACGCCACGCGACGTGGCAATTCGGCATCGCTTTTACCGCTTTGCCCGATCAGCGCGCGGCCCAGCGGACCGCGTTGGTCAGCATCCGGCGCACGTTGGCATCGTCATAGACCGCCGGCTCATGCCCGAGCGCCGAGTAGAAGACGCGACCCTTGGCGTGCGGATTGACCCACGCCACCGGATGCGACGCCCCCATCGCGAGCTTGCCGCCGACGCGGTAGCTGCGCTCGTCGACGCGCGCGAGCACGGTCATGCCGCGCATCGCGGGATCGTTCGAGAAGGAATACCATTCGTCGGCGAGCGGAAAGCGCTTCGCGACGCCGGCCATGACCGGATGCTGCGGCTTGTCGACGATCACCTGTGCGGTCTGGATATGATCGTCGCCATTGGGATGGCCGATGAAGGTCGTGCCAATGATCGTGCTGTCGTACCACGGCTCCTTATGGCTGTCGTCGCCCGCGGCGTGGAGCGCGACGACCCCGCCGCCGCGCGCCACGAAGCGCTCGAACGCCGCCAGCTGATCGGGGCTCATGAAATTGCCGCTCGCACTGTTGAGCACGACGACCGCGAAGTGGCTGAGATCGCGGTCGTTAAAGACCGCGGCATTCTCCGTCGCGAAGCTCTTGCGGCCGAGCTGGCTGGCGATCTCGCCCAGCACCTCGTTGGAGTGCGGGATATGCTCGAAATGCCGCCAGCCGTTGGTTTTCGAGACGATCAGCACCGCGCCCTTCAGCCCGGCGGGCAGCGTCGGGGCGACGGTGTCGACGACCGGCGCGGGCAGATGCGGGTCGCCCGGCGCCTGCGCCGCCGCCAGCATCGCGATCATCAGCAAAGATTTCAGCATCATCCGTCTCCTGCCTGCAGCCTAGCCGGTGGGCAGGCGGAGGTGAAGCGGACTTTGGTCGGGGATACCTTCGTCAGTCGAGCAGCGTGATGCTCATCGTGATCCGTTGCTCGCCATGCGCGGGCACCTCGAACACGCCGGGCTTGTCGCGATACTCGCCATCGAAGCCTTCGGGATCGGCGATGCCGTGCCACGGCTCGACGCAGACATAGGCCGCGCCTGGCTTGGTCCAGATCCCCAGCTTCGGCGTATCGGGGAACGCGATATGGAGCTGCGGTGCGCCTTCGACGCCGTAAATAACCGACTGCGAGGCGACCGGGTCCCACACCAATGCGTCGTCGGCGAACAGATCGTCGGCGAGGTGCAGAACGGGACCGTCGAGCGGCGAAAGGCGCTCGGTCGCGGCGATCGTGCCGTCGGCGGCGATCACCTTGAGCGCACCCGGCTCGTTCTTCTCGAACGCGATGCGATGCGCGGCGCGGTCCTGCCCGTACGGCAACGGCCAGGCGAAGGCGGGGTGGAAGCCGAAGCTGGCCGGCAGCGGCGCATCGGCCGGGTTGACGACCGTCACCTCGATGCCAAGCGTCGCGTCGCGCAGCTCGAACGCCACCTCCAGCCGGAACGCGAACGGATAGGCGGCGCGCGTCGCCTGATCGTCGGTCAGCGCGAAGACCGCACGTGCGGGGCTGGTCTCGATCACCGAAAACACGCTGCGCCGCGCGAAGCCGTGCTTGGCGATCGGATAGGATACGCCATCGACCTTGATCGCGCCGCTGGCGGTCATCCCGACGACCGGGAACAGCAACGGCGCGCGCCCGGTCCAGAAACGCGGGTCGGCGTCGGTCATCAGCTCGCGCCCGGCGGCGTCGGTCAGCGACGACAATTCCGCACCGAGCGGGTTGATCGCGGCACTCAGCGTGCCGTTCGCAATGCGGATCCAGTCGTCAGCCACGTAGTTGCGCTCCCTGTTTGGC
The DNA here is from genome assembly GCF_964021865.1 of uncultured Sphingomonas sp. Lineage (GTDB taxonomy): Bacteria > Pseudomonadota > Alphaproteobacteria > Sphingomonadales > Sphingomonadaceae > Sphingomonas. The sequence continues at coordinate 44,102 of NZ_CAXIAM010000012.1, forward strand.
GGCAACGGCGACCACCTTGTCGGCGATCGCCTTCAGATCGGCGTCGGTGAAGCTCTTGTCGGCGGGCTGCAGCACCAGCTCGACCGCGACCGACTTGTGCCCCTCGGCGACACCCGCGCCGGTGAACACGTCGAAGACGCGCGCACGGGTGATCGTCGCCTTGTCCGCGCCCTTCACCGCGCGCACCAGCGCCTCGGCCGACACATCGGCGGGAACGAGGAACGCAAAGTCGCGGCGCACCGGCTGGAGCGCGGGCGGCGCATAGGCCGGACGCATGAACCCCGACCCGCGCTTCGCGGGGATCGCGTCGAGGTACAATTCAACCGCCGCGACCTGCCCCGACAGGTCGAACGCCTTCATCACCGCCGGATGCACCGCGCCGAACGCCGCCAGCACCGTCTTCGGCCCGAGCCGCAACGTGCCCGAGCGACCGGGGTGGAAGGCCGCGCCCGCCTCGCCCATCACCTGCAGATTGTCGACCGGCGCGCCCGCCGCCGCCAGCAGCGCCAGCGCCTCGGCCTTGGCGTCATAAGCGTCGAACCCGGCGGCCTTCCCGTCGCGCCAGCCGCGCGCGCGGCGGTCGCCCGCCAGCACCACGCCCAGCGTCGCGCGCTCGCCCTCGGCCAGATAGCGCCGCCCGATCTCGAACAGCCGCACGCCCTCCGCGCCCTGCCGCAGGTTGCGCTCGGCGGCGGACAGCAGCCCCGGCAACAGCGACGGGCGCATCACCTTCAGCTCCTCGCTGATCGGGTTCGCCAGCCGCCACGGCGCGTCGCCGAACGGCGCCACCTGCTTTTCGCTCAGGAAGCTCCACGTCACCGCCTCGTCGAGCCCGCGCGCCGCCGCCGCGCGGCGGGCGCGGCGCTCGACGCGCTGCTCGGGGGTTGCGGTCGGGCGCGCGACGCCGGGGGTGCGCGGCAACGGCACGGGGGCGACCTTGTCGATCCCTTCGATGCGGATCACTTCCTCGACCAGATCGGCGGTGCCGTCGATATCGCGCCGCCACGTCGGCGGGGTGACGTTCCACGCGTCGTCGACCGTGAAGCCAAGCGACGCGAGGATCGCGCGCTGCCGCTCGGGCGCGACCGCGAGTCCGCCGAGCGTCTCGGCGCGCGCCGGGTCATAGGCGTAAGAGCGCGTGCCGAGCGGCGGCTCGCCCGCGCGGGTGACGCCGGTGGCCTGGCCGCCGCAATATTCGAGGACGAGAAAGGTCGCGATCGCGAGCCCGTCGTCGAGGAACGCCGGGTCCACCCCGCGCTCGAAGCGCTGGCGCGCGTCGCTGGTCAGCGCCAGCTTCTGCCCGGTGCGCGCGATCGCCTCGGGGGTGAAATAGGCGCATTCGATCACGACGTCGGAGGTCGCGTCCGACACGCCCGAATGCGCGCCGCCCATGATCCCGCCGATGTCGTGCACCGCGACGTCGTCGGCGATGACCGTCATCCCCGCCGACAGCGTATAGGTCTTGCCGTTGAGCGCCTCGACCGTCTCGCCGTCCTTCGCCTGACGCGCGACCAGTCCGCCCGACAGTTTCGCCTTGTCATAGACGTGCAGCGGGCGGCCGAGATCAACCGTCAGGTAGTTGGTGATGTCGACCAAAGCCGAGATCGGCTTCTGCCCGATCGCACGCAGCCGCTTCGTCATCCACTCGGGCGCGGCGCCGTTGGTGAGGCCGCGCACTTCCTGCGCGAAGAACGCCGGGCAACCCGCCGCGTCCTCGATCCGCACGTCGGGCCCGTCGCCCTCGCCCGCTACCTCGGGTACGGTCGGCGCGACCAGCGTGCCGAGCCCCGCCGCCGCGAGATCGCGCGCGATACCGTGGACGCCCATGCAATCCTGCCGGTTGGGGGTCACCGATACCTCGATCACCGGATCGCCGAGCCCGGCATAATCGGCGAAGGCGGTGCCGACCGGCGCATCCTCGGGCAATTCGATGATGCCGTCGTGATCCTCGCCCAGCTCCAGCTCGCGCGTCGAGCACATCATGCCGTTCGATTCGACGCCGCGGATCGCGGCGACCTTCAGCACCATGCCGTTCGCGGGCACCGCGGCGCCCGGCTTGCCGAATACGCCGACCAGCCCGGCGCGCGCATTGGGCGCGCCGCACACCACCTGCAACGGACCGTCACCCGCATCTACCGACAGCACCTGCAACTTGTCGGCCTGCGGATGGCGCTCGGCGGTGAGCACGCGCGCAACGGTGAAGCCGTCCAGCTTCGCGGCGGGGTCGGTGACGCCTTCCACCTCCAGCCCGATGTTGGTGAGCGCGACCAGAATCTCGTCGAGCGACGCGGTCGTTTCGAGGTGATCCTTGAGCCAGGAAAGGGTGAATTTCATCTTTTATCCCGTCGCTCCTGCGCAGGCAGGAGGCTAAATATCGTTGCCGGACGGCGATCAGGCCGGCGTGCCGACGCCGCCCGACAGCGTCGGCACGTCGAGCGCGCTGAACCCGTAATGTTTCAGCCAGCGGATATCGCCGTCGAAGAACGGGCGCAGATCGTCCATGCCGTATTTGAGCATCGCCAGCCGGTCGATCCCGCAGCCGAACGCGAACCCCTGCCATTCCTCGGGATCGAGCCCGCACGCCGCGATCACCTTCGGGTGGACCATGCCGCTGCCGAGCACTTCCATCCAGCCCCCATCGCCCTTCGTCGGATCGCCGCCGATCACGCGCTTTCCCTTGACGATCGAATAGCCGACGTCGACCTCCGCCGACGGCTCGGTGAACGGGAAATAGCTCGGGCGCAGGCGGAGCACGATGTCGTCGCGCTCGAAGAACGCCTTGAGGAACGTCTCCAGCGTCCATTTCAGATGGCCGAGCGTGATCCCCTTGTCGATCACCAGCCCTTCGACCTGATGGAACATCGGCGTGTGCGTCGCGTCGCTGTCGGAGCGATAGGTGCGCCCCGGCGCGATGATCCGGATCGGCGGCTTGTTGGCCAGCATCGTGCGGATCTGCACCGGCGAGGTATGCGTGCGCAGGACGCGCGGCGTCTCGCGGTCGTTCGGATCACTGTCCTCACGTCCGGCGAGATAAAAGGTATCGTGCATGGCGCGCGCCGGATGCGTCTCCGGGATGTTGAGCGCGCCGAAATTGTGCCAGTCGGTCTCCATCTCCGGCCCGCTCGCCACCGCGAAGCCGAGGTCGGCGAAGATTTCCGCCAGTTCGTCCATGACCTGACTGACCGGATGCACCGTGCCCGCGAGCGGCGCGTCGGCGGGCAGCGTCATGTCGAGCGCCTCGCTGGCGAGCTGCGCGTCGAGTGCGACCTGCTCCAGATGCGCCTTGCGGGCCGCGATCGCGTTGGTCACCGCCTCGCGCAGCCCGTGGACCGCGGGGCCGCGCGTCTGGCGCTCCTCGGGGCTGAGCGCGCCCATCGTCTTGAGCAGCTGCGTAACGCGCCCCTGCTTGCCCAGCGCATCGACGCGCACCGCCTCCAGCGCATCGAGCGAGGCGGACGCGTCGATCGCGACCAGCAGGTGGGTCTTGAGGTCGTCGGTGTCGGTCATCGTCTCATCCGTCATGCGCGCTGTCCAAGCCGATGCTCGCGCCCAAGTCCAGCCATTGCGGATTCGTTTGCTCGATCAGCCGCAGCTTCCAGTCGCGATTTCATTTCTTGAGCTGCTTTTCGCGCAGGATCGCGGCGGGCATCGTGTCGGCGGTTTCGTACCAGACGAGGCGGTTCACGTCGTAGCGTGAGGTGAAGCCTTTGAAGGCGCCCTCGCGATGCTGGATCAGCCGCGCCAGCAAGTTCGAGGTAACGCCGATGTAGAGCGTCCCGTGCGGCCGGCTGGCGAGAATGTAGACGCACGGTTGCCGCTCCAATTCCCGCCCCCTTCGTCATTCCCGCGTAGGCGGGAATCCAGAACCTCTGACGTTTGCGCTTCTATCGACAGACCTGCGGGTCTGGATCCCCGCCTCCGCGGGGATGACGTTAGCGGCGGGGCAAGGGCGGTGAAAGACGCTGCCTCGTTGCCGGCGGGGGGCGGTTACCCATTTCCGTCATTCCCGCGGAGGCGGGAATCCAGAACCTCTGGCGGTTGCGCCTCCATCGACGGACCTGCGCGTCTGGATCCCCGCCTCCGCGGGGATGACGGACTTGGGTCACTCGGAACCCGAAAGCGAAAAGGGCGCCGGTGTTGCCACCGACGCCCCGCATCTCGTTCTCGCGTCAGGTCGCCTCAGGCGGCCTGCGGGAGCGCCGCCTTCGCCTGCGCGATGATAGCGGCGAATGCCTCGCCCTCGTGCATCGCGATGTCGGCCAGGACCTTCCGGTCGAGTTCGACGCCCGCCAGCTTCAGGCCGTGCATGAACTGCGAATAGGTCAGCCCCTCGGCGCGGACGCCGGCGTTGATGCGCTGGATCCACAGGCCACGGAAGGTGCGCTTCTTCACCTTGCGGTCGCGATAGGCGTACTGGCCGGCCTTTTCGACCGCCTGACGGGCGACGCGGATCGTGTTCTTGCGACGACCGCGATAGCCCTTGGCCTGTTCCAGGATATTCTTGTGCTTGGCGCGAGTGGTTACGCCCCGCTTGACGCGTGCCATATCTTATTCCTTCTCGCTCAGCTGAGACCGTAGGGTGCCCATGCCTTCACCGCGGCGGTGTCGGCCTTCGACAGCACCTTGGTGCGGCGATTCTGGCGGATGTACTTGGCGTTGTGGCTCATCAGGCGGTGGCGCTTGCCAGCGACGCCATGCTTCAGAAGGCCGGTGGCCGTCAGCTTGAAGCGCTTCTTCACGCCACTCTTGGTCTTGAGCTTGGGCATTTTCATCCTTTCTGCTGCGCGAATCGACTGAGACGGCCGCGGCAGCCCCAGTTGGCCGGGCCGTCCGTATCCGCCGATCGCTCGGAAGCGGGCCGCATAGCGACATGATGCCCGGAAAGCAACCACCGAGGGGACGCAAGCGCAGGGAACCCGCGCCACGATCTCGCGATTGTACCGCGATGGCAACGATCGCACCAGCGCCGCAGACGAAACCGCGATGGCGGCGCGTCGCGCGAAACGTCGCAATGGTGCTGGTCGCGACGCTGGCGGCGATCTGGCTGGTGCTGTTCATCACCAAGGGCCGGTTCCTGAAAGGTACGTTCGAGCGCGTCGTCGGCGGGTTGACCCACCGCCAAGTGTCGGTCGGCGGCGACTTCCAGCTCTATTTCGCGCCGCTGAAGATCAAATTCTATGCCGAAAAGCTCACGATCGCCAATCCGGCGTGGGCGACGCGGCCGTATCTGTTCACCGCCGACCGGATCGACACGCGGATCGCGCCGCTGTCGCTGCTGTTCGGCAAGCGCCGGCTCTACTGGCTCGAGCTGACCAACGGTGCGATCGATCTCGAATGGACGAAGGCGCACGATCACAACAGCTGGACGTTCAGCGAAAAGAAGGGCGGCAAGCCGCTCGACCTGCCGCGGATCGACCGCGCGACCGTTACCGGCACGCAGGTCCGCTATCTCGACCCGCGTCTGCAGTTGCTCGCCGATGTGAACCTCGACACCATTCGGTCCACCGATGCGCGGATCGGCGAGGCGGTCGGGCTGGACGGCGGCGGGCGGCTGCGCGGCACGCCGTTCACCGTCGTTGCGCGGCTGCTGTCGCCCGACGCCACCGTCGCGCGCGGCAGGAACGAGCTGGTGATGCGCGCGCGCGCGGCGGGCAACACCCTCGATGTCGCGGGCACATTGCCCAGCATCGCCGCGTTCGAGAACGTGCCGCTGGCGGTGCAGGCGCGCGGGCGCAACCTCGCGACCTTGCTCGATATCATCGGCGTCGCGATCCCGAACACGCGCACCTATCGGCTGCGCGCGCAACTGGTGCAGAGCGGGCCGGAATATCGCTTCACCCACCTGCGCGGCACGTTCGGCGACAGCGACGTGCGCGGGCGGCTGACGATCGCCAATCGCGAGCGGCTCCACCTCGATTCGCAACTGACCACGCGCCAGCTCGACATCGTCGATGCCGCGCCGTTCATCGGCTACAATCCCGACATCGTCGCGACCAAGGGCGCGCTTGCCGCCGCCGCGGCTGCGGGTGCGGCCCCGGCGCGCATCCTGCCCGACGCCGCGCTGCCGATCGCGACGATGCAGCGCTTCGACGCCGACCTGACATGGCATATCGACCGCGTTCGCTCGAAGCGGCTGCCGATTGCCGATATCGACATGGTGCTCGATCTGGAGCGCGGGCGGCTGGCGCTGTCGCCGCTGACGATGACGATGGCGCGCGGCAAGCTTGCGACCGACACCGTGTTCGACACGCGCCAGCGGCCGAGCGCGGTGAGCTACGACGTGCGGCTCGCCCCCACCCCGCTCGGGCAATTGCTCGCGGGCTATGGCGTCGCCGAATCGGGGACCAGCGGCACGATCCGCGGGCGGATCCAGCTCAAGGGCCGTGGTGACACGATCCACGATTCGCTGTCGACCGCCAATGGCCGCCTCGCCTTCGTCATCCCGAGCGGCAGCCTGTGGACGCGCAACGTCCAGCTCGCCGAGATCGATCTGGGCGTGTTCATCCAGAAGATGTTCGAGGCGGAGCTGAAGGAGCCGGTGCAGATCAACTGCGGGCTGGTCGCCTTCACCGTCCGCAACGGCGTCGCGGCGACCGACCCGATCCTGATCGACACCAAGAAGAACGTGATCCTGGGCAACGGCGGCTTCAGCTTCAAGAGCGAAGCGCTCGATCTCGCCTTCCGCGCCGATGCCAAGAAGTTCAGCCTGTTCTCCGGTCAATCGCCGGTCGGGGTCAGCGGCTATTTCGCGTCGCCGTCGCTCAACGTGATCTCCCCGCAACTGGTGGCGCGCGCCGGGGCGGGGCTGGGGCTGGCGATCGTCGCGACGCCGGTCGCCGCGCTGCTGGCGTTCGTCGATCCGGGTGACGCCAAGGCGGCGCAATGCGGCCCGGTGCTTGCCGCCAAGCCCGCCGCCGCACAGCGCGACAAAGACGGCAAGCCGCGCAAGGATGTCGGCGAAGGCAAGGTCGAAGGGCAGAAGCGCAAGAAATTCCTGGGCATCTTCTGAGGTGCACGCCTTCGCCGCCCTCCTCGATGCGCTGATCTACACCCGGTCGCGCAACGCCAAGCTGAAGCTGATCGGCGATTACCTACGCGAGACGCCGGACCCCGACCGCGGCTGGGCAATGGCGGCGCTGACCGGCGAACTCGACCTGCCCGGCGTCAAGCCGGCGGTGATCCGTGCGCTGGTCGAATCGCGGGTCGACCCGGTGCTGTTCCGGATGAGCCGTGACTATGTCGGCGATACCGCCGAGACGGTGTCGCTGCTCTGGCCCGAGCCCGACCAGCCGCCCGAAGCCGCAGCGCCGCTGACGGTTGCGAACGTCGTCGACCGGCTCGCGCACCTGTCGCGATCCGATGCACCGGCCGCGCTTGCCGCGATGCTCGACCGGCTCGATGCGGAGGAGCGATTCGCGCTGCTGAAGATGGCGACTGGCGGCCTGCGCGTCGGCGTATCGTCACGGCTCGCGAAACAGGCATTGGCGGATGCGTTCGGGCTCGACGTCGAGGCGGTCGAGGAAGTGTGGCACGGGCTGGAGCCGCCCTACCCCACGCTGTTCGCCTGGGCGGAGGGGACCGGCGTGCAGCCGACCGCCGCGGACGTGCCGGTGTTCCGCCCGTTCATGCTCGCGCATCCACTCGACGATTTGCGCGTCGATCTCTCCGATTATGTCGCGGAGTGGAAGTGGGACGGCATTCGCGTCCAGCTCGTCCATGTTGCGGGCGAGACACGACTCTACAGCCGAACCGGCGACGAAGTGACGCGCGCCTTCCCCGACGTCGCCGCCGCCTTCGCGACTCACGGCGTGGTCGACGGCGAACTGATGGTGCGCGGCGACTTTCAGGGTGGCGAAGCGGGCAGCTTCAATGCGCTGCAACAGCGGCTCGGGCGCAAGGTGGTGTCGGCGAAGATGCTCGCCGAGGCACCCGCGTTCGTGCGGCTCTACGACATATTGTTCGACGGCGCCGAGGATCTGCGCGCGCTGCCGTGGACCGAACGCCGCGCGCGGCTGGAAGCGTTCGCGGCGCGGCTCGACTCCGACCGCTTCGATCTCAGCCGGGTGATCGAGGCCGAGGATTTCACCGCGCTCGAAGGCATTCGCGCCGGTGCGCGCGACGCCGCGATCGAGGGCATGATGCTCAAGCGCCGCGATTCGCCGTATGTCGCAGGGCGGCGCACCGGGCTGTGGTACAAATGGAAGCGCGACCCGCTGACCGCCGATTGCGTGATGATGTACGCGCAACGCGGCAATGGCCGGCGATCGAGCTGGTACAGCGATTATACCTTCGGCTGCTGGACAGACGACGGCGAGCTGCTGCCGGTCGGCAAGGCGTATCAGGGGATCACCGATCAGGAGATCGCGCAGCTCGACCGCTTCGTGCGCCAGCATACGCTCAATCGGTTCGGCCCGGTGCGCGAGGTCGAGAAGACGCTGGTGCTGGAGATCGCGTTTGATTCGATCCACGAATCGAAGCGACACAAGTCCGGGCTGGCGATGCGTTTTCCGCGGATCGCGCGGATCAGGACCGACAAGCCGGCGGCGGAGGCGGATACGCTGGCGGGATTGAAGAAACTGGTGACGTGACCCCCCTCTTCGTCATTCCCGCCCTTCGACTGCCTGCAAGGCAGGCGCTCAGGATAAACTTCGGCTGTAAGCCGAAGGTGAGAATCCAGAACCTCTGACGTTTCGCTTCTATCGATAGACCTGCGCGTCTGGATTCCCGCCTTCGCGGGAATGACGGGAGGGTGCGCGGGAATGACGGGAGAGGGTCTGTCCCCCGCCCCGCGCTTCTGGCAAAGCGCGCTGCCATGAGCTTCAACACCTTCGGCCGCGTGTTCCGTTTCACCACCTGGGGCGAGAGCCACGGTCCGGCATTGGGCGCGGTGGTCGATGGGTGCCCGCCGGGGATCGCGCTGACCGAGGCCGATATCCAGCCGTGGCTCGACCGCCGCCGCCCCGGCCAGTCGCGCTTCACGACGCAGCGACAGGAGCCCGATCAGGTCCGCATCCTGTCGGGCGTGTTCGAGGGGCGGACGACCGGCACGCCGATCAGCCTGATGATCGAGAATGTCGACCAGCGTTCGAAGGATTATTCCGCGATCGCGCAGGCCTATCGCCCCGGCCACGCCGATTACGCCTATGACGCCAAATATGGCTTCCGCGACTATCGCGGCGGCGGGCGTTCCTCAGCGCGCGAGACGGCGGCGCGGGTCGCGGCCGGCGCGGTGGCGCGTCTGGTGGTGCCGCAGGTCCGCGTCCGCGCGTGGGTGGAGGCGATCGGCGGCGATGCGATCGATTATGCCGCGTTCGACGATGCGCAGATCGACGCCAATCCGTTCTTCTGCCCCGATGCCGGCGCCGCCGCGCGCTGGGAAGCGAAGATGGACACCGCGCGCAAGGCCGGCTCGTCGCTGGGCGCGGTGATCGCGTGCGAAGCGACCGGGGTGCCCGCGGGCTGGGGGGCGCCGCTCTATGCCAAGCTCGACAGCGAACTCGCCGCCGCCTGCATGTCGATCAACGCGGTCAAGGGCGTCGAGATCGGCGACGGCTTCGCGGCCGCCGCGCTGTCGGGCGAGCAGAACGCCGATCCGATGCGCCCCGGCGCGGATGGCGTTCCCGACTTCCTCGCCAACCATGCCGGCGGGATCGCGGGCGGGATCGCGACCGGGCAGCCGGTGCGCGTGCGCGTCGCGTTCAAACCGACCAGCTCGATCCTCACCCCCGTGCCCAGCATCACCCGCGACGGCACTGCGACCGAGGTGATGACCAAGGGTCGCCACGATCCGTGCGTCGGCATCCGCGGCGTGCCGGTGGTGGAGGCGATGGTCGCGCTGGTGCTCGCCGATCAGGCGTTGCTCCACCGCGCCCAATGTGGCATCGATTGAATGATCTGCGCCGATTGTCAGGAACGTTCGGCGTCCGCGCATCGTTGACGAGCCATTCCACAAGGAGAGGTTCGATGCGTACTTATATCGCGATGACCGCCGCTGCGCTGTTGCTTCCCGCCGCCGCTATGGCGCAGACGACCGGCGCCGGGGGCACGATGGGCCAGACCGGCGGAACGATGGGCGGCACGATGCAGCCCGGTGGAACGATGGGCGGCTCCACGATGGGCGGCTCCACGATGGGTGGCTCTACGATGGGCGGCTCCACGATGGATCCGATGACCAGCACGCCGCAGACCGGCATGCCGAGCACGTCGACCGATCGCACCACGACGACCACCCGCTCGACGCGGCGCGCGCGCGGCCGGACCACCACGACGACCGGGCCGGACGCGGTAACCAATTCGCGCACCACGATGGGCCAGCCGCAGCAGGGTCAGCCGACCGAAGCGACGAACACGCCGCCGGACCAGCTCCCGCAGGGTGGCGCGGCGGGCACCGCGATGCAGCCGGGACCGCGTAACTAAGCCGCTCCTCGTCGTTCCGGGCTTGGCCCAGGGCGACGGTCATAAGCAATTCAGCCAAACGGCGACGGAAGCGTGCTTTCGTCGCCGTTTGTCGTTCCTCAGTCTGCGAACGGATCGCGCACCAGGATCGTGTCGGCGCGCTCCGGGCTGGTCGACACCAGCGCCACCGGGCAGCGGATCAGTTCCTCGACGCGGCGGATATACTTGATCGCCTGCGCCGGCAGATCGGCCCAGCTCCGCGCGCCCGCGGTCGATTCCTGCCAGCCTGGCATCGTCTCATAAACCGGCTCGACCAGCGCCTGATCGGCGGCATGGGCGGGATAATAATCGATCGTCTGCCCGCGCAGGCGATAGCCGGTGCAGATCTTCACTTCCTCGAACCCGTCGAGCACGTCGATCTTGGTGAGCGCGATCCCGGTGATCCCGCCGACCGCCGCCGATTGCCGCACCAGCACCGCATCGAACCACCCGCAGCGGCGCTTGCGCCCGGTGACGGTGCCGAATTCATGCCCGCGCGTGCCGAGCCGCTCGCCGGTCGGGTCGTCCAGCTCGGTCGGGAACGGGCCGGAGCCGACGCGCGTGGTGTACGCCTTGGCGATCCCGAGCACGAAGCCGACCGCCGCCGGCCCGAGCCCCGAGCCGCCCGCCGCGCTGCCCGCGATCGTGTTCGACGAGGTGACGAACGGATAGGTGCCGTGATCGATGTCGAGCAGCACGCCCTGCGCGCCCTCGAACAGGATGCGCTTGCCGGCTTCCTTGGCGATGTTGAGGTCGCGCCACACCGGGCGCGCGAACGGCAGCACGAAGCCGGCGATGGCGCGCAATTCGGCGACCAGCGCCTCGCGATCGATCGGGGGCTCGCCGAAACCAGCGCGCAGCGCGTCGTGATGCGCGGTCAGCCGGTCGAGCTGCGGCCCGAGATCGTCGAGATGCGCCAGATCGCAGACGCGGATCGCGCGGCGGCCGACCTTGTCCTCATAGGCCGGGCCGATCCCGCGCCGCGTCGTGCCGATCTTGCCCGCGCCGCTCGCATCCTCGCGCAACCCGTCGAGATCGCGGTGGAAGGGCAGGATCAGCGCGCAATTGTCGGCGATGCGCAGCGTCTCCGGCGTGGCGGTGACGCCCTGCGCGCCGAGCCGCTCGATCTCGGCCTTGAGCGCCCACGGATCGAGCACCACGCCATTGCCGATCACCGACGGCGTGCCGCGCACGATGCCGGAGGGCAGCAGCGAGAGCTTGTAGACATTCTCGCCGACCACCAGCGTGTGCCCGGCATTGTGCCCGCCCTGGAAGCGGACGACCATGTCGGCGCGCTCCGCCAGCCAGTCGACGATCTTGCCCTTGCCCTCGTCGCCCCATTGCGCGCCGATGACTGCCACATTTGCCATGAATGCGATTCCCCGCCTGCCGCTGCGAACCCGCGCGCCCTTCGACAGGACTCGGCACGCGGGCGGTTCAGGAATGTCGGTGGCGCGGGTAGCGGGGTGGCGGAGGCGGGTCAACCATGCGGTTGACGACGTGGCGTGGCGCGCGCCACATTCGGCAACGGGGGGACGATCATGCTACGAACATTCGCGATGGCTGCTGCGCTCACGCTGGTAGCGGCACCGGCCGCGGCGAAGGCGTTCAAAGTCGGCGAGCCGGCACCGTCGGTCGAACTGACCCTGATCGACGGCACGAAGACGACGCTTGCCGACCATAAGGGCGAGGTGATCCTGCTCAACTTCTGGGCGACATGGTGCGTGCCATGTCGCGCCGAGCTGCCGCTGCTCGACCGTTACTACCGGCGTCTGAAGGCGCACGGCTTGCAGGTGTTCGCCATCACGACCGAGGGATCGGTGCCGGTTTCCCGCATGAAGGACCTGTTCGCGGCAATGGCGATCCCGTCGGTACGGCGGGTCAAGGGGATGCCGGTCGAGATGCCCGCGGTTCCGACCAACTACATCATCGATCGGGCAGGCGTGGTCCGCTACGCCAGTGCCGGGGCGCTGGAACTCGACGATCTCAATCGCGAGATCATACCGTTGCTCAACCAGCCCTGACCGCCGGCCAACGCTTCGTTATCTCACAGCGCGCGTGCTTCCCCATCGGCGAGATAATGCGTGCAGACCTGCGCCTCGGGCGTATCGCCCGCCTCCAACGCCGCGACCGTGACCCAGCCGGCGGCGCGCAGCCGTGCCGCCTCCGCCGCCGGTGTCCCGAGCGGCAGGAACAGCCGGCGCCGGTCGCCCGTGGGCTGCTCGCCGACGAGCCGGTCGGCATAGAGCGAGAAGCCGGTCGCTGCCTCCTCCGCGCCGCCTTCGTGGACGACGGCATAGGTGCCGCCCCGGCCGATCTCGGTCCCCGCGCCGCCGCCGAACAGCGAGAAGCCGAGCCACGTCTGATATTCGAAGCCATGCCGCTCGGTGGGGTCGAGCGTCATCGTCACGCGATCCCCGAGCGCGGCGGCGATCGCGGCGAGCCCGTCGAGCCGCGTGGCGAGCACGCCCTCGCGATCGAACGCACGCAGCCGGGCCAGCGCCTGGTCGAACGGCCCCGCCGCCTCGATCAGCGGCAGATACGCGGGCGCGATAGCGGCGACGCCGCCGGCATCCTTGGCATCGAGCCGCTGGCGCAGTTGGTCGAGCGTCCCGGCCGCCACCGGCAGCGGCCCGGCGGCCAGCGTATCGATCAGGTCGGGGAGCGTGAAGTCGATTGAGGCCCGCGCGACGCCCGCCGCATCGAGCGCGTCGATCGCGACGGTGACGACTTCCTGCGCGGCGGCGCGCGAATCGAGCCCGAACAACTCCGCGCCGATCTGTCGCGTCTCGCGCGCGGGCGACAGCTGGCTGGCGCGCAGCTTGAGCACCGCGCCGGCGTAGCTGAGCCGCACCGGGCGCGGGTGGTGCCCCATGCGGGTCGCGGCGATCCGTGCGATCTGCGCGGTCAGATCCGGGCGGACCGCAAGCGTGCGCTGCGACACCGGATCGACGAACCGCACCGCATCGTGCAGTGCGCCGGCCTTCAGCCGCGTGCCGAGCGCTTCGGCGAATTCGGCAAGCGGCGGATCGACGCGTTCATAGCCGTGCGCGTGGATCGCGGCGAGCACGCGCGCCTCGATCGCGGCGGCGGCATCGGCGAACGGGGGCAGGCGGTCGCGAAGACCTTCGGGGAGGAGCGCGGTCATGTCAGCCCTCTGCCTCGCGGACAGAGGGCTGACAACCGTTCAGCGCGATGGAGGCATGTCAGAACGACAGCCCCATCGCGGTCTTCACCCCCGGCAGCGCCTTCACCCGCGCGAGCAGCTCGGCGTCGACCGGCTGGTCGACCGACAGCAGCAGCACCGCCTCGCCCCCGGCCTCGCGGCGACCGAGGTGGAAGGTGCCGATGTTGACCCCGGCTTCGCCCAGCAGCGTCCCGATGCGGCCGATGAAGCCCGGCGCGTCCTCGTTGACGACGTACAGCATCGCCCCGGTCAGATCGGCCTCGACCTTGATCCCGAATAGCTCGACCAGCCGCGGCGCGCTGTCGCCGAACAGCGTCCCCGCCACCGAGCGCTCGCCATCGGCGGTGCGCACCGCGACGCGCAGCAGCGTGTGATAATCGCCCTCGCGCTCGGTACGGATCTCGCGCACTTCCATCCCGCGATCGCGCGCCAGCACCGGGGCGTTGACCATGTTCACCGTATCGGTCTGCGTGCGCAGGAAGCCGGTCAGCACCGCGCTGGTCAGCGGCTTCGGATTGAGGTCCGCCGCCGCGCCTTCGCGGTGGATCGACACGCGGTCGATCGCGCCGGTGGTCAACTGACCCACCAGCGAGCCGAGCTTTTCGGCCAGCCCCATGTACGGGCGCAGCTTCGGCGCTTCCTCGGCCGACAGGCTGGGGACGTTGAGCGCATTGGTCACGCCGCCGGACACCAGATAATCGGCCATCTGCTCGGCGACTTGGATTGCGACGTTCACCTGCGCCTCGTTGGTCGACGCGCCCAGGTGCGGGGTGGAGATAAAGTTCGGGGTGCCGAACAACGGGCTGTCCTTGGCCGGTTCGTTGACGAACACGTCCAGCGCCGCGCCCGCAATATGACCCGAGTCGAGCCCTTCCTTGAGCGCCGCCTCGTCGATCAGCCCGCCGCGTGCGCAATTGACGATCCGCACGCCTTTCTTGGTCTTGGCGAGATTCTCCGCCGACAGGATGTTGCGGGTCTGGTCGGTCAGCGGGGTGTGCAGCGTGATGAAGTCCGCACGCGCCAGCAGTTCGTCGAGCGTCACCTTGGTCACGCCCAGTTCGACCGCGCGCTCCTCGGTCAGGAACGGGTCGAAGGCGACGACCTTCATCTTCAGCCCCAGCGCGCGGTCAGCGACGATCGAGCCGATGTTGCCCGCGCCGATCAGCCCCAGCGTCTTGGCGGTCATCTCGACCCCCATGAAGCGGTTCTTCTCCCACTTGCCCGCCTGCGTCGAGGCGTCGGCCTCGGGCAGCTGGCGCGCGAGCGCGAACATCAGCGCAATGGCGTGTTCGGCGGTGGTGATCGAATTGCCGAACGGCGTGTTCATCACGACCACGCCCTTGGCGGAGGCGGCGGGGATATCGACATTGTCGACGCCGATCCCGGCGCGGCCAACCACCTTCAGATTTGTGGCATGATCGAGGATGTCCTTGGTGACCTTGGTCGAGCTGCGGATCGCAAGGCCGTCATACTCGCCGATGATCGCCTTCAGCTCGTCGGGGGTCTTGCCGGTGATCTCGTCCACCTCGACCCCGCGTTCGCGGAAAATCTCGGCAGCGCGGGGGTCCATCTTATCGGAAATCAGTACCTTGGGCATGTTCAGTCCCTTTCGGAAACGGCCGTCATCCCCGCGAAGGCGGGGATCCAGAACCTCTGACGTTGCGGCTCTATCGACGACCTGTGTGTCTGGATTCCCGCCTTCGCGGGAATGACGAAGTTAAGGATCAGCCCGCCTTCGCGGTCGCGTAGGCCCAGTCGAGCCACGGCCCGAGCGCCTCGATATCGGCGGTGTCCACCGTCGCGCCGCACCAGATGCGCAGGCCCGGAGGCGCGTCGCGGTAACCCGCGACGTCATAGGCGGCGTCTTCCTTTTCGAGCAGCGCGGCGAACTTCTTGATGAAGTCGGCGTCCGCGCCCTCGACGGTCAGGCACACGCTGGTCTTCGACCGCGACGCTTCGTCTTCGGCGAGATGCCCGAGCCAGTCGCGCTCGGCGACGATCCGGTCGAGCGCGGCGGCATTGGCGTCGGAGCGCGCGATCAGCCCGCCCTTGCCGAGCCCCTTGGCCCATTCGAGCGCCCAGATCGCATCCTCGACCGCCAGCATCGACGGGGTGTTGATCGTCTCGCCCTTGAACACGCCCTCGGCGAGCTTGCCCTTGGAGACGAGACGAAACACCTTAGGCAGCGGCCAGGCGGGGGTGTACGTCTCCAGCCGCTCGACCGCGCGCGGGCCGAGGATCAGCACGCCGTGCCCGCCCTCGCCGCCCAGCACCTTTTGCCACGAGAAGGTGGCGACATCGATCTTGTCCCATGGCAGGTCATAGGCGAACACGCCGCTGGTCGCGTCGGCGAAGCTGAGCCCGGCGCGATCGTCAGGAATCCAGTCGCCGTTCGGCACCCGCACGCCGCTGGTGGTGCCGTTCCAGGTGAACAGCACGTCGTTCGACCAGTCGATCTGCTGCAGGTCAGGCAGCTGGCCGTAATCGGCGCGGATCACGGTCGGGTCGATCTTGAGCTGCTTGACCGCATCGGTCACCCAGCCCTCGCCGAAGCTCTCCCACGCCAGCGCGGTGACGGGGCGCGCGCCGAGCATCGTCCACATCGCCATCTCGAACGCGCCGGTATCGGAACCGGGGACGATGCCGATGCGATGCGTGTCGGGTAGGTTCAGCAGTTCGCGCGTCAGGTCGATGCAATATTGCAGCCGCTGCTTGCCGAGCTTCGAGCGGTGCGAACGTCCGAGGACGTCGGTCGCGAGCATGGCGGGATCATAGCCGGGGGGTTTGGCGCAAGGGCCGGACGAAAAATGCGGGCGGGCCGGCTTTTCAGCGGGCTTCACGGGCGCAAGGGTGGCGTCGGCGGCAATCGAATCAGTCATGTCTGTCTCTCCTTACAGAGAGCACGCGCGGCGTTGGGACCGCGTGGCCCGTCGACGGCCCTAGCGGTGCCGGTCCGTATTGGCAACCGCCCGTCGCATCGCCGAGTCCCTTCGTCACGCCGGACCCTTCGACACGCTCAGAAGGCCTTGTTCCGGGGTCCACCGTGCCGCAAATCAAACCGATGCGGGGTGAGCGGATGGGTGGATGCCGGAACAGGTCCGGCATGACGGTGGCGGCTTTGCTCGCGCTCGCCGGCTGCGGCCGCACCGAGCGGCCCGCCGCGCCGACGCAGCGTGCGCGGGTTGAGGCGCCGTCGGCGCGCGAGACCCGCCAGTGCTTTGCCGACCTGCGCGCGCTCGGCGTCGATTTCCAGCCGCTGCCCGACAAGGATTTCGGTGGCGGTTGCGCCTTGGTCGGGACGGTCAAGCTGCTCGACATCGGCGTGCCGACCGCAAACCTCGGCGCGGTGCGGTGCGGACAGGCGCGCGCCTATGCCGCCTGGGCGCGCAACGGCGTCGCCCCTGCCGCCTATCAGATCCTCGGGTCGGAGCTGTCGCGCATCGTCAGCATGGGCAGCTATGCATGCCGCAACACCGTCGGGACCAGCGGCCCCGCGCGCCGCTCCGGCCATGCGATCGCCAACGCGATCGACATCGGCGCGTTCGAGCTGAAGGACGGGCGGCGCATCTCGATCCTGCGCGACTGGAATTCCACCGACCCGGCGGTGCGAGAGTTCCTGAAGGTCGTCCATACCTCGGCGTGCCGACGGTTCGGAACGGTGCTGTCACCCGACTATAACGCCGTGCACCGCGACCATCTGCATCTGGAGGACGATAACGCGCGCTTCTGCCGCTAATCTTGCGAGTGTCACAGTGGCGTTCTATCTCACGATAAATGAGTGATACCCGAGTACCGAGCCGCGTGTTTCCGCGTGCCAAGCAGGATGCCGAGGTCGCCAAGACCAACGTTTCCACCCCGCAGACCGAGAGCCCGGCGTACCGCCTCGCCTTTCAGGACATGGATTTCCTGCTGCGCGAGGACCTCCGCCCGGTCCGTTTCCAGCTCGAACTGCTCAAGACGCAGCTGATTTTCGAGGAAGCGCATATCGGCTCGACCTTCGTTTTCTACGGGTCGGCGCGCATCCCGGAGCCGGCCAAGGCGCAGGCGCTGCTCGACCTGGCCACCGACGAGAAGAGCCGCAAGATCGCGCAGCGGCTGGTCGACAAGAGCAAATATTACGACATGGCGCGCGAGCTGGCGCAATTGTGCTCGAACTTCCCGCGCGACGAGGCGGGCAAGCGGCATTTCGTGGTCTGTTCGGGCGGCGGCCCGTCGATCATGGAGGCGGCCAATCGCGGCGCGGCGGACGTCCATGCCGAGTCGATCGGACTCAACATCGTCCTGCCGCACGAACAGGCGCCTAACCCGTACGTCACGCCGGCGCTGTCGACGCAATTCCACTATTTCGCGCTGCGCAAGATGCACTTCCTGCTCCATGCGCGCGCGCTGGCGGCGTTCCCAGGCGGGTTCGGGACGTTCGACGAATTGTTCGAGCTGCTGACGCTGATCCAGACCGGCAAGGTCGAGCCGATCCCCGTGCTGCTGTTCGGGCGCGAATTCTGGGAGCGCGTCATCAATTTCGAGGCGCTGGTCGAGGAAGGCGTGGTGTCGGAGCGCGATCTCGGCATCTTCCGCTATGTCGAGAGCGCGGCGGAAGGCTGGGCGGTGGTCCAGCAATTCTATCGCGACCGGCAGACGGCGCGCGAGGCGGCGGGAAAATAGGCCTTTTCGTCGTTGCCCCGCCGTCATCCCCGCGACGGCGGGGATCGAGACGCGCAGGTCCCCGCAGGAGCCGCCACGTCAGAGGTTCTGGATTCCCGCCTGCGCGGGAATGACGATCGGGGGGGGGCGGCCGTCCTACGCCGCCGCCGACTCACACACGATCTCGGCGGCTTCACGCTGCGGGAGCGGCGGCATGCCCAGCCGGCGGACGTCGACGGCGGTCAGGCGGTTGAGCACGACCGCGCCAAGACGGCGGTCGCGCGTCTCGATCAACACGCCGCCGTCAATCAACCGCAGCATCGGCCAGTCGACCTCACGTGCGCGCACCCGCGCGCCGCGCGCGACGACCAGCGCAAGCCGGCCGCTCGCGTCGATCGTGAGCGCCGCCCGGCCATCGTCGCCGATCACGGCGTCGAAGGCCGCAAAGCCCGGCAGCGCCTCCGCCACGGCTTCGATCGCTTCGTCGACAGTATGGATCAGGCGCTCCGCCCGACCGAAGCCGAACAGCGCCGCCAGTCGCACCGGCCTCAGCCTGCGTGCGCGACCGCGTCCAGCGCCGGGCGCAGACCACGCAGGTCATAGCCGGCCCCTGCCGCCTTGGCGGTCAAGGCGTCGGCGTCGTCCCCTTGCGCGGCGCGGGCGAGCGCCCACAGGTTGCACGAGCGCGTGCCCGACCGGCAATAGGCCAGCACCGGCCCGTTCGCCGCCGCCAGCGCGTCGCGCATCGCATCGACCTGCGGGCGCGAGAAGCCGGCATGGGTGATCGGGATCGCGGTATAGGCCAGCCCCGCTGCCTCGGCGGCGGCGCGGATCGCCTCGCCGTCGGGCTGGCCGGGTTCCTCGCCGTCGGGGCGGTTGTTGACGATCGCGACATAGCCGGCGGCGGCGATCGCGGGGACATCGTCGGAGGTGATCTGCGGAGCGACCGCGATCGTCTGGTCGAGAGGGCGAAGCATCGCGCTTCCGTAGCGAACCGCGCGCCGGTCGTCAGCCGGAAACGTCAGCCGTGCGCGCGCAGCGTGTCGAGGAACGCCTGGCCATACGCGTCGAGCTTGCGCTGACCGATCCCGGCGATCCGGCCGAGCGCGGCGAGCGACGTCGGGCGCAGCGCCGCCATCTCGCGCAGCGCCGAATCGTGGAAGATGACATAGGGCGGCACCCCGGCGTCCTTCGCCAGTTCGCGGCGTGTGACGCGCAGCGCCTCGAACAGCGGGTCGTCGACCGGATTGTCGGCCGCGCCCGCGCCGCGCCGCCGCCGCTCGCGCTTGGGCGGCTCGACCAGCGACAGCGTCGCCTCGCCCTTAAGCAGCGCGCGCGCCGCCGGGCCGAACTCCAGCCCGCCATGGGGATTGGTGCGCAGCGCATCCTTCAGCAGCAGCGCGCGCCCGACCGGCTTGAGCATCGTCACCTCGGTGCCGTCGACGATGTTCCATACCGACAGCGCCTCATGCCCGTTCATCAGGCTGCGCTCGCTCGATTTCCCGGTCAGCACCTCCTCGATATATGTCGCGCCGAACATCTGCCCGGTGCGGAACACCGCCGAGAGATATTTGCGCGCGGTTTCGGTCGCGTCGATCGCGGCGGGGGGCGACAGGCAATTGTCGCAATTGCCGCATGTCTCGGGTGGATGCTCGCCGAAATGCCGCAGCAGGATCGCGCGGCGGCATCCGGCGGTCTCGACCAGCGCGCCGAGCGCCGCCAGCCGCTGGCGTTCGCCGGGCTGGCGCTGCGGCTCGACCTCGCCGATCCGCTGGCGCGCGCGCGCGAAATCCTCGGCGCCCCAGAACAGATGCGCGACCGCCGGATCACCGTCGCGCCCGGCGCGGCCGGTTTCCTGATAATAAGCCTCGATCGACTTCGGCAGCCCGGCGTGCGCGACGAAGCGGACGTCGGGCTTGTCGATCCCCATCCCGAACGCGACCGTCGCGCACATCACCATATCCTCGGACGCGACGAAATCGGCCTGGTTCCTGGCGCGCACCGCCGGGTCGAGCCCGGCATGATAGGCACGCACCGGGCGTCCGGTGATCTGCGTCAGTTGCGCCGCCATCTTCTCGGTCGCGGCGCGCGTCTGGACATAGACGATGCCGGGGCCGGGCGTGTCGCGCACCACGTCGGCGATCTGGCGCGTGCTGTTGTCCTTCGGCCGTATCGCATACCGGATGTTCGGCCGGTCGAACCCGGCGACGATCATGCCCTCGTGCGGGATGCCGAGCTGTTCGAGGATGTCGGCGCGGGTATGCGCGTCGGCGGTGGCGGTCAGCGCGAGCCGCGGCACGTCCGCGAACGTGTCGAGCAGCGGGCGCAGCAAGCGGTAATCGGGGCGGAAGTCATGCCCCCATTCGCTGACGCAATGCGCCTCGTCGATCGCGAACAACGCCGGGCGGCCGCGCGTCAGCAGATCGCGGAAGTCGGCGGTCGAGGCGCGCTCGGGCGCGACGTACAGCAGGTCCAGCTCGCCATCGAGGTAGCGGCCGCGCGTCTCGGCCTTGTTCTCGTCGACGCTGGTCAGCGTCGCGGCGCGCAGGCCGACCGCGGTCGCGGCGCGCAACTGGTCGTGCATCAGTGCGATCAGCGGGCTGACGACGATGCAGGTCCCATCCAGCATGGCGGAGGGAAGCTGATAGCACAATGACTTGCCCGCCCCGGTCGGCATTACCGCCAGCGTGTTCTCGCCCGCCAGCACGCGCGTCACCACCTGCTCCTGCACGCCGCGGAACGCAGGAAAGCCGAAGATGCGGTGGAGGTCGGGAAGCGGATCGCGCGCCATGTGCACCGGCGCACCTAGGCGCGCGGGGCCGCTTCCGCAACCGCGGCGGGAACGGCGAGCGGCGGTGGCGCGTAATGCGCGAACCACCGATTTACCGAAAGACCGCGATGCGTGTGCGCCCCAATCTTGCCCTGTTTACCTTCGCCGCGGCGTCGGCCCTGTCGGCATGCGAGCGGCAGACGGCGGAGACGAACGGTCAGGCCGACCAGGCGCGCCCGATCGCCCCCACGGCGAAGGGCGTCGATGCGCCGCCAGAAGCACCGGCGGCAGCGCGATGACCGTCGAGCGCGTCAAGGATCACCGCTCCGAGCAGGAGTTCACGCTTGAGGTGGGCAGCCATCGTGCGGTCGCGGCCTATCAGCTGGAAGGCGACACGATCGTCTTCACCCACACCGTCGTTCCGCCCGAGATCGAGGGACGCGGGGTCGGCACCAAGCTGATCCGCGGCGCGCTCGACATCGTGCGCGACCGCGGATGGAAGGTGGTGCCGCAATGCCCGTTCGTGCGGGCGTATATCGAGAAGCATCCCGAGATGCGGGACTTGCTGGCGTAGTCGCACGACCGTCCCTCAAAAATCTTCCGTCACCCCGGCGAAGGCCGGGGTCCAGTTACGGAACGACTATGACGGCGCGGAGCGCTCAGTTACCACGGCCTTCCCAACTGGACCCCGGCCTTCGCCGGGGTGACGAGCAATAGGCTGGGGCGACGGCGATCGGGGCGTTACTCCGCCACGCGGCTCCCGTCCGCGTTCAGCCCGAGATCGTGGAGCAGCGGTCCCACTTCCGGATCCTTGCCGTTGAAGGCGCGGAACATCGGCGCGTAATCTTCGGTGTGGCCCTTCGACAGGATCATGTCACGGAAACGCTGGCCGTTTGCGCGCGTCAGCCCGCCGTGGTTCTCGAACCACGCATAGGCGTTGGCGTCGAGCATCTTGGTCCACTGATAGGCATAATAGCCCGCCGAATAGCCATTGCCCCAGATGTGGAGGAAATAGCTCGACCGGTAGCGCGGCGGCACGTCATCGGTATCGAGCCCGGTCGCCGCCAGCGCCTTCGGCTCGAACACATTGACGTCCTGACGCCCTGCGCTCGCGGGCAGCGAGTGCCAGCTCATGTCCAGCTCGGCCGCCGCCAGCGCCTGCCCGAAGCTGCTGCCGGTGTTGAATGTCGCGGCGCGCTTGATCTTGGCGACCAGCGCGGGCGGGATCACCTGCCCCTGCCGATTGACCGCATAATGCGGCAGCACCTTGGGATCGAGCGCCCAATGTTCGTTGAACTGCGAGGGGAATTCGACGAAGTCGCGCGCGGTGTTGGTGCCCGACACAGACGGATAGGTCTGGTTCGCGAACAGCCCGTGCAGCGCATGGCCGAACTCGTGGAACATCGTCGTGACGTCATCGAAGGTGATGAGCGCGGGCTGCCCCGCCGCCGGCTTCGTAAAATTGCCGACATTATAGATCACCGGCTTGGTGCCGAGCAGCTTCGACTGGTTGACGAAGTTCGACATCCACGCGCCGCCGTTCTTGTTGTCGCGCTTCCA